>NZ_JBMDJR010000004.1:0-502459 GCF_057809295.1 Pseudomonas sp. FG35 | reverse complement strand
GAGCACGGTGTCGACTTCGCTTGGCGAAGCGTTGTTTTCGATCACCACGTCACCGGCGTTGTCGACGATGTAAGTGTCGTTACCCGCGCCGCCGCTCAGGGTGTCGGCGCCACCCAGACCATCGAGCACGTTGTTGCCGGCATTGCCGATCAGGGTGTTGTTGAGGGCGTTGCCGACACCGGCCAGGTGGGCGGCGCCGAGCAGGGTAAGGTTCTCGAGATTCGCCCCCAGCGTCCAGCTCACTGCCGACAGGACAGTATCGATCTCCGTTGGAGAGGTGCTCGTTTCGATGATGGTGTCACCGGGGTTCTCGACCAGGTAGGTGTCGTTACCCAGCCCACCGATGAGTACGTCTGCGCCGGCACCACCATTGAGCACGTTATTCCCGGCGTTGCCGGTCAGAACGTTGTTGAGCGCGTTGCCATTGGCAGTGAGGTTAGCCGTGCCCATCATCGTCAGGTTTTCGACGTTGGCGGTAAGGCTGTAATCCACCCACGAGAGAACTGTGTCGATCTCCCAGGGCGAGCTGCCGGTTTCCACGACGGAGTCGGCAATATTGTCCACAACATAGGTGTCGTTGCCGGCGCCGCCATTCATGGTGTCAGCCCCGCCACGCCCGTCAAGGACGTTGGCCAGCGCGTTTCCGATAAGTACATCATTTTGCGCTGAGCCGACCGCATTCTCGATCTGGGTTCCATAAGCAATGGCCAGACCCTGGTTGAACATGGTCATGTTGTCGTATTTGAGGAACGCCTTGCCGATCTGACTGAACTGACCTTCATTGAGGTTCAGGATAACGGCGGTGTTCTGGTTGCTGGCATCGATCGTATCGTTGCCGCCGGCATCCCAAATGGTCTCGAAAACAGATTGGTCGGGCGCCCAGCTATAGGTGTTGTTACCTGCCTGCCATTGAGTATTGGCGCCGTAGATTGTCTGCATGGCAGCAATGTCCAGCATCATCGGCGTGGTGGGCTGGAAAGCATAACCATCGTTGTAGCTCATGACGGTGTAGCGAACATCGTCCAGTGCATAGGGCAAGGTGTTGAAGTTGCCGATGCCAATGCTGAACGGATGCTTGAGTCCCAGGGCGTGACCGATCTCGTGTACGAAGGTCAGGTAGTCGTAGGAGCCTTTCGACGGATCCAGGCTGTCGGTTTCCGGACCGATCCAGACGTCTCCGGCGCGCGGAGTATCGTCGGGCAAGTACGCCCATGCCACCGTGCCGTCTGGCATGTTCGAATAGCCGCCAAAACGCAGGTCTCCGACATTGCTCGAGGTCTCGGTGACTTGTATGAATTTGACGTTGGCGACCGAGCTCCATGCGCTCAAGGCACTCTGGACGGCCGTTTTCTGTACGTCCGTCAGTTCAAAACTCTTCAGGAATTCGTTATTACTGCTGTAGTTGCGAGCGAAACTCGATTGGCCAATCGAAAGAAAGCTGTAGGTTAGGCTGGTGATGGCGCCGGTATGGTTCAAAGGATTGTTCATCCATTTGGTACCGAACAACAGACTGTCGATCTGCGCGTTTCCGGTGAGATCGACATTTGAACTATAGGAGTAACCAATCGGGCTGGGCATGCGGATTTCCTGAGTGCTCTGCGGCCCTTCCTGGATGCGGCCGCTACAAAAAAAGAAGCGATTTTGCACGAGTCACAGTGAGTTTGACATCACTGTGCCACTATTTTTCGGATCAATGGCGTCAAATTGCTGACTTGGCGGAATGTATCGGCGATTACAGTAGAATCCTGAGGCTGTTTCAGTGCCGTTTGTCCAGGAACCTCATCTCTTATGACCGTCACCGCTCCAACGCTCATCCGCGAAACCTTCCCTGTCGGTCCTCTGCAGTGCAACTGCACGATCATCGGCGATCCGATTACCAAAAAAGCCATCGTTGTCGATCCGGGCGGCAATTCTGACCTGATCATGGCTCGCCTCGATGCGCTCGGTCTGAAAGTGGTCAGCATCATTCACACCCACGCGCACCTCGATCACTTCCTGGCTTCCGGCCAGATGAAAGAGAAGACCGGCGCCACGTTGCACCTGCATAAAGAGGATCAGTTCCTGTGGGACAACCTCGAGATGCAATGCCAGATGTTTGGTGTGCCTTATACCCCGGTGCCGTCACCGGATCGCTGGTTGAGCGACGATGAAGAGCTGGCCTGTGGCTGTGGCGTGGCGTTGCACACGCCGGGGCATACACCAGGTTCCATGAGCTTCTGGTTTTCCGAGGCTAAGCTGTTGATAGCCGGCGACACGCTGTTTCGTCGCGGAGTAGGGCGCACGGATTTGTGGGGCGGCGATCAGGCGACCATCGTGCGATCGATCAAGCAGCGGCTGTACACCCTGGATGAAGACGCGACCGTTGTGGCCGGGCATGGTCCGGATACGCGTCTGGGGGATGAAATGCGCGAGAACCCGTTTGTGCGTGCCTAAACATTTTGTCACGGGTGCCCAGCGGAATTTTTGTGCATTGTCATGATCCAACGCCCGCACGGGCCAATTGCCAATGGCCGCGGCATCACAGAATGCAAAATGTAGGAGCACTCCATGTTCACCACGCGTCGTTTGATTATTGTCGCTACTGCCGTGGCCGTCTTGTCCGGCTGCGCCTCGCCCAACCCGTATGACAATCAGGGTCAGGCCGACGGTGGCTCTCAGGGCATGAGCAAAACCGCCAAGTACGGTGGCCTCGGTGCACTGGCCGGCGCGCTGGCCGGTGCCGCCATCGACCACAACAACCGCGGCAAGGGTGCGCTGATCGGTGCAGCCGTCGTCGGTGCCTCGGCCGCCGGTTACGGCTACTACGCTGACCAGCAGGAGAAAAAACTGCGCGCCAGCATGGCCAATACCGGGGTTGAAGTGCAGCGTCAGGGCGACCAGATCAAGCTGATCATGCCGGGCAACATCACCTTCGCCACCGATTCGGCGAACATCGCTTCCAGCTTCTATCAGCCGCTGAACAATCTGGCCAACTCGCTCAAAGAGTTCAACCAGAACCAGATCGAAATCGTCGGCTACACCGACAGCACCGGCAGCCGTCAGCACAACATGGACCTGTCCCAGCGTCGTGCGCAGAGCGTGGCGACCTACCTGACTTCGCAGGGTGTAAGCGGTGCCAACCTGAGCGCCCGCGGTGCCGGCCCGGATAACCCGATCGCCAGCAACGGTGACGTCAACGGCCGGGCGCAGAACCGCCGCGTCGAGGTGAACCTCAAGGCGATCCCGGGCCAGCAGTATCAACAACCTGGCCAGCCTGTTCAGCAGTACTGAAAAAGGGCCGAACAAAAAAACCGACAGTTCGCTGTCGGTTTTTTTTGAATACTTTTGCGTGAGCGCTACGGATCATGGCGCAGGCGCGTCCACGGTGCTTCTCAAGGCGAAGTCTTTTCCACGCTTTTTGCCTGTGGAAGTGGGCGATCAAACCACTTCTTCAGCGACATGGATGGTTTTTCAATGACTTTCCAGGACACAAATGCTGCTGGGGCAAGTACCACCATCGTAATCAGGAAATAGCTGAAAACATTTAGTTTGACGCTGTGTTGTGCTGCGATTGCAACGATTGCCTGCGCAATCGGCCAGCCATAAATGTAAACGCCATAAGAAATGTCGTTCTTCAAACTCATCAGAGGCCTGGTGTGTTTGCCGAGGTAAATGATGAAGGCTGGAAATGCCACCATGTAGCCAATTCGTACAAACTGCTCAAATGATACTTTTGGCCCCCACAAAAACGGAATGTTACTGGAGATCCATTCGTAGATTGCCAGCGGCAGGGGCAGGTAGGCGAGAAAGGCCAAGATGGCGCAAGACCACACTGCGAGTTTTCCGAAGCACAATCTGGCTTCAACAAGCGCAATGAACATCCCCGCCAGGAACATCATGATCAGCGGGGCAATGACCAGAACAGGCGCACTGTCACTGGACAGGTTCAAGAGATAGAGCAGCCAGGCCACAGCAAAGAATACCGAGAATCCGTCACGGTTAAGTGTTCCCAGCAGTCCGAGTACGGCAAGCATCAAATAACACACAACTTCCCAGGTCAACGTCCAGACCGGGCCGTTTGCGATATACGGTACGGGGTTCTCTTTGAAACCTCCGAAATGACTGGCAATCAATCCTGTTGCAAACATGGCGACAAGCAGCCCTGGCAATATGCGCAACACCCGGTTTGCAGCAAAGGAAACAAACGTGCTGCTTCTCAAGTAGCTCTGGCAAATCAGATATCCGCTAATGACGAAGAAGCCATGAACGGAAAGGTTTCCAAGAGACCGACCCCATATAATCGGCTCCTCGTAACCCAGCAAGGCATACGAGTGTGAAAACACAACTAGCGTTGCAAACACCAGTCGCAGCAAATTGAAATTATTATGATGGGATGGCACGGCCATTCTGCTTGTCCTTTCTGGCGCACCCGTGTGCGACGTATTGAGAATATTTCTTTCTTGCCAGCGATATCCGCAGCATCTTCAAAAAATGGTTACTGGCTGCAAAACTCGGTCGAGAGTGTGATCCCCGGGTTGCTGCGCCATCCTGAGCCTGTGGCATGGGCGAGGCATCGGATTCATGTCTTCGTCACCGGGCGAGACTGAATTTTTGCGCATGATAGCGTGTGGACCCCGCCGTTAGGTAATCCAGGTATGTGCTGCATGTCCGGCAGTGGAGTGGTGAGACGGCATTTCAGTGGCCTCACGCTCCCTGGAAAACGAAAAACCCGCCAAGCGTAATGCTTGCCGGGTTTTTTTTTGGTTCGAATTTGTGTTGTGGTGTTGCTTGATTACTTCTTCAGGCCGTAATGCTCATCAAGCATGCCCGGCGAGTTCGGGGTCTTCGGCGCGTAGTCACGCGGAGGTTCCTGATCCCGTGGTGGTGTCAGGCGTTCCCGTGGGGCCTGTGCTGCTTCAGAGTGCAGCGAGGCGAGCAAGCGTTGACGGGTCTGCTCGTCCAGGGCCAGGCGGTTGGCGCCGTCGGCGAGGTGATCCTGCACTTCCTGATAGCTCTGGGTCAGTTTCTTGACCAGATTGGCGGTGCTGTTGAAGTGGGTCACCACTTCGTTCTGATAACTGTCGAAACGTTCCTGAATATCATCCAGTTGACGCTGCGTGCGGCTGGGCGCGGCGTTCGGCGCAACGCGAGCGATCAGGAAACCAATGGCGACACCCACAACCAGGGCAAGAGTCGGTAACAACCAAACTAAGAGCGAGTGTTCCACGAGTCCTTCCTCTATAAACGGCTTTGCTTTACGTTAACGGCTCGAACCTGCGCTGTATACCGCGATTCACTCGCAATAGACTGGCACAGACAATTTGCTAGACGAGTCGACCCGATTCGAGGTCACGGAGTTCCTTCCTTGCTGATGCGTGAAACCCCTGTAGTGATTGATGGCCCGGTGGGGCAACTTGAGTCTTTGTATCTGGACAATGAGCAGCCACGCGGCATCGCGTTGATCTGCCACCCCAACCCGGTGCAGGGCGGCACCATGCTCAACAAGGTCGTCTCGACCCTGCAGCGCACCGCACGCGACGCCGGCCTGATTACCTTGCGCTTCAACTATCGCGGCGTCGGTGCCAGCGAAGGTTCCCATGACATGGGCACTGGTGAGGTCGACGACGCCCAGGCCGCTGCCGCCTGGTTGCTGGAAAAGCATCCGGAGCTGCCGTTGACCCTGTTCGGCTTCTCCTTCGGCGGATTTGTTGCAGCAAGTCTCGGCGGTCGTCTCGAATCCCGGGGCATCACGCTCAAGCATCTGTTCATGGTCGCGCCGGCGGTGATGCGTCTGGGCGATCAGGATCAATTGCCGCAGCAGGGTGAGCTGACCGTGATCCAGCCGGAAACAGACGAAGTGATCGAGCCGCCGCTGGTCTACGACTGGTCTGACAAACTCCCGCGCCCCCATGAGCTGCTGAAAGTGGCAGAATGCGGACACTTTTTTCATGGCAAGCTGACCGATCTCAAGGATCTGATCCTGCCGCGTCTCTCGAATTGATTGCAGTCTGACAAGCGATTACCCATGACGAACCGTACCCGCATCCTCACCGGCATCACCACCACCGGCACCCCGCACCTGGGCAACTACGCCGGTGCCATTCGCCCGGCGATTCTCGCCAGCCGCGACAGCAATGCCGACTCGTTCTACTTTCTGGCCGACTATCACGCCCTGATCAAGTGCGATGACCCGCTGCGCATCCAGCGCTCGCGTCTGGAAATCGCCGCGACCTGGCTGGCCGGTGGCCTGGATGTGGATCGCGTGACCTTCTACCGTCAGTCCGACATCCCGGAAATCCCCGAGCTGACCTGGCTGCTGACCTGCGTCGCCGCCAAGGGCCTGCTCAACCGCGCCCATGCTTACAAGGCTTCGGTAGACAAGAATGTCGAGACCGGCGAAGACCCGGATGCCGGCATCACCATGGGTTTGTACAGCTATCCGGTACTGATGGCGGCGGACATTCTGATGTTCAACGCGCACAAGGTGCCGGTCGGTCGCGACCAGATCCAGCACGTGGAAATGGCCCGTGATATTGGCCAGCGTTTCAACCACCTGTTCGGCCAGGGCAAGGAGTTCTTCACCATGCCCGAAGCGCTGATCGAGGAGAGCGTGGCCACATTGCCGGGCCTGGACGGTCGCAAGATGTCCAAGAGCTACGACAACACCATCCCTCTGTTCACCAGCGCCAAGGACATGAAGGACGCGATTTCAAGGATCGTTACCGACTCCCGTGCGCCAGGCGAAGCGAAAGATCCGGACAACTCGCACCTGTTCACCCTGTTCCAGGCGTTCGCCACACCGGCGCAGGCTGACGAGTTCCGCAGCGAGCTGCTGGGCGGTCTGGGTTGGGGCGAGGCGAAGAACCGTCTGTTCCAGTTGCTCGACAACGAGCTGGGCGAATCCCGCGAGCGTTATCACCAGTTGATCGAGCGTCCGGCAGATCTGGAAGACATCCTGCAACACGGCGCCAAGAAGGCTCGTGCGGTGGCGACGCCGTTCCTCAACGAGTTGCGCGAAGCGGTCGGCCTGCGCTCCTTCGTCAGTCAGGTTCAGGTGGCTGCGACCACCAAGAAGAAAGCTGCGAAAGCCGCACGTTTCGTCAGCTTCCGTGAAGACGACGGCAGCTTCCGTTTCCGTCTGCTGGCGGCTGACGGCGAGCAACTGCTGCTGTCGCGCAACTTTGCCGACGGTAAAACCGCCGGTCAGGTGACCAAACAACTGCAATCGGGTCAGGCGCTGGATGTACGCAGCGAAGACCTGAGCTTCAGCGTCTGGCTGGAAGGCGAGTGCGTCGGCGACAGCCCGGCGTTCGCCGACGTGGCTGCGCGGGATGCGGCTGTCGAGGCCTTGCGGATCGCTCTGACACCGGTTCAGGAATAATCAACGGCTCGGCCCGACCAAGGGCCGATTGCCATTCCCACGGGCCATCGCTACAGTGACGGCCCGTTTTTGTTGCCTTGCTAACGAATTATGACGCCCCTAGAACGATATCAAGCTGATCTGAAACGCCCGGACTTCTTCCATGATGCGGCGCAGGAAACTGCCGTGCGTCATCTGCAACGCCTGTATGACGATCTGATCGCGGCCGAGCAGAACAAGCCGGGTTTGCTGGGCAAGCTGTTTGGCAAAAAGGATCAGACGCCGGTCAAGGGCCTGTACTTCTGGGGCGGCGTGGGTCGCGGCAAGACTTACCTGGTGGACACTTTCTTCGAAGCGCTGCCATTCAAGGAAAAGACTCGCACTCACTTCCACCGCTTCATGAAGCGCGTGCACGAAGAGATGAAAACCCTCGGCGGCGAGAAAAACCCGCTGACCATCATCGCCAAGCGTTTTGCGACGGAATCGCGGGTCATCTGCTTCGATGAATTTTTCGTTTCCGACATCACCGACGCCATGATCCTCGGCACGCTGATGGAAGAGCTGTTCAAGAACGGCGTGACCCTGGTCGCCACGTCGAACATCGTGCCGGACGGCCTGTACAAGGACGGCCTGCAACGCGCGCGCTTCCTGCCGGCCATCGCGCTGATCAAGCAGAACACCGAGATCGTCAACGTCGACAGCGGCGTCGACTACCGTCTGCGCCACCTCGAACAAGCGGAGCTGTTCCACTATCCGCTGGACGAAGCCGCTCACGAAAGCCTGCGCAAGAGCTTCCGCGCGCTGACGCCTGAGTGCACGGCGGCGGTGGAAAACGATGTGCTGATCATCGAGAACCGCGAAATCCGTGCCCTGCGTACTTGCGATGACGTGGCCTGGTTCGACTTCCGCGAACTGTGCGACGGCCCGCGCAGCCAGAACGACTACATCGAACTGGGCAAGATCTTCCACGCCGTGCTGCTCAGTGGCGTGGAGCAGATGAGCGTCACCACCGACGACATCGCCCGACGCTTCATCAACATGGTCGACGAGTTCTACGACCGTAACGTCAAACTGATCATTTCTGCCGAAGTCGAGTTGAAAGACCTGTACACCGGCGGGCGTCTGACGTTCGAGTTCCAGCGTACCCTCAGCCGTCTGCTGGAGATGCAATCGCACGAATTCCTGTCCCGGGCGCACAAGCCTTAAGCGGATTCGGCAAACAAAAAGGGCCTGCAGATGCAGGCCCTTTTTTGTGTCTGGTCGAATCGTCAGGCAGCTTGCTGGAACTGCTGCCGGTACTGGTTCGGCGACAGTTCGGTGTGCTGGCGGAACAGCCGTGCGAAGAAACTCGCATCGTCGTAGCCGACTTCGTAGCTGATGGTCTTGATGCTCTTGCGACTGCCGGAGAGCAAGCCCTTGGCAGTCTCGATGCGCAGCCGTTGCAGGTAGTGCAGTGGCTTGTCACCGGTGGCGGTCTGGAAGCGGCGCATGAAGTTACGGATGCTCATGCCGTGCTCGCGGGCCACGTCTTCGAAGCGGAACTTGTCGGCGAAATGCTCTTCGAGCCAGTGCTGGATCTGCAGGATGATCACGTCCTGATGCAGTTTCTGGCCACCGAAACCAATGCGACCCGGTGCATAGCTGCGTTGGACTTCATAGAGAATGTCGCGGGCCACAGCCTGAGCCACATTGGCGCCGCAGAAGCGCTCGATCAGATAAATGTAGAGATCGCAGGCTGAGGTCGTACCGCCGGCGCAGTACAGGTTGTCGGCGTCGGTCAGGTGCTTGTCCTGATTGAGATAGACCTGCGGGAAACGCTCGGCGAAGGCGTTGAAGAAACGCCAGTAGGTGGTCGCTTCCTTGCCGTTGAGCAACCCGGCCTCGGCCAGCCAGAACACCCCGGTGGCCTCGCCGCAGAGCACCGCGCCCCGGGCATGCTGTTCGCGCAGCCACGGCAGGATCTGTGGGTAACGTTGGCACAGCGTATCGAAATCGTCCCAGAACGCCGGGAGGATGATGACGTCGGCGTTTTCCAGGCCGCCGTCCACCGGCATGACCACGTCACTGAAGCTGTTGACCGGTTTGCCGTCGGGGCTGACCAAGCGGGTTTCGAACGCCGGAGTCAGGCCGTGGCCCAGTTGTTTGCCGTAACGCAGGCTGGCCAGATGGAAGAAATCCTTGGCTTGCATGAGGGTGGAAGCGAAAACCCGGTCGATCGCCAGGATGCTGACGCGCCGCAAGGGCGTGGAGACTTGCTTGGACATAATTCAACTTTTGTTTTTATAAGGGAAAGTGGTCACCAGACGGCTGGATCGTCTTATTTTTTGTCGGATGTGTCCAGTGTCCTGTATCGGAAGCGAGGCTTAGTCTCTGAAGGTCTGATCCCTCCAACAATAAATAAAAGGTGCCGCATGATTCCCAGAACCTTGTTCAGCTCCGAGCACGAATTGTTCCGCGACAGCGTACGAACCTTCCTCGAAAAAGAGGCCGTGCCGTTCCATGGGCAATGGGAAAAGCAAGGCTACATCGACCGCAAACTGTGGAACAAGGCAGGGGAGGCGGGGATGCTCTGCTCGCACCTGCCGGAGGAATACGGCGGGTTGGGGGCGGACTTTCTTTACAGCGCGGTCGTGATCGAAGAAGTCGGGCGGCTGGGTTTGACCGGTATCGGTTTTTCACTGCATTCGGACATCGTCGCGCCGTACATCCTGCATTACGGCAGCGAAGCGCTGAAGCAGAAATACCTGCCGAAACTGGTGTCTGGCGAGATGGTTACCGCGATCGCCATGACCGAGCCCGGCGCCGGTTCCGACCTGCAAGGGGTCAAGACCACGGCGGTACTGGATGGCGACGAATATGTGATCAACGGTTCGAAAACCTTTATCACCAACGGCTTCCTGGCGGATCTGGTGATTGTCGTGGCCAAGACCGATCCCAAGGCCGGTGCCAAGGGTACCAGCCTGTTTCTGGTGGAGGCGAACACACCGGGCTTCGACAAGGGCAAACGCCTGGATAAGGTCGGAATGAAGGCTCAGGACACGTCGGAATTGTTCTTCCAGGACGTGCGCGTGCCGAAAGAAAACCTCTTGGGTCAGGCCGGGGCGGGATTTGCCTATCTGATGCAGGAACTGCCGCAGGAGCGTCTGACTGTGGCGATTGGCGGTCTGGCTTCAGCCGAGGCGGCGCTGCAATGGACGCTGGATTACACCCGCGAGCGCAAGGCGTTCGGCAAGTCGATTGCCGACTTCCAGAATACCCGCTTCAAACTGGCGGAAATGGCCACCGAGATTCAGATCGGCCGGGTGTTCGTCGACCGCTGCCTTGAGCTGCATCTGCAAGGCAAGCTGGATGTGCCGACGGCGGCGATGGCCAAGTACTGGGGCACCGACCTGCAATGCAAGGTGCTCGACGAGTGCGTGCAACTGCATGGCGGTTACGGTTTCATGTGGGAATACCCGGTGGCCCGGGCCTGGGCGGATGCGCGGGTGCAGCGCATCTATGCCGGCACCAATGAAATCATGAAGGAGATCATTGCGCGGTCGCTTTGAGTTTTGCAGTGAGTTGACTGGCCCCTTCGCGAGCAGGCTCGCTCCCACAATGATCACGCTGTACCTGTGGGAGCGAGCCTGCTCGCGAAGCTTTTAGCGGCTGATCACGGCGCCGGGTTCGGATGATCCTTGTGAATCGCTTCGATCCCTTCCAGCACTTCCTTCGACAGTTTCAACTCGTAGCTGGCGATGTTGCTGTCCAGTTGCTCCAGCGTTGTCGCCCCGATGATGTTGCTGGTGACGAACGGTTGCTGGTTCACGAATGCCAGGGCCATTTGTGCCGGATCCAGGCCGTGTTCACGGGCCAGCGCCACGTAACGGCTGCATGCTGCTTCCGATTGCGGGTTGAAATAGCGGCTGAAACGGCTGTAGAGGCTCAGGCGGCCTTTCGGTGGACGCGCCCCACCTTCGTACTTGCCCGACAGGAAACCGAACGCCAGCGGCGAATAGGCGAGCAGGCCGCATTGTTCACGGATGGCGATTTCCGCCAGACCGATCTCGAAACTGCGGTTGAGCAGGTTGTACGGGTTCTGGATCGAGACAGCGCGCGGCCAGCCACGGGCTTCGGCCAGGGCGAGAAATCGCATGGTGCCCCACGGCGTTTCGTTGGACAAACCGATGTGGCGGATCTTGCCGGCCTTCACTTGCTCATCGAGCGCCTCAAGGGTGTCTTCGAGCGGCGTCAGGTTGGCTTCGGTCTGGTGCTTGTAGCCCAGTTGTCCGAAAAAGTTGGTGCTGCGCTCCGGCCAGTGCAATTGATACAGATCGATGTAGTCGGTCTGCAGGCGCTTGAGGCTGGCGTCCACGGCCTCGGTGATGTGCTGGCGGTTGTGGCGCAGGTTCTTGTCGCGGATGTAGTCGATGGTGTTGCCGGGGCCGGCGATCTTGCTGGCGAGAATCCAGTCGGCGCGGTCGCCACGGCTCTTGAAGTAATTGCCGATGTAGCGCTCGGTGGTGGCGTAGGTGTCGGCTTTTGGCGGCACCGGGTACATTTCGGCAGTGTCGAGGAAATTGATCCCGGCCTCTTTTGCCCGTTCGATCTGGGCGAAGGCTTCAGCTTCAGTGTTTTGCTCGCCCCAGGTCATGGTGCCGAGGCAGATTGCACTCACGTTCAGGTCGGTACGGCCTAGCTGGCGATAGTCCATCGGGTGCTCCTTGGGCAAAACAAGCATAAAAGCAGGTTGAAATTTTTTTCGCAATCTGCATAATTGCCGACCTCTTTCTGCAGTGGAAGTGATGCCCCGCCGCCGAAGAATCTTGCCGTTGAACGGACGCGCCGACCCGAGCCCCCGAAAGCGTCTGTATCCGGCTGCCTTTGACTTGTCAAAGTACGCACTATTCAGTAAGATCCGCCGTCTTATTTACAGGCGGCCCCTGAGGCTATAAAGAATGAAAACTTTTACTGCTAAACCGGAAACAGTAAAGCGCGACTGGTTTGTCGTCGACGCTGCTGGTCAGACCCTGGGTCGTCTGGCCACCGAAATCGCGAGCCGTCTGCGTGGCAAGCACAAGCCTGAGTACACTCCTCACGTTGACACCGGCGACTACATCGTCGTAATCAACGCTGAGCAGATCCGTGTTACCGGCGCTAAAACCACTGACAAAATGTACTACTCCCACTCCGGTTTCCCGGGCGGCATCAAGTCGATCAACTTTGAAAAGCTGATCGCCAAGGCCCCTGAGCGCGTGATCGAGACCGCGGTTAAAGGCATGCTGCCTAAAAACCCACTGGGTCGCGACATGTACCGTAAGCTGAAAGTCTATGCGGGCGCTGCACACCCTCATACTGCTCAGCAGCCCCAAGAACTGAAGATTTAACGGAATAGTTCATTATGTCGGCGACTCAAAATTACGGCACTGGCCGTCGCAAGACCGCAACCGCACGCGTTTTCCTGCGTCCGGGTACTGGTAACATCTCCATCAACAACCGCTCCCTGGACACGTTCTTCGGTCGCGAAACTGCCCGCATGGTAGTTCGTCAGCCGCTGGAACTGACTGAGACTGTCGAGAAGTTCGACATCTACGTCACCGTCATCGGTGGTGGTGTAAGTGGTCAGGCTGGCGCAATCCGTCACGGCATCACTCGCGCTCTGATGGACTACGACGAAACCCTGCGTAGCGCTCTGCGCAAAGCTGGCTTCGTTACCCGCGACGCCCGTGAAGTTGAACGTAAGAAAGTTGGTCTGCGTAAAGCGCGTAAGCGTCCGCAGTACTCGAAGCGTTAATTTCGCTTCCACGTTCAAAAAGAACGCCCGATTCCTCACGGAACCGGGCGTTTTTTTATGCGTGCGATTTCTTGAATAATTGCGCTGTGACAACTTGCCACATTCGTAGACCCCCTATACTACAAGGCTTGAGGGCCAGCCCTCCGGGTAATTACCTTGTCAGAATTGGGGGTTTTCATTACCATTCGGCAAAATTTTTATAAGTACATAGTTTCAATTTAGTAGACGCCTGATTTAACAGGCCACAAAGCTGATGGGAGAGGACTGAATGAGCAATGACGGCGTGAATGCAGGCCGGCGTCGCTTCTTGGTAGCAGCCACATCCGTGGTGGGTGCTGCAGGAGCGGTGGGGGCTGCGGTCCCGTTCGTGGGGTCATGGTTTCCCAGTGCCAAGGCGAAAGCTGCCGGAGCACCGGTGAAAGTGAATGTCAGCAAAATCGAGCCAGGACAGCAGATGATTGCTGAATGGCGCGGCCAGCCGGTGTTCATTGTCCGCCGTACCGAGGAAATCCTGGGGAATCTCAAAAAGATCGAAGGCCAACTCTCCGATCCGACCTCCAAAAACTCCACGCAACCCACTTATGTCGACCCTGAAGTGCGTTCGATCAAGCCGGAAATCCTCCTGCTGATCGGGATCTGCACTCACCTGGGTTGCTCACCGACCTTCCGTCCCGAAGTGGCACCCGCGGATCTGGGCAAAGACTGGGTAGGCGGTTATTTCTGCCCTTGCCACGGTTCCCACTACGATCTGGCTGGCCGCGTCTACAAGTCGCAACCTGCGCCTTTGAACCTGCCAGTACCCCCGCATTCCTATGAGACCGATGACCTGATTGTCATTGGCGTCGATACGGAGAAAGCGTGATGAGCAAGTTCATGGATTGGGTTGATGCACGCTTCCCCGCCACCAAAATGTGGGAAGACCATCTCAGCAAGTATTACGCGCCAAAAAACTTCAACTTCTTCTATTTCTTCGGCTCGCTGGCGCTGCTCGTTCTGGTCAACCAGATCGTCACCGGCGTCTGGCTGACCATGAGCTACACCCCGTCGGCGGAAGAAGCGTTCGCTTCCGTCGAATACATCATGCGCGACGTCGAGTACGGTTCGATCCTGCGCCTGCTGCACTCCACCGGCGCTTCGGCGTTCTTCATCGTGGTCTATCTGCACATGTTCCGTGGCCTGCTCTACGGTTCGTACCAGAAGCCGCGTGAGCTGGTGTGGGTCTTCGGCATGCTGATCTACCTGGCGCTGATGGCTGAAGCCTTCATGGGTTACCTGCTGCCGTGGGGCCAGATGTCCTACTGGGGTGCCCAGGTGATCATCTCGCTGTTCGGCGCGATTCCGGTCATCGGCAACGACCTGACCCAGTGGATCCGTGGTGACTACCTGATTTCCGGAATCACCCTGAACCGCTTCTTCGCCCTGCACGTGGTTGCGCTGCCTATCGTGATTCTCGGTCTGGTGGTGCTGCACATCCTGGCATTGCACGAAGTCGGTTCGAACAACCCGGACGGCGTGGACATCAAGAAGCACAAAGACGAAAACGGTATCCCGCTGGACGGCATCGCCTTCCACCCGTACTACACCGTGAAAGATATCGTCGGCGTTGTGGTGTTCCTGTTCATCTTCTGCTTCATTGTGTTCTTCTTCCCGGAAATGGGCGGTTACTTCCTCGAAAAACCTAACTTCGAGCAGGCCAACCCGTTCAAGACCCCAGAGCACATTGCACCGGTCTGGTACTTCACACCGTTCTACGCAATCTTGCGGGCGGTCCCTGACAAGCTCATGGGCGTTATCGCCATGGGTGCCGCGATTGCGGTGCTGTTCGTCCTGCCGTGGCTCGACCGCAGCCCGGTCAAGTCGATGCGTTACAAAGGCTGGATGAGCAAGATCTGGCTGGTGGTGTTCTGCATTTCGTTCGTGATCCTCGGCATTCTGGGTGTTCTGGCCCCGACGCCAGGCCGTACGCTGCTGTCGCAGGTCTGCACCTTCCTGTACTTCGCCTACTTCATTCTGATGCCGTTCTACACCAGGCTCGAGAAGACCAAACCGGTTCCGGAAAGGGTGACTGGCTGATGAAAAAGTTATTTTTTGCTCTGATTTTTGCTGCTCTGCCAGTGCTGTCTTTCGCGGCCGAACACGGTGGTCCGGAACTGGAAAAGGTCGACATCGACGTTTCCGACAAGGCTGCCCTGCAGGATGGCGCGCGTACTTTCGCCAACTATTGCATGGGCTGCCACAGTGCCAAGTTCCAGCGTTACGAGCGTGTGGCCGATGACCTCGGTGTTCCGCACGAACTGATGCTGGAAAAACTGGTGTTCACCGGCGCCAAGATCGGCGATCACATGAACATCGGCATGCAGCCGGCCGACGCCAAGACCTGGTTCGGCGCAGCGCCGCCAGACCTGACGCTGGTGGCTCGTGTTCGCGGCACCGACTGGCTCTACGGTTACCTCAAGTCGTTCTACGAAGATCCTGCGCGTCCATGGGGCGTGAACAACAAGGTCTTCCCGAACGTCGGCATGCCCAACGTGCTGGTCGGCCTGCAAGGTCGCCAGGTTGTGGGTTGCAAACAGGTACAGATCGTCGAGGACGGCAAGAAGCAATATGACCCGCTGACCGGTACGCCTCTGACTCATGAAGCGTGCGATCAGTTGACCATCGTGCCGAAAACCGGAAGTCTCAACGAAGAGCAGTTCGATGAGAAGGTCAAGAATCTGGTAACCTTCCTGGCTTACTCGGCTAACCCGGTTAAGCTGCAACATCAGCGCATCGGTACTTACGTCTTGCTGTACCTGGCGTTCTTCTTTGTGTTCGCCTACCTGCTCAAGCGTGAATACTGGAAAGACGTGCACTGATAACGCTTCAAGCAATTGCTGTTAATCGCGCGCGCCCAAGGGCGCCTCTGAAAACGCAACGCCTGGTTCGCCAGTCGTTGCGGGAGGTGCCCTCTGGGCGCGCGCGTTTTTCCGGCTCCGACTATTTCAACAAGCGAGGAGGATCGCCATGGGCGTGACCAATCGGTTGGCCTGTTACTCCGACCCCGCCGACCACTATTCCCACCGAGTGCGCATCGTGCTTGCAGAGAAGGGTGTCAGCGCCGAAATCATTTTTGTGGAGGCTGGTCGTCAGCCGCCTAAACTGATTGAAGTGAACCCTTACGGCAGTCTGCCCACGCTGGTCGATCGAGACCTGGCGTTGTGGGAGTCGACCGTGGTGATGGAATACCTGGATGAGCGTTACCCGCATCCACCGTTGATGCCTGTGTACCCGGTGGCGCGTGCCAACAGCCGTCTGCTGATTCATCGTATTCAGCGCGACTGGTGTGGTCTGGTGGATCTGATTCTGGATTCGCGCACCAAGGAAGCGGCCCGTGCCGTGGCGCGCAAGGAATTGCGCGAAAGCCTGACGGGCGTGTCGCCGCTGTTTGCCGACAAGCCGTTTTTCCTCAGCGAGGAACAAAGTCTGGTGGATTGCTGCCTATTGCCAATACTCTGGCGTTTGCCGATTCTGGGTATAGAACTGCCGCGGCCGGCCAAGCCGCTGCTTGATTATATGGAGCGTCAGTTTGCGCGTGAGGCATTCCAGGCGAGTCTGTCTGGTGTCGAACGTGACATGCGCTAAGGCTTAAGGAGCCGCTATGAACTCCAGTCGACCTTATCTGGTCCGCGCGCTCTACGAGTGGATTGTGGATAACGATTGCACCCCGCACATGCTGGTCAATTCCGAGTACCCGGCGGTGCAGGTGCCACAGGGCTTTGCCAGTGACGGGCAGATTGTCCTGAACATTTCGCCAAGTGCCGTGCGGCACTTGCACATGGACAATGACGTTGTGACCTTCGAAGGTCGCTTCGGTGGCGTCCCGCACAGTCTGTACGTGCCGATTGCTGCGATTCTGGGGATCTATGCCCGGGAGAACGGTCAGGGCATGGTGTTCGATCTGGAGTCGCCGATGGATGACGAAGACGAGATCGAGCAGGATGACGATGTTCCGCCACCGGACAGCGAGCCACCGCGCCCAAGCGGTCGGCCAAGTCTGAAAGTGGTGAAGTAATAAAAAAGGCGATCCGGTTGGATCGCCTTTTTTGTGCCTGCGTTTTGCGGGTCAGTCGATGTATTCGAACAGCTTCACAATCTTCTGTACGCCGGAAACACCCTGCACCAGGTTGGTCGCCTGGGCGGCTTCCTGTTTGGTCAGCAAGCCCAGCAGATAGACAATACCGTTCTCGGTCACGACCTTGATGCGCGAGCCGGGAATGCTGGCGTCAGTGAGCATCTGGGTCTTGATCTTGGTGGTCAGCCACGCATCGTTCTGGCGAGCCAGCAGGGAGGAGGGCTGCAACACTTGCAGTTCGTTATGGACCTTTTTCACGCGCTGAACGTTGGCGGCGGCCTGTTCGGCCTTTTCCTTGAGATCTGCGCGCGGGGTCTGGCCGGCCAGCAGCACGACACCGTTGAAGCTGGTCACGACGATGTGCGAGTCGTTGTCCAGGGCCGGATCGGCCTTGGCTACGTTGACGCCGACTTTGGTTTCGATCAGCGAGTCATCGATCTTGCTGCCGAAAGTGCGGGTGCCGCGGTCGTCTTCGATCGGCGCTTCACGGCTGGCATTCACCACCGAGGTGCAGCCACTGATGCCGAGGCACAGGGTCAAGGCCAGAAGGCCAAGGCGATTAGGGGTCATTCTTCACTCCCGAACAGTTGGCTGTCGATCAGATCGCAAAGGCAATGGATCGCCAGCAAGTGGACTTCCTGAATACGTGCGGTGACGTTGGCCGGTACGCGAATCTCGACGTCTTCGGGCAGCAGCAGTGAAGCCATGCCTCCGCCATCGCGTCCGGTCAATGCTACGACAATCATTTCGCGATCATGTGCGGCCTGGATCGCCTGAATAATGTTCGCCGAGTTGCCGCTGGTCGAAATCGCCAGCAATACGTCGCCCGGCTGGCCGAGTGCGCGAATCTGCTTGGAAAACACTTCGTTGTAGCTGTAGTCGTTGGCGATCGAGGTGATGGTCGAGCTGTCGGTGGTCAGCGCGATCGCCGGCAGGCTCGGGCGCTCACGCTCGAAACGGTTGAGCAGTTCCGAGGAGAAGTGCTGGGCATCGCCGGCCGAGCCGCCGTTACCGCACGAGAGCATTTTGCCCTCGTTGAGCAGGGCGTTGACCATCACCTGGCTGGCTTGCTCGATGTGCGGTGCAAGTACGTCCATCGCCTGTTGCTTGGTGTCGATGCTGGCCTGGAAAAGCTGGCGAATTCGGGATTGCATGTCCATCTGTGTGACCTTAATTAGCGCGGCTGTCCGGCACGTGAATGTGCAGCCCGCAAAGCAAAGAGCAAAAGTGTTGAGTGAAAGTGTCCGGGTCGGGGCAGGTGGTCAACTGTCGAACGCATTCTGCAACCAGTTCAGCTGACCCTGGTGACTGTCGATGGCCACCACGTCGAAGCGGCAGGGGGAATTGGCCCAACGCGATTCGCGCTGAAGAAAATACTGTGCGGCGAAAATCAGTTTCTGCCGCTTGCGCCCATCGATGCTGTCGAGTGCGCCACCCCATTGAGTGTTCTTACGGTAACGGACTTCGACGAATACTACTGTATCGCCATCAAGCATGACCAGATCAAGCTCACCGCGTTTGCATAACCAGTTCTGCGCCAGCAGGCGCAGACCCTGGTGTTGCAGATGCTCGAGCGCCTGGCGCTCGGCATCCTTGCCGCTTTGCAGGTGTGACCTGTCGGGCATCAGCGTGGAGTGTCCGGCAGGCGCTGGATCTGACCGCTGACGAACTGTGCCCATGGCAACTGACGTACGACTCGCTGGGACTGAGTCATGCCCAAGCTGCCCGACTGACCTTCAATGCGGCTGTCCGGCAGTGCCTTGAGCTGATCCAGGCGCGGCGCGAGGCGGTAGGCATCGACGCCCATCGCGTACAGGCGGCCGAGGCTGCCGGCGGCTTGTGGCCATTGCGCGGTGACCTGCTGACGCAGCGGATCGCTGGTTTCCAGCAGCCACGGGGTTTCGCAGAAGCGCACGCCGTTCATGTCGTTGTACTGGTTCACGTCGCCGCTGGCGCTGAACACGTGGGAGGTCGCGTAGACCGGCACGTCACCGGCGTACTGGAAATTCAGGGTCGGCTTGATTTGCTGCGCCTGTTGTGGTGTGGCGGCGAGGAAGATGAATTCGATGTCCTGGCGACGCGAAGGCTGGGCGGCAACGTTGGTGCCGGCAGCATTCTGCAGGCTCTTGGCGCGAGCTTCGCTCTGACGCAGTTGGAACATGTCGGCGATCTGCTGGGCCAGTTGCACCGGCTGATCGACGCGCTCGGTGGCGACAATGCTGCCGCCGTTGGCTTGCCAGTCCTGGCTGAACGCGCGCAGGACGCGGTCGCCCCATTCGCCTTTTGGCACCATGATCGCGGCGCGGTGCAGGCCGTCTGCACGGGCGCGGCGGGAGACTTCGCGGGCTTCGTCTTCAGCGGCCAGACCGAACTGGAACAACTGCGCCGGGCCTTGATCGCCTTCGCTGTAGTTCAGGGCGAGGGTGGTGATCGGCAGTTGCGGGCGAGTGCTCAACTGTTTGACCAGCGGCTTCTCCAGCGGGCCGACGACCAGTTGCACGCCATCGGCCTGGGCCTTGCGGTAGAACTCGTCGAGATTGGTCAGTTTCGAGCTGTCGTAGAACTCGATGGCCGGTGGTTTCTGGCCGGCTTGCTGAGCCTGATAGTGTGCGGCCATGAAGCCGTCACGCAGGGCCTTGCCGACCGAGGCCAACTGGCCGTCCTGTGGCAACAGCAGGGCGATCTTGCTCAGGGGCTGGCTGGCCAGTTCCTTGAGTTTGGTCAGGGGCAGCGGCAGGTTGATCGCGGCTGGGTGCTTTGGATGCTGGTTGCGCCAGTTGTCGATGGCGGCTTGCTGCTGTTCCAGGGTGCCGGCGGTTTTCACGGCCAGGGCCAGGCTCATCCAGCCGCCGAGGTCATCGGTGGTGTTCGCTTGCAGTTGATCGGCCGGCAGCGACGCAATCAGGGTCCAGATCGCTTCGTGGTTCTTGCTGGCTGCTTCGCCTTCCAGCATCGGCGCGATGAAGATGCGCTCGCGGGCAGCGGCCAGGGTCTGGCCGTCGGCTTCAAGGGCGCGGGCGTGAACCGTGCCGGCGCGAACTTGCAGCGGTACGGACAGTTCGCTCAGGCGTTGCAGGCTTGGATGGCTCAAGGCAGTCAGCGCGGCTTTCGGCTGGTTGCGGGTCATGGCCAGTTCAGCAGACAGGGTGCTGGCGAATGCCTGCTGGCCCGGCTGGAGTTGTTCCATCGGCACTTGCTGCAGGATTTGCGCGGACTGTCCGGCATTGCCCTGGCGGTACGCCATGTCTGCCGCACTCAGGCGCAACAGCGCAGCCTTGTCCGGCGATTTGGCCTGGGCAGCCTGTTCGAGCAATTGCTCGATGGTGGCATCCGGGGTCCGAGGAAGTTCGCCAAGGCTGGAGGAAGGGGAGCTGGCGCAAGCCGCCAGCAAGGCAGCGAGGCAGAGGGCAGTGAACAGCCGCAGGCAAGCGATCATGTAAGTGTTCCTGATACTCGATCAAATTAGCGTCGAATTGTACCCAAGCACTGGCCGGGGCGCGATGTTGCTGGCGTGAAACCGTCAATTTAGCTGATACAAAGAGTGCGCAGCCTCACAATGGTGCGACAAACCGTGTCCGAGCCGGACGCGTCGTCCGGCGTGCGACGCGCTACAATGGCGGCTTTTACCGATCATGAGGTGTGCGCTTTGACTGCTCCAGGTCCTTTGAATTCCGCTGCGGGCTCGCTTTATGTGGTGGCGACGCCCATCGGCAACCTGGATGACATCAGCGCCCGGGCGTTGAAGATCCTGCGCGAGGTGGCACTGATCGCCGCCGAAGATACGCGCCATTCCCAGCGCCTGATGCAGCACTTCGGCATCTCCACGCCGCTTGCAGCCTGTCATGAACACAACGAGCGGGATGAAGGCGGTCGCTTCATTACCCGTCTGTTGGCAGGTGACAACGTTGCACTGATTTCCGATGCCGGTACGCCGCTGATCTCCGATCCTGGTTATCACCTGGTGCGTCAGGCGCGTGCCGCCGGGATCAATGTGGTGCCGGTGCCAGGTGCGTGCGCGTTGATCGCGGCATTGTCGGCTGCCGGTCTGCCATCCGACCGTTTTATCTTCGAAGGCTTTTTGCCGGCCAAGGCCGTAGGGCGCAAGGCGCGGCTGGAAGCTATCAAGGAAGAACCGCGCACGTTGATTTTCTACGAGGCGCCGCATCGTATTCTGGAATGCCTGCAGGATATGGAAGCGGTGTTCGGCGCTGACCGTCCGGCATTGCTCGCTCGTGAAATCACCAAAACCTTCGAAACACTCAAGGGATTACCGCTGAGCGAGTTGCGGGCATTCGTCGAGGCCGACAGCAATCAGCAGCGCGGCGAGTGCGTTGTTGTGGTGGCGGGCTGGACCGCGCCGGAATCCGAAGACGCTGTCAGCAGCGAGGCGATGCGTATCCTTAACCTGTTGCTGGAAGAGATGCCGCTCAAGCGTGCGGCAGCCCTGGCAGCGCAAATCACCGGTGAGCGCAAAAACGTGCTGTATCAGGTCGCGCTGGATCAGCAAAAAGACGCGTAACCCGTCGCGCAGACCGTTTTGCGGGCTATTAGTGCTTGTTCTTCGGCCGCTCTGCCGTTAACCTGCGCGGCGGAGAGTCGATCGGACAGTCGCTGCCCTCTATGAAAATTAGGGGGGGGAGGAAAGTCCGGGCTCCATAGGGCGAAGTGCCAGGTAATGCCTGGGAGGCGTGAGCCTACGGAAAGTGCCACAGAAAATAACCGCCTAAGCGCTTCGGCGCCGGTAAGGGTGAAAAGGTGCGGTAAGAGCGCACCGCACGTCTGGCAACAGTTCGTGGCTAGGTAAACCCCACTTGGAGCAAGACCAAATAGGGTCCCAAGGCGTGGCCCGCGCTGGGACCGGGTAGGTTGCTAAAGATGTCCAGTGATGGCCATCGTAGACGAATGACTGTTCAAGACAGAACCCGGCTTACAGATCGACTCTCCACCTTTTTCTTTTCCCTGCTTGAATTAAAGGCGACAGGGCTGTTTATTATCAGCAGGCCTGCGCTGGAAACCGGCAGCGGCAAACGCAGTAATAGCCATTTCCCACCTTGCTTCAATCAACAGCAGAAGCGCTTTTGTAATACCGAAAAAATCTTACTCTTAACAAATTACTTTAACTTTCGAGCGCAGCTTTCAGTGCTGCTTCAAGTTATTGGATAAAAGCATCCGCCAGATTCTCGTTGCTCCTCCTTTTATGCTCCTAAATCTCCGTTCTGTAAGGGTTTTCCTTTAATCCGCGCCTTGACGGTGTGGTGGGCGCATTCCTATAGTGTGCGCAAGTGGCGGAAAGTGGCATGAAGTGGGTTTTTTGAGCTCAAAACGATAAAAATTGGAGAAACGCAGACGTGTTTCGCGGAGCTAACGCTATCAGTCTCGACGCAAAGGGCCGTCTCGCCATGCCGAGCCGGTACCGTGACGAGCTCGATTCGCGCAGTTCCGGCCAGTTGATCGTGACCATTGATGCCGTTGATCCATGTTTGTGTGTCTACCCGCTCGATGAGTGGGAAATTATCGAAACCAAGTTGCGCGCGCTTCCTTCGCTTCGCGAAGAGAACCGTCGTCTGCAGCGTTTATTGATTGGTAATGCCGTTGACCTCGAGCTCGACGGCAGTGGTCGTTTCCTGGTGCCGCCGCGCCTGCGCGAATACGCGAAGCTCGACAAGCGCGCGATGCTGGTGGGCCAACTGAACAAGTTCCAACTGTGGGACGAAGATGCCTGGAACGCGGTTTCTGCCGCTGACTTGGCTGCCATACAACAACCGGGCGCCATGCCTGACGAACTGCGTGATCTGATCCTGTGACTATTGATAGCGGCTTTAACCACATCACCGTACTGCTTGACGAAGCCGTCGAGGCTCTCGCCGTACGCCCTGATGGCTGCTATCTGGACGGCACGTTCGGACGCGGCGGGCATAGCCGGTTGATCCTGAGCAAGCTCGGGCCGGACGGTCGGCTCATCGGATTCGACAAGGATCCTCAAGCGATTGCCACCGGGCAAACGCTAGCGGCCGAAGACGGCCGCTTTGTCGTTGTGCAGCGCAGCTTTGCCGAGCTCGGTTCGGTCGTTGCCGAACGGGGGCTGACGGGCAAGGTCAGCGGCATTCTGCTGGATCTGGGCGTGTCTTCGCCGCAGCTCGATGACGCCGAGCGCGGCTTCAGTTTTCTGAACGACGGCCCGCTGGACATGCGCATGGATCCGTCCCGTGGCATCAGCGCAGCCGAGTTCGTCAACACCGCGCCGGTGGAAGAAATTGCCCGTGTCTTCAAAGAGTACGGCGAAGAACGTTTCTCCGGTCGCATGGCCCGTGCCGTTGTCGAGCGCCGTGATGTCACGCCGTTCGAGCGCACCGCCGATCTGGCCGAAGTCCTGAAAGTCGCCAACCCGGCGTGGGAAAAGGGCAAGAACCCGGCAACCCGCGCTTTCCAGGGCCTGCGCATTCACGTCAATAACGAACTGGGCGATCTGGAAGCGGGTCTTGAAGCCGCGCTCGAATGCCTGGAAGTGGGCGGTCGTCTGGTCGTGATCAGCTTCCACTCGCTGGAAGACCGTATCGTCAAACTGTTTATGCGCAAGCTGGTGAAAGGCGAAGCCGACAACCTGCCGCGCAACCTGCCGGTTCGCCACGTTGCGTTCGAACCGAAAATCAAAGTCCATGGCAAAGCGCAGACGGCCTCCGACGCCGAACTCAAAGCCAACCCACGTTCCCGTAGCGCCGTCATGCGCGTCGCGGAGAAGCTGCGGTGAGCAAGCTTTTCGCCAAGCCACTGCCCGGCGGCAGCTTTTTCATGCTGCTGCTGTTCATCGGCGTGCTCGTGTCGGCCATCGGCGTGTCTTACAGCGCCCACTGGAACCGGCAGTTGCTCAACACCCTTTACAACGAACTGAGCGTGCGCGACAAGGCGCAGGCCGAGTGGGGGCGCCTGATCCTGGAGCAAAGCACCTGGACCGCCCACAGCCGGATCGAAGTGCTGGCCACCGAACAACTGAAGATGCACATCCCCGGCGCAGCTGACGTGAAGATGGTGGCGCCATGATGAAACTCGAAGGGGCTCTCTTCCCGTGGCGCTTCCGTCTGATGGTGGCACTGCTCGGCGTGATGGTCGCGGCCATCTGCTGGCGCATCATCGACCTGCAAGTGGTTGACCGAGACTTCCTCAAAGGCCAGGGCGACGCGCGCAGTCTTCGGCACATTCCGATTCCGGCTCACCGTGGTCTGATCACCGACCGTAACGGCGAGCCGCTGGCCGTGAGTACCCCGGTGACCACGCTCTGGGCGAATGCCAAGGAAATGCAGACCGCCAAAGAGAAGTGGCCGGCACTGGCCGCCGCGCTGGGGCAGGATCCGAAAGCCCTGGCCGAACGTCTCGAAGCCCAGGCCAACAAAGAATTCATTTATCTGGTGCGCGGGTTGACCCCCGAGCAGGGCCAGGCCGTGCTCGACCTCAAAGTCCCGGGTGTCTACGGCATCGAAGAATTCCGCCGGTTCTACCCGGCCGGTGAAGTGACGGCGCACATGGTCGGGTTCACCGATATCGATGACCACGGTCGTGAAGGCGTCGAACTCGCCTACGATGAGTGGCTGGCCGGCGTGCCCGGCAAGCGGCAAGTCATCAAAGATCGGCGCGGACGGCTGATCAAGGATGTCCAGGTCACCAAAAACGCCAAGGCCGGCAAGCCCTTGGCGTTGTCGATTGACCTGCGCCTGCAATACCTGGCCAACCGCGAACTGCGCAACGCGATCATCGAGAACGGCGCCAAGGCCGGCAGTCTGGTGATCATGGACGTGAAGACCGGCGAGATTCTCGCCATGGTCAACCAGCCGACCTACAACCCGAACAACCGTCGCAACCTGCAACCGGCGATGATGCGTAACCGCGCGATGATCGACGTGTTCGAACCCGGTTCGACCATGAAAGCGATCTCGATGAGCGCCGCGATCGAAACCGGCCGCTGGAAACCGAGCGACACCGTCGAGGTGTATCCGGGCTCCCTGCAGATCGGTAAATACACGATCAAGGACGTATCGAAGACCGAAGGTCCGGTACTCGATCTGACCGGCATTCTGATCAATTCCAGTAACGTCGGCATGAGCAAGGTCGCGTTCGACATCGGCGGCGAAACCATTTTCCGCCTCGCACAGAAAGTCGGCCTCGGTCAGGACACCGGCCTCGGCTTCCCGGGCGAGCGTGTCGGCAACTTGCCGAACTACCGCGAGTGGCGCAAGGCCGAGACCGCAACGCTGTCGTACGGCTACGGTATTTCGGTGACTGCGATCCAGCTGGTGCATGCATTCTCGGCGCTGGCCAACAACGGTCGTCTCGCACCGCTGACCCTGATCAAAACCGACAAGGCACCGCAGACCACCCAGGTGCTGCCGGAAGCCGTCGCCAAAACCATGCAAGGCATGCTGCAACAAGTGATCGAAGCTCCGCGCGGCGTGTTCCGTGCGCAAGTGCCGGCGTATCACGTGGGCGGCAAGTCCGGTACCGCGCGTAAAACGTCGGTCGGCACCAAGGGCTACGCCGAAAACTCTTACCGCTCGCTGTTCGCCGGTTTCGGCCCGATGAGCGATCCACGTTATGCAATCGTCGTGGTGATCGATGAACCGACCAAGGCCGGTTACTTCGGTGGTCTGGTCTCGGCGCCGGTGTTCAGCCGTGTGATGTCGGGCACCCTGCGCCTGATGAACGTCACCCCGGACAACCTGCCGACCACACAACAGGCCAACGCCACCCCGGCCGTTCCGCTGAAAGCCAATGGAGGGCGCGGCTGATGTCTCTGAGTCTGAACAAGATTTTCCCCCACGCCGGCCACGATCTGTTGATCCGTGAACTGGCGCTCGACAGCCGCAACGTGCGCGCGGGTGACCTGTTCCTCGCCGTGCCGGGCGGCAGGTTCGACGGTCGTGCGCACATTGCCGACGCCTTGCAGCGCGGTGCTGCTGCCGTGGCTTATGAAGTGGAAGGCGCCACCGTGCTGCCGATCACCGAAGTGCCGCTGATTCCGGTCAAGGGCCTGGCGGCGCAGTTGTCGGACATCGCCGGGCGTTTTTACGGTGAGCCGAGTCATCATCTGAATCTGATCGGCGTCACTGGCACCAACGGCAAGACCAGCGTGACTCAACTGGTGGCGCAGGCGCTGGATCTGCTCGGTCAGCATTGCGGCATCGTCGGCACCTTGGGCTCCGGTTTCCATGGCTCGCTGCAAAGCGGCCTGCACACGACGCCGAATCCGATCGCCATGCAAGCGACCCTGGGCGACCTGAAAAAGGCCGGCGCCAAAGCCGTGGCCATGGAAGTTTCGTCCCACGGTCTGGATCAGGGCCGGGTTACTGCGCTGGCGTTCGACGTGGCAGTGATGACCAACCTGTCCCGCGATCACCTGGATTATCACGGCACCATGGAGGCCTACGCGGAAGCGAAGGCCAAGCTGTTTGCCTGGAATGACCTGAAGTGCCGCGTGGTCAACCTCGACGACGACTTCGGCCGGCAACTGGCCGCTGAAAAGCGCGAGTCGCGGCTGATCACTTACAGCCTGCTCGACAGCAGCGCCTATCTCTATGTGCGTGAAGCGCAGTTCGACGACCATGGCGTGCGCGCCACGCTGGTCACGCCACAGGGCGAGCACCATCTGCGCAGCACGCTGCTCGGTCGTTTCAACCTGAGCAACGTACTCGCCGCCGTCGGCGCCTTGCTCGGTCTCGACTACGCGCTCGACGAAATTCTCAAGGTGTTGCCGAAACTCGAAGGCCCGGCCGGACGCATGCAGCGTCTCGGCGGTGGCACCCAGCCGCTGGTGGTGGTCGATTACGCGCATACCCCGGACGCCCTGGAAAAAGTACTGACCGCGTTGCGTCCGCACGTCAAAGGTCAACTGCTGTGCCTGTTCGGCTGCGGCGGTGATCGCGATCGCGGCAAGCGTCCGCTGATGGCCGAAGTGGTCGAGCGTCTGGCCGACCGCGTGCTGGTCACCGATGACAATCCGCGCACCGAAGACCCGGCGGTGATTTTCGATGACATCCGCGCCGGCTTCACGGCTGTGGATAACGTGACGTTCGTGGCTGGCCGTGGCCAGGCCATCGCGCAACTGATCGCCGGCGCTTCGGCCGACGACGTGATTGTCCTGGCCGGCAAAGGTCACGAGGACTATCAGGAAATCAACGGCGAGCGCCATGCATTCTCGGATCTGGTCGAGGCGGATCACGCCCTGACCGCGTGGGAGGTGGCCCATGCTTAAGGCCCTGAAACTCAGCGAACTGACCAACGCGCTCGACGCCCGTCTGATCAGCGCCGATGCCAGTTTTGACGGTGTGAGCATCGACAGCCGCGCGATCAAGGCTGGCCAACTGTTTATCGCCCTGACCGGCCCGCGTTTCGACGGTCATGACTATCTGAATGAAGTCGCCGCCAAAGGCGCCGTTGCGGCATTGGTCGAGCGCGAAGTCGCCGACAGCACGCTTCCGCAATTGCTGGTCAAGGACACCCGTCAGGCTCTCGGCCAGTTGGGTGCCTTGAACCGTGCCGCATTCACCAAACCGGTTGCGGCAGTCACCGGCTCCAGCGGCAAGACCACGGTCAAGGAAATGCTCGCGAGCATCCTGCGCACACGCGGTTCGGTACACGCGACCCGTGGCAACCTGAACAACGACCTCGGCGTACCGCTGACCCTGCTCGAACTCGCCCCGGAACACAGCGCGGCAGTGATCGAACTGGGCGCCTCGCGTCTAGGTGAAATCGCCTACACCGTAGGGCTGACCAAGCCGCACGTAGCGATCCTCAACAACGCCGGAACCGCCCACGTCGGTGAGTTCGGCGGGCCGGAGAAAATCGTCGAAGCCAAAGGCGAAATCATCGAAGGGCTGGCGGCCGACGGCGTCGCTGTGCTGAACCTCGATGACAAGGCGTTTGGCATCTGGAAGACCCGCGCTGCCGGTCGCAAAGTGCTGACTTTCGCATTGAGCAACACTCAGGCGGACTTCCATGCCAGCGATCTGGCCACCGATGCCCGTGGCTGCCCGGCGTTCAACCTGCACAGTCCTGAAGGTGTGGAACGGGTTCAACTGAACCTGCTCGGCACTCATAACGTCGCCAACGCCATGGCCGCTGCTGCTGCTGCGCACGCCTTGGGTGTGTCGCTGTTCGGCGTCGCCACCGGGCTTGGCGCGGTACAACCGGTCAAGGGTCGCACCGTCGCGCAACTGGCGAAAAACGGCATGCGCGTGATCGATGACACTTACAACGCGAACCCCACCTCGATGTGCGCGGCCGTTGATATACTCGCCGGCTTTTCCGGCCGCACCGTCCTGGTGCTCGGGGATATCGGCGAGTTGGGCGACTGGGCGGAGCAGGGGCATCGCGACGTGGGCGAATACGCCCGGGGCAAGGTTTCCGCGCTATACGCCGTCGGGCCGAACATGGTCCACGCCGTGAACGCATTCGGTAACGAGGCGCAGCACTTCGGCACACAGGCCGAACTGATCCAGGCCCTCGGCGCCGAGCAGGACACAAACACCACCATTTTGATCAAGGGTTCGCGCAGCGCAGCGATGGAAAACATCGTTGCGGCCCTGTGCGGGTCCAGTCTGGAGAAACATTAATGCTGCTGCTGCTAGCGGAGTATCTGCAACAGTTCTACAAAGGCTTCGCGGTCTTCCAGTACCTGACCCTGCGCGGGATCCTCGGTGTGCTGACCGCGCTGGTCCTGTCGCTGTGCTACGGCCCGTGGATGATCCGCACCCTGCAGAACCGTCAGATCGGTCAGTCGGTTCGTAACGACGGCCCGCAATCGCACTTGTCCAAGTCCGGTACGCCGACCATGGGCGGTGCGCTGATTCTGTCTTCGATCGGCGTCAGCACTCTGCTGTGGGCTGACCTGAGCAACCGCTACGTGTGGGTCGTGCTGCTGGTGACCCTGCTGTTCGGCGCCATCGGTTGGGTCGACGACTACCGCAAGGTGATCGAGAAGAACTCCCGTGGTCTGCCGAGCCGCTGGAAATATTTCTGGCAGTCGGTGTTCGGCCTCGGCGCGGCGATCTTCCTTTATATGACGGCCAGCACTCCGGTGGAAACCACCCTGATCCTGCCGATGCTCAAGGACTACAGCATTCCGCTGGGCGCAGGCTTCATCGTGCTGACGTACTTTGTGATCGTCGGTTCGAGCAACGCGGTCAACCTCACAGACGGCCTCGACGGTCTGGCGATCATGCCGACGGTGATGGTCGGCGGTGGTCTGGGCATCTTCTGCTACCTGTCGGGTAACGTGAAATTCGCTGAATACCTGCTGATCCCTTACGTACCGGGCGCAGGCGAGCTGATTGTGTTCTGCGGCGCATTGATCGGTGCCGGCCTGGGTTTTCTTTGGTTCAACACCTACCCGGCGCAAGTCTTCATGGGTGACGTCGGCGCACTGGCGCTGGGCGCAGCCTTGGGCACCATCGCGGTGATCGTCCGTCAGGAAATCGTCCTGTTCATCATGGGCGGCGTGTTCGTGATGGAAACCCTGTCAGTCGTCATTCAGGTTGCGTCCTTTAAGCTGACCGGTCGCCGTGTGTTCCGCATGGCGCCGATTCACCACCACTTTGAACTCAAGGGCTGGCCCGAGCCGCGCGTGATCGTCCGTTTCTGGATCATCACCGTGATTCTCGTGCTGATCGGCCTTGCCACCCTGAAGCTGAGGTAGAACGAGTGTCTCTGATCGCTTCTGACCACTTCCGCATCGTTGTCGGCCTCGGCAAGAGCGGCATGTCCCTGGTTCGCTTCCTGGCGAACCGGGGCGTGGCGTTTGCCGTGGCCGACACGCGGGAAAATCCACCGGAACTGGCCACGCTCCAGCGTGACTATCCGCACGTGGAAGTGCGTTGTGGCGAGCTGGACGTCGAGTTCCTGTGCCGTGCCGACGAGCTCTACGTGAGCCCCGGCCTGGCGCTGGCGACCCCGGCCCTGCAAGCCGCCGCGGCCCGTGGCGTGAAGCTGTCCGGCGACATCGAGCTGTTCGCGCGTAACGCGAAGGCGCCGATTGTGGCCATCAGCGGTTCCAACGCGAAAAGTACTGTCACCACCCTGGTCGGCGAGATGTCGGCTGCGGCCGGCAAGCGCGTGGCGGTGGGCGGCAACCTCGGTACGCCGGCGCTGGATCTGCTGAGCGATGACGTCGAGCTGTACGTGATGGAACTGTCGAGTTTCCAGCTGGAAACCACCGACCAGCTCAACGCCGAAGTGGCGACCGTGCTCAACATCAGCGAAGACCACATGGACCGCTACAGCGGTCTGCCGGCCTATCACCTGGCCAAACACCGGATCTTCCGTGGCGCCAAGCAGTTCGTGGTCAACCGTCAGGATGCGTTGACCCGTCCGTTGATGGGCGAGGGCCAGCCGTGCTGGACCTTCGGCCTGAGCAAACCGGATTTCAAGGCGTTCGGCCTGCGTGAAGAGAATGGCGAGAAATACCTGGCCTTCGAATTCCAGAACCTGATGCCGGTGCGCGAACTGAAGATTCGCGGCGCCCACAACCAGTCCAACGCCCTGGCGGCGCTGGCACTCGGCCACGCGGTCGGGCTGCCGTTCGACGCCATGCTGGTGGCGCTGCGCACCTTCGCCGGTCTCGAACACCGTTGTCAGTGGGTGCGTGATCTGGACGGCGTCGGTTACTACAACGATTCCAAAGCCACCAACGTGGGCGCCGCACTGGCCGCCATCGAAGGCCTGGGTGCCGACATCGACGGCAAGGTCGTGCTGATCGCCGGTGGCGACGGCAAGGGTGCCGAATTCAAGGACCTGCGCGATCCGGTGGCGGCTCATTGCCGCGCCGTAATCCTGATGGGCCGCGACTCCGACAAGATCGGCGAAGCGATCGGCGATGCCGTTCCGCTGATTCGCGCGCCCACGCTGGTCGACGCGGTCGCCCAATGCCGCGCCGCCGCCCAGCCGGGTGACGTGGTGCTGCTGTCGCCGGCCTGCGCCAGTTTCGACATGTTCAAGAACTACGAAGACCGTGGTCACCAGTTCGTCCGCGCCGTGGAGGATCTGGCATGAGCTTGAGAAACATCATCAAGCCATACCCGTCGCCGCTCATTACCGGACGCGGAATCGACCTCGACTTCCCGATGCTCGCCGGTTGCCTGGCGTTGCTCGGTCTGGGCCTGATCATGATCGCCTCGGCATCGACAGAAGTCGGCGCAGCGCAGTCGGGCAGTGCTCTGTATTACATGACCCGTCACCTGATCTACGTGGTGCTGGGCCTGGGCGCGTGCGTCGTCACCATGATGATTCCGATCGCCACCTGGCAGCGGCTGGGCTGGCTGATGCTGATCGGCGCGTTCGGCCTGCTGGTGATGGTGATCATCCCCGGGATCGGCCGTGAGGTGAACGGTTCGATGCGCTGGATCGGTTTCAGCTTCTTCAACGTGCAGCCGTCCGAGATCGCCAAGGTGTTCGTGGTGATCTACCTCGCCGGTTATCTGGTGCGTCGCCAGAAAGAAGTGCGCGAGAGCTGGATGGGCTTCTTCAAGCCGTTCATCGTGCTGCTGCCGATGGCGGGCCTGCTCCTGATGGAGCCGGACTTCGGTGCCACCGTCGTGATGATGGGCGCTGCGGCGGCGATGCTGTTCCTCGGCGGGGTCGGGCTGTTCCGGTTCTCGCTGATGGTGGTGCTGGCCGTCGGTGCGGTGGTGTTGCTGATTCAGATGCAGCCGTACCGGATGGCGCGTCTTACCAACTTCGCCGACCCGTGGGCCGACCAGTTCGGCGCCGGTTATCAGTTGTCGCAAGCCCTGATCGCGTTCGGTCGCGGTGAATGGCTGGGCGTCGGCCTGGGAAACAGCGTGCAGAAGCAGTTCTACCTGCCGGAAGCGCACACCGACTTCGTGTTCTCGGTGCTGGCCGAAGAGCTCGGCGCGGTCGGCTCGCTGTGCACCGTGGCGCTGTTCGTGTTCGTGTGTATTCGCGGCATGTACATCGGTCTGTGGGCCGAGAAAGCCAAACAGTTTTTTGCCGCTTATGTTGCCTACGGCCTGTCGTTCCTGTGGATCGGCCAGTTCCTGATCAACATCGGTGTGAACGTCGGCCTGTTGCCGACCAAGGGCCTGACCTTGCCGTTCCTCAGTTATGGCGGCAGTTCCCTGGTGATCTGCTGCGCCTGCCTTGGCCTGTTGCTGAGGATCGAGTGGGAGAGCCGGACCCACCTGGGCAGTGAAGAGATGGAATTCCATGAGAGCGACTTCGCCGAGGAGCCGAACCATGGGCGCTAACGTATTGATCATGGCCGGCGGCACCGGTGGCCACGTGTTCCCGGCGCTGGCCTGTGCCCGCGAATTCCAGGCACGCGGCTACACCGTGCACTGGCTCGGTACGCCGCGCGGGATCGAGAACGATCTGGTGCCGGCGGCGGGTCTTGAACTGCACCGCATCAACGCCACAGGACTGCGTGGCAAGGGCAAGCTGTCGCTGCTCAAGGCGCCGTTCATGCTGCTGAAATCGGTGTGGCAGGCGCGGGCGATCATTCGCCGCTTGCGGCCGGTGTGCGTGGTCGGATTCGGCGGCTATGTGACCGGCCCCGGTGGTCTTGCCGCCAAACTGGCCGGCGTGCCGGTGATCGTTCATGAGCAGAACGCCGTGGCCGGCACCGCCAATCGGTTGCTGGTGCCGTTCGCCGCCCGGGTGTGTGAAGCCTTCCCCGACACCTTTACCCTGTCGGACAGCCGCCGTACCACCGGTAACCCGGTGCGCAGCGAGCTGTTCCTCGAAACACCGCGCCCGGCCCTGGCCGGACGCAAGGCGCGTTTGCTGATCCTGGGCGGAAGCCTGGGCGCAGAGCCGTTGAACAAGTTGCTGCCTGAAGCCCTGGCACAAGTCGCTGCCGACTTGCGTCCGGAAGTGTTCCATCAGGCTGGCAGAAACCACGATGAAGTGACTGCAGAGCGCTACCGCGCCGCCGGCGTGGATGCGCAGGTGCAGCCGTTCATCAAAGACATGGCCCAGGCCTATGGCTGGGCTGACCTGGTGGTGTGCCGCGCCGGCGCATTGACCATCAGCGAACTGGCCGCCGCCGGTCTGCCCTCGATGCTGGTGCCCTTGCCCCACGCGATCGACGATCACCAGACCCGCAACGCCGATTATTTGGCCCGCGAAGGCGCTGCCTTCCTGATGCCGCAAAGAACGACTGGTGCCGCGGACCTTGCCGCGCGCCTGACAGAGGTCTTGATGCAACCGCAACGACTCGAACAAATGGCCCAAGCGGCCCGCCGTCTGGCGAAACCCGAAGCCACCCGTAGCGTGGTCGATACCTGTCTGGAGGTGGCCCATGGTTGAGAATCAGAAAGCCATGCCGCAACCGGAAATGCGCCGCATCCGTCGCATCCACTTCGTCGGGATCGGCGGCGTGGGCATGTGCGGCATCGCCGAAGTGCTGCTGAACCTGGGCTATGAAGTGTCCGGTTCGGACCTGAAAGCTTCGCCGGTGACCGAGCGCCTGGAATCCTTCGGTGCGCAGATCTTCATCGGCCACCGTGCCGAGAACGCCGCTGCCGCCGATGTGCTGGTGGTGTCGAGCGCCGTCAACACCTCCAACCCGGAAGTGGCGACCGCACTGGAACGCCGCATCCCGGTGGTGCCGCGTGCCGAAATGCTCGCCGAACTGATGCGCTACCGCCACGGCATCGCCGTCGCCGGTACCCATGGCAAAACCACCACCACCAGCCTGATCGCTTCGGTGTTCGCGGCGGGTGGCCTGGATCCGACCTTCGTCATCGGTGGCCGTTTGAATGCTGCGGGCACCAATGCCCAGCTCGGCACCAGCCGTTATCTGATTGCCGAAGCCGATGAAAGCGACGCAAGCTTCCTGCATCTGCAGCCGCTGGTGGCTGTGGTCACCAATATCGACGCCGACCACATGGCGACCTACGACGGTGACTTCAACAAACTGAAGAAAACCTTCGTCGAGTTCCTGCACAACCTGCCGTTCTACGGTCTGGCGGTGATGTGCCTGGACGATCCGGTGGTGCGTGAAATCCTGCCGCTGGTCAAGCGTCCGACCGTGACCTATGGCTTCAGCGAAGACGCCGACGTGCGCGCGATCAATGTTCGTCAGCAGGGCATGCAGACCTTCTTTACCGTGCTGCGCCCTGATCGCGAGCCTCTTGATGTGTCCGTGAACATGCCGGGCAATCACAACGTGCTCAATTCCCTGGCGACCATCTGCATCGCCACCGACGAAGGCGTCAGCGACGAGGCCATCGTCCAGGGCCTGTCCGGCTTCCAGGGTGTCGGCCGACGCTTCCAGGTCTACGGCGAACTGCCGGTGGACGGCGGCAATGTGATGCTGGTCGACGACTACGGTCACCACCCGACCGAAGTCGCAGCCGTGATCAAAGCCGTGCGCGGTGGCTGGCCGGAGCGCCGTCTGGTGATGGTCTACCAGCCGCACCGTTACAGCCGCACCCGCGACCTGTACGACGATTTCGTCAATGTCCTGGCCGACGCCAACGTGCTGCTGCTGATGGAAGTCTACCCGGCCGGCGAAGAGCCGATCCCGGGCGCCGACAGCCGCAAGCTGTGCAACAGCATCCGCCAGCGCGGTCAGCTCGACCCGATCTACATCGAGCGCGGCGTCGATCTGGCGCCACTGGTCAAGCCGCTGCTGCGTGCCGGCGACATTCTGCTGTGCCAGGGCGCCGGTGACATCGGCGGTCTCGCACCGAAACTGTTGAAAAGCGAGTTGTTCGCCGGTGCCGTGGCGGCATCGGTCGAGGGGAAGTTGAAATGACTGCTGCCTACGCCAATCTGTTCTCCACCATCGCCCCGAAGGATTTCGGCCGTGTGGCCGTGTTGTTCGGTGGCCTGAGTGCCGAGCGTGAAGTCTCGCTGAAGTCCGGCAATGCCGTGCTCACTGCGCTGCAAAGCGCAGGTGTGGACGCGTTCGGCATCGACGTCGGCGCCGACATTCTGCAGCGCCTGCTGAGCGAGAAGATCGACCGCGCGTTCATCATCCTCCACGGTCGTGGCGGTGAAGACGGCAGCATGCAGGGCCTGCTCGAAGTGGCCGGCATTCCGTACACCGGCAGTGGCATCCTGGCTTCGGCACTGGCGATGGACAAGTTGCGCACCAAGCAGGTCTGGCACACGCTCGGGATTCCGACGCCGCGTCACGCCGTGCTGCGCAGCGAGGCCGATTGTATTTCGGCGGCGACGGAACTGGGCTTCCCTTTGATCGTCAAACCGGCGCATGAAGGTTCAAGTATCGGGATGGCCAAAGTGAGTTCTGCGTCCGAGTTGATCGACGCATGGAAAGCGGCCAGTACCTACGATTCGCAAGTGTTGGTCGAGCAATGGATCCACGGTCCGGAGTTCACCATCGCCACCCTGCGTGACCAGGTGTTGCCTCCTATCGCCCTGGGTACGCCGCACACGTTCTACGACTACGACGCCAAGTACATCGCCAACGATACCCAGTATCGGATTCCGTGCGGGCTCGATGCCGCCAAGGAAAAAGAACTCATGGACCTCACGGCGCAAGCCTGCGAGGCGCTGGGTATTGCCGGTTGGGGCCGGGCGGACGTGATGCAGGACGCCGACGGCAAATTCTGGTTCCTGGAAGTCAACACCGCTCCCGGCATGACCGATCACAGCCTGGTACCGATGGCGGCGAAAGCGGCCGGTCTGGATTTCCAGCAGCTGGTCCTGGCCATTCTGGCCGCCAGTGTCGATGCCGACGGCAAGAAAGAGGCGCGAGGTTAAAACCATGCAAGGCGCACAGCTCAGACATCAGCCACCCGCACCCGGCCGCAAGCCGGTGCCGCGGGGTGCCAGCCGAATGGTGGCCAAAGAGCCGATGTCCGCGCGCCTGCCAAAAGCCAACTTCGGCTTTTTGAAAGGTCTGTTCTGGCCGGTGCTGCTGGTGGCCCTGGGGTTCGGCACTTACGAAGGCGCGCAGCGATTGCTGCCGTACGCCGACCGGCCGATCACCAAGATCGCGGTGCAGGGCGACCTGAGTTACATCAGCCAGCAGGCGGTGCAGCAGCGAATCGCCCCGTACGTGGCGTCGAGCTTCTTCACCATCGACCTGGCGAGCATGCGCACCGAGCTTGAGCAGATGCCTTGGATCGCCCACGCCGAAGTACGTCGGGTGTGGCCGGACCAGGTGGTGATCCGCCTCGAAGAGCAACTGCCGGTGGCCCGTTGGGGCGACGAGTCGTTGCTCAACAACCAGGGCCAGGCGTTCACGCCCAAGGAACTGGCGAACTACGAACACCTGCCGCAGCTGTTCGGTCCGCAGCGGGCCCAGCAGCAAGTGATGCAGCAATACCAGGTGCTGAGCCAGATGCTCCGGCCATTGGGCTTCTCGATTGCGCGGCTGGAGCTGCGTGAACGTGGCAGCTGGTTCCTGACCACCGGTGCCGGCAGTTCCGGCCCCGGGATCGAGCTGCTGCTGGGACGCGGCAACCTGGTGGAAAAGATGCGCCGCTTCATTGCCATCTATGACAAGACGCTCAAAGAACAGATTACGAACATTGCGCGCATCGATCTGCGCTACGCCAACGGCCTTGCTGTTGGCTGGCGGGAACCAGTAGCGCCGACGACAGCCCAACCCGCTGTCGCAAAGAATTAAGAAGAGGCAGGACCCATGGCAAACGTGCAAAGCGGCAAAATGATCGTCGGTCTCGATATCGGCACCTCCAAGGTGGTGGCGCTGGTCGGCGAGGTTGCGGACGACGGCTCGCTGGAAATCGTCGGGATCGGCACTCATCCGTCCCGCGGCCTGAAGAAAGGCGTGGTGGTCAACATCGAGTCCACCGTGCAGTCGATCCAGCGCGCGATCGAAGAAGCCCAGTTGATGGCGGGCTGCCGTATTCACTCGGCGTTCGTCGGCGTGGCAGGCAATCACATTCGCAGCCTGAACTCCCACGGCATCGTCGCGATTCGTGATCGCGAAGTCAGCTCGGCGGACCTGGAGCGCGTACTCGACGCCGCCCAGGCCGTGGCGATCCCGGCCGACCAGCGTGTGCTGCACACCCTGCCGCAGGATTACGTGATCGATAACCAGGAAGGCGTGCGCGAGCCGCTGGGCATGTCCGGCGTGCGTCTGGAGGCCAAGGTTCATGTGGTCACCTGCGCCGTCAACGCCGCACAGAACATTGAAAAATGCGTGCGTCGCTGCGGTCTGGAAATCGACGACATCATTCTCGAGCAACTGGCCTCGGCCTACTCGGTTCTGACCGACGACGAAAAAGAGCTGGGCGTTTGCCTGGTCGACATCGGCGGCGGCACCACCGACATCGCGATCTTCACCGAAGGCGCCATCCGCCACACGGCCGTGATCCCGATTGCCGGTGACCAGGTGACCAACGACATCGCCATGGCGTTGCGCACCCCGACCCAGTACGCCGAAGAGATCAAGATCCGCTACGCCTGCGCCCTGGCCAAACTGGCCGGTGCCGGCGAGACCATCAAGGTGCCGAGCGTCGGCGACCGTCCGCCGCGCGAACTGTCCCGTCAGGCCCTGGCCGAAGTGGTCGAGCCGCGTTACGACGAACTGTTCACCCTGATCCAGGCCGAGCTGCGTCGCAGCGGCTACGAAGACCTGATCCCGGCCGGCATCGTGCTGACCGGTGGTACCTCGAAGATGGAAGGTGCCACCGAGCTGGCCGAAGAAATCTTCCACATGCCGGTCCGCCTGGGCGTGCCGCATGGCGTGAAAGGTCTGGATGACGTGGTACGCAACCCGATTTATTCCACTGGCGTTGGCTTGTTGATGTACGGCCTGCAGAAGCAGTCCGACGGGATCTCGTTCTCGGGCATCGGCAGCCGCGACAGCTACAGCAACGATGAGCCGCAGGCGCCGTTGCTGGACCGTTTGAAGAAGTGGGTTCAAGGCAACTTCTAACGCTTTACCGCAGCACCGCAACAAACAGCAGTAGGCGAAAAAACTAGAGAATGTAAGGAGAGGGAAAATGTTCGAACTCGTAGACAACATCCCCGCAAGCCCGGTAATCAAAGTTATCGGTGTTGGCGGTGGCGGCGGCAACGCTGTCAACCACATGGTCAAGAGCAACATCGAAGGCGTGGAATTCATCTGCGCCAACACCGATGCTCAAGCGCTGAAAAACATCGGCGCGCGCACCATTCTGCAACTGGGCACCGGCGTGACCAAAGGCCTGGGCGCCGGCGCCAACCCGGAAGTCGGCCGTCAGGCTGCGCTGGAAGATCGCGAGCGCATCGCTGAAGTGCTGGCCGGCACCAACATGGTGTTCATCACCACCGGCATGGGCGGCGGTACCGGTACCGGTGCTGCGCCGATCATCGCCGAAGTGGCCAAGGAAATGGGCATCCTGACCGTTGCGGTCGTGACCCGTCCGTTCCCGTTCGAAGGCCGCAAGCGTATGCAGATCGCCGACGAAGGCATCCGCATGCTCTCGGAAAGCGTCGACTCGCTGATCACCATTCCGAACGAAAAACTGCTGACCATCCTCGGCAAGGACGCAAGCCTCTTGTCGGCTTTCGCCAAGGCTGACGATGTACTGGCCGGTGCCGTTCGCGGTATCTCCGACATCATCAAGCGTCCGGGCATGATCAACGTCGACTTCGCCGACGTACGCACCGTAATGAGCGAAATGGGCATGGCGATGATGGGCACTGGCTGCGCCAGCGGTCCGAACCGTGCACGTGAAGCGACCGAAGCGGCCATCCGCAACCCGCTGCTGGAAGACGTGAACCTGCAAGGCGCACGCGGCATCCTGGTGAACATCACCGCCGGTCCTGACCTGTCCCTGGGTGAGTACTCCGACGTGGGTTCGATCATCGAAGCCTTCGCTTCCGAGCACGCGATGGTCAAGGTCGGTACCGTTATCGATCCGGACATGCGCGACGAACTGCACGTGACCGTGGTTGCCACCGGTCTGGGCGCGAAAATCGAGAAGCCTGTAAAGGTCATCGACAACACCGTTCACACCTCGATGGCGGCTGCTCAAGTGCAGCAACCGGCACCTGCTCGTCAGGAACAGCCAGCGGTGAACTACCGTGACCTGGACCGTCCGACCGTCATGCGCAACCAGGCTCAGGCCGGTGCTGCGACTGCCGCGAAGATGAATCCGCAAGATGACCTGGACTACCTGGACATCCCGGCTTTCCTGCGTCGTCAGGCCGATTGATGAAATGTATCAGGGGTATTCAGGTGATTGGTGTTCAGCAAAGGCTCGGTCTGCTATCATCGCCAGCCTTTGTTGATACCAGTTCGCAATTTGCGCTGAAGCGGCCCATGCCATGATTAAACAACGCACACTGAAAAATATTATCCGTGCCACCGGTGTAGGTCTGCACTCCGGGGAGAAGGTTTACCTGACCCTCAAGCCTGCACCTGTCGACACCGGGATCGTCTTTCGTCGTGCCGATCTCGATCCGGTTGTCGAGATACCGGCTCGTGCGGCCAACGTCGGCGAGACAACCATGTCGACAACGCTGGTCAACGGTGACGTGAAGGTAGACACGGTGGAGCACCTGCTCTCGGCCATGGCTGGCCTGGGCATCGATAACGCCTACGTCGAGCTCTCCGCGTCTGAAGTCCCGATCATGGATGGCAGCGCAGGACCTTTCGTATTCCTGATTCAATCGGCTGGCCTGGAAGAACAGGACGCCGCCAAGAAATTCATCCGCATCCTGCGTGAAGTGACAGTGGAAGACGGCGACAAGCGCGCCACTTTCGTCCCTTTCGAAGGGTTCAAGGTGAGCTTCGAGATCGATTTCGATCACCCGGTTTTCCGGGACCGCACCCAAAGTGCAAGCGTGGATTTTTCCAGCACTTCGTTCGTAAAAGAAGTCAGCCGCGCCCGTACTTTCGGTTTCATGAGTGACATCGAGTACCTGCGCAAGCACAACCTCGCACTCGGCGGCAGCGTGGAAAACGCGATTGTGGTCGATGCCGATGGCGTACTGAACGAAGACGGCCTTCGCTATGAAGACGAATTCGTGAAGCACAAGATCCTCGATGCAATTGGCGACCTGTACCTGCTGGGCAACAGCCTGATTGGTGAGTTCAAGGGCTTCAAGTCCGGCCACGCACTGAACAACCAGCTGCTGCGCAAGTTGATTGAGCAGAAAGATGCCTGGGAAGTCGTGACGTTCGAAGACGCCAGCACTGCACCAATCTCTTACATGCGCCCGGTTGCGGCGGTGTAAGTAAAAAACCTCTCTAGTTTTTTGAAGGCCACCTTTGGGTGGCCTTTTTTTATGCCTGTTCTCAGGCCACGACGACCCGGTTTCGCCCACCTTCCTTGGCTTGGTACAACGCCTTGTCCGCCGCGAACAACAGCTGCTCCAGGCTGATCTCGCTCGTCGCCGTCCAGGTGCTGATGCCGATACTCACGGTCATCGGTGACTGGTCTTCATTCACGCTCGACAGTTGTTCCACCGCTGCGCGAATGTGCTCGGCGATCTGCTGCGCCCCGACACTGTCGGTTTCCGCGAGGATCACCGAAAACTCCTCACCGCCATAACGCGCCACCAGGTCCGCCGGGCGCCGCACATTGGTGGTGATTACCCTGGCCAGTTCACGCAACGCCTGATCCCCGGCCTGATGCCCATGCCGGTCATTGAAGGCCTTGAAGTGGTCGGCATCGATCATCAGCAATGACAGTGGCTTGCCCGAGCGCTGGGCGCGGAACCACTCGTGGCGCAGCGATTGATCAAGCATCCGCCGGTTGGCGACCCCGGTCAGGGCATCGGTCGCCGCGAGCTGCGCCAGTTCGCGTTCGGCCCGCTGGCGCAGGCGCAGCTCCCGGGCCAGCAGCCAGGTCAGCCACAGCAGCCCGGCACACAGCACGCCGGTGGCGCTGCTGATCAGGATCGCCGTGCGTCGCCAAGCGCCGAACACTTCCTCGCTGGACAGGGCAACGATCACCGTCAGCGGCAGATTGCCGACCCGCGAGTAGGTGTACAGCCGTTGCTGATGATCCATGCTCGAGATGCTGTTGAAACTGCCATTGCCGCTGCTGTCGCGCAGGATCCGCACCACATTGGGCCGCGCGGCAAAGCTCTTGCCGATCGAATCGCTCTGCAGATAAGGCTTCTGTGCCAGCAGGATGCCGTCGTTATTGATGATGTTGAGGGTGCTGTCGATGCCGATGTCGAGGCTGTTGAACAGCTGATCGAAGTAATCGAGTTTCATCGACGCCACGGCCACGCCGAGGAACTCGCCGGTGTTCGACGAGATGCGCCGACTGAAACTGATCCGCCACTGGTCCGCGTCATCGCAGTCGCAGCGGGGCTTGAACGGACGGCTGATGAACATGCCGGTGTCGCGGTTGAAGGCGTGGGCGAGGAAGTAGTCACGGTCGGCGAAATTGCCTGGCAGCGGATCGACCCGTGAGGAATCGGCGATCACTTCGCCATGCTTGTCGAGCAGCAGGATGTCGCCCTTGAAGCGCGCCGTGGTGGAGCGATCAAACAACGCCAGATGGCGGATCTGCGGCGACACATCTTTCAGGTCGTCACGCTGAGCGGCGGCGATCAGCCCTTGCAGCGTCAGGTCATACAGCTCGACGGTGCGCAGCACGTCGGCGTCGATCAGTTGGGCGATGGTGGTGGCGCCACGGGTCGCCGACTCCTGAGCGTTGGCGTGTTCGCGGATCAGCAGGAACGTCACGATGCACACAATCGCGATCACGCTCAGCAGGCTGCCGAGGATCAGCAGCAGCTCGGAGCGTCCGGTCGTGCCGGGAACGGTAGGGGTGCGGCTCGCGATCATGGTTCGGTTTCGGTAAGGGATTCTTGTAAGCGTAGTTGTACCCGCTTCGCTGCCGCAGGCAAGAAAAAGGCCAGCGCATCAGGCTGGCCTTTTTACTGTAGCGCCGATCTTAGAAGACGTTGATCGGGTAGTCGATGATCACACGGTATTCATCTGTGTCTGAATCCAGTGCGCCGTAACCGTTGCCGCCACGGTTGGTCGCCCATTGCAGGCGCACCGCCAGGTCTTTGGCCTGACCGCTCTGCACCACATACTTGAGGTCGATGTCGCGCTCCCAGTGCTTGGCGTTGCGGCCTTCGGCGCTGTACCACGAGGCGTAACCCTTGCTGTGCGGATCGACCTTGGTCAGGTCCAGCGTACCGCGTGAGTAAGACAGCGCCGAGGTCAGACCCGGCAAGCCGACGCCGGCGAAGTCGTAGGCGTACTTGAGCTTCCACGAACGCTCGTTCGGGCCGTTGAAGTCCGAGTACTGCTGCGAGTTGTCGAGGTAAACGCTGTCGCCCTGGCTGATGTAATCGAACGGCGTGTTGCCGTTGACCCGCTGGTACGCGGCGGTGACGCTGTGACTGCCGACGCCGACGGTGAAATGCAGGCTGTAGGTGTTGTTGTCGATGTTGCCCAGCAGCGCGTCGCCGGTGTCCTGGGTGTGATAGAAGTGCAGACCCGGGTTGAGGGTCACCCGATCATTCAGCGCCCATGTGTAGTCGAGGTCGTAGTAGTACTGGTTCCAGATGTCCTTCAGCTCGGACGCGTACAGGCTGCTGGTCAGGCCTTCGACGCCGCTCCAGGCCACGCCGGCCCAGTTCAGGTGCTGGCTCTTGTCGCCGTCGGCGAGGGTGCCGTAAGAGGTGCCGATGCGTTTGTGGCCGCTCTGGTTGTAGGGTTTGGTGAAGCTGGCCTGGCCGCCTTCGATCATCCAGCCGTCGAAGCTGTGGTTGGTCAGGCTGAGGCCGCGAAAGGTCTGCGGCAGCATGCGCGTCTCGCCACCGGCGATCACCGGGTTGGTGAGGAACAGATCGCCGGCCTTCAGCTCGGTATCGAACGCGCGCATTTTCAAGGTGCCGCCCGCCGTGGAGAACGCGCCCGGCGCTTTGCCGCTGCCGTCACTGACTGGCAGGATGCTGGAGTTGTCCGTTCCGCCACCGCCGTCGAGTTTCAGACCGAGCATGGTGTGGGCATCGAGGCCGAAGCCGACCGTGCCTTCGGTGTAGCCCGACTCGAATTTGCCGAGGAAACCCTGGCCCCACTCGATGTTGTCGTCCGTCTGCTGCAGACGGTTGCGGTTCATGTAGTAGTTGCGGGCATTGAGGTTGAGGCTCGCACCTTCGACGAAACCCTGTTTCTCGGATTCGGCGGCGTGGGCAGTGGGGGCAATCGTTGCGGCAATTGCAATGAACAGCGGGGTGAAGCGAACTGGGTAACGCACGTGCGGTAAAGCTCCTTGGGTCAACTGACACTTCAATGTCTTGAGGTGCGGGATGTTTCCAGTTGTTAAAGACGAACCAGACAGCGTTCAGACCACAACGAAAAAAGGCCGCTGAAAATCAGCGGCCTGCAAGGACGACGGTTGAACGGGAAGAGCCAAACAACCGCGTCGAGGGAAACGTTGCGCGGTGCGGTACTCAGCTGTCTTTCTCAGAAGCTTGAGCCTGCGAAGTTGCGGCCTGAGGGGCTTGCGTGGCGTCTTGAGCCTTGGCCATCACTTCTGCCTGATGCTGTTCGAATGCGTGAGCGCGAGCGGCGTTTTGCGCTACAAACGTCTGGGATTCTTCAGCCATCGCCAGCGGCGACAGGATCAATGAGGACAAAACGAAAGCGCTGGCAATACCCATACTGTTGGACATCTTGAAAACCTTCTTGCTTGGCAAGTGCTGTTTGGTGCGGGCAAAGATAAGGTTGCCGGGCGTTGGGAAACAGCGTGATTTTCATAAATGACTGTTGCGGGAATGGCAATGATCCCTGACCTCAGACCGGAAGGTGGATCCCGAAGGTGTTCATCCCGCGATCACTGCGCACAAACACATCGCCGCCGTGCATCAGCGCAATCGCCTTGACGATCGCCAGCCCCAACCCGTGATTGTTGCCGCTGTTGCTGCGCGACGCATCGACCCGGTAGAAACGCTCGAACAAGCGCGGCAAATGCTCGCTGGCAATCGGCAAACCGGGGTTGGTCACGCCGATGCTGACCTGATGTTCCTCGGCCGCGATCTGTACTTCGATCACCTGACCGGGCGCGGTGTGTTGTACCGCGTTGCTCAGCAGATTGATCAAGGCCCGGCGCAGATGGGCGATCTCGATCTGTACCCGCGCGTCGCCGCTTACCCGCACCTGGACCTGCGCATCTTCGAGAATGAAGTCGAGGTATTCGAGGGTGGTTGCCACTTCATCGGCCAGCGAGGTCGAGGTCAGTTTGGTGGCCTTGCTGCCCTGATCGGCGCTGGCCAGGAACAGCATGTCGTTGATGATCGAGCGCAGGCGTTCCAGCTCTTCGAGGTTGGATTGCAGCACTTCGAAATAATGCTCGGCGGAGCGCCCGCGCGTCAGGGCGACCTGGGTCTGGCCGATCAGGTTGGTCAGCGGCGAGCGCAGTTCATGGGCGACGTCGGCGTTGAATGATTCGAGCCGCGAATAAGCCTGTTCGACCCGCTCCAGCGTCGAGTTGAACGACTCGACGAACTGCTCCAGTTCCGGTGGCAACGGTGACAGACGCAGGCGCCCGGCCCGCAACGGCGGGGCCAGACGCTGGGCTTCGTGGGACAGTTTGATCAACGGTTTGAGGCCGATCCGCGCCACCCAGTAACCCAATGCCGACGCCAGTAGCACACCGATCACCGCCAGACTCACCAGCGCGATCAGCAACTGATGCTGGGTCTGGTGAAAGGTCTCGGTGTCGATGCCGATCATGAAGCGCAACGGCGGGCGTTGATCCTTGGCCGGCAATTCGGTGAGCAGCACTTTCAGCGGATAAGGATGGTCGGGCAGTTGCAGGTCGCGCATGCCCAAGGGGCCTTGGGCAAACGCGCGGATCAAGGCATCCGGCTCGCCAAACTCGTAGCCCGGATTGCCGCTGACCACCCAGAAGCGGATGCGCTTGTCCTCTTCGCCGAGCAGCTTGAGCTTGGCGTTGATCTTCACCCAATGCTCGGGGGTGCCATAGCGGTTGAGCGCCGATTCGAGCACGCTGTAACGTGCATCGAGTTCCGCTTCCGGCAGCAGGCCCAGGCCTTTGTCCACTTGTTGATACAGCGCGCCGCCGATCAACAGGAACACCAGCAACGCCACCAGCGTGAACATCCCGCTCAGGCGCAGGGCGATGGAATTACTGGACACCACGGCTCTCCAGCACATAACCCATGCCCCGGATCGTGTGCAGCAGCTTCTCGTCGAACGGCCCGTCGAGCTTGGCTCGCAGGCGCTTGATCGCGACTTCGACCACATTGGCGTCGCTGTCGAAATTGATGTCCCAGACCATCTCGGCAATCGCGGTTTTCGAGAGGATTTCGCCCTGACGCCGGGCCAGCACGCTGAGCAGTGAAAACTCCTTCGCGGTCAGATCCAGGCGGGTGCCGGCGCGGGTGGCCTTGCGGCTGATCAGATCGATCCACAGGTCGGCGATGCTCACTTGCACCGGTTCGTGGCCGCCACTGCGCCGGGTCAGCGCTTGCAGGCGCGCCACGAGTTCGAGGAAGGAGAACGGTTTGCCGAGGTAATCGTCGGCGCCATCGCGCAGGCCGCGGATCCGGTCTTCGACCCGTTCGCGGGCGGTGAGCATGATCACCGGTGTCTGCTTGCGCGCACGCAACGCCCGCAATACGCCGAAGCCGTCGAGGCCCGGCAGCATCACGTCGAGGACGATCACCGCGTAGTCGCTTTCCAGCGCCAGGTGCAGGCCCTCGACGCCGTCGCGGGCCCGATCCACGGTGTAACCCTGTTCCGTCAGGCCGCGGTGCAGGTAGTCCGCGGTTTTCTCTTCGTCTTCGATAATCAGAACGCGCATGACCCGCCTCAGTCTGTCGTTGCCAGCGCCGCGACGGGCGCAGGTTTGGGCTTGTGGAACAGCCGCTCAAGCCACAAGTATATGACCGGCGTGGTGAACAGCGTCAGCATCTGGCTGACCAGCAGCCCACCCACCACTGCGATCCCCAGCGGCTGGCGCAGTTCGGCGCCGGTGCCGTAACCGAGCATCAGTGGCAGGGCGCCGAGCAGGGCGGCGAGGGTGGTCATGATGATCGGCCGGAACCGCGTGATACATGCCTCGAAAATCGCATCCTGCGGCGACAAGCCGCGATGACGCTGCGCTTCCAGGGCGAAGTCGATCATCAGAATACCGTTCTTCTTGACGATACCGATCAGCAGCACCAACCCGATCAACGCCATGATCGAAAAGTCCTGGCCACAGATCCACAGCATGATCACCGCACCCAGCCCCGCCGCCGGCAAGGTCGAAATGATCGTCAGCGGATGGACGAAGCTCTCGTAGAGCACGCCGAGAATGATGTACACCGCCACCAGCGCCGCGAGAATCAGCCACGGCTGACTTTTCAGCGAACTCTGGAACGCCTGCGCCGCACCCTGGAAGTTGCCGCTGATCGCGGTCGGCATGCCGATCTCGGCCTTGGCCTGATTGAGCAAAATCACCGCGTCGCCCAATGCCACGCCGGGCGCCAGGTTGAAGGACAGGTTGGCGGCCGGGAACATGCCGTCGTGGGCAATCGACAGTGGGCCGATGGTCGGCGCGTCGAATCGGGCCAGCGCCGACAGCGGCACCATCTCTCCGCTCAGCGGTGAGCGCAGGTAGAAATAGTTGAGGCTTTCGGCCTTGCCGCGCTGTCTGGTGTCCAGTTCCAGGATCACGTTGTACTGGTTGACCTGGGTCTGGAACTCGTTGATCTGCCGCTGGCCGAAGGCGTCGTACAGCGCCTCGTCGACATCACTCGCCGTCAGGCCGAAACGCGCGGCGGCGCTGCGGTCGATGCTGATGTGGGTGATGCTGCCGCCCAGTTGCAGGTCGTTGGAAATGTCACGGAACGCCGGGATGCTGCGTAGCTTTTCGGTGAGTTTCTGGGTCCAGGTGGCGAGGGTCGGCCCGTCGTTGCTCTTGAGCACGTATTGATACTGCGCACGGCTCGGGCCGGAACTGAGGTTGATGTCCTGGCCGGCGCGCAGGTAAAGCACGATGCCGGGGACTTTCATCAGTTGCGGACGAATACGGTCGATGAACTGGCTGGCTGAAACATCGCGGTCACCGCGTTTTTTCAGGGCGATCCAGAAGCGGCCGTTGGCGATGGTCTGGTTGCTGCCGGACACGCCCACCGAGTGGGAGAACGCCTGCACGGCCGGGTCGGCGGCGACGATTTCGGCCATCGCCAGGTGTTTTTTCACCATGTCGCTGTAGGAAATATCGGCGGCGGCTTCGGTGGTGCCGAGGACGAAACCGGTGTCCTGCACCGGGAAGAAACCCTTGGGGATAAACACGTAGCCGCCAATCGCCAGTGCGACGGAAATGCCGAACACGCCGATCATCAATTTCTGGTGAGCGAGGGCGCGGCGCAGGCCTTTTTCGTACCAGCCGAGCAGGCGTTCGCTGAAGCCCGGTTTGTCATGGGCGTGATGCACCGGTTTGCGCATGAACAGCGCCGCCAGCGTCGGCGCCAACGTCAGGGATACCACCACGGAAATCATGATGGTCGAGGTGGCCGTCAGGGCGAATTCCTTGAACAGCCGCCCGACCACGCCGCCCATGAACAGCAACGGAATGAACGCCGCCACCAGCGAGAAACTGATCGAGACCACGGTAAACCCGATCTCGCCGGCGCCCTTGATCGCGGCGTCGCGCATGCTGTCGCCGGCCTCCAGATGACGGTGGATGTTTTCCACCACCACGATGGCATCGTCGACCACGAATCCCACCGCCACCACGATGGCCACGAGGGTCAGATTGTTCAGGCTGAAACCGAGCAAATACATCAAGGCGAAACTGGCGGTCAGCGACACGCCGAGCACCGCCGAGACAATCATCGTCGCCGACAGCTGACGCAGGAACAGCGCCATGACCGCCACCACCAGCAGGATCGCGATCAGCAGGGTGATTTCCACCTCATGCAGCGAGGCGCGGATGGTCTGGGTGCGGTCGATCAGGGTTTTGACCTGCACCGAGGCCGGCAGCATGGCTTCGAGGCCGGGCAGGGCGGCTTGAATCCGGTCGACGGTTTCGACGATGTTGGCGCCGGGCTGGCGCGAGATCACCAGATTGACCCCCGGTCGATCGCCGGCCCAGGCTTGCACGTAGGCATCTTCTGAACCGTTGACGACTTTGGCGACATCCTTGAGGTGAACCGGGGCGCCGTCCTTGTAGGAAACGATGAGCTGGCTGTATTCCTCGGGGTGGAACAACTGGTCGTTGGTCGACAACGTGGAAATGCTCGAGTCGCCGTACAAGGCGCCCTTGGCGAGGTTGAGGCTGGTCTGCTGGATCGCCACACGAATGTCGGCGAGGGTCAGGCCGATGGCCGCCAGTTTGTCCGCCGAGGCCTGCACGCGGATTGCCGGACGTTGCTGACCGGTGATGTTGATCTGGCCTACACCGTCGATCTGACTGATCTGACGCGCAAGCAGGGTTTCCACCAGGTCGCTGAGTTCAGTGCCGGGCATTTGCGTGGAGCTGACGCTGAGGATCAGCACCGGGCTGTCGGCCGGGTTGACCTTCTTCCAGGTCGGCAGGGTCGGCATGTCTTTCGGCAGTTTGCCGGCGGCGGTGTTGATCGCGGCCTGCACTTCCTGGGCGGCGGTGTCGATGCTCTTGTCGAGGGTGAATTGCAAGGTCAGCAGGGTCGAGCCCAGCGCACTGCTGGAGGTCATCTGGGTCATGCCGGGGATGGCGCTGAATTGCACCTCCAGCGGCGTGGCCACGGAAGAAGCCATGGTGTCGGGGCTGGCGCCGGGCAGTTGGGCGGAGACCTGGATCGTCGGAAATTCCGCTTCCGGCAGCGGGGCAATCGGCAGGCGCGGGAAGGCAATCACCCCGACCAGCACCAGCGCGATGGTCAGCAGAATCGTCGCCACCGGGTGATCGATGCACCAGGTCGAAACGCCTTTGTGCTGCTTCATGGCTTGGGCTCCGCTTGCACCACCTGCGGCGGTTCGCTCATGACCTGCACGGTCGAACCGGGCTTGAGCCGCGACTGGCCGTCACTGACCAATACGTCGCCGGGTTTCACGCCTTTGATGATGTCCTGACCGCTGCCCTGATAAACCATTTGCACCTGCACCGCTTCAACCTTGTCGCCGTTGACCCGGTACACGAAGTGCTGATCGAGTCCGCGTTGTACGACAGTGGGCGGGACCACCAGTGCATCTTTATCCAGCGCTGTCTGAATCTTTACCGTCACCAGCAGGCCGGGCCAGAGCTTCTGGTTGGGATTGTCGAACTCAGCCTTGGCGCGGATGGTGCCGGTGTTGGCGTTGATCTGGTTGTCGATCAGGGTCAGGTGACCTTCGCCGAGCAGGTTGCCGGTTTCGCCATCGGTGTCGGCGCCGATGTAGGCCTTGACCTGCGCGCGCTGCGGGTCGCTGATCAGGCCTTGCAGGGTCAGCAGCATTTGCTGGGGCAGGGAAAACTCGACGGCGATCGGGTCGATCTGGGTCACGGTGAACAGACCCTGGGTGTCGGTCATGCGCAGGAAGTTGCCTTCGTCGACCGTGCGAATCCCGACGCGGCCGGTGACCGGGGAACGAATCTGGGTGTAGGAAAGTTGTACCTGTGCCGCGTCAATCGCGGCCTGATTGCCCTGGGCGGTGGCTTTGAGCTGGTTGACCAGTGCCTGCTGCTGGTCGTAGGTCTGCTTCGATACACCGTCGTCGACGCTGAGCAGTTTGTAGCGCTTGAGGTTGACCAAAGCGACTTGCAGTTGCGCCTGGCTTTCGCCCAGTTGCGCCCGGGCCTGGTCGAGGCTGGCGCGGATCGAGCGGTCGTCGATGGTGGCGAGCAGGTCGCCCTGTTTCACCAGCTGACCCTCTTTGACCAAGAGCTTGGTGAGGATGCCGTCGATCTGTGGGCGCACCACGACGCTGTGCAACGAGAGGACCGAGCCGATGCCGCTGGTGTAGCGGGGGACGTCTTTTTCGCTGACGGCGACGACCCTGACCGGGATCGCAGTCGGGGCGGCGAGTTTGGCCGGTGCGGGTTTTATCGCATACCACAGGCCGGCGGCTGCGAGGGCGATCAGCAGGGTGGCGAGCAGGGCTTTTTTCTTCTGGGTTTGCATGCTTGTGGGGCGCCAGGGGGACGGGGTTTGGGCAGGTTGGTTCTTTATAAACTTGTTTGGGGGTCAGGAGGGTGACGGCTAGCTGACGGCGCTGTCAGTTTCGGCTTTTGACTTGGCGGCCTTTGGGCCGACCATGCTGTTTTGGGTTTGGGTGAATATCCGTTTCTTCGGGTGTTGCGGATGGCGGTTTCGCTCTTACAGCGAGTCACTTTTGCAGACGCCCAAAAGTAACCAAAACGCTGGGCCCCGGCGTTCGGCGCCTCGCTGTGGCTCGGCGTTCCTTCGTTCCGGGATTTATCCGGGGGCATCGCCTACGGTTTGCTTCGCTGCACCTCCTCTCGATGCATGCGGCTGCGCCGCACGGTCGCTGCGCTCCCCCCCCGGATGAATCCCTCCACTCAGCCTTCCGATGGGGCCGGCACGTCAAGAGCGGTACTCGAGCTAACGCTCATCGTGCTGAGTGGTGAAGGGCGTGCGGTCGGCTTTTGGTTTTTGTTGGGTTTGCTCACCTCGGCCCTTTCTCGAGGGAGTGGAGGACAACACAGGAGCTTTTCAAAAGCTGAATTCACCTCGGTCTTTCACGTCGGCGTACCTCCTCCAAACACCTCGGTCAGTCCCCTCTCCCTCTGGGAGAGGGCTAGGGTGAGGGGGCTTTTGAGGTTGTTTAAATCTCAACAACCAAACCGGATACTTCCCACAATGTTTTCAGGTTGTCCGTCGGAAGCACGCTCTCTAGTCTTTGGCTGTCGCTGCCAATTCAGCGAACAGGCGTGGAAACCTGATTTCAAGTAGTTGCAAAGCATCTCCCCGTAATCGTTGCCGATGTCTTCTTTCGTCTGCAAACTGCGTCGCGGCGGCTGTGCGCAGGCAGACTTCGGTCTGGCCGGTTGCCTACTTATCGGTTTTCCACCCTGCGTACAGCTGCCACCTTTTGTCGTGTGGAAACGACAAGGGATGGCTCCATAGCCAAGTAGGAGCTTTTCATGGACAAACTGATACCCGACCCACCCCTCGAATCACCCACCCCTCTCGAAGAGGCCATGCGCGCCGAAGACCTCGCCCGTAACCGCGAAGCAATCAAACGCGCCCTCGACTACTACCTCTGCCCCAACCCCACCAAGCCGCGCCCGAGCACGATGTACATGGTCACTCCTAACGTCGACACCGAAAGCCTGCTGGCCAATGCCTGCGAGTCCCTGGCGTCGGCCAGTACCATCGCCAGCAATTTCGCCAATGAGCTTTCGGGCCCGCAGCGCAGTACGGCGCTGGGAATCCAGCAGATCATCATGCTGGCGGAGCTGGCGGTGAACAGAGCGCTGGATCGGGTTGATCCGCAAACGTGATCCGCTAGTCGAAGAGTCCCCAAAAGGGACCAGTCGTACCCTTTTGGGGGCTCTTTAAAGTCCGCTCACGCAGGTATACTGCGCGCTTTCGCGGCTCGTCCACCGGGCCGGACTTTTTGCTTCGCGGAGCTTTCATGACTTCCCCAATCGACAACGCTGTGAGCGATGTCCCGGCAGAGCTGGCCGAGGCCGGCGAATCCAAGCCGACCATTCCTGCGTTCAAGTTTCCGTTCAAGCCAGGTGAGCTGGCGGCTGCCAAAGCGGCGAAGCAGCCGCAGTTCAAGGGCAAGGACGGTGATCGTCATGCCAAGATTCCGGGTGTGGCGCCTTCGGGGACGCGTCGTTCGATGGGCAAGCGCTGATTCATTCCCGCCTCGGCCGTCGCTGTGATTTTCGGTCACAGTGATGGCTAATTGCTCAGTTCCTGAGCCAGATCAACGTTTCACCAGTGAGTGCGCTTAGAGTCAGCAGCCCTGCCGACTCTTTCCAATAAAACGAGCGCGCTTTCCATGAAGATCAATCTCCCGGTGACCGGGCGCAATGTCGATGTTGCGCCGGATGCGAACATTCTCTCGACCACCGATCTGACCAGCGCGATCACCTACGCCAACGACGACTTCATCAGGATCAGCGGTTACAGCCGCGACGAGCTGCTGGGTGCGCCGCACAATTTGCTGCGTCATCCGGACATGCCCGCGCAGGCGTTTGCCCATATGTGGCAGACGCTCAAGGGTGGGCGGTCGTGGATGGGGCTGGTCAAGAATCGTTGCAAGAACGGTGATCACTACTGGGTCAGTGCTTATGTCACGCCGGTCACGCAGAACGGTGCGGCGGTGGAGTATCAGTCGGTGCGCACGCGGCCGGATACGCGGCAGATTGCGGCAGCGGAGCGGGCGTATGCGCAGTTGCGCGAGGGGCGGGTGGCGCGGTGGCCGCGGCTGCCGAGCCTGAGTTTGCGGGCGAAGATCATGGCGTTGACCAGTTCGTTGCTGGCGCTGGTGCTGGGGATGGAAGCCTGGCTGCGGCCGGAGTCCATGGGCATCGAAGCCGCTGCGCTGGTGGCCGGCAGTGGCGCGTGTGCGCTGGGCGTGGGTTGGTTATTGCGGCCGCTGGAGCATTTGACCGAGCGTGCCCGGCTGATTGCCGATAACCCGTTGAGCCAGGGCATTTATACCGGGCGGCGGGATCAGTTCGGGCAGATCGAGTTTGCCTTGCAGATGCTTGAAGCGCAGGTCGGCGCGGTGGTGGGGCGGATCGGTGATGCATCGCAGCGGCTGGCCGGGCATGCGGCGCAATTGGTGGATCATCTGCACAGCAGTCACACCAGCACGTTGGCGCAGCAGGCGGAAACCGATCAGGTGGCGGCGGCGATTCATCAGATGGCGGCCAGTGTGGCCGAGGTGGCCAGCCATGCGCAGCAGGCGTCGGTGGCGGCGGACATGGCGGGTACGGAAACCCGTGAGGGGCATCTGCTGGTGGGCGAGAGTCGCAGTGCTGTGTTGCGGCTGGCCGAGGAGTTGGGGCGGGCGACCGAAGTGATTCATCAACTGGAAGGCCACAGCAGCGAAATTTCCGGGGTGCTGGAGGTGATTCGCAGCATCGCTGAGCAGACCAACCTGCTGGCGCTCAACGCGGCGATCGAAGCGGCGCGGGCCGGGGATGCCGGGCGTGGGTTTGCGGTGGTCGCCGATGAGGTGCGTGGTCTGGCTCAGCGTACTCAGCAGTCGACCAACGAGATTCAACGGATGATCAGCACCCTGCAAAACGGCGCGCGGGATGCGGTGCTGGTGATGCAGCAGAGCAGTGAGCATGTGGATAACAGCGTCGAACAGGCCCAGCGTGCGGCCCGGGCCCTGGACGGGATCAGCGGCCGGGTCGAGCAGATCACCGAGATGAGTCTGCAGATTGCGGCGGCGGTTGAAGAACAGAGCGCGGTGAGCGAGGACATCAACCGCAACATCGTCAGTATTCGCACGGCCTGTGAACTGACGGTGGATGAGGGGCGCCAGAGCCAGCTCAACTCACAGGATGTGGCGGGGCTGGCGGGGGATTTGCGTTCGCTGGCGCGGGAGTTCTGGGGGCGGCGGCAGGGCGCTTAGGCTGCTCGCAACGAGATGAACGCGTAGGTCTGCGGCGGTTCGGACACCACGTGTGCCCCGGCCGCCCGTACTTGCCCGGCGATGTCGTCGCCGGAGACATGGAACAGCCATTCACTGGAAACTTCGCTCAATGGCTGCGCCGTGACCTGATCGATCACCGAGGCGAACGCGCCCATGTCCGGCAGGTACGCGGTAAACCCGTCGCCCTTGAGCGCGGTGGTGCGGATGCCGAGCAGGCCGCAGATCGCGTCCTTGATCCGGATGTCGTCGCGATCGGCCTGACGGGAGCGCTGGATCAGCGTCACCAGTTCCTGATCCACCAGTTCACCGCCGACGATCAGGTCTGGCCCTTGCTCCCAGGACTCTGGCGGGCAGTCCTTGGCGGCGGGGTTGAGCGGGATGTGCGGATTGATTTCGGCGGGATAGATGCGGCACACAAGTGGCCGGCGCTCGTAGATGCGGCACAGCTTGTCTTCGTCAAGATTCCGGCAGGGGCCGACGTTGTAGGCGGCGAAAGTGATCGCCACATGGGCGTCGGACATTCCGCTGCGGACAACTGCAGAACGGCGTTGCGCATGCTCGCGCTGCTGCTCCGGCAGCCCAAGGCCGTTGGCAAGAAACGCCTCCACCAGCACGATCACCTGACCGCCGTCGGCCGCCCACATGCGGGCTTCCGCCAGGGTCAGGGGCACATGGTGATCGGTGCAGCATTTGCCGCAGCCTACGCAGGAAAAGGTCGTATTCATTGAGCGGGCAATCTTCAATCAGGGTGTGAATCGGCGACATAAGGCCGCCGTACAGGCCCGAAGTGAAGCAAGTTGTGCGCCATTCGCTCAGGGTTTGGCGGTGGGGCGGATCGAGTCCCATTCGGTGACGAACGCGGTTTTCGACTTTTTGTTGTACAGGCACAGCTCGGTGCCTTGCTGGCCCTTCATGTGCTTTTGCGGGTACTGGCCTTGCAGCAACAGCGCGGTGTAGCCGACGCGGTCATCGAATTGCGCGGCGTTGCCGACCGGTTTGGCGTTTTTCAGGCCGCTGGCCTTGGTGCAGCTGGTGAGCACGGCTTTGTCGTAGGCCGCCCAGGCGTCGGGGCTGGAGGCGTGGGCAAGCGGGGCGATGAGGCAAAGTACGGAGAGGGCGAGGCGTTTCATGGTTCGGGCATCCTTGGAAGTTGATCGCCAAGGTTGGAGTATGCCGCAGGATTTTAGTTTGTCAGTCCGGCACCAGTTCCCGGCGAACCACATACATTCCAGACATTTCGTACAAGCGCTGCGCTCGCTGATTGCTCTCCAGCACCTTCAGGTCGACAAATCCTTCACGCCGATCCTGAAACGTCTTGAACGCATGAAGCAGCAACGCCCGACCCAATCCCCGACCTTGCCCCCGAGGATGCACCACCAGATTCTTGATATAGGAACTGGTCCAGCACTGCGCCAGGCCAATGACGCCTTCGGCATCGCTGGCGATGAAACACAGTGCCGGATCGTATTCCGGATCGGTTTCGAACTGCTGTTGCCAGACGTCCGGCGCCGGCACCCGGCCACCGCCTTCGCGGTAGCCGATCTGCATCAGTTCATGCACGGCGGATGCGCGTTCGGCGCTGTAAGTCGTGAGTTCGATGCCGTTCGGCCATTCGATGGTCGGCACGTCCTGGCTCAGGTCGCGCCGCATCAGGAAGCAGAACGTCTCGCTCAAGACTCAGTGACCCTGAGCAGCGACATGCTTGGCCGCTTCGATCAGGCAGTGGGTCAGCTCCGGCGAGGAGAACTTGGTCAGCACGCCGTTGGCTCCGGCGAGGCGGGCCTTTTCGCTGTTCATCGCGCTGTCCAGCGAGGTGTGCAGCAGCACGTAGAGGTGGGCGAAGTCCGGGGTTTCGCGCAGGGTACGGGTGAAGGCGTAACCGTCCATCTCGGACATTTCAATGTCGGAGACGATCAGGTTGATCTGCTGCGCCGTGCCTTGCAGGTCCAGCAGGCAGTCGATGGCTTCCTTGGCGCTGCGCGCAGTGTGGCATTGCAGGCCGAGGTTGCGCAGGGTGTGCACCGATTGCTGCAACGCCACCTGACTGTCGTCGACCACCAGGATCCGCGCGTTGCCCAGCACTTCGGCGTCTTCCATGCTCAGCTCGGTCGGGGCCATTTCGATCTGTGCCGGGGCGATGCCGTGGATGACTTTTTCAATGTCCAGCACCTGCACCAGCGTGCCGTCCACCGAGGTCACGCCAGTGATGTAGGCGCGCGAACCGCCGGAACCGAACGGCGGCGGTTTGATGTCGGTGGTCAGGCAATGCACGATCTTGCTCACTGCCTGCACGTGCAGGCCCTGTTTCGAACGGCTGACGTCGGTGACGATCAGGCAGCCGCCGTTCGGGTCTTCCAGCGGCCGCTCGCCGATGGCGCGGCTCAGGTCGATCACCGACAGCGAAGCGCCGCGCAGGGTGGCGATTCCTTTGACGTGCGGGTGCGACTCCGGCAGCTTGGTCAGCGGCGGGCAGGGGATGATTTCACTGACCTTCAGCAGGTTGATCGCCATCAGCTTGCCGCTGCGCAAGGTAAACAGCAGAAGCGAAAGTGAATCTGCGCGGGCTTTGTTGGAAGACATAAAAACCTTCTGTGGAAAAAGGTGAGCGGCGATCGCACGGATCGCCAGCAGGTATCGATGCCGGGTTATCGACTTGTAACCGGCAGGCTTTAGGGATTCTGGCGCCAATCCGACGGCGGGACTTTTATTTCATCCCCAAGCGCTTGGCCATCCGCCCCAGATTCGCCCGGTCCAGCCCCAGTTCACGGGCGGCACTGGCCCAGTTGTCCTGATTGCGCTCAAGCGCTGCACTGATCAACTGCCGCTGATACTGCTCGGTGGCGGTGCGCAGATCGCCGCTGATCAAGGGCAGAGCGGCAGTCGCTTCGGACGGCATCGGCGAGTTATCCACAACCTCGCGCGGCAGATCGAGGTCCATCGCGCTCAGGCTGAGAATCTTCGGTCGCACCTTGCAGTTGCCCAGCGCCTTCAGCGCGCTGCGTCCGATCAAGTGCTCCAGTTCCCGCACGTTGCCTGGCCAGGTGTAGGTCAGCAGCGCCTCCTGGGCATCGCTGTTCAGGCGCAGGCTGTTGAGGCCCATGCGCGAGCGGTTCTGTTCCAGGAAATAGCCGCTGAGCAACAACACATCGCGCCCCCGGTCACGCAGCGCCGGCACTCGCAATGGGTAGACGCTGAGGCGATGGTAGAAGTCGGCGCGGTAGCGGCCGCTGCGCACTTCTTCGGCCAGGTCGCGGTTGGTCGCGGCGATCAGGCGCACGTCGACCTGATGCTCCTTGTCCGAACCCAGACGCTGCAACTGGCCGCTCTGCAAAACCCGCAACAGTTTGGCCTGGACGGTCAGCGACAACTCGCCGACTTCATCGAGAAAAAGCGTGCCGCCGTTGGCCAGTTCGAACTTGCCGCGCCGGTCGCTGGTGGCGCCGGTGAAGGCGCCGCGCACGTGGCCGAACAGTTCGCTTTCCACCAGCGTGTCCGGCAGGGCCGCGCAGTTGAGGCTGATGATCGGTTTGTCGGCGCGCTTGGAGGCGGCGTGGATCGCCTGGGCCACCAGTTCCTTGCCGACCCCGGTTTCGCCGGTGATCAGCACGGTCAGGTCGCTGCCGCCCACCAGATTGATTTCTTCGACCAGCCGTTTATGCGCTTTGCTCTGGCCGATCATTTCGCGATTCTGCTGACCGCTGGCCTGGCGATAGACCTCGGCGCGCTGGTGTTCGTCTTCGGCGCGGGTCGCCAGACGCTCGATGCGTTCGGCGGCGTTGACCGTGGCCGAAGCGAGGCTGGCGAAGGCTTGCAGGGCGTCGAGTTCGATCGGTTCGAAGCGCTCCGGATCGAGGGCGTCGAGGGTGATCAGCCCCCACAGCTTTTCATCGACGAACAACGGACAGCCGAGGCAATCGTGAACTTCAAGATGATCGTCGAGGCCGTCGACCAGTCCGTCGTACGGATCGGGCAGATCGCTGTCGGCGGCGAAACGGGTCGGCCCTTCGCCGGCCAACAGCACTTCAAAGCGCGGGTGTTCGCTGACCTTGAAACGGCGGCCGAGGGTGTCGGTACTCAAGCCGTCCACGGCCAGCGGCACCAGCCATTCACCGTCGAGGCGCAACAATGCGGCGGCATCGCAGGGCAGCAGGGCGCGCATGGCTTCGAGCAGGCGTCGGTAGCGCTCGCCTTCGGGCAATTCGCGGGACAGGTCGGAGACCAGTGGGAGCAGGGCGGTGAGCAATGATTTGGCGGACATAGGCTTGTAGTCAAAGAGACATGTTGTAGTCGAAGCGACTATAGAGGTGCTTGTGTCGATCTGACTACATAATTTTCAAGCTATTGATTTATATAGAAAAAATAGTTGGCACGAATACTGGAATGGATAAGGCACTTTTAGAGAAGGCTCAGGAGTCACCCTTATGCTTAGCGTCCAGGATCGTGCCATCGTCAAATCCACTGTGCCTCTGCTGGAAAGCGGCGGTGAAGCGCTGATCACCCATTTCTACCGGATGATGCTCTCCGAGTACCCGGAAGTCCGCCCGCTGTTCAACCAGGCCCACCAGGCCAGCGGTGACCAGCCTCGCGCCCTGGCCAACGGCGTGTTGATGTACGCCCGTCACATCGATCAACTCGACCAGTTGGGCGATCTGGTGGCCAAGATCATCAACAAGCACGTGGCGTTGCAGATTCTGCCGGAACACTACCCGATCGTCGGCACCTGCCTGCTGCGCGCCATCTCCGAAGTGCTCGGCGAAGAAATCGCCACGCCGGAGGTGATGAGCGCCTGGGGCGCGGCTTACGGTCAGTTGGCCGAGATTCTGATCGGTGCCGAAACCGCCATTTATGACCAGAAAGAGCAAGCCGTCGGCGGCTGGCGCGGGGCACGGGAGTTCATCGTCGCGGCCAAGGTCGAGGAGAGCGCGGAAATCATTTCGTTCTACTTTGAACCGGCGGACAAAGGCCCGATCCTCGCAGCCGAACCTGGCCAGTACATCGGCATGAAGCTGGTGCTCGACGGTGAGGAAATCCGCCGCAACTATTCGCTGTCGGCCCTGGCCAACAAAGGCCAATACCGCATCAGCGTCAAACGCGAACCGGGCGGCCGTGCCTCCAATTACCTGCATGATCAACTGCATGTCGGCGCCAGTATTCAGCTGTTCCCGCCATCGGGTGAGTTCACCCTGACTGCCAGCGACAAACCGCTGGTGCTGATCAGCGGCGGCGTCGGCATCACTCCGACACTGGCGATGCTGGAAGCGGCGCTGGAAACCGAGCGTCCGGTGTACTTCATCCACAGTGCGCGCAATGGCAGCGTGCATGCGTTCCGCGACTGGATCGACGGGCTGGCCGCGCGTCATCCGCAGCTCAAGCGCTTCTATTGCTACGCCGAAGATGATGGTGTGAGCCCGGCGGCGGACAAGGTCGGGTTGTTGAGCGAGGAGCAACTGGGCGAGTGGCTGCCGGCGGAGCGTGATGTGGACGCTTACTTCCTTGGGCCGAAAGGTTTCATGGGGGCGATCAAGCGTCATCTGAAGGCGCTGGGTGTGCCTGAGAAGCAGAGCCGGTATGAGTTCTTCGGACCGGCTGCTGCTTTGGAATGATCTGAAACCGGGTTGCCTTCATCGCGGGCTTGCCCGCGATGGGGGCATCGCTAACTTGATTCTTAAATTCTGTTTAAAGGTTAATCGTTTCTTAACCGGTTTATCGTTTATTCCCCGATGCTGATGATAGGCGCTCGTTCGTTTACATGATCAGGATCGCCCCCATGTCGCACTTCGCCTCTTCCCGTCGTTTCAGCCTGGCCACTTTGGGCCTGTCGGTTGCCTTGCTGTCCAGTCCGTTCGCGTTCGCCGAATCCGCCTTGATCGAACCCCAGACCCTGATCGTCGATCAGAGCCTGCCCAAGGCGCAGCGAGATGCAATGGAACTGGCGGCGCGGCGTTACGGCAGTTTCTGGAACACGGGCGAAGAGGCGCTGGCCACCGCCGCCCTGTCGCCGCAGTTCGTCGACAAGACCCCGCCGGAAGGCCGGGTGCAGGGGCCGACCGGGCCGCTGCTGGCGTCCAAGTTCTTTCGTACGGCGGTGCCGGACTTGAGTTGCGAGATCGAGCAAATGATCGTCGCCGGGGATCGCGTGGTGGTGCATCTGCACTTTCGCGGGCATTTCACCGGCACGTTCAAGGCTCTCAAAGGGCAGGGCCAGCGTGTAGACTTCCGGGCAACCGATATCTATCAGATCGACAACGGTCGCATCGCGGCCAATTGGCATATCGAAGACAACATCAGCCTGATGGCGCAACTGCAAGCGCAGCCGCCGGCCAGCTGAACCATGGACATGAAAGGGAAACGCGATGAGCGAGGAAACGATTCGATTGGGACGTGAGCGGCGCTATCTGGTGTTGCTGGGCATCATCTGCCTGGCACTGATCGGCGGCGCGCTGTACATGCAGATCGTGCTGGGCGAGGCGCCGTGCCCGCTGTGCATCCTGCAGCGTTATGCGTTGCTGCTGATCGCGCTGTTCGCGTTCATCGGCGCGGCCATGCGCACCCGGCGCAGCATCACGGTGTTCGAGGTGCTGGTGGTGATTTGCGCCATCGCCGGGGCCGGTGTCGCCGGGCATCACGTGTACACCCAGTTCTATCCGGCGGTGAGTTGCGGCATCGATGTGTTGCAGCCGATCGTCGATGACCTGCCGCTGGCGAAGATCTTCCCGCTGGGCTTTCAGGTCGATGGTTTCTGCTCGACGCCGTACCCGCCGATCCTCGGCCTGTCGCTGGCGCAATGGGCGCTGGTGGCCTTCGTGCTGGTGGTGATTCTGGTGCCGCTGCTGACCTCGCGTAACCGAAAAGCGTTGCGCTGAATCAACTTTTCGGCGCCTGCGCCGATAAAACAAACGCCTCGATTTGCGGTGATGCAAATCGAGGCGTTTTGCATTTCAGGGTCTGTGTGAAAACACCGTGACGAACGGCAAGGAAGGGTGCGACAGGTGTGCGACATGTTGTCACACACGCACTGTCGCAGCACGTTTCACAGGCCCGGATTGGAGTGCGGTTACAAAAAAGGATTGGTCTGTTTCAGCGTTTTTTGGTTTTTGCACGGGTGTGCCGGATCAGGCAGTTTTAACAGACTCTGGTAGATGGCCAAAAGCCTTGGCATATCGGGCTTTGCGCGGATCGCGCCGTGGGAAAAAGCTCTCGGAGCTGTCTGAACTGAGGCCGATAGACTTACATTTTTTGGTGTTTTTGTTGAGAATCGATTTCGATAACATGGGTCACTTTTGCAAAAACAGTGATGGATTGTTGCTCTGAGCGATAAAAATTATTTCGGGATAAGACATGGTGTATAGGGCGCTACCTATCTACAATCGCCCGCACTGAATTCCCGGCACTGTTCAGCCTTTATTAAGGAGGCGAGCAGGAAGTCGGGTGTCGAGCGGCCGAGAGGCTTGCGAGACACCCAGGTGTCGGTGCCTTCCAACTTTCCGCACCAAATGGAATTGGTCTGTAACAAGGCCTTTGACCACGAATTCGAATAAGAACTGACCGCTGTCCCAGGTTTTGTCGAGCGTCTGACGCGCGACGGGCAGCCCTTATTCAATCCAAAGAAAATGCCAACCCTTGGCAGGGTGAAGTGTTGGCGATCAAAACCCAACTGCATTGCGCAAGCTGCTTTAGAGGTCGTGAGATGAGTAAAAACAGGTACCCCAGATTACTAGGCCTAGTGCCGCTGCTCGGCACGTTGTTGCTGGGAGGCTGCAACATGACCTTGCTCAATCCAACGGGCCAGGTCGGCCTGGAACAGCGCAACCTGATCATCACCGCCACGCTGCTGATGCTGTTGGTTGTTGTGCCGGTCATCGTCATGACCTTCCTGTTCGCCTGGAAGTACCGCGCCTCGAACAAGAACGCCGTCTACACCCCGAAATGGTCGCACTCGACCAAGATCGAAGTGGCCGTCTGGACCATCCCGATCCTGATCATCATTGCCCTGGGTTACATCACCTACAAGTCGACCCACTCGCTGGATCCGTATCGTCCGATCGAATCCGACGTCAAGCCAGTGACTATCGAAGTGGTCGCGCTGGACTGGAAGTGGCTGTTCATCTACCCGGAACAAGGCATTGCCACGGTCAACAAGATCGTGTTCCCGGCGCACACGCCAGTTAACTTCCGGATCACTTCGGACGCGGTGATGAACTCGTTCTTCATCCCGGGCCTGGGCGGCCAGATCTATGCGATGGCGGGCATGACCACCAAGCTGCACCTGATCGCTGACCGCAACGCTGAAATGGACGGTATCTCCGCCAACTACAGCGGCGCTGGTTTCACCGGTATGAAATTCAAAGCGATCGCAACTTCTCAGGAAGATTTCGACGCCTGGGTAAGTGAAGTCAAAAAGGCACCTAAACAGCTTGAAGCCGCTGAATACGCAGCCCTTGCCAAGCCAAGCCAGAACAATCCAGTCGAGCTCTACTCCTCGGTCACGCCGAACCTGTTCCAGACCATCGTCGACAAGTACGAAGGCATGAAACCAGGCAAGCCGCTGAAGCACGAGAAGAAAGAGAAAGAAGTGGCGGCAACGGATATGGACTCGAATTCGCATTCAGCTGCCGGGGCAGAGGAGTAAACGATGTTTGGTAAATTAAGTTGGGAAGCGATCCCTTTCCACGAGCCGATCGTGATGGTCACCATCTCGATGATCGCGCTCGGTGGTCTGGCGTTGTTCGCTGCAATCACCTACTTCAAGAAGTGGACTTACCTGTGGACCGAGTGGCTGACGTCGGTCGACCACAAGAAAATCGGCGTGATGTACATCATCGTCGCCATGGTCATGCTGCTGCGCGGTTTTGCCGACGCCATCATGATGCGTACCCAGCTGGCCATGGCCACCGAGGGTTCGCCTGGCTATCTGCCACCTGAACACTATGACCAGATCTTCACCGCTCACGGTGTGATCATGATCATCTTCATGGCGATGCCATTCTTCACCGGCCTGATGAACCTTGCAGTGCCGCTGCAGATCGGCGCACGTGACGTTGCGTTCCCGTTCCTGAACTCCCTGAGCTTCTGGCTGCTGGTGTCCGGCGTCGTGCTGATCAACCTGTCCCTGGGCGTCGGCGAATTCGCCAAGACCGGCTGGGTTGCCTATCCACCGCTGTCGGGTCTGCAATACAGCCCTGGCGTGGGGATGGACTACTACATCTGGGCGCTACAGCTATCGGGTCTGGGTACAACGTTAACCGGGGTCAACTTCCTCGCGACCGTGCTGAAAATGCGTACCCCTGGCATGAAACTGATGGACATGCCGATCTTCACCTGGACCTGCACCTGGGCAAACGTTCTGATCGTGGCTTCGTTCCCGATCCTGACCGCTACCCTGGCACTGCTGACCCTTGACCGTTACATGGATTTCCACATTTTCACCAATGAACTTGGTGGCAATCCAATGATGTACGTCAACCTGTTCTGGGCATGGGGCCACCCTGAGGTTTACATCCTGATCCTGCCGGCATTCGGCATTTTCTCGGAAGTCATCTCGGCCTTCACCGGCAAGAAACTGTTCGGCCACCACTCGATGATCTACGCCTCGGGCGCGATCTCGGTACTGGGCTTCATGGTTTGGCTGCACCACTTCTTCACCATGGGTTCGGGTGCCAGCGTCAACGCCTTCTTCGGTCTGGCGACGATGCTGATTTCCATCCCGACGGGTGTGAAACTGTTCAACTGGCTGTTCACCATCTACCAGGGCCGTCTGCGCTTCACCAGCCAGGTTCTGTGGACCCTGGGCTTCATGGTGACCTTCGCCATCGGCGGCATGACCGGCGTACTGCTGGCCATCCCGGGTGCTGACTTCGTTCTGCACAACAGCCTGTTCGTGATCGCTCACTTCCACAACGTGATCATCGGCGGCGCGGTATTCGGCTACATCGCAGGTTTCGGCTTCTACTTCCCGAAAGCGTTCGGCTTCAAGCTGCACGAAGGCTGGGGTAAAGCAGCGTTCTGGTTCTGGATCTCGGGCTTCTTCGTCGCGTTCATGCCGCTCTACGCTCTGGGCTTCATGGGCATGACCCGTCGTCTGAACGCCACCACCAACCCTGAATGGGTACCGTACCTGTACGTTGCCATGTTCGGTGCGGTGATGATCGCTGTGGGTATCGCCTGCCAGCTGATCCAGCTGTACGTGTCGGTGCGTGACCGCAACAAGCCGGAAAACATGTGCGAACACGGTGACCCGTGGAATGCCCATACCCTGGAATGGTCGACCTCGTCGCCACCTCCGTTCTACAACTTCGCTGTACTGCCAAAAGCAGACTGCATCGATCCGTTCACCGAGGCCAAGGAAAACGGTACCGCGTACAAGGCACCAGCCAAGTACGAACCGATCCACATGCCGAACAACACCGCCACTGGCGTGGTGATGGGCGCACTGCTGACCGTGTTCGGTTTCGCGATGATCTGGCACATCTGGTGGTTGGCGATCGCCAGCCTGGCCGGCACTGTCATCTACTTCGTGATCCACGCAGCACGTGACGATCAGGGCTACATGGTGCCGGTTGAAACAATCGAGCGCATCGAAGCCGAGCAGCACAAGCGTCTGGTAGCGGCCGGGAAGATCCCTGCTTCCGCAACCCGTGTTGAAACCAAGTTGGAACAGGCTTAAACAATGTCGAACTTAGTGACCAATGCTGGACACGCCCATGGTCATGACCATGGGCACGATGACCATCACCACGACTCGGGCGAGATGACCGTATACGGTTTCTGGCTCTACCTGATGACCGACTGCATTCTGTTTGCGTCGATCTTCGCGGTGTACGCGGTACTGGTAAACAACGTCGCCGGTGGCCCGTCGGGCCACGACATCTTCGAACTGCCATACGTGCTGGGCGAAACCGCTCTGCTGTTGTTCAGTTCGATCACCTACGGCTTCGCCATGCTGGCGTTGTACAAGGGTAAAAAGCAGCAGGTTCTGGGCTGGTTGTTCATGACCTTCCTGCTCGGCGCAGGCTTCATCGCCATGGAGATCAACGAGTTCCACCTGCTGATCTCCGAGGGCTTCGGTCCTAGCCGTTCGGGCTTCCTGTCGGCGTTCTTCACGCTGGTCGGTACCCACGGTCTGCACGTGTCCGCCGGTCTGATCTGGATGGGCATCATGATGTACCAGGTCAACAAGCACGGCCTGACGGCGACCAACAAGACCCGTCTGAGCTGCCTGAGCCTGTTCTGGCACTTCCTGGACGTGGTGTGGATCTGCGTATTCACCGTTGTTTACCTGATGGGGACCCTGTAATGGCTAATGCACACTCCCATGACAGCCATGATGCTGGCCACGGCAGCGTAAAGTCGTACGCCATCGGCTTCATCCTGTCGGTAATCCTGACCGTCATCCCGTTCGGCCTGGTGATGTACCCGACCCTGCCGAAGTCGACGACGCTGGCAATCGTCCTGCTGTTCGCGGTGATCCAGGTGATCGTTCACCTGTATTACTTCCTGCACCTGGACCGTTCCATCGCTCAACGTAACAACGTGATTGCGTTCGTCTTTACGGCCATCGTGATCGTGCTGCTGGTCGGTCTGTCGCTGTGGATCATGTTCAGCATCCACACCTACATGATGGCGAAGTGAGGTAAACCCGATGTCGCTCAAGCACTTTATCCAAATCACCAAACCGGGGATCATTTTCGGTAACGTGCTTTCTGTGGCAGGCGGGTTCTTCCTGGCCTCGAAAGGGCATGTCGATCTGGCCGTGTTTCTGGCAGCCATGATCGGCACTTCCCTGGTTGTGGCCTCCGGTTGCGTGTTCAACAACTGCATCGACCGCGACATCGACCTGAAGATGGAACGCACCAAGAACCGGGTGCTGGTCCAGGGCTTGATCTCCCTGAAACTGGCCCTGGTCTATGCAACCGTCCTGGGTGTCGCCGGCGTAGCGTTGCTGTACAAGGTGGCCAACCCGTTGGCCGCATTGTTCGCCGTGATCGGCTTCATCATCTACGTCGGCTTCTACAGCCTGTACCTCAAGCGCAAGTCGGTTCACGGCACGCTGGTGGGCAGTCTGTCGGGCGCCATGCCGCCGGTGATCGGTTACGTGGCCGTGACCAATAGCTTCGACATGGCCGCGCTGACCCTGCTGGTGATGTTCAGTCTGTGGCAGATGCCGCATTCCTACGCCATCGCGATCTTCCGCTTCAACGATTACCTGGCCGCATCGATTCCGGTGCTGCCAGTGAAGCGCGGAATCCAGGTGGCCAAGAAGCACATCCTGATCTACATCCTGGCCTTCCTCGTGGCGACCTTGATGCTGACCTTCAGCGGTTACGCCGGCATGAGCTACCTCGCCGTCGCCGCGGCCATGGGCATGTACTGGCTGTACATGGCCTGGACCGGCTACAAGGCGGTGGATGACACGGTCTGGGCACGCAAGCTGTTCGTCTTCTCGATCTTCACCATCACCGCGTTGAGCGTCATGATGTCTCTGGACTTCAAGGTGCCGACCGAGCTGCTGCTGACGTACGCGCCGTAAGGTTCGAACGTTGTACGAGAAACCCCGTTCATCGAGAGATGAGCGGGGTTTTTTGTTGCTCGGATGATGGAGAAACGACGTCCTTTGTCGTTAACAGACTCTCTCCCAAAAGGGTGGGGTAATCAGCCATTCCATCGAAACGACTAGCTAGAAATCGACAGGTTGCGGTCGATAGGCAAAAGCCCTAGATTCGGATCCAACTACATGCATCGATCAAGAGGCTGGGCGAAATGACTGAGAGGATGACCTGCGACGAGCGCTTCATTGCCCTGGCAAAAGAGCTGAATTACGACATCAACGGTGAGAACACGGTGGGTGGCAATTACGCGCCATTGATCCGTCATCGCGATGAAATCTACATCAGCGGCATGGTGCCGCGCACCGAGGGCAAGATTCAGTATCCTGGGCGAGTGGGGCAGGAGTTGACGCTCAAGGATGCGCAGGCGGCGGCAAGCATCAGCGCGATGCGCTGTCTGGCCTTTATCGTCGATGCAGTCGGTTCGCTGGACAAGGTCAGGTCGTTGTTGCGGGTCACGGTGTACGTGAAGTCCACGCCGGATTTCGTTGACCTCAGCGAAGTCGCCAACGGCGCATCGGATGTATTCAGTTATGTGTTGGGCGATGTCGGGCGACACACCCGCACCACCGTCGGCGTCTATCAGTTGCCGAAAAACGCAGCCATCGAAGTCGATATGATCGCCGCAGTGCATCCTTCGGCGTAATCGCTGAAAGCCGCACAACAAAAAGCCCCGCCTGAATGTCAGAGCGGGGCTTTTTCGTCAGCGCCGGTATTACTGGGCGGCGATGCTGTAGCCATCAAACGCGGTCTGCTGTTGCAGCGCGGTGATGATGTTCTTGCGGTTGATTGCGTGCTCGGTGCCGGCGTTGTCGACGAAGGTTTCGCCTTCGATTTCCGCCTCGTCGCCTTCGCCGACGAAGGTGAAGCCGAGGAATTCCAGTGCCTCGCGATCCACGCTCAGGCGCGAACGCGGTGTGCGCATTGGCAGGGTCACGCTGATGCCGTCCTTGCTGATGCTGAACACTTCGACGTCTTTCTTGGCGCGTGCGGTCTTGCTCTTGCCGCCGCTCGGGTTGCTGATCGCTTGATGGGTCTGGTTCAGCACCTTGAGTGCCAGGCCATAGACGATTTCCTGGAACGCCGGATCGTCCTTGAAGCTGGACAGGATGCGGCTGATCGGGAACTTGCTGCTGAGGTCTTCGAGGGCGGCGATGTCGGCAGCCTCGGCGTCCTTCAGACGCTTGAGTTCGCCCATCAGCTCGTAAGCCTGGTCGTCATCGAAGCGGTCGTGGGCCTGACGGATCGCGGCGCGCAGTTCGCGGATCTGATCGCTCTCGCGGCTCGACTGGAACGCGTCCAGCACCATCTCGCTGATGATCTTCGCCTGTGGGATGTGTTGTGAAAGATTGATGGAGTTTTCGTATTCCGCTTTGGACGACAGAGTGACTACGGATTCAGCGGTGTTGAAATCGGACATTGAAATTTCACTACTTTTTTAACTTGAGATGAGACGAGAAAGCGCTGGGGGCTTTTTCAGGCCGACTAATTTAGGGGAGCGCGACGGCGTTGTCACGGAACAAGGGGCCGGTGGTGCCGATTATTTATCCGGATGATTTGTGATGAGCAACCAGACACCGCGCGTGCCTTGTCTCATTCATTGGCGACAGCGTTCTCGGGTAGTCGCCGGGACGTCAGGTCACGCAACGTCCAGTAGAGCTTCAGAGAACGGGTGCTGATCAGGCCGCACATGAAACCCGCAATGCCGGACTTGAGCAGCAGCATGTCCGGGGACGCGGAACGCTCCGGATTCACGTCATGCTGGTAACCGAAGTAGTAGTTCGCGGAAAAGAACATCAGGTACATGATCAGGATTTTTACCGTGCCCGGCATGATCAGCCCTGTCGCAGAGTCGTCGAGCACCACGCCCCGCCGAGAGAACACCAGCCATGCCGAGAGACCGCCCAGCAACAGCGCGGCGAGCCAGGTGCTGAAAAACAAGACCGGGTTGATCGACAGGTTCAGGGAATACAGCGACCACGCCAGAAACGCCGGGGGTGTTATCAGCATCGAGGCACGGCTCTCTCGGCGGGGAGAGAACGCCTTGATGCCGAAATAAACCAGCAGGAGAAAAATCAGGTAAACCCGTATCGGGGTGTTTTGCAGAATCGTGAGCATTGCGCAGCATCCATGCTGGAAAGAGAGAGACGAGCATAGCCGTTGCCGAGTTCAAGGCAAACGCATCTGCCTGTTGGGCTAGTTGATCACGGCTGCATCGACGTGGGTGACGGGAGGGCCCGACTGGAAAAAATCACCGCGAATATCGCGCTCGACACTGGTGATGAACACATAGTCCGGTTGAAACCGTTCAACGAGGGCGACAAGTGCTTCGGGTTTGAGCAGCAAGTAATACACATGCAGCGTCTCGGTGAAGGTCGCGGTCATCAAGGGAGTCATGGCTGTGCCAAACGAATCACGTAGCCAAAGCACTTTTTTCGAGTTCAAGGCTTGCGGGGAACTGACCAGAAGGGGCGACGCCGGGGATGCGATACCGATGTTCTGACCGGAGAAGGTCATTTCACCGGAGTTGAAGTCATGGTGTTCGACCGGCAGCGAGTACTCGTCGGGGAAGTTGAGTAGGACTTCATTGTCGCTCAGCGACTCCTGGATCCGTAGAAAGTGCGCGAGGTCGCCGCCAGCGCGCTTGTGAGTGGTCAGGGTCAGGGGTTCCCGGGCCTGTGGCCAGGTCAGCCGAGCCTGGGTTTTATCCAGGCTCTTGCGTAACTCATCGAAGGCTATCCAGGCTCCGGCGTTGTTCCAGTGCGTGTCGGTCTGGTAGTAGAGCGGATGAGCGAACTGTAGTTTGGCTTGTACCACCGCCTTTGTGGGGTCGACATAAATATTGCCCCGGGCGTGGCGCAGTAGCACGTCGGTTGGTCTGGGGCTTGTGTGTGACGACCATTCCGGAAGGTATTCCGGATATACGGAGTCTTTGTCCGGGCCTATGACAATGCGAAAGGCAGTTACGCCTTTGCTGCTTAGCCACTGATCCCAGGACTCCATGGATCGGGCGACGCTTTCGATGATTTGCGTTTCTTTCTGGTCAACACCTGCGCGTTTTACAGAAATCTTGTCGGCATATTCATCGCCGAGAAACAGCCAGCCTTCCTTTCCGATGATGACCTTGCCCGGATGAATCGATATCCCCATGGGATAGATCAACTTGCTGATGAGTCCATGAAACAGGTCCATGTTGTACAGCACCTTGGCCTTCCACCATTTCACGTCGCTCTGTGTCGTAAACACCTGGTACAGATTGACGGTTGGAACAGTGCACATGATCAATGCAGTCAGGGTGAGTGCCGCATATAACTGTCTTTTCACAGGCGAGCCCCTAGAAGTTGAAGTAGAGGAAAACGGGGCTTTTGCTTTGCACGCTGGCGTACAGCGAAAGACAAAACAGCGTGGACATGGCGAGCGTCTTCGCCTTGCCAAAATCAGTGTGAGAGGTGAGTTCGAAAGCGTTTTTACAGCGGATGATCAACAGCGCGACGGCAATCATCAATGTCGGAGCAAGATTGGCTGTCAGGCCTGTGGGAAGGGTCTCGAGCAAGCGATCGGATAGCGTCCCTCCCCAGGCAAGGTTGGCAGTCGGGACGGTGTTTACGGAGAGCTGATCGATAGAGTCGAAATCAATCATCCCGTGCAATATGCGCAGTGCGTCGTCAACGGAATCGGCTCTGAAAAACACCCATGTGATGTTCACGAACATGAACGTGACGAACCATCCGACAGGGTCGGGCAGCGACAGGCCCACTTGTTTCCAGATCCGGTGCATGACAATGGCGCCGCCATGCAATGCCCCCCAGATGATGAACATCCAGCTCGCACCATGCCAGAGCCCGCCGAGAACGAAAGTCACCATCAGATTGAAATACAAGCGCTGCCGGCCGCACCGGTTACCGCCCAGCGGTACGTATAGGTAGTCGCGAAGATAACGGCTCAACGTCATGTGCCAGCGCCGCCAGAAGTCCTGGATGTCCAGCGCCTTGTAAGGTGAGTTGAAGTTCAGCGGCAGCCATATGTTGAACAGCAACGCGGCGCCTATTGCCATGTCGCAGTAACCGCTGAAGTCGAAGTAGAGCTGAAAGGTGTAGGAAAGACTGGTCGTCCACGCGCTGAAAAAATCATGACTGACACCCTGAGCGAATCCGGCATCCGCCCAAATGGCAAAGGTGTCGGCAATCATCACTTTCTTGAACAGACCGATGCTGAAAATGAACAGGCCCATGACCACGTTTCTGTGGCGAATGACGAGCGTCCAGCGTGACTGGAACTGACTCATCATTTCTTTATGGTGAAGAATCGGCCCGGCGATCAGGTGAGGGAAGAACGTCACGAACAGCGCATAGTTGACGAAGCTGTACTCTTTCGCGAGGTTCTTGTAGCAGTCCACCAGAAAGGCGATTTGCGTAAACGTGTAGAAGCTGATGCCCAGAGGCAAAATGACCTGGTAGAAAAACAACTCGGTTCCGAGCACCGAGTTGATGTTGTTGACCAGGAAATTGGTGTATTTGAAATACCCGAGCAAGGTCAGGTCAGTGACTATTCCAATGCCCAGAATGGCCCTTTTCGACAGGCCTGACGGCAGGGTGTTGTCGGGGGCGGCGAGGGCTTTTCCGACAATGAAGTTGAAGCCGATGGAGAACATGAGCAAGGGAATGTAAGCGACGCTCCAGCGCCCATAGAAAATCAGACTGGCAATGACAAGCCAGACTTTTCCAGCTGTGACCAGCCGCTGACGATTCAGGAAGAAGTACACAAAAAAGACAATGGGCAGGTAGATCAGGAAGAACTTGGGTGAGCTGAAGGTCATGAGGGGCCTTGAATGCGTCCGCGCTTTCAGAAGTCGGCGGATTGTATTCAGGCTCGATGAGTGTGCGAATGCCGAAAATGCAGGTCGAGACGGTTCCTACGGACATCTCGGAAATGGCATTCAAGGTTGTTGAATAATTGAATAAACGCAGTGAACGATCAGTGTTTAAGCGTCGATTGTGCAGGCTATTTCAGCCGTAAACGCTCCATCGCGATCACCGACGTTTCAAACCCCAGGCTGGCAAAAAACGCCTCCGCACCTTCGCGCCCGGCACGCAAAACCCAGGTAATGTCGCTGTTATCCCCCATCACATGTTCGACCAGCGCCCGCCCGATGCCCGCGCGCCGATGTTGCCCGTCGACCACCACCATCGACAGGTAACCGTTGGACAAACCATCGGTGATGCCACGGGCGAAACCGACAATTTGCTGGCCGCTCAATGCCACGGCGGTGCGCTGAGAGTTCTGAACAAGCTGTGCGAAATGTTCGGCGGTACCGGTGCGATGAGCCCAGCCGTGCCGCTCAAGAAACTGCCTTGCCGCCTCCACTTCCGTGGGCAGGAGGTCGCGTATTGAAATGTCTTTGTTCATTCCTTGATCCCGTCCCTGGTGTACTTCCAACAGTAGTCGCGTTGCTTACGGTCTGCCCCACATCTGCAGGGCGAACTCGACGAAGCGACGCAGTTTAGGCAGCCGATAGCGATCCGGCGCATAGAGCAGATGCATCGGGCGGTTCGGCGGCTGGTAGTCAGGCATCACGACGACCAGCCTGCCATCGCGCAGGTCCTGTTCCACCAGCGCATCCGGCAGCATCACGATGCCCATACCGGTGCGTGCAGCCTGATGCAGACCGGCGGAGCTGTTGATCAGCATCGGACCTTTGACGTCGACCATGATTTCGCCGTCCGGGCCGCTGAGGCGCCACTGTTTTTCCACCGATTGCCAGTCATCGCCAGCGGGGTAGGCGAAGGACAGGCAATCGTGCTGACGCAGTTCCTCAGGGGTGAGCGGCATGCCGCGTCGGGCCACGTACTCCGGGGAGGCGCAGACCGTCAGGGTGTAGTCGATCAGGGGGCGGGCGATCAGGTTGGACTGGTCGAAGTGGCCCAGTCGGAAGGCCACGTCGAGACCGCTTTCCAGCAGATCCGGACGGCGGTTGGTCAGGATCACGTCGAGTTTGACCTGCGGACATTGCAGGGAAAACTCACTGAGTGCCGGGGCCAGGCGTTCGACACCAAAGGTCAGCGGCGCGGTCACCCGCAGGATGCCGCGCGGTTCATCCAGCGTCTGCTCGGCGAGGCGTTCGGAGTCGGCGACCAGGCCAAGTACTTCCAGACAGCGCTGGTAGTAAACGCTGCCGAACTCGGTCAGCCGCTGGCGGCGGGTGGTGCGTTGCAACAGTTGCACGCCGAGCCGTTGCTCCAGCGCCCGCAGGTGATTGCCCACCATGGTCGTGGACATTTCGCACTGCAGCGCGGCCGCCGTCATGCTGCCGGACTCCACAACCTTGACGTACACGCTCATCGACTGGAACAGATCCATTATCAAGCCCGGCTTTTAAATGATTGAAGTTTTGCCGAGTTTATCCAGTTCAGGTGGATAACCATACTGCCAGCACCTCTCACCTCGCTGGAGTTTGCCGACATGACCGCCGCCCTGATGAACACCTATCAACCGCTGGACTTGAGCTTCATCAAAGGCCTGGGCACCCGACTCTGGGATCTGTCGGGCCGCGAGTATCTGGACGCGGTGGCGGGCGTGGCGGTGACCAATGTCGGCCACTCGCACCCACGCATCGTGTCGGCGATCAGCGAGCAGGCGGGATTGCTGCTGCACACCTCCAACCTCTACAGCATCGACTGGCAACAGTCGCTGGCGCGGAAGCTGACGCAGCTGGCGGGGATGGAGCGGGCGTTCTTCAACAACTCCGGTGCCGAGGCCAATGAAACCGCGCTAAAACTGGCGCGTCTGTACGGCTGGCACAAAGGCATCAAGCAGCCGCTGGTGGTGGTGATGGCCAACGCGTTTCATGGCCGTACCCTTGGCACCTTGTCCGCCAGCGATGGCCCGGCGGTGCGCCTGGGTTTCAATGAGTTGCCCGGGGATTTTGTCAAGGTGCCGTTCGGCGATCTTGAGGCGCTGGAGCAAGTGCAGCGCAAGCATGGCCAGCGGATCGTGGCGATTCTGGTCGAGCCGATCCAGGGTGAAAGCGGCGTGCAACTGGCGCCTCCCGGCTACCTCAAGGCCCTGCGTGAATTGTGCAACCGCCACGCCTGGCTGTTGATGCTCGACGAAATTCAGACCGGCATCGGTCGCACCGGTCGCTGGTTCGCGTTTCAGCACGAAGGCATCGTTCCCGACGTCATGACCCTCGCCAAGGGCCTGGGTAATGGCGTGCCGATCGGTGCCTGCCTGGCACGGGGCCGGGCGGCCGATCTGTTCACCCCCGGCAGCCATGGCAGCACCTTCGGCGGTAATCCACTGGCGTGCCGGGTGGGTTGCACCGTGCTCGAGATCATCGAAGAACAGGGCCTGCTGGAAAATGCCAGGGTCCAGGGCGAGCGCCTGCTGACCCGCCTGCGTGCAGAGCTGGCGGACAATCCGAATGTGCTGGCGATTCGTGGGCAAGGGCTGATGATCGGCATCGAACTCAAGCAGCCGATCCGCGACCTGACACTGATTGCGGCACGGGATCATGGACTGCTGATCAACGTCACGCGCGGCAAGACGATCCGGCTGCTGCCGCCGCTGACGATTGATGAGCGGGAGGTGGGGATGATTGTCAGAGGTGTTGGCCGTTCCCTGAGCCATGTCTCATCCCTCGGTCAGTAGTGAAATCTGCAAGTTATGACGCAGATTTCGCCGTCTACGATCGCATAGACCAAGCGATGCTCGGCAGTTATCCGCCGTGACCAGAAGCCGCTCATGTTGTGCTTGAGCGGCTCCGGTTTGCCCAAGCCTTCAAAGGGTTGGCGCTGGATCGCTTTGATCAAAAGATTGATTCGTTTGAGACCGGCCTTATCGTTTTGTTGAAACCATAAGTAGTCTTCCCAGCCCGTTGGCGTGAACTGGATTTTCATTCTTCAATCAGTTGCCTGACTTTGGCTTTTCCAGCGCGCATTTCGCCAATTGATTTGATCAAGCGCTCGGCATTGGCCGGAGAACGCAGCAGATAAGCCGTTTCTTCCAGCGCGTTGTATTCGGCCAGAGACATCATCACTACAGGCTCGCCTTTTTGTCGGGTTACCAGAAGCGGGGCGCAGTCTTCATTCACGCGATCCATGGTTTCAGCCAAGTGCGCACGAGCTGTGGTGTAGTTGATAGTGTCCATGTTGTAGTCCTCGCTTGATGCAAAGAACGTACAGAAATGAGTACAGGATGACAAGGCGATACCTATCATTGGTTGTGCCACAGACGGGCTGCCTGCGGTGTGCTGAGTATCACCGAAGTCTCGTCGAGACGTTTCTGGGTCTTTTGTAAGCTGATTCCGACGCGCCTGCCATCCCTCTCACTCTCTACGTGAGATTTTTCTAATCAGGGTAGTCCGACAAATCCGGCGCCAGCATCCGGGTCTTCGGTGCGCCGTTCGCGTTGTGCTGGATGATGTCGCTCGGCTGTCCCTGATGATTGAAAAATACCTGGCCGATCCCCGCCGAATTCCACAGTCGCTCACCCGCTTCTGCGTGTTCCGGCACGTACGGGACGATGCGCATGCGGCGGCGTTTGGTCAGCCAGTTGAGCGGCGAGCGTGGTGAGTAGAGCCAGCGGTTGAGACGGTCGAACCATTCCAACAGGGTCGGGGGAAATTCGTTCTTGATGCCGCTGCTGGTGATTTGCCAGATGCGCGGGCCGGCCTTGCGGTGTCGGATCAAGACTTCGTAGACGAAGGAATAATGCACGTCGCCTGACAGCACCACGTAGCTGCCCGGTGTACGCGAGTGTCGGAAAATGTTCAGGATCACCTGGGCGGCGCCGCGATGGGCCATCCAGTTTTCTGCGTCCACCAGCAGTGGATAACCGCACCAGCTGAATACTCGCTGCACGGTTTCGATCAGCTTCACGCCGAAGATCGGTGCCGGCGAAACGATGATCGCCGAAGGATGGTCGAGCAGTTCCTGCTGCAGTTCGCTCAAGGCTTCCCAGTCCAGCAGGCCCGACGGCTGCTTGAGTGCCATTTCGCTGCGCCAGCGTCGGGTGCGGGTATCGAGCACCACCAGCGCCGGGCTGGTCGGCAATACGAAATGCCATTGCTGAAAGCGCAGCAATTCCTCAATCAATTCGTCCTGCACGGGAGCGTCGAGGTAGCGGTCGTCACCGTTGGCGCTCAGGCCGCGGGTTTTCTCCAGCACTGCGCTGAATGCATCCGGATTGTTGCCCCAACCCTGACACAGCATGTAGGCGATCAGCGCGTTGCCGATGATGCGTTTGGAGAACGGGTGGCCGTAGGCCGTTTCCTCCCATTGCGCGGAGAGGTTCCAGTCATCGGTGATGTCGTGGTCATCGAAGATCATCAGGCTCGGCAGATGCGCCAGTGCCCGGGCCACCTGGCCGAGGCCGGCCTTGAACCCGTCGATGCGGGTCTGTTCAAGGGCATAGCGCTTGAGGCGTTCAGGCGTCAGTGCCGGTGGCTGCGGATTGACCAGTGTCCAGGGTGTTGGCGACCACACCAGCAAATACATCGCCATGACTTCGGCAAACGTCACGAGGTGATTGTCGGCGCTGCTGCTGGTGAAAATCGGCTTGCGCGCACCGCCGAAGAAACGCTCGCGCAGTGTCTCGTTGCTTTCCAGTGCCGGCAGCAAATCCGCGCGATGGTAGTAACTGGCCGGGTGTTCGTAGAGTTTCGCGCTGTCGCTGACTACTGCGCCTTCGAGGTGTTCACCGAACAGACCGAGGCGCTCGATCAAGGCATGAATCGCCCGCAACATCGGACCGGCCACATCGTCGGCGTAAACCTGATCACCGCTCATCATCAACAGGGCGGGACGTTGCTGCGGATCGGTTTCGGCGGCCAGCAACCGGTCAACACAGAGCAAACCGTCGGCGGCCGGATGATGGGGCTTGCGGCAGGAACCGTGGAGCAACTGGTCGATGCGCGAGCGCAGGACGAAGTTCGGGCCGGTGGCGTCGTCGTAGAGCAGGTGCGGCGCCCAGTCGGCGATCGGCTGCTTGCCATCGATCAACAGGTCGTAGTCGATGCGGGTGTCGCAGGGCAGGGCGGTTTCGAGGGGGACATCGATGAGGTGAACAAACGCCCGGGTACCTACCGGAATGACGTTGCATTTCCCGCTATCGAGAGGAATGTTCCCTACGCCTTGCAGACGCAAGGTCAACGACAGCTCGCGGCTGCCGACCAGCCAAAGAACGATGCGCGTCGGTTCGAGCCGTCGCAGCAACGGCCCGGCCAGAACAGCGGGCAACGGGCTCAGGTCATCAGGTGTCGGAGGCATCGGGGGAAAAGCTCAAGGCGCACAGGCCGGCGATGATAGCGCAGCCGGCGCCTCGAACCCTTAAACCAGGCTTAAGAGCCCGTTTTTTCCAGCTTCAGCGCCAACAGGCGCCATTCGGCAGGTGTCGCGTCGACGCTTGGCTGTTCCTGTACGGAGCAGTCGAAGCGGTACGTCACATCGTCGCCATTCATGTTCCGCGCGGTGACGGTGTTGCTGAAGGTGTAGACCTGATCCTTGAAGCGTTGCGGCGTCAGGCTTTTGCTGTCGGCAAACCGGGCAGATGCGGGGAAGCGCAATGTGCTGGTCACGAACGGGCTGCACATGACATACGCGAGCATCGATTTGTCGCCCTGGGCGTCGGCGCGCAGTTTTTTGCTCAGCGCCGTCAGGGCCTTGCGCCCCTCATCGTCACTCTGGTCGATCACGGTTTGCACCGACATCGTCTTCGGCGCCCGACTGGCGTAGTTCGGCAGCAACGCGGAATCCGCTGGAGAGGGCTTGTTGTCCGGCACGATAGCGGCAAACACCGGCGCATCTTTCAGCGCAGCAGGGCTCGCAACCGCCTCGGCTTCCGGCAGCAACGAGGTCGGCTTGGCTTCCCGCTGCGCCACGACGTTTTCAGTCTGCGCGGCTTCGTAGCGATGCGCCGACGGGAACAGTGAAAAAGTGATCGCCAGCACCACCATCGAAACAATGAAACCGCCCGCGACACCGACCAGGTTGGCGTAAAACAGATTCCAGCTGCCGCGGTTTTTCACCACCCAGCGCCACATGAAACCCCAGGCCGCGACAAATGCCAGAAAACGCAGAAACTCCATTCGATCCTTTCCTTAATCCTGCAAAAAAACTGAAATCAGTGCGTCGCGCAGATTGACTACTGACGATGGACGGCAAGATAACAAAATAGTAGCTTCGCGCCACTTTCCTGATTCCTGTAATGGACTACTCATGTCAAAAGTCGCCCCTGTTTTGCGTCTGCTATGTGCAATCACTTTCGCCAGCGCCATGACCCCGGCATTCGCCGCCTGGAAAGAGCACCCGGAAAACAGCTGGAAGTATTACCTCGCCAACTGTCAGCGCATGCAGGAAAAAATGGCCGACGTCCAAAGCGGTCGCGTGCCCGGTGCCTTTGAGGTGATGGGCGATCTGGAGAACAGTCAGGGGAGCATGAATGAGCACCGCCCAAATCTGCCTCCCCAATACCTTGCCTCCGGGGAATTCGCTCAATGCGAAAACGTGGCGGCCGAGGCCGATGCGATGATTGCCCGTGGCAAAGCCGAGTTCGCCGACAGAATGAACCAGGCCGCCGAGCAAGGCCGCATTGCCCACCAGAACTCCCCCGAATACCAACGCGCCCGTTCACTCGGCTACAGCGATGTCGGCGAAATCTCCTTCCTCAAACTTCACGAAGACATGGACGGCGCAGCGCGCCTGAAAACCATGCTGATTACCGTCGATGAAGTCTGCGGCCAATACTTTCGCGCCACGCAGTATGTGAAGCCGTATGTGATCTACACCGTTCGGCCGTCGGATGGCGGGTGTGGTGAGGAAAAGCGCGTGGCGATCGTCGGTGGCAGGTCGGTGGAGAAGGGCGATTACATCGATGAGCGGGGCGAGTTTCAGTATGTGGGCTGGAAGAAAATTGTCGGTGCCGACGGATTTGCGACGGATATTCGGGTGTTGAAGGCTCGGCGCTGACTGCAAAACAGCCGCGCCGTCCACTCAGGTGTGGGGGAAAAAATTCACCGCCAGAAACACCAGGGTCGCCATGCCGGCGGCCAAGCCACACACCGCGCCGAGCAACTGACGTGCAACCGGATGTTCGGGTTGACGGCGATTGGCAATCCACAGCCATACCCCCGCCAGAACGCCCGCGCTGGTGATGAACACCACCAGACTGCGATTCAGGTTGGGTGTCGCCATCGACGTACCAATGACTGCGTCGTAAATCAGCGTGAACACAATGCCGGTAACCACGCCACTTCCGGCGCCGGCAAGGTTGGCCAGCAACAGGTTCCACTCACCCCGTTGCTTCACCACCCAGAGCCAGGTTCCAGCCATCACCAGCAAACACAACACAGCATCCATTTTGGTTTATTCCCGAGTGCGCGATAACAGAGGCGGTTGACAGGCCTCTAGCGAGTGGACGGCAAGATATCAAAATAGAAGCTTTGCGCCACTTTCTTCATCTGCGTAGCTTAAAGAATGTCCTTCAAATAACCCTTGAGCGCGAGGAGCGGCTGATCCAGCTGCTCCAGCGACTGCGCCTGACTGAAGTCGGTCGACAACTTGTGCAGTTCCCGCCCCAACGGTTTCTCGACGCCACCCAACGCATCCATCGCCAGCGCCAGACACTCGTTCATCTTGAACTGGATCGTCTCGACATCACCCCGGCGCACCAGCAGTTCGAATACGTCTTTCTGATAATCGCCCATGACCATGTCATCGCGCAGGATCGGGCTCAGGCCTTCTTCCTCGTACGCGAGTTTGAGGGAGAACAGGGCGACGGTTTCCAGTGACGTTTCCATGTTGTGAACCTGTGTGAGATTTCGCCGGAGGGCCGGCGACACTTTCCGACAGACGAAAAAAAAGGCCTTGCTAAGCAAGACCTTTTCTAATTTTGGTGCCCCGAGGGAGACTCGAACTCCCACTCCTTTCGAAAACGGATTTTGAATCCGCCGCGTCTACCAATTCCGCCATCAGGGCTCAATGGCGGCGAAGTATAGAGAGGTGCCTACCGTTGGTCAATCACGTTTCATGGTCAATTTTCGATATTTCCGCTAGACTTTCCGGCCCTGCTAGACGAACCCCATCATGCGCGTTGCTGACTTTACCTTCGAGCTTCCTGATTCGCTGATTGCCCGCCATCCTTTGGCCGAGCGTCGCGGTAGTCGCCTGTTGACCCTGGATGGGGTCAGCGGCGCCCTGGCACACCGTCAATTCACTGATCTGCTGGAGCATTTGCGCCCCGGCGATCTGATGGTGTTCAACAATACCCGGGTGATTCCGGCGCGCTTGTTCGGGCAGAAGGCGTCCGGCGGCAAGCTGGAAATCCTCATCGAACGCGTGCTCGATACCCACCGCGTGCTGGCCCATGTGCGTTCCAGCAAGTCGCCGAAACCGGGTTCGAAGATCCTGATCGACGGCGGCGGCGAAGCCGAGATGCTGGCGCGTCACGATGCGCTGTTCGAGCTGGGATTTGCCGAAGAAGTGCTGCCGCTGCTTGATCGCGTCGGGCACATGCCGTTGCCTCCTTATATAGATCGCCCGGACGAAGGTTCGGATCGCGAGCGCTATCAGACCGTGTATGCCGAGAAGCTCGGCGCGGTGGCGGCGCCGACCGCCGGGCTGCATTTCGATCAGACGCTGATGGAAGCGATCGCCGCCAAGGGCGTCGAGACTGCGTTCGTCACGCTGCACGTCGGCGCCGGCACGTTTCAGCCAGTGCGCGTCGAGAAGATCGAAGATCACCACATGCACTCCGAGTGGCTGGAAGTCGGTCAGGATGTGGTCGATGCCGTCGCCGCTTGCCGTGAGCGTGGCGGTCGCGTCATCGCTGTCGGCACCACCAGCGTGCGTTCGCTGGAAAGCGCCGCCCGCGATGGCGTACTCAAACCGTTCAGCGGCGACACCGACATCTTTATCTACCCGGGCCGGCCGTTCCATGTGGTCGACGCTCTGGTCACCAATTTCCATTTGCCCGAGTCCACGCTGTTGATGCTGGTTTCGGCGTTCGCCGGTTATCCGGAAACCATGGCCGCCTACAAAGCCGCCGTGGACAACGGATACCGCTTTTTCAGCTACGGTGATGCGATGTTCATCACCCGTAATCCCGCGCCGCGCGGCCCAGAGGAAACAGTATGAGTCGCACCTGTCGTATGTCGTTCGAGCTGCTTGCCACCGATGGCAAGGCCCGTCGTGGTCGTCTGACCTTCCCCCGTGGCACCGTCGAGACCCCGGCGTTCATGCCGGTGGGCACCTACGGCACGGTCAAGGGCATGTTGCCGCGTGACATCGTCGCCACGGGCGCGGAGATCATTCTGGGCAACACCTTCCACCTGTGGCTGCGCCCGGGTACCGAAGTGATCAAGGAGCACGGCGACCTGCACGATTTCATGCAGTGGAAAGGCCCGATCCTGACCGACTCCGGCGGTTTCCAGGTGTTCAGCCTTGGCGCCATGCGCAAGATCAAGGAGGAAGGCGTGACCTTCGCCTCCCCGGTCGACGGCTCGAAAGTGTTCATGGGCCCGGAAGAGTCGATGCAGGTCCAGCGCGACCTGGGCTCGGACATCGTGATGATCTTCGACGAATGCACCCCGTATCCGGCTGACGAAGACGTGGCCCGTGTGTCCATGGAACTGTCGCTGCGCTGGGCCCAGCGTTCGAAGAATGCCCATGGCGACAACACGGCGGCACTGTTCGGCATCGTTCAGGGCGGCATGCACCAGGACCTGCGCATGCGCTCGCTGGAAGGCCTGGACAAGATCGGTTTCGACGGCCTGGCCATCGGCGGTCTGTCGGTGGGCGAGCCCAAGCACGAAATGATCAAGGTGCTGGACTACCTGCCGGGCATGATGCCGGCTGACAAACCTCGTTACCTTATGGGCGTTGGCAAACCGGAAGATCTGGTTGAGGGTGTGCGCCGCGGTGTGGACATGTTCGATTGCGTGATGCCAACCCGTAATGCCCGCAACGGGCATCTGTTTATTGATACAGGCGTGCTGAAGATCCGTAACGCGTTCCATCGCCATGATGATTCGCCACTGGATCCGACCTGCGATTGCTATACCTGCCAGAACTTCTCCCGCGCTTATCTGCATCATCTGGACAAGTGCGGCGAAATGCTCGGCAGCATGCTCAATACCATCCACAATTTGCGCCATTATCAGGTGCTGATGGCTGGTTTGCGCGAGGCTATTCAACAGGGTACATTGGCCGCCTTTGTCGATGCCTTCTACGCCAAACGCGGGCTTCCCGTTCCGCCTTTGGACTGAGTTTTCTGACCCCAAGATTCAACATTTGCAACTGGAGTGCTAAATGAGCTTTTTTATCTCTAATGCCATGGCTGACGCGGCTGCACCGGCTGCAGCGCCTATGGGCGGCGGCTTCGAGTGGATTTTCCTGGTCGGCTTCCTGGTCATCTTCTACCTGATGATCTGGCGTCCACAGGCCAAGCGCGCCAAAGAGCAGAAGAACCTGCTGAGCAGCCTGCAGAAGGGCGACGAAGTGGTCACCACCGGCGGCATCGCCGGCAAGATCACAAAAGTGGCCGATGACTTCGTGGTTCTGGAAGTTTCCGACACCGTGGAAATGAAGTTCCAGAAGGGCGCCATCGCCGCCACGCTGCCAAAAGGCACGCTGAAAGCGATCTAAGGTTCCAACTTCTACTCAATCGACGGGGCGCGCAAGGCGCCCCGCGTTCATAACGGGCGGCGTGATGCTGAACAAATATCCTCTGTGGAAATACATTCTGATCCTGGCGGTGCTGGCGATCGGTCTGATTTATTCCGCTCCGAATCTATACCCCGATGACCCGGCCATTCAGATCAGCGGCGCCAGCACGGCCCTGCAGGTCAATCAGGCCGATCTGGATCGCGTGAGCACCGCGCTCAAGGAATCCGGGATCAACGTCAAGGCTTCGAGCCTGGCAGCGAACGGCAAAGGCGGTCTGATCCGTCTGACCAAGGCTGAAGACCAGCTGCCGGCCAAGGACGTTGTCCGCAAGGCATTGGGTGATGACTACGTCGTCGCGCTGAACCTGGCACAAACCACCCCGCAATGGTTGCGCAACCTGGCCGCGCACCCGATGAAGCTGGGGCTGGACTTGTCCGGTGGTGTGCACTTCCTGCTGGAAGTGGACATGGACAAAGCCCTCGACGCCCGCCTGAAAGTCTACGAAGGCGACGTCAAGAGCCTGCTGCGCAAAGAGAAACTGCGTTATCGCAGCCTGCCGCAACTCAATGGCGCCATTCAGCTGGGCTTCAGCGATGCTGATTCCCGCGAACAGGCCCGTGCGCTGATCCGCAAGAATTTCAACGATTTCGACATTGTTCCGGCCGACCTCAACGGTCAACCGGTGCTGCGTCTGGCGATGACCCCGGCCAAGCTGGCGGAAATCCGTGAATACTCCATCAAGCAGAACCTGACCACGGTCCGTAACCGCGTCAACGAGTTGGGTGTAGCCGAACCGATCGTCCAGCGTCAGGGCGCCAACCGTATCGTGGTTGAGCTGCCGGGCGTGCAGGACACTGCCGAAGCCAAGCGTATCCTCGGCAAGACGGCCAACCTGGAATTCCGTCTGGCTGCAGAGCCGGGCGCTTCGAAAGCCACTTCCGAGACCTTCGAGTTCCGTGAAGGCAAGCGTCCTCCTGCGCAGATCGAGCGTGGCCTGATCATCACCGGTGACCAGGTGACTGACGCCAAGGCCGGTTTCGATTCGCAGCACGGTACGCCTGAAGTGAACATCCGCCTGGATGGTCACGGTGGCGATCTGATGAACCGCGCGACCCGCAGCAACGTCGGTCGCAGCATGGCGGTGATCTTCATCGAACAGCGCCCGGTCACGACTTACGTCAAGCAAGTGGTCGACGGCGTCGAAAAAGACGTGCCGGTGCAGACCTTCAAGGAAGAGAAGAAGATCATCAGCCTGGCGACCATTCAGTCGCCGCTGGGTGCGCAGTTCCGTATCACCGGCCTGAACGGCCAGGGCGAGTCGTCCGAACTGGCGCTGTTGCTGCGTGCCGGTGGTCTGGCTGCTCCGATGTACTTTGCTGAAGAACGCACCATCGGCCCGAGCCTGGGTGCGGACAACATCACCAAGGGTATCGATGCTTCGCTGTGGGGCATGTTGTTCGTCTCGCTGTTCATCATCGCCATCTACCGCTTCTTCGGCCTGATCGCCACCGTTGCACTGGCGGTGAACATGGTGTTGCTGCTGGCGCTGATGTCGCTGCTGGGGGCTACGCTGACCCTGCCGGGTATCGCCGGTATCGTGTTGACCATGGGTATGGCGGTCGACGCCAACGTGCTGATCTTCTCGCGGATTCGTGAAGAGATCGCCGCCGGCATGACCGTGCAACGTGCAATCAACGAAGGCTTCGGCCGGGCATTCACTGCGATTCTCGACGCCAACCTGACCACCTTGCTGGTCGGCGGCATCCTGTTCGCCATGGGCACCGGCCCGGTGAAAGGCTTTGCAGTGACCATGTCCCTCGGGATCTTTACCTCGATGTTCACGGCCATCATGGTGACCCGCGCAATGGTCAACCTGATCTTTGGCGGACGTGACTTCAAGAAGTTGTGGATTTAAGGGGCTGCCATGTTACGTACAATCAACTTCATGGGCGTCCGCAACTTTGCGTTCGGCGTCACCGTATTTCTGACCTTGCTGGCAATCTTCAGTGTGTTCCACAAGGGCATGAACTGGGGGCTGGACTTCACCGGTGGTACGCTCATCGAGCTGACCTACGAGCGTCCGGCTGACGTCACCAAGGTGCGCGAGCAGCTGGTGACCTCGGGTTACCACGAGGCCGTCGTGCAGAACTTCGGTGCAACCACCGACCTGCTGGTGCGTATGCCGGGTGAAGACCCGCAACTGGGTCATCAGGTGGCAGAAGCGCTGCAAAAGGTCGGCGGCGATAACCCCGCTACCGTCAAGCGTGTCGAGTTCGTCGGCCCGCAGGTCGGTGAAGAGCTGCGTGACCAGGGCGGCCTCGGCATGCTGCTGGCGCTCGGCGGCATCCTGATCTATCTGGCTTTCCGCTTTCAGTGGAAGTTCGCGGTCGGCGCCATCGTATCGCTGATCCACGACGTGATCGTGACCATCGGTATCCTGTCGTTTTTCCAGATCACCTTCGACCTGACGGTGTTGGCGGCGGTGCTGGCGATCATCGGCTACTCGCTCAACGACACCATCGTCGTATTCGACCGGGTGCGTGAGAACTTCCGTGTCCTGCGCAAGGCTTCGCTGATCGAGAACATCAATATCTCGACGACTCAGACCTTGCTGCGGACCATGGCGACGTCGATCTCCACCCTGCTGGCGATCGCGGCGCTGCTGTTCTTTGGTGGCGATAACCTGTTCGGCTTCTCCATCGCCCTGTTTATCGGTGTTCTGGCGGGTACCTACTCGTCGATCTACATCGCGAACGTGGTGTTGATCTGGCTGAACCTGAGCACTGAAGATCTTATTCCACCGGCCAACACCGAGAAGGAAGTCGACGACCGTCCATAACGGCCATCGATTTTCCGGCGGTCAGTCAAAAAAGACGCGAGTTGAACTCGCGTCTTTTTTTTTGCTCCAAGGCTGGGAGAAGCGCGGGCGCGTTCCCGCATGTGATGGTCAGGAGGTTCATGTGAACAAGTCGTTGCTGGTTGGTGCGGTATTGGGTGCTGTCGGTGTAACTGCCGGGGGTGCTGTTGCCACCTACAGCCTGGTTAAAAGCGGCCCTGAGTATGCGCAAGTGCTGGCCGTAGAGCCGGTCAAAACACAGATCAAGACTCCACGTGAAGTGTGCAAGGATGTGACGGTGACCCGGCAGGCACCGGTGAAAGATCAACACCAGATCGCCGGCACCGTGGTCGGTGCGTTGGCGGGTGGTCTGCTGGGTAATCAGATCGGCGGCGGCACCGGCAAGAAGATTGCCACGGTGGCCGGTGCGGTCGGTGGTGGTTACGCCGGCAACAAGGTTCAGGAGGGTATGCAGGAGCGTGATACCTACACCACGACTCAGACTCGCTGCAACACGGTGAATGACATCAGCGACAAGGTCGTGGGCTATGACGTCCGGTATTCGCTGGACGGCAAGGAAGGCAAGGTGCGCATGGATCGTGATCCGGGCAACCAGATCCCGGTCGACAAGGAAGGCAAGCTGATCCTGTCGCAGAACCAGCCAGGCCAGTAATTGGCTGACGGCTTATAAAAAAAGCACCCTTCGGGGTGCTTTTTCATGCCCATAAAAAAACACCCCGAAGGGTGTTTTTTTGGTTTCGCGAAACGCTTAGCGCTTCAGCGAGGCCGGCAGGTGCGGCTGGATCGCCGTCAGAACTGCCTTGAAGCATTTGGTGTTGCCGGCAACGACGTGGCCTTTTTCAAGGAAGTCGTGACCGCCGGTGAAGTCGCTCACCAGGCCGCCTGCTTCCTGAATCAGCAGGGCGCCAGCGGCCATGTCCCACTCGGACAGACCCGACTCCCAGAACGCGTCGAAACGGCCGGCGGCTACGTAAGCCAGGTCCAGGCTTGCCGAACCGGCGCGGCGGATGCCGGCAGTCTGGCCAACCAGGGCGCGGAACATGCCCAGGTAGTTGTCGAGGTTGTCCATCTGGTCGTCACGGAACGGGAAACCGGTGCCGAGCAGGGCGCCGTCCAGGCTGGTGCGACCGCTGACACGCAGGCGACGACCGTTCAGTTGAGCGCCGCGACCACGGCTGGCGGTGAATTCTTCCTGACGAACCGGATCCAGAACAACGGCGTGTTCCAGGCGACCACGGTATTTGCAGGCAATGCTGACAGCGAAGTGAGGAATGCCGCGCAGGAAGTTGGTGGTGCCGTCCAGTGGATCGATGATCCACAGGTATTCTTCGCCTTCGATGCCGGTGCCGGCATGCAGGCCGGTCTCCTCCCCCATGATCGAGTGATTCGGGTAAGCCTTGCGCAGGGCGTCGATGATTTTCTGTTCGGCGGCGCGATCGACCTCGGATACGTAATCCTTGGCGTCTTTTTCGTCGACCTTGATGGTATCCAGGCGCTCGATGGAGCGGAAGATCAGTTCACTGGCGCTGCGGGCGGCGCGCAGCGCGATATTCAGCATGGGCTGCATGGATGTGTCACCTAAGGTTGTTAAAGAAAGCCGCGCATTCTATCAGAACTTTTCTTCAGGTGAAGGTCGCTGTTCGCTTTCATAGCTTAACGGTAGGCTGTTCTGTAAGATTTGCACCCCTTTGCCGAGTCCGAGAGCGCCCGCCGTGCTGCAAAATATTCGTGTCGTCCTGGTCAACACCAGCCATCCGGGAAACATCGGCGGGACCGCGCGCGCCATGAAAAACATGGGCCTGTCGCGGCTGGTGCTGGTTGATCCGCGAGTCTTCCCGCATCACGAAGCCGATGCCCGTGCTTCCGGTGCCGGTGACATCCTTGAAAACGCGCAAGTCGTCGCCACTTTGGAAGACGCCTTGGTCGGTTGCAATCTGGTGCTCGGCACCAGTGCCCGTGACCGGCGCATTCCCTGGCCATTGCTGGATCCGCGCGAGTGCGGGACCAAAGTGGTCGAGGAGGCCGGGCAGGGCGCGGAAATCGCGCTGGTGTTCGGTCGTGAGGATTCCGGCCTGACCAATGACGAGCTGCAGCGATGTCACTATCACGTGCACATCCCCTCCGATCCTGAATTCAGCTCGCTGAACCTCGGGGCGGCGGTGCAGGTGTTGAGTTATGAAGTGCGCATGGCGTGGCTGGCTGCACAAGGCCAGCCGACCAAGATCGAGAAGGAAGAAGTGGCCTCCGTGAAAAGCGCAGAGCTTGCGACCATGGATGAGCTGGAGCGGTTCTATGAACACCTGGAGCAGACCCTGGTGGCCATCGAATTCCTCGATCCGGAAAAGCCGCGGCACTTGATGGCGCGCCTGCGCCGGTTGTATGGACGCAGCTCGGTCAGCCGGGCGGAAATGAATATTTTGCGTGGCATCCTCACGGAAACCCAGAAAGCGGCCCGTGGCGAGCTCCTTAAGCGGAAGGATTAATGATGTTCGAGCGTTTGCGTGAAGATATCCAGAGCGTATTCCACCGAGACCCGGCGGCGCGTAACGCTTTTGAAGTCCTGACCTGCTACCCCGGCATGCATGCGATCTGGATTCATCGACTGGCCGGGATGCTCTGGCGCAACGATCTGAAATGGCTGGCGCGGCTGGTGTCGAACTTCGGTCGCTGGCTGACCGGGATCGAGATCCATCCGGGTGCCAAGGTCGGTCGACGCTTCTTCATCGACCACGGCATGGGCATCGTGATTGGCGAAACCGCTGAAATCGGCGATGACGTGACGATCTATCAGGGCGTGACGCTCGGCGGCACCAGCTGGAACAAGGGCAAGCGTCATCCGACCCTCGGTGATGGCGTGGTGGTGGGCGCAGGTGCGAAGGTGCTCGGCCCGTTCACTGTGGGTGCCGGCGCCAAGGTCGGGTCCAATGCTGTCGTCACCAAAGAAGTGCCACCGGGTGCCACCGTGGTCGGGATTCCGGGACGGATCATCGTCAAGTCCGATGATGAGGCCGACGCCAAGCGCAAGGCGATGGCCGAGAAGATCGGCTTCGATGCCTACGGCGTCAGTGAAGACATGCCCGATCCGGTGGCGCGTGCCATCGGCCAGTTGCTTGATCACCTGCAAGCGGTGGATGGGCGTCTGGAAGGAATGTGCGGCGCGCTGAAGGATCTGGGCAGCAATTACTGTGCGAAAGATCTGCCCGAGCTGCGTGAAGAAGACTTCGCCTGCGTCAAGGGCAAGGGCGAATCCAAGCTCCACTGACGCACTTGCAGGGCTGCTGCCGACCGGTGTGCCATTAGGCCGCAGACCCTGCTATCATTCGCGCGCTCTTTTGCGGGTAAACCCGACTAAAGCACTAGGTCTTATAGTTGACTTAAATGCTCGGGAATTGCATACTCCCGCCCATTCCGAACTCCGTGGTAATTGTCCATGCGACTGACTACAAAAGGCCGATACGCCGTGACCGCCATGCTTGACCTGGCGTTGCACGCGCAACACGGGCCGGTGTCCCTGGCCGATATCTCCGAGCGCCAAGGCATCTCCCTGTCCTATCTCGAACAGCTTTTCGCCAAGCTGCGCCGCAGTAACCTGGTTTCCAGTGTTCGCGGTCCGGGCGGTGGCTACCAGTTGTCCCGCGACATGCAGGGCATCCAGGTGGCTCAGGTGATCGATGCGGTGAACGAATCGGTCGATGCAACAAAATGCCAGGGCCAGGGCGACTGCCACTCCGGTGACACCTGCCTGACCCATCACCTGTGGTGCGACCTGAGCCTGCAGATTCACGAATTTCTCAGCGGTATCAGCTTGGCCGACCTCGTAACTCGCCGTGAGGTGCAGGAAGTGGCCCAGCGTCAGGATCAGCGTCGTTGCAATGGCAAGGCGCCGCGCCTGGACAAGATTGAAGCGTCCGCCGTCGAATGACAGCCAGAGAGCTAGCGGCACGCCAGCCAGCCTGATTTAGGAGATAGTCCATGAAATTGCCGATTTACCTTGATTACTCTGCGACCACCCCGGTCGATCCGCGCGTTGCGCAAAAAATGAGTGAATGCCTGCTGGTCGACGGAAACTTCGGTAACCCGGCGTCCCGTTCCCACGTGTTCGGCTGGAAAGCCGAAGAGTCCGTCGAAAACGCCCGTCGTCAGGTGGCCGATCTGGTCAACGCCGACCCGCGTGAAATCGTCTGGACCTCCGGTGCCACCGAGTCCGACAACCTGGCAATCAAGGGTGCGGCACATTTCTATGCCTCCAAGGGCAAGCACCTGATCACCTCCAAGATCGAACACAAGGCTGTTCTCGACACCATGCGCCAGCTGGAGCGTGAAGGTTTCGAAGTCACCTACCTCGACCCGACCGAAGATGGCCTGATCACCCCGGCCATGATCGAAGCCGCGCTGCGCGAAGACACCATCCTGGTGTCGGTAATGCACGTGAACAACGAAATCGGCACCGTCAACGACATCGCCGCCATCGGCGAGTTGCTTCGTTCCAAAGGCATCCTGTTCCACGTTGACGCCGCTCAGTCCACTGGCAAGGTCGAAATCGACCTGCAGAAACTGAAAGTCGACATGATGTCGTTCTCCGCCCACAAAACCTACGGCCCTAAAGGTATCGGCGCGCTGTACGTTAGCCGCAAGCCGCGTGTGCGCATCGAAGCGACCATGCACGGTGGCGGTCACGAGCGTGGCATGCGTTCTGGCACCCTGGCGACTCACCAGATCGTCGGCATGGGCGAAGCGTTCCGTGTGGCCAAGGAAGACATGGCTGCCGAAAACGTCCGTATCAAGGCATTGAGCGACCGCTTCTACAAGCAGGTCGAGCACCTGGAAGAGCTGTACGTCAACGGCAGCCTGACCGCCCGCGTTCCGCACAACCTGAACCTGAGCTTCAACTACGTTGAAGGCGAGTCGCTGATCATGGCGCTCAAGGATCTGGCGGTTTCGTCCGGTTCGGCCTGCACCTCGGCGTCGCTTGAGCCTTCGTACGTACTGCGCGCCCTGGGCCGCAACGACGAACTGGCACACAGCTCGATCCGTTTCACCTTCGGCCGTTTCACCACCGAAGAAGAAATCGACTACGCCGCGCAGAAAGTCTGCGAGGCCGTTACCAAGCTGCGCGCTCTGTCGCCGCTGTGGGACATGTACAAAGACGGCGTCGATATCTCGAAGATCGAGTGGGCGGCACACTAAATATAGAAGCCGCCGGATACAGATCCTGTAGCGACGCGGCGGTTTACGCAGCGCAGTTGCAGGGTCTCAAGAGCGGCCCTGATGAGTGAGGATTGAGAATCATGGCTTACAGCGAAAAGGTCATCGACCACTACGAAAACCCGCGCAACGTCGGCAAGATGAACGCGGAAGATCCTGATGTCGGCACCGGCATGGTCGGCGCTCCGGCGTGCGGCGACGTGATGCGTCTGCAAATCAAGGTCAACGATCAGGGCGTTATCGAAGACGCCAAGTTCAAGACCTACGGCTGCGGTTCGGCTATCGCCTCCAGCTCCCTCGCTACCGAGTGGATGAAGGGCAAGACTCTGGACGAAGCTGAAACCATCAAGAACACTCAGCTGGCCGAAGAACTGGCTCTGCCGCCAGTGAAAATCCACTGCTCGGTTCTCGCTGAAGACGCTATCAAAGCGGCCGTTCGCGATTACAAGCAGAAGAAAGGCTTGATCTGACTTTCAAGATTTGGCGACGAGTAAGGAGTCAACGATGGCTATCAGCATGACAGAAGCGGCTGCTCGACACGTGCGGCGCTCCCTCGACGGGCGCGGCAAGGGTGAAGGGATTCGTCTGGGTGTTCGCACCACAGGCTGTTCCGGCCTTGCCTACGTGCTGGAGTTTGTCGACGAGGTGGTTGCAGAAGATCAGGTGTTCGAAAGTCACGGCGAGAAAGTGATCATCGACCCGAAAAGCCTGGCCTACCTCGACGGCACCGAGCTCGACTTCGTCAAGGAAGGATTGAACGAAGGCTTCAAGTTCAACAATCCCAACGTACGCGGTGAATGTGGCTGCGGCGAAAGCTTCAACATCTGAGGCTTGTCGTGGGTATTCCTTGTCATTTCGCTTTATTCGAGCTGCAACCGGGCTTTCGTCTGGATCTCGAGCAGTTGGCCACGCGCTATCGTGAGCTGGCGCGCGGTGTTCATCCTGACCGCTTTGCCGATGCTTCCGAGCGCGAGCAGCGGTCAGCGCTGGAGCAGTCTGCGCGGCTCAACGATGCCTACCAGACACTCAAGAGTCCGGCCCAGCGTGCACGCTACCTGCTGACCATCAGCGGGCATGAAGTGCCGATGGAAGTCACTGTCCACGATCCCGAGTTTCTTCTGCAGCAGATGCAATGGCGCGAAGAGCTCGAAGATCTGCAGGACAGTGCCGACCTGGCCGGTGTCGCGGCTTTCAAGCGTCGCCTGAAAACCGCCCAGGAAGAGCTCAACGAAAGCTTCGCAGCCTGTTGGGATGATGCAGCGCAACGCGAACAGGCCGAACGCCTGATGCGGCGCATGCAGTTCCTCGACAAGCTCACCTACGAAGTGCGCCAGTTAGAAGAGCGCCTCGACGATTAACCCAGTGCCGCTCCGGTCGCACGCCTGATATACAGATAAGTCCTGATCACGATGGCCCTACTGCAGATCGCCGAACCCGGCCAAAGTCCTCAACCGCACCAGCGTCGTCTGGCTGTGGGGATCGACTTGGGTACTACCAATTCGCTGGTCGCTGCGTTGCGCAGTGGTCTTTCCGAGCCGCTGGCCGATGCCGAAGGGCGGGTCATCCTGCCTTCCGCCGTGCGTTACCACGCCGATCGCATCGAAGTCGGCGAGTCAGCCAAACTGGCTGCATCCTCCGATCCCCTGAATACCGTGCTGTCGGTCAAGCGCCTGATGGGTCGTGGTCTGTCCGACGTCAAGCAATTGGGCGATCAGCTGCCGTACCGCTTTGTCGGCGGCGAATCGCACATGCCGTTCATCGACACCGTGCAGGGCCCGAAAAGCCCGGTCGAAGTGTCCGCCGATATCCTGAAAGTATTGCGTCAGCGCGCTGAAGCCACCCTTGGCGGTGAGTTGGTGGGCGCGGTGATCACCGTTCCGGCGTACTTCGACGATGCTCAGCGCCAAGCTACGAAGGACGCGGCGAAACTTGCCGGTCTGAACGTGTTGCGTCTGCTCAACGAGCCGACCGCTGCGGCGGTGGCATACGGTCTGGATCAGCATGCCGAAGGCCTGGTCGCGATTTATGACCTGGGCGGCGGCACCTTCGATATTTCGATTCTGCGCCTGACTGGCGGTGTCTTCGAAGTCCTGGCCACTGGCGGCGATAGCGCGCTGGGCGGCGATGATTTCGATCACGCGATTGCCGGCTGGATCATCGAGAGCGCCGGTTTGTCCGCCGACCTCGATCCGGGCGCACAGCGCAGCCTGCTGCAAGCTGCCTGCGCAGCCAAAGAAGCCCTGACGGATTCTGACAGTGTTGAAGTTGCTTACGGCGACTGGAAGGCTCAGCTGACTCGCGAAGCCTTCGATGCGCTGATCGAGCCAATGGTCGCCCGCAGCCTGAAAGCCTGTCGCCGCGCCGTTCGTGATTCCGGCGTCGAGCTGGAAGATGTGCACGCCGTGGTCATGGTCGGTGGTTCGACCCGGGTTCCACGTGTTCGCGAAGCCGTCGCCGAAGCCTTCGGTCGTCAGCCGCTGACCGAAATCGACCCGGATCAAGTGGTGGCCATTGGTGCTGCGATCCAGGCCGATACGCTGGCCGGCAACAAGCGCGATGGCGGCGAACTGCTGCTGCTCGACGTGATTCCGCTGTCCCTGGGGCTGGAAACCATGGGCGGCCTGATGGAGAAGGTGATTCCGCGCAACACCACCATCCCCGTCGCTCGCGCCCAGGACTTCACCACTTATAAAGACGGCCAGTCGGCCATGGCGATCCACGTGTTGCAAGGCGAGCGTGAGCTGATCAGCGATTGCCGCTCTCTGGCTCGCTTCGAGTTGCGCGGCATCCCGGCGATGGTGGCCGGTGCGGCGAAAATTCGCGTGACCTTCCAGGTCGATGCCGACGGTCTGCTCAGCGTCTCTGCCCGTGAATTGGGTTCGGGCGTTGAAGCGAGCATTCAGGTCAAGCCATCCTATGGCCTGACCGATGGCGAAATCGCCAAGATGCTGAAAGATTCGTTCCAGCACGCCAACGATGACAAAGTCGCCCGCGTTCTTCGCGAGCAACAAGTCGATGCCCAGCGCCTGATCGAAGCGGTGCAGGGCGCTCTTGAGGCGGATGGCGAGCGCTTGCTAGATGCCGAAGAGCGCATGGTCATCGATCTGCAGGTGCAGGAACTGACCGAACTGATGAAAGGCACTGATGGTTATGCCATCGAGCAGCAGACCAAGCGTCTGTCGCAAGTGACCGATGCTTTTGCAGCCCGTCGTATGGATCAGACGGTGAAAGCCGCTCTGTCGGGGCGCAATCTGAATGAAATCGAGGATATCTGATGCCGCAGGTCATTTTTCTGCCCCACGAGAAGTTCTGCCCTGAAGGCATGGTCGTCGACGCTGCGCCTGGCACGTCGATCCTCGAACTGGCTCACGAGCACCACATCGAGATGGAAAGCGCCTGCGGCGGCGTCTGCGCCTGCACCACTTGTCACTGCATCATTCGCGAGGGTTTTGACTCGCTGGAAGAGGCCGACGAGTTGGAGGAAGATTTCCTCGATCGTGCCTGGGGTCTGGAAGCCCAGTCGCGCTTGGCTTGCCAGGCGATCGTCGGTGAAGAAGACATCACCGTCGAGATTCCGAAATATTCGCTTAACCATGCGGCCGAAGCGCCGCACTGACTGGTAAGACTGTCATGAGCTACGGTTGGAATGATGTTCAACGTATTGCAGAAGAGCTGGCTGAGGCCAAGCCGGGTGTAGATCCGTATTCTGTCAATTTCGTCGAGTTGCAGCAGTGGATCCAAGAGCTGCCGGACTTCGACAATACCTCTGGTCGTGTCGGCGAGAAGGTATTGGAGGCGGTTCAGACTCTCTGGGCCGATGAATTGGACTGATCGTCCTCGCAGGTTAGGCAATACCCAAGAACCCGCGTATAATTCGCGGGTTTAATTTTTCGCAAATTACCGTTTCTGGAGTTACACCATGGCTGTTCAACGTACTTTCTCCATCATCAAGCCTGACGCCGTTGCTAAAAACGTGATCGGCAAGATCACCACTCGCTTCGAAGACGCTGGCCTGCGCGTTGTAGCTTCGAAACTGAAGCAACTGTCGAAAGCCGAAGCCGAAGGCTTCTACGCTGAGCACAGCGCTCGTGGTTTCTTCGGCGACTTGGTTGCCTTCATGACTTCGGGTCCTGTTGTCGTTCAGGTTCTGGAAGGCGAAAACGCCATCGCTCGCAACCGTGAGCTGATGGGCGCTACCAACCCTAAAGAAGCTGCTCCAGGCACCATCCGTGCTGACTTCGCTGAATCGATCGACGCCAACGCCGTTCACGGTTCGGACTCCGAAGCCGCTGCTGCTCGCGAAATCGCTTACTTCTTCGCAGCTACTGAAGTAACCACTCGCTAAGCATTGGCTTAAGAGTGAAGGTGAATCCATGACGACATCGACTGTTAAAAACAACCTGCTGGGTCTGACCCAGCCGGAAATGGAAAAATTCTTCGACTCAATCGGGGAGAAGCGTTTCCGTGCCGGTCAGGTAATGAAATGGATTCACCACTTTGGCGTCGATGATTTCGACGCCATGACGAACGTCAGCAAGGCCTTGCGCGAAAAGCTCAAGGCTGTTGCTGAGGTCCGTGGTCCCGAAGTGGTCAGCGAGGACATTTCCAGCGACGGCACCCGCAAATGGGTGGTGCGCGTGGCGTCCGGCAGCTGCGTCGAGACCGTTTACATTCCCCAGGGCAAACGCGGCACTCTGTGCGTTTCGTCCCAGGCAGGCTGTGCCCTGGACTGCAGTTTCTGCTCCACCGGCAAGCAAGGCTTCAACAGCAACCTCACCGCCGCCGAAGTCATCGGCCAGGTGTGGATTGCCAACAAATCCTTCGGCAGTGTTCCGGCTACCATCGACCGCGCCATCACCAACGTGGTGATGATGGGCATGGGCGAACCGCTGCTGAACTTCGACAACGTCGTGGCCGCCATGCATCTGATGATGGATGACCTGGGCTACGGGATCTCCAAGCGCCGCGTGACCCTGTCCACTTCGGGTGTGGTGCCGATGATCGATGAGCTGGCCAAGCACATCGACGTATCCCTGGCGTTGTCCCTGCACGCACCGAATGACGCATTGCGTAACCAATTGGTGCCGATCAACAAGAAATATCCGCTTAAGATGCTGCTCGAGTCGTGCCAGCGCTACATGTCCGCCCTTGGCGAGAAACGTGTGCTGACCATCGAGTACACCTTGCTCAAGGACGTCAACGACAAGCTTGAGCACGCGGTGGAAATGATCGAGCTGCTCAAGGATATTCCGTGCAAGATCAACCTGATTCCGTTCAACCCGTTCCCGCATTCCGGGTACGAGCGGCCGAGCAACAACGCCATCCGCCGGTTCCAGGATCAGCTTCACCAGGCCGGTTTCAACGTCACCGTGCGCACCACCCGTGGTGAAGACATCGACGCGGCTTGTGGTCAATTGGTAGGGCAGGTGCTGGATCGCACCCGTCGCAGCGAACGTTACATCGCCGTCCGCGAATTGAGCGCCGACAGCGATCTGGCACAGAACGCCGCGAACACTAACTAAGAGAGGATCTCTATGTCCCTGCGCTTTGCGCTGCTGTTGCTGTTGGCCAGCCTGTGTGCTGGTTGTGTCCTGTCGGGCGACTACAACCCGATGAAGACCAGCAAGGGCCGTGACGAAGCGCGAGCTGCCTACGTGCAGCTGGGATTGGGATACTTGCAGCAGGGCATGACCGAACGGGCCAAGGTTCCACTGAAGAAAGCCTTGGAGCTGGACGGGTCGGATCCCGACGCCAACGCCGCGCTGGGGCTGGTGTTCCAGGCCGAAATGGAACCTGGGCTTGCTGACGAACACTTCCGCAAAGCCTTGTCCTCCCGTCCCGCCGATGCGCGCATCCTCAACAACTACGGCAGTTTTCTCTACGAAGAACAGCGTTACAAGGAAGCCTACGAGCGTTTTGAACAGGCGGCCGCCGATACCCTGTATCCTGAGCGTTCGCGGGTGTTCGAGAACCTCGGCATGACGGCGGCAAAGCTCGGTCAGCGTGATCTGGCGCAGCAGCAGCTGGAAAAGGCGCTGCGTTTGAACCGCCAGCAGCCACGGGCATTGCTGGAAATGGCTGAGTTGTCATTCGAAGACAGGCATTATGTGCCCGCGCGTGACTATTACGACCGTTTCAGCCAGCTCTCCGAGCAAAATGCACGTAGTCTGTTGCTCGCCGTTCGGTTGGCAAAAGTATTTGAAGATCGCGACAAGGCCGCCAGTGCGGGCCTGCAATTAAAACGACTCTATCCCGGTACGCCGGAATATCAGCAATACCTGTCGGAGCAATGATGAAAGCGGCGCATCCCGAAGTTGTAGCAGCGAATCGCGTTAACCCCGGTGAGACCCTGCGCCAGGCCCGCGAAAGCAATGGCTGGTCGCTGGCCGAAGTGGCCCTCAAGCTCAACCTCACCGTGACTTCCCTGAGCAATCTTGAAGCCGGCGCATTCGACAAGTTGCCCGGGCATACCTTCGCTCGCGGCTACATTCGCGCCTACGCCAAATTGCTCGGCATGGATCAGACCGTTCTGGTCCAGCAATTCGACCAGTCTACCGGCACCGATTCCCAAGGCAGCAACGTCCACGCTCTGGGCCGTATCGAAGAGCCGGTACGGGTTTCCCACACCATTTTGCGTATCGTCAGCCTGTTGCTGCTGATCGCAGTCATCGGCGGTGGTTTCGTCTGGTGGCAGGATCAGACTTCGCAGCGCACCAAGGACCTGATTGGCCTGGCCCCGGAGCACGTCGAAGTCGAAGGCGCCGATGGCACCACCCAGATTCATCCGCTCGACGAGCCGGAAGATCAGGCAGTCGCGGAAGGCGAAGCCGAGGGCTCGACCGCTCTGGCACTGCCTCAATCGGAATCCACGGCTGAATCGACCGGCGCCGAGACCGATGCCGCGGCTCCAGCGACTGCACCGGTTGCTCCGGCACCTGCTGCGCCAGCCGCTACTCCGACTGCACCGGCTCATACGCCAGCGCCTGTGGTTGCTGCTCCTGCAAATCCGGCACCTGCCGCTCCGGCCACGCCTGCACCGACCGTTACTGCCCCGGCAGCTCCGGCCGTCGCGGCACCCGCGCCGACAGCGCCCGTTGCTCCGGCTGCTGGTCAAGGCCAGGTTCAGGTGCAGTTCATCGCCGATTGCTGGACTCAAGTGACCGATGGCAGCGGCAAAGTGCTGTACAGCGGCCTCAAGCGTAAGGGCGACAGCTTGTCTGTCGTCGGCAAGCCTCCGTTTGCCGTGCGTCTGGGCGTTGCCCGTGGCGCGCAGGTCAGCTACAACGGCCAGCCGGTCGATGTCGCTCCGTTCACCAGTGGCGAGACTGCTCGCCTGAAGTTGGGTCAATAAGTCATGCACGGCGAATCTCCAATCAAACGTCGCGAATCGCGCAAGATCTGGGTCGGTAACGTGCCCGTGGGCGGCGATGCCCCTATCGCTGTGCAGAGCATGACCAACAGCGACACCAATGACGTCGCTGCCACCGTCGCGCAGATCAACCGTCTGGAAGCCGCCGGCGTCGACATCGTCCGCGTTTCGGTGCCGGACATGGACGCCGCCGAGGCGTTCGGCAAGATCAAGCAACTGGTCAAGGTGCCGTTGGTTGCCGACATCCATTTCGACTATAAGATCGCTCTGCGCGTGGCCGAACTGGGTGTGGACTGCCTGCGCATCAACCCGGGCAACATCGGTCGCGAAGACCGCGTGCGTGCGGTGGTCGATGCCGCCCGTGACCGCGGGATCCCGATCCGCATCGGCGTCAACGCCGGCTCGCTGGAAAAAGACCTGCAAAAGAAATACGGCGAGCCGACGCCGGCCGCGCTGGTCGAGTCCGCCCTGCGTCACGTCGAGCATCTCGAACGCCTGAATTTCCAGGACTTCAAGGTCAGCGTGAAGGCTTCCGACGTGTTCATGGCCGTTGAAGCCTACCGTCTGCTGGCCAAGGAAATCGTTCAGCCACTGCACCTGGGCATCACCGAGGCCGGTGGATTGCGCTCTGGTACAGTGAAATCCGCCGTGGGCCTAGGTATGCTGCTCGCCGAGGGGATTGGCGATACTATCCGCATCTCGCTGGCGGCCGACCCGGTCGAGGAAGTGAAGGTCGGTTACGACATTCTCAAGTCTTTGCATCTGCGTTCCCGTGGCATCAACTTCATCGCCTGCCCGAGCTGCTCGCGGCAGAACTTCGATGTGGTCAAGACCATGAACGAGCTGGAAGGGCGCCTTGAAGACCTGCTGGTGCCGCTGGATGTCGCGGTGATCGGTTGCGTGGTCAACGGCCCCGGCGAAGCCAAGGAAGCCCATATCGGCTTGACCGGCGGCACGCCAAACCTGATTTACATCGACGGCAAGCCGTCGCAGAAACTGACGAATGACAATCTGGTGGACGAGCTGGAAAAGCTGATCCGCGAGAAAGCGGCCGAGAAGGTCGAAGCTGACGCAGCGGTTATCGCGCGCGGCTGATCGAACGAATTAAGGAATTTCTGTGAGCAAGTCTCTGCAAGCCATTCGTGGCATGAACGACATCCTGCCGGAACAGACGCCGGTATGGCGTTATTTCGAAGGCACCGTTTCGCGTCTGCTGGATAATTACGGTTACAAGCAGATCCGCATGCCAATCGTCGAGTTCACCGAGCTGTTCAAACGCTCGATCGGTGAAGTGACCGACATCGTCGAAAAAGAGATGTACACCTTCGAAGACCGCAACGGCGACTCGCTGACCCTGCGTCCGGAAGGCACGGCCGCGTGCGTACGTGCGGTGCTCGAACACGGCATCACCGGCGGTGGCCAGGTACAGAAACTCTGGTACATCGGCCCGATGTTCCGTCACGAGCGTCCACAGAAAGGCCGTTATCGCCAGTTCCACCAGATCGGTTTGGAGGTGTTCAACCTCGACGGTCCGGACATCGACGCCGAACTGATCATCATGACCTGGCGCCTGTGGGGCGAGCTGGGCATCCGCGATGCGGTCAAGCTTGAACTCAACAGCCTCGGCACCAGCGAATCCCGCGGCCGTTATCGTGAAGCGCTGGTCGAGTACCTCTCGGCGCACCACGACAAACTGGACGAAGACAGCCAGCGTCGCCTGAAAACCAACCCGCTGCGCGTGCTCGACACCAAGAACGCCGACACTCAAGCGGTGTTGGTCGATGCGCCGAAAATGGCCGACTACCTGGATGACGAATCCCGTGCCCACTTCAAAGGCCTGAAGGCCCGTCTGGATGCCGTCGGTATTCCTTACGTGCTGAACCCGAAGCTGGTGCGTGGTCTGGATTACTACAGCAAAACCGTATTCGAATGGGTCACCGACAAGCTCGGCGCCCAGGGCACCGTTTGCGCGGGTGGGCGCTATGACGGTCTGGTCGAGCAGATGGGCGGCAAGCCGACCCCGGGCGTCGGTTTCGCCATGGGCATTGAGCGTCTGGTACTGCTACTGGAAACCCTGGAGCAGATCCCGGAAGAAATCTCCCGTCAGGTCGACGTCTATCTCTGCGCCTTCGGCGAAGAAGCAGAGCTGGCCGGTCTGGCCCTGGCCGAGCGTGTACGCGACCAACTGCCCAACCTGCGCCTGCAAGTCAATGCCGGCGCCGGCAGCTTCAAGAGCCAGTTCAAGAAAGCCGACAAGAGCGGTGCGCTGTACGCACTGATCCTCGGTGACGACGAAATGGCCCAGCAAGTGGTAGGTTTCAAACCCCTGCGTGGCCAGGGCGAACAACAAAGCATTGCCTGGGATGCGCTCGCTGCACACCTGGCCACCTGCGTCGTGCAGGGTTGAAGCTGTCCAAACAGCCGATTTAGCGATTAAGGAGTATTGGGGTGTCGAGTACCGAAGACGAACAGTTGGCGGATTTGAAGGACTGGTGGACACGCAACGGCAAACCTCTGGTCACCGGCGGCCTGTTGGCGCTGGTCATCGTGTTCGGCTGGCAGGCTTATCACAAGTATCAGAGCAACCAGTCGCAAGGCGCCTCGGTGCTCTATCAGCAATTGCTGGAAACCACGCTGACCCCGGACGGCAAGCCTGACGCCGCGCGCGTTGCGGATCTGGCCGGCAAGCTCAACAGCGAATTCGGCGGTTCTGCCTACGCGCAGTACGGCAGCCTGTTCGTGGCCAAGGTAGCGGTCGACAGCGGCAAGCTGGACGACGCGGCGACCGAACTCAAGGCCATCGTTGCCAAACCGGCCAACCCGGCGCTGGGCGAAATCGCCCGTCAGCGTCTGGCGCAGGTACTGGGCGCACAGAACAAGGCCGACGAAGCCCTGAAACTGCTCGAAGGCGATGCCGACAAGTCGTTCCTGGCCACTCGCGAAGAACTCAAGGGCGACCTGCTGGTACAGCTGGGCCGTACCGACGAAGCGAACGCGGCGTATCAAAAAGCCAAGGCAGCACTGTCGGATGAAGCGGCGGTCGGTGGCCTTCAAATCAAGCTGGACGACCTGGCCAAAGGGGATGCGTGACGTGATCCGTTGGAAGCATGCAGCATTGCTGGCTCTGGCCATTCTGGCCGCGGGTTGCAGCAGCAACAGCAAAAAAGAACTGCCACCGGCCGAGCTGACCGACTTCAAGGAAGAAGTGGTCCTGCACAAGCAGTGGAGCCGCTCGATCGGTGACGGTCAGGGCGAAACGTACAACATGCTGGTGCCGGCGATCGACGGTGACACCATCTACGCGGCCGACGTGACCGGTATCGTGATGGGCCTGGATCGCGGCAACGGCGACGTGAAATGGAAGAAAGACCTCGAACTGCCTGTGTCCGGCGCCGTTGGCGTGGGTTACGGTCTGGTCATGGTCGGCACCCTGCGCGGTGAAGTCGTTGCCCTCGACGCCATCAACGGCGAAGAGAAGTGGCGCTCGCGCGTCAACAGCGAAGTCCTCGCGCCACCGGCCAGCAACGGTGACGTGGTGGTGGTACAGACCCAGGACGATCGTCTGATCGGTCTGGACGCGGCCACCGGCAACCAACGTTGGGTGTATGACAGCACGCCAGCCGTACTGACCCTGCGCGGCACCAGCGCACCGATCGTCACCAACCGCCTCGCGGTGGCTGGCCTGTCGACCGGTAAAGTGGTCGCGCTCGACATTTCCAACGGCGTGCCGGTCTGGGAACAGCGGATCGCGATTCCACAAGGTCGTTCGGAACTGGAGCGCGTGGTCGACATCGACGGCGGTCTGCTGCTGTCCGGCGGTACCCTGTACGTCGCCAGCTATCAGGGTCGCGTTGCGGCACTGGATCTGGAAAGCGGCCGTCAACTCTGGCAGCGCGACGCGTCGAGCTACGCCGGTGTTGCCCAGGGTTTCGGCAACGTCTACGTAAGCCTGTCGTCGGGTACCGTTGAAGGCGTCGACGAGCGTTCCACCACAGCACTGTGGAGTAACGACTCGCTGGCCCGTCGTCAACTGTCGGCGCCGGAAGTGTTCTCCAGCTACGTTGCAGTCGGTGACCTGGAAGGTTACCTGCACCTGCTGAGTCAGGTGGACGGTCGCTTCGTCGGCCGCGAGCGCATCGACAGCGACGGCCTGCGTGCCCGTCCGCTGGTGGTGGGTGACACGATTTATGTGTATGGCAACAGCGGCAAACTGGAAGCCCTGACCATCAAGTAACAACTATGCTTGGGGTTAATTCCCCAGGCGGCCTTGCTTCTGCAGGGTTTGCAGCACCCACGGGTGTTGCCCCGAGCACCAGCCGCTGCCTCGCAGCGGCTTTTGTATTTTCTGAAATAACGAAGTGGAGAGCCGCATGGTTCCCGTAATCGCCCTGGTGGGCCGACCGAACGTCGGCAAGTCCACCTTGTTCAACCGCCTGACCAGGACTCGCGACGCCATCGTCGGCGACTTGTCCGGTCTGACCCGTGATCGCCAGTACGGTGAGGCCAAGTGGCAAGGGCGTTCCTACATTCTGATCGACACCGGCGGTATCTCCGGTGACGAGCATGGTATGGACGAAAAAATGGCCGAGCAGTCGCTGCTGGCCATCGAAGAAGCGGATGTCGTTCTGTTCCTGGTAGATGCCAAGGCCGGTTTCACCGCCGCCGACCAGATGATCGCCGAACACTTGCGCAAACGTAACAAGCGCTCCCACGTGGTGGCCAACAAGGTCGACAACATCGACCCGGAAATGGCCCGCGCCGAATTCGCCCCGCTGGGCATGGGCCACGCGATCCCGATCGCCGGCGCCCACGGTCGCGGCATCACGCAATTGCTGGAAGCCGCCCTGAGCGACTTCCCGCGCGATGATGACGAGCCGGCCGAAGGTGAAGAGGAAGAAGTGGTCGCCGAAGGCGAGGAAGCCAAGCGCATTCCTGGGCCGAGCGAAAAAGACGGGATCAAGATTGCCATCATCGGCCGTCCGAACGTCGGCAAGTCGACCCTGGTCAACCGCATGCTTGGTGAAGACCGGGTAATCGTCTACGACCAGCCCGGCACCACCCGCGACAGTATCTACATCCCGTTCGAGCGTAACGACGAGAAGTACACGCTGATCGACACCGCCGGTGTGCGCAAGCGCGGCAAGATCCACGAAGAAGTCGAAAAATTCTCCGTGGTCAAAACCCTGCAGGCGATCAAAGACGCCAACGTGGTGATCTTCGTGATGGACGCCCGCGAAGGCGTGGTCGATCACGACCTCAACCTGCTGGGCTTCGCCCTTGAAGCAGGTCGTGCGCTGGTGATCGCGATCAACAAATGGGACGGCATGACCCCGAGCGAGCGCGACTTCGTGAAGGTCGAGCTACAGCGTCGGTTGTTCTTCGTTGACTTCGCCGATATCCACTTCATCTCGGCACTGCACGGTACTGGCGTGGGCAACCTCTACGCCTCGGTGCAGAACTCGTTCAAGTCCGCGGTCACCCGCTGGCCGACCAGCCGCCTGACGCAGATTCTCGAAGACGCGGTCAGCGAGCACCAGCCGCCGATGGTCAACAGCCGCCGGATCAAGCTGCGTTACGCTCATCTGGGTGGTGCGAACCCGCCGATCATCGTGATCCACGGCAACCAGATCGAGAAAGTGCCGAAGTCGTACGTGCGCTATCTGGAGAACACTTATCGCCGTGTGCTCAAACTGGTCGGTACGCCGATCCGTATCGAGTTCAAGGGTGGCGAGAACCCGTACGAAGGCAACAAGAACACGCTGACCGACCGCCAGGTCAACAAGAAGCGTCGCTTGATGTCGCACAACAAGAAAGCCAGCAAGAAGCGCCGCGACAAGAAGTAAGGTCGTTGCGAACAAAGAGAAGGGGCGCCGTTTGGCGCCCTTTTTTTATGGGCGCCGGATGGGCTATCCTCGGGCTCTCCCGCGCCGTCGTCAGAGCCGGGGCAGAGCAGGGAACCCCGATGATCACCAGCAAGCTGCCGAATGTCGGCATCACTATTTTCACGCAGATGTCTCAGCTCGCGGCGCAGACCGGAGCGATCAACCTTTCCCAGGGTTTTCCCGATTTCGACGGCCCGCAGGCACTGCGCGATGCAGTCGGTCGACACATCGCCAGCGGCCATAACCAGTATTCGCCCATGACCGGCCTGCCGGCGCTGCGCCAGCAGATCGCTGCGAAAATCGCCCGCAGTTATGGCGCCAACGTCGATGCCGACACTGAAGTGACCGTGACCCCGGGCGCAACCCAGGCGATCTTCTGCGCTATCCAGGCGGTTATCCGCACTGGCGACGAAGTCATCGTGTTCGACCCGGCCTACGACAGCTACGAGCCGGCGGTGGAACTGGCCGGCGGGCGCTGCGTGCATGTGCAGCTGGGCCTGAAAGATTTCTCCATCGACTTCGACAGACTCAGCGCAGCCCTGAGCCCGCGCACGCGGATGATCATCCTCAACACCCCGCATAACCCGAGCGGTGCTTTGATCAGTCGCGCCGAACTGGATCAGTTGGCGGCGTTGATCCGTGATCGCGACATCTATGTGATCAGCGACGAAGTCTACGAACACCTGGTGTTCGACGGTGTGCCGCACGTCAGCGTGCTGGCCCATGAAGAGTTGTATCAGCGCGCATTCGTGGTCAGCTCGTTCGGCAAGACCTATCACGTCACAGGCTGGAAAACCGGTTACGTCGTGGCGCCGCCGGCCCTGACGGCGGAGCTGCGCAAGGTGCACCAGTACGTCAGTTTCTGCGGTGTGACACCGTTGCAGTATGCCCTGGCCGATTACATGGCCGAGCATCCGGAACACGTTGAAGAGCTGCCAGGCTTCTATCAGGCCAAGCGCGATCTGTTCTGTGATTTGCTCGCGCCGTCGCGATTCAGCTTCACCCGGGTCACCGGCACTTATTTCCAACTGGTCGATTACTCGCAGATTCGCCCTGACCTGAACGATGTCGAGATGGCGATGTGGATGACCCGCGAGCACGGCGTGGCAAGTATTCCGGTGTCGGTGTTCTACCAGCATCCACCCGAAGGCCAGCGCTTGGTGCGCCTGTGCTTTGCCAAACGTGAGGAGACGCTGCGGGAAGCGGCGGCCAAACTATGCGTGATTTGAGTGCGTTGCCCGATCTCAATCTGGCGCTGATCCAGACCAGCCTGGCCTGGCATGACCGTCAGGCCAACCTCGAGCATTTCGACGCCTTGCTGGAGCAGGCGCGCGGTGCGGATCTGATCATCTTGCCGGAAATGTTCACCACCGGATTCTCCATGGCGTCCGAAACCCTGGCCGAATCCGAAAACGGCCCGACCAGCAAATGGCTGCGGATCCAGGCGGCGAAACTGAACGCGGTCGTCACCGGCAGCGTGATCATCCAGGCCGCCGACGGCAGTCATCGCAACCGCTTGCTGTGGGCGCGGCCGGACGGCGAAGTGCTGCATTACGATAAACGTCACCTGTTCCGCATGGCCGGCGAGCACAATCACTACACCCCCGGCGAGCGTCAGGTGCAGTTCGAGCTCAAGGGCTGGCGGGTGCGTCCGCTGATTTGCTACGACTTGCGCTTCCCGGTGTGGAGCCGCGACGCTCAGGACACCGATCTGTTGCTGTACACGGCCAACTGGCCGGGCGCGCGGCGTCAGCACTGGAACCGCTTGCTGCCGGCCCGGGCCATCGAAAACCTGTGCTATGTGGCGGCGGTCAACCGGGTTGGCACCGATGGCAAGGGCTTTGCCTATACCGGCGACAGTCAGGTGCTGGATTTTCAGGGCGAGACGTTGCTGGCGGCGGGAGAGGCTGACGGGGTGTTCAAGGTGGTTCTGGAAGCGGCTTCACTGGCGGCTTACCGCGAGCGGTTCCCGGCGAATCTGGATGCGGACACCTTCGAGTTCACCTGATAGTCACGAGGCGCCTGATCGTTCCCATGCTCTGCGTGGGAACGATCAGAAGAAGCAATAAAAAGGCCCCGAGGTGCAAACCCCGGGGCCTTTTGCATTGCAGCGGTCAGTTACGCCGCTTTCGCTTCCGGCTGGCTCAGCGAGCGGTTCAGCGCGCTGAACAGTGCCTTGAAGCTGGCGGTGGTGATGTTTTCATCGATGCCCACGCCGTGCACCGCACGTTCGCCGTTCACACGCAGCTCGATGTAGGCTGCCGCCTTGGCGTTAGTGCCCGCGCCGATGGCGTGTTCGTTGTAGTCCATGATTTCCACCGGAATCGGCAGACCGGCCACCAGGGCTTCCAGCGCGCCGTTGCCCTTGCCGCGCCAGTGCAGATTGGTTTCGCCCTGACCTTTGCTCGCCACTTCCACTTCGACGGCGCTGTTACCGTTTTCTTCCTGCAGGCGATGGCTGACCAGCGCGTACGGGGTGTTGGCTTGCAGATATTCGCTGTGCAGCAGCGCGTGGATTTGCTGCGCGGTCATCTCCAGGCCCAGGCGATCGGTTTCACGCTGCACGACCTGGCTGAATTCGATCTGCATGCGACGTGGCAGGCTGATGCCGTATTCCTGCTCCAGCAGGTAGGCGATGCCGCCCTTGCCCGACTGGCTGTTGACGCGGATCACCGCCTCGTAGCTGCGGCCGATGTCGGCCGGGTCGATCGGCAGGTACGGCACTTCCCACAGGGTGTCCGGTTTCTGCTGGGCGAAGCCCTTGCGGATCGCGTCCTGGTGGGAGCCGGAGAACGCTGTGTGCACCAGGTCGCCGACGTACGGGTGACGCGGGTGAACCTGGATCTGGTTGCACTCTTCGACGACTTTGCGCACGCCGTCGATGTCGGAAAAGTCCAGCTCAGGATTGATGCCCTGGGTGTACATGTTCAGTGCCACAGTCACGAGGTCGACGTTACCGGTACGCTCGCCGTTGCCGAACAGGCAGCCTTCGACGCGATCGGCGCCGGCCATCAGGCCCAGCTCGGTGGCGGCCACGCCAGTGCCGCGGTCGTTGTGGGTGTGCAGGCTGATGATCACGCTGTCACGGCGGTTGATGTTGCGGTGGAACCACTCGATCTGGTCGGCGTAGACGTTCGGGGTCGCACATTCAACGGTGGCCGGCAGGTTGAGGATGATCTTGTGCTCAGGCGTCGGGTTCCAGACCTCGATCACCGCGTCACAGACTTCCTTGGCGAATTCCAGTTCGGTGGCGCTGAAGGTTTCCGGCGAGTACTCGAAGGTCCACTCGGTGTCCGGCTGCATGGCCGCGTATTTGACGAACAGCTTGGCGGCGTTCACGGCGATGGCCTTGATCCCGTCCTTGTCCTGGTTGAAAACGATGCGACGGAAAGAAGGGGAGGTGGCGTTGTACAGATGAACGATGGCTTTCTTCGCCCCGCGCAGGGATTCGAAGGTGCGCTCGATCAGGTCTTCACGGCCCTGGGTCAGCACCTGAATGGTGGTGTCGTCCGGGATGTGGCCGTCCTCGATCAGGGTACGCACGAAGTCGAAGTCGGTTTGCGAAGCGGCCGGGAACGACGCTTCGATTTCCTTCACGCCCACCTGCACCAGGGTTTTCCAGAAGCGCAGCTTTTTCACCGCGTCCATTGGCTCGATCAACGACTGGTTGCCGTCACGCAGGTCGGAGCTGCACCAGATTGGCGCGGCATCGATGGTTTTCGACGGCCACGTGCGATCCGGCAGGTTGATCACTGGAAACGCGCGGTATTTCGAAGACGGGTCTTTGAGCATGCTCATCGGGAAATTCCTTATTGTCTGGGCCGAAAAGAGGCGGCCTGCCGGTGGAACGAACGTTCTTGGAAAAGCGTGGGACGAGGTGCAGCGATTCAGCCCGGCAGTCGTGCGCTGACGAGGCACAGGCTGCGGTGCTGGCGAAGCTGAATGAGGGTGTGAGAGGTTTTCATGCCTTCAACCCTAACCGCGGGGGATGAGGATGGCAAGCAGTCGAAAAAAATTGAGAGGAATACCCGGAAAGCGGTTTTTTCCGAGATTTTATTCTTGATATGGCTGTATTTGTTTGCGGGGATTGCGCGGACCAATCGTCGTGCGCAATCCCTGCTGGAAGGGCTTCAGCCTGAAATCAAGGCTGGAAAGCCCCAATGAAAATCGCCGGATCGACCCGCGCATCGTTCAGGCTGACGTTCCAGTGCATGTGCGGCCCGGTCGCGCGACCAGTGGCGCCCACCTTGCCAACCACCGCGCCGCGCGCCAGTTGCTGGCCGTTCTGCACATCGATTTTCGACATATGACAGAGCATGCTGATGAAGCCCTGGCCGTGGTCGACGAACACGGTGTTGCCATTGAAGAAGTAGTTACCGATCAGGATCACCTTGCCCGCTGCCGGAGTCTTGATCGGCGTGCCGGCCGGCACCGCGAAGTCCAGACCTGCGTGCGGATTACGCTCTTCACCGTTGAAGAAACGGCGCACGCCGAACTTGCTCGACAGCGGCCCGTTGACCGGTTTGTCCAGCAGCAGGTTGCTCGGGGTGTTCGGGCTGAAACTGCGGTAGGCCTTGATCTGTTCGGCCAGCTCGCCCTCGATACGCTTGAGGTTGGCCGGGTTCGGATTGACCTGCTGGGTGTTCTTCAGGGTGATGTGCTGTTCCGGGTATTTCTTGTTGCCGACACTGAAATTGAGGTTGCGGCCGCCACTGCTGATCTGCTGAATGCCGGGTTTGACGGTCAACGCAAGGCCGACAATCGCCAGCCAGTTGTTCTGTTCCTTGACCACCAGCACCGGTTTGCCCTGATACGTGGCTTTCGGCGCTTGCGCAGCGGTGCCCAGATCGACGACAGCCACGCCGCCCGGCACCGGTTTGTTCAGCAGGCGGGTGATGTAACTGTCGGCGTGAGCGTTGAAGGTCAGGCACAGCAACAGCAGCGGAGCGAGAAAGCGCGGCATGGATCAGTCCAGTAAAGAGAGAGTGACGGGCGTCAGGTGATTGTCCTCGACGCGCACTTGCAGTTCGCCTTCGCCCAGTCTGGCCTTGAGGCGCTGACCGGTGTGAGTTTGCGCGGCGTTGCGGATCGCGTTGCCGCGTTCATCCAGCAGAATGCTGTAGCCACGGCCGAGAGTCGCCAGCGGGCTGACCACGTGCAGGGTCTGCATCTGGCTTTGCAACTGCAGGCGACGGCGTTTCAGGCCTTCGTTCATGGCGCGTGGCAGGCGCTCGGCGAGGCTGTCGAGGCGTTGGCGCAGCAGCGCGAGTTGGCGTCCCGGATGTTGCCCGGCGAGGCGGGTTTCCAGGCGGATCAAGCGTTCGCGACGGGTATTGAGCTGGCGCTCGAAAGCGCGGCGCATGCGCATGTCCAGGTCATCCAGACGCTGTGCCTGCTGGCGCAGACGTTCGCCGGGATGGCGCAAGCGGCGGGTCATGCCTTCGAGGCGCAATCGATCGCGCATCAGGCGATCACGCATGCGCATCACCAGCCGGCGATGCAGGCTTTCGACCTGTCGGATCAGGTGGCTGGAATCCGGGGCAAGCAGTTCAGCAGCAGCGGACGGTGTAGGCGCGCGCACGTCAGCCACAAAGTCGCTGATCGACACATCGGTTTCATGCCCGACTGCACTGACGATCGGCGTAACGCAGGCATCCACCGCCCGGGCCACCGCCTCTTCATTGAAGCACCACAGGTCTTCCAGCGAGCCGCCGCCACGGGCCAGGATCAGCGCGTCGAAGCCACGGGCATCGGCCAGTTTCAGGGCGCGGACGATCTGCGCGGTGGCTTCGCGGCCCTGAACGGCGGTGGGAATCAGCGTCAGTTGTACTTGCGGCGCGCGGCGGCGGAACACGCTGATGATGTCGCGAATCACCGCGCCGGTCGGCGAACTGATGATGCCGATGCGCTGCGGATGGGCCGGCAGCGGCACCTTGCGCTCGGCACTGAACAGGCCTTCGGCGCTGAGCTTTTCCTTCAGGGCATCGAAAGCAAGGCGCAGCGCACCGTCGCCGGCAGGCTCCACGGTGTCGAGGATCAGTTGATAGTCGCCACGCCCTTCGAACAGCGAGACCTTGCCGCGCACCTTGACTGCCAGGCCATCCTTCAGCGCCTGACGCACCCGCGCGGCGTTCTGCCGGAACAGTGCGCAACGCACCTGCGCGCCGCTGTCCTTGAGCGTGAAATACACGTGGCCGGACGCCGGGCGGGCGAGGTTGGAGATTTCGCCTTCGACCCAGATGTTGCTGAACACGTCTTCGAGCAACACCCGCGCGCGGCCGTTGAGCTGGCTGACGGTCAGGACTTCGCGGTCGAGGCCGAGTCTTGCAAAGGGATCTTTAATCATGGGGCGCAGTTTAAAGGCATTCGCCGGTGAATGTCTGGAGGAAGTGTTGCACCAGAGGTGTGGGATTTTGCCGAGAAGCGAGGGCGACAGTGCTTTGGCAATCGCCGGTCAGCGGCAGAAATCTCACACCAGCGGGCGCGATGTCCTGCATCGATTCCGGCAGTAGAGCGATGCCGAATCCGGCCTGGATCAACTGCAATTGCGTGGTCTTGCGCGACATCACCCTCGCAGCCTGGGGGAAGAAACCGTGACGCATGCACAGATCGGCGCACAAATAGCTCAGCCCGCCGCGCTGCGGATGCGGGATGGAGATGAATGCTTCGTCCTTCAATTGCGCCAGATCGACTGCCTCCATCAAAGCCAGTCGATGATCCGCCGGCACGGCAAGCAGCAAGCGTTCGTTATAGAGCGGCACAACCTGAACGCCCTCGCGCTGGCGCAGCACCGGCAGGCGCAACAGTCCGATGTCGAGCCGGCCTTCGGCCAGTTCTTCAAGTTGCGCCTCCGAGGAGAGCGTGCCGATGTCCAGCGAAACGCCGGGCTGCTGCTCCAGATATGCGCTCATGTCGCGCAACAGTCGGCCACTGATCGGCACGGTGCTGGAGTGACAAAGGCGCAAGGTGCCGCGCTGCCCTTGGCCGATTTCCGTGGCCAGGGTGCTGGCCTTGTTCAGTTCATTGAGCAGATTTTTCGCCCGGGGCAGGAACGCTTCGCCAGCGGCGGTGAGTCGGGGCTGGCGCGCGGTGCGTTCGAACAGCGGCGTTTGCAGGCGGGTTTCCATGTCCTTGATCTGTCGGCTCAACGCCGATTGAGCAATGAACAGCCGTTCGGCTGCAGCACTGAAGCTGCCGCTCTCGGCGATTTCCACGAAGTAACGCAATTGACGGGTTGAAAGCACGAGACATGCCTTTTCGAGATGGCTTGGCGGTTTCGAAGATATTAGTCGCAACCCTCGGCGCTGGCTAAAGTCATCGCAGGCTTATAAAGGAAGCGAGCGAATGAGCGTGGCGGGGTTGTTGAGCGAATGGTCGTGGGGCGCGCAGGGCTGGGTGGTGATCGGACTGGCCATCGCGCTGGCCTACATCGTGTTCGGGATTGCCGGTTTCGGCACGGCGCTGGTGGCGGGGCCGATTCTGATTCTGTTCATGCCGCTGTCGAAGATCGTGCCGTTGCTGGTGCTGCTGGATTTCGTCGCGGCGTTCGGCAATCTGCTGCCGTCGCGGCGGGATGTGGCGAAACCGGAGTTGCTGCGGCTGCTGCCGTGCATGGCGGTGGGCTGCACGCTGGGGGTGATTTTCCTGCTTAACCTCAAGTCCGATCTGCTGTTGCTGCTGATGGGGTTGTTCATCAGTGCCTACGCGGTTTACAGCTTGTGGATCAAGGCACGACCGGCGCAGTTGTCCGCTGGATGGGCGTTGCCGATGGGAACCGTGGGCGGGTTGTTCGGGGCGTTGTTCGGCAGCGGCGGCTTTCTTTATGCGATCTACCTCAACAGCCGACTGCCCAAGGACGCGGCACGGGCCACGCAGAGTGCGCTGATCAGTTGCAGCACGGTGGTCCGCTTGAGTCTGTTTGCCATCGCCGGGGTGTATGCCGAGCTACCCTTGTTGATGCTTGCAGTGTGTCTGTTGCCAGCCATGGCGCTGGGCTTGTGGGGCGGGCGACGTTTGACCATGCGCCTGTCCCGCGAGGCCTTCGTGCGGCTGGTGACCTGGCTGGTGCTGGCGAGCGGGATTGCGCTGATCGGCCGCTATTTAAGCACTTGACCGGATTTTGTCAGGGATTAAGCTGCCGGCCGCGTTCGTCGCAGAACATCCTTTGACGCAGCAGGCTTGCACCATGAATTCCCAAAGCATCATCGTCCCGAAAATCTCCAACCTGCCGGTGCACGAGCCCCGCGCCCGGGCGATTCTGCGCTGGCTGGTGCGCAAGAACATCGTCAAGGAAGAACTGAGCACCTGCGGACGCACCGGCAATCGCATGGCCTACGCCATCGCCGATGGCGCCCGCGCGGTGGTGCTGCATCCCGAGGCGTTACCGTTCGGTGAGCCGATCAATGGGCTGGAAGTCATCACCAAGCGCTGCATCTACACCCCGGCCAAGGGTTTTCTCGAAGAGGCCGGTTGCGCCGAGTGCCGGCAGGAGATCGGCGAAGCGCTGTTCGAAAGTCTGGAAGACTGGATGCCGGGGCGCACCGACAACTTCACCTGCCCCGAATGCGGGCATGAAGACGATATCAACGGTTTTCTGTATTTACAGGAATGCGGGTTTTCCAACCTCGGTTTCATCTTCAACAACTGGCTCGAGGCGGGGTTCAAGCAGAGTTTCATCGACGAATTCGCCGACTGGCTGGATCAGCCGGTGAGCTGGGTCAAGGTCGAGTTGTAAGGGGCGTTTTTCCCGTACATCAGCAACATTGATATAAGACAAGTTTTACATTGAGCCCGGTAGGGTGTCTGAGTATAATGGCGCGCTTCCATTTTCCCGCTCGGGAGCCCCCGCGATGCTGCGTATCAGCCAAGAAGCTCTGACCTTCGACGACATTCTCCTAGTGCCCGGTTATTCCGAGGTACTTCCTAATGAAGTCAGTCTGAAGACCCGCCTTACCCGTGGCATCGAGCTGAACATTCCTCTGGTTTCTGCCGCCATGGACACCGTCACCGAAGCCCGTCTGGCAATCGCCATGGCTCAGGAAGGTGGCATCGGCATTATCCACAAGAACATGACCATCGAGCAGCAAGCTGCCGAAGTTCGCAAGGTCAAGAAGTTCGAAGCCGGTGTGGTCAAGGACCCAATCACCATCGAGGCTGACGCCACGGTTCGTGATCTGTTCGAACTGACCCGCATGCACAACATTTCCGGCGTTCCGGTGCTGCACGATGGCGACCTGGTCGGCATCGTCACTTCCCGTGACGTGCGTTTCGAAACCCGTCTGGACGCCACCGTTCGTGAAGTGATGACGCCTAAAGAGCGTCTGGTCACTGTTCGCGAAGGCGCCGACAAGAACGAAGTCCGCGAGCTGCTGCACAAGCACCGCCTGGAAAAAGTCCTGATCGTCGACGACAAGTTTGCCCTCAAAGGCATGATGACCGTCAAAGACATCGAAAAAGCCAAGGCCTACCCGCTGGCCAGCAAGGATGATCAAGGTCGTCTGCGTGTCGGCGCTGCGGTCGGTACCGGTAAAGACACCGGTGACCGCGTTGCAGCCCTGGTCAATGCCGGTGTGGACGTGGTGGTGGTCGATACCGCACACGGTCACTCCAAAGGTGTGATCGACCGCGTTCGCTGGGTCAAAGAGAACTTCCCTGAAGTGCAGGTGATCGGCGGCAACATCGCCACCGGCGCAGCCGCCAAGGCCCTGGCCGAAGCCGGCGCCGACGCGGTCAAGGTCGGTATCGGCCCTGGCTCGATCTGCACCACCCGTATCGTCGCCGGTGTCGGCGTTCCGCAAATCAGTGCCATCGCCAACGTTGCCGCTGCCCTTGAAGGCACCGGTGTTCCGTTGATCGCCGACGGCGGCATCCGTTTCTCCGGTGACCTGTCCAAGGCCATCGTGGCCGGTGCGTCCTGCGTGATGATGGGCTCGATGTTCGCCGGTACCGAAGAAGCACCGGGCGAGATCGAACTGTTCCAGGGCCGTTCGTACAAGGCTTATCGCGGCATGGGTTCGCTGGGCGCCATGTCCCAGGCTCAAGGTTCCTCCGACCGTTACTTCCAGGACTCCTCGGCAGGCGCCGAGAAACTCGTTCCGGAAGGCATCGAAGGCCGTGTGCCTTACAAGGGCACCCTGAGCGCGATCATTCACCAGTTGATGGGCGGTCTGCGTTCCTCGATGGGTTACACCGGCAGCGCCAACATCGAAGAAATGCGCACCAAGCCTGAGTTCGTGCGGATCACCGGTGCCGGCATGGCCGAATCCCACGTTCACGACGTGCAGATCACCAAGGAAGCGCCAAACTACCGCGTAGGTTGAGGCTTCAAGCAAAACGTTAAATGACCGGGGCTGTTTTATTCAGCCCCGAGTCGTTTCTGAATTACTTAGACGAGACTGAATCATGGCCCTCGACATTCACGCTCACCGCATCCTGATCCTCGACTTCGGTTCGCAATACACCCAACTGATCGCCCGCCGCGTGCGCGAGATCGGTGTGTACTGCGAACTGCACCCGTTCGACATGGACGAAGATGCGATCCGCGAATTTGCGCCAAAAGGCGTGATCCTCGCCGGCGGTCCCGAGTCCGTGCACGAAGCCAACAGCCCGCGCTGCCCGCAAGCGGTGTTCGACCTGGGCGTACCGGTCTTCGGTATCTGCTACGGCATGCAGACCATGGCCGAGCAACTGGGCGGCAAGGTTGAAGGCTCCGAACTGCGTGAGTTCGGTTATGCCCGCGTTGACGTGGTCGGCAAGAGCCGTCTGCTCGACGGCATCGAAGACCACATCGACGCCGACGGCCTGTTCGGCCTCGACGTGTGGATGAGCCACGGTGACAAGGTCACCAAGATGCCAAGCGATTTCCACATTCTGGCCAGCACCCCGAGCTGCCCGATCGCCGGCATGTTCAACGACGAACGCGCTTACTACGGCGTACAGTTCCACCCGGAAGTGACCCACACCAAGCAGGGCGGTCGCATCCTGTCGCGTTTCGTTCTCGACATCTGCGGCTGTGAAGCCCTGTGGACCCCGTCGAAGATCGCCGAAGACGCCATCGCCAACATTCGCGCGCAGGTCGGCACTGACAACGTGCTGCTGGGTCTGTCCGGCGGTGTGGATTCCTCGGTGGTTGCGGCGCTGCTGCACAAGGCCATCGGTGATCAACTGACCTGCGTCTTCGTCGACAACGGCCTGCTGCGCCTGCACGAAGGCGAGCAGGTTATGGCCATGTTCGCCGAAAACATGGGCGTCAAGGTGATCCGCGCCAACGCTGAAGACCAGTTCCTCAACAACCTGGCCGGCGAAGCCGATCCGGAGAAGAAGCGCAAGATCATCGGCCGCACCTTCATCGACGTGTTCGATGCCGAATCCTGCAAGCTGGACAACATCAAGTACCTGGCTCAGGGCACCATCTACCCGGACGTGATCGAGTCGGCTGGCGCGAAAAGCGGCAAGGCCCACGTGATCAAGTCGCACCACAACGTGGGCGGCCTGCCGGAAGAAATGAACCTGAAACTGGTCGAGCCACTGCGCGAACTGTTCAAGGACGAAGTCCGTCGTCTGGGTCTGGAACTGGGCCTGCCGTACGACATGGTCTACCGTCACCCGTTCCCGGGCCCGGGCCTGGGCGTACGGATCCTCGGTGAAGTGAAGAAGGAATACGCCGACCTGCTGCGTCGCGCCGACCACATCTTCATCGAAGAACTGCGCAAGGCCGACTGGTACCACAAGGTCAGCCAGGCGTTTGTCGTGTTCCAGCCGGTGAAATCGGTGGGCGTGGTCGGCGATGGCCGCCGTTACGCCTGGGTCGTGGCCCTGCGTGCCGTGGAAACCATCGACTTCATGACCGCACGTTGGGCACACCTGCCTTACGAACTGCTGGAAACCGTTTCCGGCCGCATCATCAATGAAATTGAAGGCATTTCGCGCGTGACTTACGACGTGTCGAGCAAGCCGCCGGCGACGATTGAGTGGGAGTGATCCCGCGACACCGGTTGTATTGATGCAATGAAAAACCCTGGCTTCGGCCAGGGTTTTTTGTTTGTGGCAATGGGCAGGTCAGTGGGGAAGGCGGCTTTGCAGTTGCAGCCCCATCTGTTTCAGTGCGCTGGATAACTGCTCAAGATTATCGTAGGGGACGCGGTGTACCGGACTCCAGGACGGGCGATCAATGTAATAGCGCCCGTCTGCGAAGGTCTGGACAGGGGTTTGTACAATCTCGCCGTTCACACTTCTGTGGAACAACCGATAGGTACCTTGCGAACGTTCGAAAACATACATGCCCGCGCGGTACAGGAGTCGGTGTATTTGCAGTTCGCTTCGGCTGACCGGCGCCGCTTCCAATTGCACCAGCGCGTCGACGTAATGGGTATCGAAAGTCCCGCGTTGTACCAGCGTTTCTGAATGCGGGCCCCGTTCTATATCGATACCTGGGTCCGGTGAGACACGTTCGCCCAGTCCCGGATCAACTTCTTCAATGCGCAAACCAATGCCGCCTTCCAGTTCGCTGATGCCGGCAACGCCCCTGAACGTATTGGTGTTTTCCACGCCTGTCAGTACCACCCACTTGCCGACGTCATTCAGGTTCTTGTCGATAAACATGATGTCGGCTGTCAGGTGATTGGTCATGATTTGTTCCTCGGGCCGTGCGAGCGTATCGGGCCTTTTGTAGGAAGCCGCGCAATCGGTCGCCTGGACTCGAATACCGTTTTCTCGGGCACTTTTGACCAGTGCCAGTTCGTCGAACCGCCCTGCCGGATCGGTACCGAGGCGACTCAGGTACTGCTGCAAGTCCTCGGACATGACGCCGGACTTGAAGTATGCATTCAGGTCAGCCTGGGCAAAGTCGCTGAGCAGTCGGCGCACATAAAGCGTCTTGACGCCTTCGCGCGCCAGAGCAGGCATGTTTTCAATGATCAGTCGCATGCTGGTGATACGGCCGGGCGTTTCGCCGATCACCAGACCGGGCGCTTCCTTGAGTGCCTGTGCTACGAATTCCATGAAGGTCATTGAAGAGGTAATTGCAGGTATCGGCGGGCGTGGCGGCAGGTTTGCCCATGGCAGATTCTTGTAGAAGCGCCTGGCGGAGATCCGAAGCGCGCGGGCTTTATCGGCGAAATACAGGGCATAGCGATCCGGAGCGATCAGCCCGCCGTCAGGACCAATTCGCAGTTGAATATGGGTTTCACGTAATTGCAGGGCCCAACGCCTCAGTTCGAACTCCCGCTGCGGATCGACTGCGTAAGGCGTCTTGACCAGTCGGATGTTCAGGGGCTCGCTGGGCGCAGGGTTTGACGGTCCAGGTTGTGTGACCAACGGCTCCGGCTCAGCGGGCGAGGGTTCGCGTGTATCAAGTTCAAGTGCCACATCGACGGTGCATTGCCTGCCCAGACACTGACCGCCCCCCTTGAGTCCCAGTTGAGTCATGCGCTCCCACAGACCTTCACTGTTCAAGCGCACGGGTATTGCGTGGATCAGCTGGTTCGGTTTTGCCGGGTCGATGATCGCCCAGAATCCGCCACCCAGTGAGTCGTTGAAGTAACGGACGCAGTAGGCCGTGTCGTTCATCTGGATGGCGTAGGGAGGATCGGTGTCGAGTCTGTAGATGCCGCGATATTTGCCCGGCTCCGTAACCGGATCAAGACCGTCGAGGATTGCGTTGGATTGAAAGCGTTGCGGGATTTGTGAAGCTTGCACTGGTTCGGATATGACCGAGGGCTGTTCTGGCAGAACAGGCACGATGTCATTCGGTTGTTCTGGCTCCAGTTCCGCTGCTGTATCGGCTTCTGTCAGTTCGCTTGCTTCGATGGCTTCTGACGGCATGTCGAGCTCCGCCAGTGAGCCTGTGCCCTTGAGAAACGGAATATTGAACAGCGCATCGATACCGCTGAAAACGGCCCCCAGGACACCTTCCTTGCGCTCCGCGGAAGTCTTGCCGTTGACGGCCTTGTCGATGTTCAGCCCCATGTCGGCGAGGCTGGCGCCAATCACCGGCAATGCAACAGGCCAGCCCACCACGGCCATCGGGCCGAAGACTTTCAGACCAGCGCTCAGATAGCCGATCCAGAGTTTCTTGCGCAGATCACCGTTCGAGGTCAGGGAAAGATCCGCTTCGGCGAACATCGCGCTATGGGCACAGTCACGCAGCCAGCTGAATGCATCCACCGTGACCGTGTGATCGTTACGGTTGATCAGATGATGATCCGAATGCCCCCAGGTGCTGACCAGTCGATTCATCAGGTCACTGATGTGTTCGGTCATCCAGTGCCGGTCAGCCAGCGAGAAGTGTTTGAGGAACAGTTCGCGCGGTGCTTTCTCGTTCAGCTGTTGCAAGGCCCACCAGTGCATGTCAGTGGGGGTGTCCAGCACATGAAATGGTTGGTTGTCGCCGGGCACATAGAGGATCTGCCGGCCTGTCGAGTCAATGATGCGCAGGATATCGGTGGCCATACGGCCGTCGATATCCAGCGTGCAAACCCGCAGGCCATGGCCGGGGATGAACTCGGTTTGCAGACTGTGCAGGCTCACTGGCCAGCTCAGCGGGCCGATGACCGCGCTGATTGCAGTCTGGAAGTCCTCGTCGTTCAGGTGGCCGAATTCCCGGGCTTCAACGGCTTTGCCGAGAAAGTTGCATTTGGCCAGCGTGCGGAATTCACGGGAGTGCTGATCCCAGAACGACTGCAGCTCGTTGCGGTAACGCTCGCTGAAGTTGATGTTCCAGAAGTCGTCGAGTACCTCGTTACCGTGCAGCCGGACTTCGTTGGTTGTATCGAAGTTTTCGGTGTCCGGCCCTGCGCTGTAAAACCCGCCGTATACATCGAGCAAGTCGGCGTTGTCCTGATCCGTGGCGCGGAACCGGTGTATCACCAGTTGCGTCAGGGTCAGGCTTTCATAGGGTTTTTCACCATAATGCTGCCAACCGGTGAATGATGTGGAAAGACTCTGAGCAGTTCTGAATCGATGGTAATAGACGTGATCGGGATCGAGGCCGGTAAGGCCATGTCTGGCGAGCATTTCAATGGCAATCTGACGGGCCGTGTCGTTCAGGCTCGGGCACGCCGTGATCACCTGTGTGGCCATGACCTTGAGTGCAGCTCTGTCGGCGTCGTTGGGCAGCGGACGTTGTTCTGTCGGGTTCATTCGTTCTATTCCTTGAGAGGGAAGAGAAGGGTGATCCACTCGCTCAAGGGGTGTGCGGTACATGATTACCACCCGATATTGTCCCGGATGTGCGGCCATCCGCCGCGCCGCCCTTACTGTTTCCCAGGCGCAGGTGTATCGTATTCGCCTTTTGCGGGCGCCCAGGCCCGCGGCTGATACGCGAGGTCGTTGTGTCCATATCCTTTACCCGTCGACAGATACTCGGTGGTCTGGCCGGTCTTGCAGTGGTTGGTGCGGGAGCCGGTGGGGCGACGCGTTACTGGTTGGGCAAGGTGGCGGATGCCAACGCGGGACACGACTACGAACTGATCGCTGCGCCTCTGGACGTCGAGCTGGTGCCGGGACACAAGACCGAGGCCTGGGCGTTCGGTCCGTCGGCGCCGGGCACCGAATTGCGTGTGCGTCAGGGCGAGTGGCTGCGGGTGCGGTTCATCAACCATCTGCCGGTGGCGACGACCATTCACTGGCACGGCATCCGCCTGCCGCTGGAGATGGACGGCGTGCCTTACGTATCGCAACTGCCGGTGCTGCCGGGCGAATACTTCGATTACAAATTCCGTGTGCCGGACGCCGGCAGCTACTGGTATCACCCGCACGTCAGCAGCAGCGAAGAACTCGGTCGCGGGCTGGTCGGGCCGTTGATTGTCGAGGAGCGCGAGCCGACCGGGTTCAAGTACGAAAAGACCCTGAGCCTGAAAAACTGGCACATCGACGACGAGGGCAACTTCGTCGAGTTCAGCATTCCCCGTGAAGCGGCCCGAGGCGGTACGGCGGGGCGGCTGTCGACCATCAACGGCGTGCCTTCGCCGGTGATCGAGTTGCCGGCGGGGCAGATCACCCGCGTACGCCTGCTCAACCTCGACAATACCCTGACCTATCGCATCAACATTCCCGGCGTCGAAGCGCAGATCTATGCGCTGGACGGCAACCCGGTCGAGCCGCGCCCATTGGGCAAGGAATACTGGCTCGGCCCGGGCATGCGCATCTGCCTGGCGATCAAGGCACCGCCGGCCGGTGAAGAACTGTCGCTGCGCAACGGCCCGGTTCGCCTGGGCACCCTGCGTTCAGTGGCCAACACTGACGCGCCGACCGACTGGCCGAAAGCACTGCCGGCCAACCCGGTGGCCGAGCCGGACCTGGCCAATGCCGAGAAACTCAACTTCAATTTCGAATGGGTCGGTTCGGTGTCGGTCAACGTCGACAACGGCAAGCCACCGAGCCTGTGGCAGATCAACGGCAAGGCTTGGGACATCACCGACAAGACCTGCGCCGACCGGCCAATCGCCAGCCTGAAACTCGGCCAGAGCTATATTTTCGAACTGAAGAACATGACTCAGTACCAGCACCCGATCCACTTGCACGGCATGAGCTTCAAGGTGATTGCGTCGAACCGGCACAAGATCGTGCCGTACTTCACCGACACCTACCTGCTGGGCAAGAACGAGCGCGCGCAAGTGGCGCTGGTGGCGGATAACCCGGGGGTGTGGATGTTCCACTGCCATGTGATCGACCACATGGAAACCGGCCTGATGGCCGCCATCGAGGTGAAGTGATGCGCCAGATTCGCCCCGCGGCGATCATCGACCGCAGCCGTGACCGCGACTTCATGCGCGAGGCGCTGGAGTTGGCAGCCCAAGGCGCGGCCCTCGGCGAAGTGCCGGTGGGCGCGGTGCTGGTGCAGGATGGCGAGATCATTGGCCGTGGTTTCAACTGCCCGATCAGCACCAGTGATCCCAGCGCGCACGCAGAAATGGTCGCGATCCGCGCTGCCGCGCAAGCGGTGGATAACTATCGACTGCCGGGCAGTACGCTCTACGTGACGCTCGAGCCGTGCAGCATGTGCGCCGGGCTGATCGTGCATTCGCGGGTTTCGCGGGTGGTGTTCGGCGCGCTGGAGCCCAAGGCCGGGATTGTGCAGAGCCAGGGGCAGTTCTTCACTCAGGGCTTTCTCAACCATCGAGTGTTGTATGAAGGTGGGGTGTTGGCGGAGGAGTGTGGGGCGGTGTTGACCGAGTTCTTCAGGGCACGGCGGGCAAAACCCGCAGACTGAAGAACAACACAAACCCTGTGGGAGCTGGCTTGCCGGCGATGGCGTCGGCACATCAAGCATTGATGTCGACTGATCCACCGTTATCGCTGGCAAGCCAGCTCCCACAATTTTTTGCAGTGTCTGGAAGGGATCGTTACTTCTTCGCGACGATGACCGCCCGCATCGGCGCCGGCAGCCCTTCAATCGTCTTGCTGTGGTCATCCGGATCAAGGAAATCACTCAGCGACTGATACTTCATCCACTCGGTCCCACGCTGTTCATCGACCGTTGTCATGCTGACATCCACGCAACGAACGTCGGTGAACCCCGCACGACGCAGCCACAATTCCAGCGCCGGCACCGACGGCAAGAACCACACGTTACGCATCTGCGCATAACGATCTTCCGGCACCAGCACCTGATGCTTGTCGCCTTCGACCACCAGCGTCTCCAGCACCAGTTCGCCACCCTTCACCAGGCAATCCTTCAGCGCCAGCAAATGCTCGATCGGCGAACGACGGTGATAGAACACACCCATCGAAAACACCGTGTCGAAGCCTTCCAGATTCGGCGGCAGGTCTTCGAACGGGAACGGCAGGTGCCAGGCATTCGGCTCTGACAGATAACGCTGTACCGCTTGGAACTGGCAGAAGAACAGCCAGTTCGGATCGACACCGATCACGCTGTCGGCGCCGGCACCGAGCATTCGCCACATGTAATAGCCGTTACCACAACCGACATCGAGGATGCGCTTGCCCTTCAGATCCAGATGCGGAGAGACCCGCGACCACTTCCAGTCCGAGCGCCATTCGGTGTCGACGTGCACGCCGAACAGATCGAACGGCCCCTTGCGCCACGGCGACAGCCCCATCAGCGCCGTACGCATTTGCGCGCGGGTTTCGTCGTCGCAATTGGTGTCCAGCTTCAGGCCGTCGAGCAGGTCGACTTCGGTCGGCTGGATCTTCGGCAGGGCGTCCAGCGCACTTTGCCAGCGCTCCAGATCGCCGTGGCCTTTCTCCATTTTTTTGTCGAGCTGCACTTGCAGGGTGTTGGCCCATTCGGCCAGCGGCGTGCCGGCCAGACGGCGGGCGAGGGGGGACAGATCAATCATGGCAAGGCAATCAACGAGGCAAAGTTAAGACACTGGAACCACGGCACGACCTTCGAGAACCCGGCGGCCAGCAGGCGCTCGCGGTGTTCTTCGAGGCTGTCGGGCTTCATGACGTTTTCGATGGCGCTGCGCTTCTGGGCGATTTCCAGTTCGCTGTAACCGTTGGCGCGCTTGAACGCGACGTGCAGATCGGTCAGCAGCGCATGTTCTTCGGCATCGTTGAAGCGCAGCTTCTCCGACAGAATCAGCGCGCCGCCCGGCAACAATGATTGGCGAATGCGCGACAGCAATGCCGTACGCTGATCCGGAGCGATGAATTGCAGGGTGAAGTTCAGCGCCACCACCGAGGCCGGTTTGAAGTCGAGGGCGAGGATGTCGCCTTCGATCACCTCGACCGGCAGCAACTCCTGGAACATCGAATCCTGACCGTTGAGGTACTCGCGGCAGCGCTCGACCATCGCCGCCGAGTTATCCACCGCGATCACCCGGCAACCGTCGGTGCGCACGTGGCGACGTAATGCCTGGGTCACCGCTCCGAGGGAGGCGCCGAGGTCGTAGAGCACGCTGTTCGGCTGAGCAAATTGTGCCGCGAGCACGCCGAGATTTTCGACGATGGTCGGATAACCCGGCACCGAGCGCTTGATCATGTCCGGGAACACCCGCACCACGTCTTCGTTGAAGGCGAAGTCAGGCACCTGGGCCATCGGCTGGGCGAAAATGCGATCGGGTTCTTTGCTCACGGCGGTTCCGGCGGTGTCGATGAAAAGGCCGGCATTTTAGCCAAACTGGCGCGCAGATGCGCGGGTTGTCTGATAAACCGCTGGTTCAAAGCTCCGGACGTTTGCTCTGTGAAAACGCCGACGCCGCAATCCCCCACTGCCCCAGCCAGTAACTGAGAATGATGATGTAGGGCGCTGCATTGAACGGTGAGACAAACCGGTTGATGCCGATCACGCTGTCGGAGAACACGAACGCTACTGCGCCGCCCGCCGCCAGCAGTGCCGAACGTTGCGGTACGTCGCTGCCGAGGCGGGCGAGAGCGCGCCAGAGCATGGCGCTGATGGCCGTTCCGTAAACGATCACCGGCACGGTCAATGGCCCGAGTCCACTGGAAATCAGAATGCCCAACAACACGGCACCCACGCTGAGCGCCAGAACCAGCGGCAGTAATGCCGGGCGCCGGCAATCGCTGAGGTAAGCCTTGAGGTACGCCAGATGCGCGACCAGAAACGCGCCCAAACCGAAGACGAACAAATCCCCCGGCCACGCCAGCAGTACATCACCGACCAGCGAGAAAATCAGACCGAGGCTGATCCAGCGGCGATAGTCGCTGGGTGGCGCGTCATGCAGCCAGCCGAGCAACGCCAACACCGGCAACGGTTTGACCAGCAGACACAGCAGCGCCGCATGGGTACTGAGGCCATAGAGAAAGGTCACTGCGCCCATCAGCGCGAGGATCAGCCAGCCCACGATCAGTTCACCGAAATGGCGCAGTCAAAAGTTTCCACCGGCAACACTTCCGGCGCCCACGGTTGCTGCGAAGTCAGGCGCAGGCGCCCGGTGCCGGTGGCGAAGGCCTGGAAGCGCCAGGTCGAGAGCCCGGCCGCGCCGACCACGCCGGCATCCTCCGGATTGCTGTAGACCTCGGGGCTGAGGGCGCGCAATACGCCACCGGCAGAATCCTGGATGGCCCAGCGGTAGCCGGTAGTGGGGTTGCTCGGGAGCATGACGATCAGGTTTTGCCCGTTGGTCAGGCGCACCGGGCATTCGCTTTGTTTCTCCACGGTCACGTTGGTTTTCGGTTGCGTGGCGCAGGCGGCCAGCAGGGCGAGGGACAGGGGGACAAACAGGCGAAGGTAGGACATGGATTCAGTGGCTCCAGCGTTGGCGACGAACGGCGAGCATAACTGAAGATGAGGCAAAGTGTGACGGTGAGGGGGAGCGATGGCAGCCCCCTCGATAGCTCAAGAAGAAATCAGAAAAGCACCTTCGCCACATCCGAAAACTTCTTGGCGAAGTGCACGGTAATGCCTTCCTTCAAGTAATCCGGCAGTTCCTCGAAGTTACCACGATTGGGTTCCGGCAGAATCAACTCGAAAATCTTCTGCCGCCGCGCCGCAATCACCTTCTCGCGCACCCCGCCAATCGGCAGCACATGGCCGGTCAGCGTCAGTTCACCGGTCATGGCCACGCCTTTTTTCGGCGGCTGATTACGGGCGAGGGAGAGCAGGGCGCTGGCCATGGTCACGCCGGCGCTTGGGCCGTCTTTCGGTGTGGCGCCTTCCGGTACGTGCAGGTGGACGAAAGCTTCGTCGAAGAATTTCGCGTCACCGCCGAACTGTTTCAGGTGCGAGCTGACGTAGCTGTAGGCGATCTCCGCCGACTCCTTCATCACATCGCCCAGTTGCCCGGTGAGTTTGAAACCTCGATTGAGCGTGTGAATCCGCGTCGCTTCAATCGGCAGTGTCGCGCCGCCCATGCTGGTCCAGGCAAGTCCCGTGATCACGCCAGTGCCGGACAGCACTTGCTCGTTGCGGAACACCGGATGGCCGAGGGACGCTTCGAGGTCTTTCGGGCCGATCTTGATCGCCGCTTTCGGGTCGTCGATCAGCTTCATCACCGCTTTGCGCACCAGTTTGCCCATCTGTTTTTCCAGCTGGCGCACGCCGGCTTCACGGGCGTAACCGTCGATCAGAGCCTTGAGCGCCGTGTCGCTGATGCTCAGGCTGCCTTTGGACACGCCAGCCTTTTCCAGCAGTTTCGGCCACAGGTGACGCTTGGCGATGGCGACTTTTTCTTCGGTGATGTAGCCCGACAGGCGAATCACTTCCATCCGGTCCAGCAACGGGCCGGGAATCGAATCCAGGGTGTTGGCGGTGCAGACGAACAGGACTTTCGACAGGTCCATCCGCAGGTCCAGATAGTGGTCGAGGAATTCGACGTTCTGTTCCGGGTCGAGGGTTTCGAGCAGCGCCGAGGCGGGGTCGCCCTGGTAGCTCTGGCCCATCTTGTCGATCTCGTCGAGCATGATCACCGGGTTCATCACTTCGACGTCTTTCAACGCCTGCACGAGTTTGCCCGGCTGCGCGCCGATGTAGGTGCGGCGGTGGCCCTTGATCTCGGCTTCGTCGCGCATGCCGCCGAGGCTGAAGCGGTAGAACGGCCGGCCGAGGGATTCGGCGATGGATTTGCCGACACTGGTTTTACCCACGCCCGGCGGGCCCACCAGCAGCACGATGGAGCCACTGATCTCGCCTTTATAGGCACCGACCGCTAGGAATTCGAGAATCCGGTCCTTGATGTCGTCGAGGCCGGCGTGGTGTTTGTCCAGCACCTTGCGCGCGTGCTTGAGGTCGAGTTTGTCCTCGCCATACACGCCCCACGGTACCGAGGTTGCCCAGTCGAGGTAGTTGCGGGTGACCGCGTACTCCGGCGATCCGGTTTCGAGGATCGACAGTTTGTTCATTTCTTCTTCGAGGCGCTTTTGTACCTGCGTCGGCAGGACCTTGCCTTCCAGACGCTGCTCGAACTGCTCGAGGTCGGCGCTGCGGTCGTCCTTGGTCAGGCCCAGCTCTTGCTGGATGACCTTGAGCTGTTCCTTGAGGAAGAACTCGCGCTGATGCTCGCCGATCTTGCGGTTCACTTCGGCGGAGATTTCTTTTTGCAGACGCGCGACTTCGACTTCCTTGCGCAGCATCGGCAGGACTTTTTCCATGCGCTTGAGCATCGGCACGCAGTCGAGCACTTCCTGCAGCTCATTGCCGGTCGCCGATGTGAGGGCGGCGGCGAAGTCGGTCAGCGGCGACGGATCGTTGGGGCTGAAGCGGTTGAGGTAGTTCTTCAGCTCTTCGCTGTACAGCGGGTTGAGCGGCAGCAGTTCCTTGATCGCGTTGATCAGCGCCATTCCGTAGGCCTTGACCTCGTCGGTCGGCTCGGTGGGCTGGTGCGGGTATTCGACTTCAACGAGATACGGCGGGCGATGGTGTTTGAGCCAGGTCTTGATGCGTACGCGGCTCAGGCCCTGCGCGACGAATTGCAGTTTGCCGTTTTCGCGGCTGGCGTGATGCACCTTGACCAGGGTGCCGTATTGCGGCAACGCCTTGGTGTCGAAGTGGCGCGGGTCTTCCTGGGGTGTGTCCATGAAGAACAGGGCCAGGGAGTGGTGTTCGGATTTGCTGACCAGTTCGAGGGTTTCGGCCCAGGGCTCTTCGTTGACGATGACCGGCAGGACCTGGGCCGGGAAGAACGGGCGGTTGTGGATCGGGATGATGTAGACCTTGTCCGGCAGGTTCTGGCCGGGCAGGGCCAGGCCTTTGCCGGGGACGTGGTGTTCGATGTGTTCGGCGTCGGTTTCGGTGATGTCGTCGGGGTTTTCGGGGAATTCTTGCTGGTCGCTCATGGGGCACCTGCGCAATTGGGTATGGCTGTTAGATGGGGCAGGGGTTGGGTGGTTTCAATGGGGGGGGTGTTTCTGCTTGTGTGTTCAGGGTTTTGACAGGGTTTTGAGCTTGGCGGCCTTTGGGCCGACCATGCTGCGGTTTTATCGAGTACATATCCGTTTCTTCGGGTGCGCCCGCTGGCGGTTTCGCCCTTACGGCGAGTCCCTTTGGCAAACGCCCCAAAGGAACCAAAGGTCTGGGCCCCTGCGTCCGGCGCCTCGCTGTGGCTCGGCGTTCCTTCGCTCTGGGATTCATCCGGGGGCATCGCCTACGGTTTGCTTCGCTGCACCTCCTCTCGATGTGTTTGGCTTCGCCAAACGGTCGCTGCGCTCCCACCCCCGGATAAATCCCTCCACTCAGCCTTCCGATGGGGCCGGCAGGTCAAGAGCGGTACTCGAGCTAACGCTCATCGTGTTGAGTGGTGAAGAGCAGGGAAGAGCAGGGAACAGCAGGGAACAGCAGGGAAGAGCAGAGTGAGAAGGTGATGGTGAGAGGAGGGAGCCGATTGGGGCTCTAAAACCTGAGTTCGACTCGGTATCTCACGTCGGCGTACCTCTCCCAGACAACGCGGTCAGTCCCCTCTCCCTCCGGGAGAGGGCTAGGGTGAGGGCAGCGTCCTGACTGACTCACCACAAGCCTGGCTCCCGCAGAAACCTCATCAGCATTTACGCCGGATATCGACTGACCTCGACATTATCCAGCACCCGATTCACCGCCAGTTCCGCCAGCATGATCACCTGCTGAATGCCCAGGATCCGATGCCGCTGCGGCGTATCGACAAAAGCCGCTACATCACTGGCCATGACACTTGCGGTAGCCAGGGACTCACAGGCATGGGCCAACAGGCTTTCATCGTCCATGTCTGGCGAGATCTGGAACATCTGGCTCGGTCGGCGACCGGGGCATTTTTTTGGAATGGGATTGAAGTGATGGTCGAGCGCGCGTTCGGCGGCGTCGTGGAGTTTCATTGAATCAGGGGATTCGTATGGCGAGGTGTCGTTTGATTCGGGGGGATTGGGTGTTGGTTTTTTCATGGTGAATACTCAGTTGGTGAAATTGGAGCTGCCTTCGATTGCCGCGACGCAATCTGAGGTGGCAGCTGTACGCGGGTTCGCGGACCGATAACTGAGGAATCGGCATACCTCCAAGGAAGGTATCCCGCGCACAGCCGCCATGAAACAAACAACAGGCACCGAGGTGCCGTGAGGTTGGCGATTATGCATCAGTTATCGGGCCGCGACGCCCGTTCGCTGAATTTGCAGCGACCCCCAAAGCCGATCCACCCCGTTTCCGAGCGACAACCGACGCGACATGTCAGAAACATCCCCTGCAAACACCCCGTCTGTAGGACATAAACACCTCGTGTAAAAAAACCGCAGTCCACAAAAAAAGGCGACACCCCTCACAGGGCATCGCCTTTTTCCTTACCGCCGCTAAAGCTTATTCCGGCAGTTTGTAGGCAATCACATAGTCACCCATCTTGGTGCCCAGCGAGCCGTGACCACCCACCACGAGCAGGACGTATTGCTTGCCGTCCTTGCCGGTGTAGGTCATTGGGGTCGCCTGGCCGCCGGCCGGCAGACGCGATTTCCACAGTTCTTTACCGGTGTTCACGTCGTAGGCGCGCAGGTACTGGTCCAGCGTGCCGCTGAGGAAGCCGACGCCGCCGGCAGTGACGATCGAGCCGCCCATGCTTGGCACGCCCAGGGTGAAGCCGATCGGGATTGGCGAGCTGTCGCGGCTGGTACCGTTTTTGCGTTTCCAGACGACTTTGCCGGTGGTCAGGTCGATACCGGCGACGTAGCCCCAGGCCGGGGCCTGGCACGGTACGCCCAGTGGCGACATGAACGGGTGCATGGTCACGGCATACGGCGCACCGGTGTTTTTCTGGATGCCGGAAGTTTCGCTTTCGCGCTTGCTGTCGGCGGGTACGTCGGCACGTGGGATCATCTTGGAGACGAAAGCCATGTAGTTCGGGCTGGTGAACAGCATCTGGCGAACCGGGTCGACAGAAACACCGCCCCAGTTGAACACGCCGACGTTACCCGGGTAGATCAGGCTGCCCTGTTCCGACGGAGGCGTGTATTGGCCTTCGTAGCGCAGTTCCTTGAACTGGATGCGGCACAACATCTGGTCGAACGGGCTGGCGCCCCACATGGCTTTTTCGGTCAGTTCCGGGGCCAGCAGGTTCAGGTCCGAACGGGCCTGGGTCGGGGCGGTGTGGTCGCCTTTCACGGCGCCTTGCGGCACCGGGATCTCGCGGATCGGGATGATCGGCGTGCCGTCACGACGGTCGAGGACGTACAGGCTGCCCTGCTTGGTCGGGGCGATCAGCGCAGGCTTGATGCCGTCGGCGGTTTTCATGTCCAGCAGGGTTGGCTGGCTGCCGACGTCCATGTCCCACAGGTCGTGGTGGGTGAACTGGTAGTTCCAGCGCACCTTGCCGGTCGCCAGGTCCAGCGCGACCAGGCCGGCGCTGAATTTCTCGGCACCGGGGGTGCGATCGCCGCCCCACTGGTCAGGCGTCTGGTTGCCCAATGGCAGATAGACCATGCCGAGTTTTTCATCGACGCTGGCCAGCGACCACATGTTGGCCGAGTTGCGGCTGTAGGTCTGGCCCGGGGCCAAGGGTTCGGTGGCGTCCGGGTTGTTGCTGTCCCAGTTCCAGACCAGATGGCCGTCGCGCACGTCGTAGGCGCGGATCACGCCGGACGGCTCGTTGGTCGATTCGTTGTCGGTGACGTGACCGCCCATGATCACCAGATCACGGGTGATCGCGGCAGGAGAGGTGGAGTAGTAACCGCCAGCGGTGAACGGGCCGATGCCCTGGGTCAGGTCAACCACACCGTTGGTGCCGAAGCCTTCGCAGATCTTGCCGGTGTCGGCGTTCAGTGCGATCAGGCGGGCATCGGCGGTAGGCAGGTACAGGCGACGCGGGCAGGCCTGGGCGACGGCTTTGCCGGCCTCGGAGATCACGGTGGACGCCGCGTTTTCAGACTTGGCGTAAGCGGCTTCGTCGTAGTACGACACGCCACGGCAGGTCATGTGGGCGAAGCCCTTGAAGCCTTCCGGGCTTTTGATCTGCGGATCGAAGCGCCACAGTTCCTTGCCGGTGTCCGGGTCCAGTGCCAGCACTTTGCTGTGGGCGGTGCAGGCGTAAAGCATGCCGTTGGCTTTCAGCGGGGTGTTTTCGTTGGTCAGCTCGACCGGATCATCGGCAGTCGGCAGGTCGCCGGTCTGGATGCGCCAGGCTTCTTGCAGCTTGCCGACGTTGGCCGGGGTGATCTGCTTCAGCGGCGAGTAGCGGTCACCGAACTCGGTGCGGCCATAGGCCTGCCAGTCGCCATCAGGCATGGCTGGCGCGGTGCTGGTGGTGTCGGCGGTCTCGCGACCCAGTTCGCCAAAGGTTTCGCCCGGATGGGTAAACAGGCTGGCCAGGGCGGTGACGCCGGCCAGAATCACGGCCACGGTCAGGCCGCCGGTGCCCATCGGCGCAGGACCGTTGAGCAGCAGCGGGCGACGGAACCACGGCAGCAGCATCACGAAACCGAGGACAAACCACAGCGCCAGACGCGGCACCAGTTGCCACCAGTCCAGACCGACTTCCCACAGCGCCCAGACGGTGCTGGCAAACAGCACGATGGCGTACAGGCCCAATGCTGCGCGACGGCGCATCAGCATCAGAATGCCGGTCAGCGTGATGCCGATACCGGCCAGCAGGTAATACAGCGAGCCGCCGAGCGTACTCAGCTTGATTCCCCCGGCCAGCATGGCCAGGCCCATCAGCAGAAGCAGAATGCCGAGCAGGTTCGGCAGAAGACGGCTTCGACTCGAAGCACCTTCAGTGCTCATAGTGTGGTTCTCCGTGACGTTTCAAGTAGTCCCGCGCTGTAGTCACTGTAGATGACGATTTGGCGCGGGCAGGGTTCAGATAAAAACTTGTCTTGCTATCGAATTTCTTTCGCAGGGCTGAGCCGCGTGCGCTGGGTCAGAACGACGACTGGATCTTGATCCCGCCAATCAGCGCGTCGTCGACCTTGTCCACACCGCCCGGATGGCGGATGTATTGCAGGTTCGGGCGCACGGTCAGCCAGTTCGTGACGTGCACGCCGTAGTAGAGTTCGGCGCTGTATTCGGTGTCCTGCGGTGGCAGGAACGACGGATCGTCGTAGTCGTAGACGGCGCGGGCCTGGTTGGTCGCTTCGGCGTTCTTGCGGTACGCCGGGTTGACGTGAACGCGAGCCAGAGCGAAACCGATGTCGTCCCTGGCGCGGGCGTCGAACAGGCCTTTGTAGACCAGGCCGGCCTGGACGTAGTTGTCGATGGCGTTGGTCTTCTTGTCGTGCATCGTGCCGTTGGCGAACACGCTCAGACCACGGGAATTGTCGCTGGCGACGCTGGTGATCTGCTGCTGCACACCGAGCCACACACCGTGTTTGCTCGAAGCGCTGCGATAGGCTTCGCCGCTCAGGGCCGCCGGCTGGCCGTTGCTGTCTTTATAGGCATCGGTGGCCTTGGCGTTGCTGTAGTAGTAACCGGCGCGGTATTCGCCCGGCAGGCCGTTGAGCTTGGGCTTCCACACCAGTTCGATCGGCAGGATCGCGCCCTGGGTGCCGCTGCCGCTGAGCTTGAAGCCGTTACCGCGATCGAGGTTCGACGGGTTTTGCTCGTAGGCGCCGACCTGCGCGTACAGCTCTGGCGTCAGGTGATATTTGACGCGCAGTGCCCATTGGCTGACCGGCCAGTTGTACCAGATGCCACCGACCCAGTTGCCGACCTGCGAGCCGCAGAACGCCAGGTTCTGGAAGTCGCACGGGAAGCTGTTGAAGTCTTCGCCTTCGCCGAAACGGCCGACCTTGATGTCGAGCTTCTGGTCGAAGAATTTCTGCTGGTACCACATTTGTGTCAGGCGGGTGGTCTGGCCACGGCCCCAGACTTCCTGGGCCGAGGTGAAGCCCCCGACGCGCGGGTCGTTGATGCGGTCGTTGCTGATGTTGTTGCCGCTGCGCTTGGTTACGGTCAGCTGGAATTCAGCGTCGTTCCAGCCGAGCAGTTTTTGCAGGTCCAGATGAGTGCCGAGGCCCCATTGGTCGCTGTAGCGCGCGGTGCGGTCGTGGTCGTAGCCGCCGTGCAGGTTGCTGCCCATTTCGCCGGTGTAGTCGAGCTTGAAGTCGATGCCTTTTGCCGCGAGTTCGTTACGGGTGCCGTTCCAGTCACCGAGCATCCACGGTGATTCACTGTCGAAGGCCGGAGCGGCCTGGGTGCAGGTGGCGAGGCCAAGGGCGGTGCAGCCGCCGATCAGGCGCAGGGTTGAGATAGCGCTGTCTCGGGAGAACGGAAAATCGGGCATTGAATAGGTCTTTCTTGATCTTTTTGGGGGATAAACTGGCCGCTACGATTTGACGCAGGCAGTGAAGCGGTTCAGCAGAAGGGCGGCAGGATAATGTCCTGTTACAAAAACACAAAGGGCTTTTGCTGACATGAACCCTTTCGGATTCGGTAACAGTGCGGCAATACAGCGCATTGCAGGTGTTAGCGCAGGCTGCGATCTTCTCCGGTTGGCCTACATTTAACCCAAGGCCTTCCACCCGCCCATGCCCTCGGCTAAGGTGCGCGGCTTCTGCATTTTTACTTCGCCCAAAGGCCCGGCATGAACGACCACAACCCCGATCCGCTGCACGGCGTGACCCTCGAACAGATCCTCAATGCGCTGGTGACCCACTACGAATGGTCGGGCCTGGCCGAGCGCATCGACATCCGTTGCTTCAAGAGCGATCCGACCATCAAGTCGAGCCTGACCTTTCTGCGCAAGACGCCTTGGGCGCGGGAGAAAGTCGAGCGGCTGTACGTGAAACTGATGCGCACCAAGCGTCCGCTCTGAGATGAACGCCGTCTTGCGGCGACGCCTGATCACTTCGGTTGCGGTGCTGGGCTGGGCCGGGCTGGGAATTCAGCTGTACCTGATTTTCTTCGCACGCCTGAGTGTCGGCGCCAGCCTGCTCGGCGGGCTGGTGAGTTTCTTCAGCTATTTCACCGTGCTCACCAACACCCTGGTGGCGGTGGTGCTGACCTGCGCGGTGACCGATCGTGAATCCACCGCGCGGCGCTGGTTTCTGCAACCTTGGGTCAGCAGTGGAATTGCCGTCAGCATTGCGGTGGTTGGCCTGGCCTACAGCATTCTGCTGCGGCATCTGTGGCATCCGCAGGGCTGGCAGTTTATCGCGGACGAATTGCTCCACGATGTGATGCCGCTGCTGTTTCTGGCTTATTGGTGGTTGTGTGTGCCCAAGGGCAGCTTGCGTCTGAAGCACCTGCCGCTGTGGCTGATCTATCCGCTGGTGTACTTCGCCTATGCATTGCTGCGCGGGCATTTGCTGGGGGCTTACGCGTATCCGTTCATTGACGTGGCACTGCTGGGTTATCCACAGGTGTTCATCAATGCCGGGGGCATTCTGCTGGGGTTTGTGCTGATGGCGTTGCTGGTGATCGGGATTGATCGCTGGCAGGGGCGGCGCCTTTAGCAGCGCCGCCGCGCGTATTCACTCCTCTTCGGAGCCCTCGGCGCGCCAGTAACCGACCGCTTTGACGAACTTCTCGTCGAGTCCGTGTTCATCGAGCAGCACCCGGCGGATCTGCCGCGAGACTTTCGTTTCCGTCGCCACCCACGCATACAGATTGCCCTTGGGCACCTGCAATTGTTTGACGGTCGCCAGCAGGTTGTCCTTGCCGCCCTCGCGCAGTACCCAGATCACATTGACCTGTGCCGCGCTTTCCAGCGTTTGCTGCTCCTTGCCGTTTTCCACTTCGATCACCACCAGCGCCTTGCGATTGGCCGCCAGGCCTTCGAGGCGGCGGGCGATGGCGGGCAGGGCGGTTTCGTCGCCGATCAGCAGGTAGCTGTCGAAGATGTCCGGCACGATCATCGAACCGCGCGGGCCGCCGATGTGCAGGAACTGTCCCGGTCTGGCCTGTTCAGCCCAGGTCGAGGCAGGGCCGTCGCCGTGCAGGACGAAGTCGATGTCCAGCTCAAGCTTGTCGAGGTCGTAACGGCGCGGGGTGTAGTCGCGCATCTCCGGCATCGGCACATCGCTCTTGCCGGCACCCAGCACCAAAGTTTCCAGCGCGGCGGCCTGTTCGGCGTTCTGCGGGAACAGCAGTTTGACGTGATCGTCGGTACCGAGGCTGATGAACCCGGCCAGTTCCGGACCGCCAAGAGTGATGCGGCGCATGCGCGGGGTCAGATCGACCACTCGCAAAACCTCGAGTCGGCGGCGTTTGATTTCATGCATCACACGGTGGATGCCTTGGGTCTGGACTTCAGTCATTCGGCTTTCTCCGGGGCAGATTGAACGGCGGGGCCGTCGACGATGGCTTTGGCGGTGTCGTTGAGCAGGTCGCGCACTCGCAGGATTTCTTCCGGGCTCCAGCGCCCGTGGTGCATTTGCAGGGCGTGGCGCAGGTTGTGCACCGCTTCATGAATTTCCGGCGGCCGGTCGTGGCCGCGAAGCGAGCGCTTGCTGACGTCGATGCGCATGCGCACGCCGTCCAGCGCCACCGCCTGTTCGCTGAGGGATTGGCGGCCGGCATCGGTCACCGCGTAGCGCTTTTTGCCGCCCTCGGCGTCGCCGGTGATCATTTCGCTCTCTTCGAGGAATGTCAGGGTCGGGTAGATCACGCCGGGGCTGGGGCTGTAGGCGCCGTCGAACATGGTTTCGATCTGGCGGATCAGGTCATAGCCGTGACACGGCTGTTCGGCGATCAGCGCCAGCAGCAGCAATTTCAGATCGCCCGGGGCGAATACCCGCGGGCCGCGACCTCCGCGTTCGCGACCATGGCGTTTTTCGAAGCCGTCACGGCTGTCGCCGTGGTCGCGGTGGGGGGAATGATGGTCTCTCATTTAAGTCTTCTCTCGTCGTATTTAGATACAACGTAAGATATATCTTTTGCAGTGAGCAAGCGGTTTTTTACTGAGCGCGCGTCCGCCCTGACCAACGGTAAGCAGATCTGGAGACGCATTTTCGTAATTCGGAAACACCACGAAATATCTGTATCAATGACCAAAAAGTTAAAGTTTAAACTCTACAGGTGGTTGAGAAGATGCTCTGGAAAGTGCAATTATCCCGCGTTGATTAGTTGAAAGTGCTGTATGGTTTTTTATCTTTAACTGTATGTAGTCTTAAACTTACAGCTATTGTTTTGAATATTGAAAATATCGCGTTTTTTCTTTCTGGTCATAAGCTGGTTTAACTACAAGCTTGTGGGAAGTTGCCTGCTTACATTCCAGAGTGAACAGTCGATCATGCCCCGGCGTTGAAACTTCAGGTCAATACGGCCCTTGTCGGCTTGAATGACTTGAAAGTTCAACGCTTCGATCCTTTAAAAGAAGACAGGTACTGACCGATGTTCAAGAAAATCGCTTTCGCTGCCCCACTGGCTGTTCTGGCTCTGAGCTCTTCCGTGGTCTTCGCCGCCGGTGAAGCACGTCACTCCATCAGCCTGGTGGCGCATGTGCCAACCAATGGTTTCTATGTGGTGCCAACGGATGCTGACCTGGTCAACAAGGATCAGGACATGAGCTTCAGCCCGATTACCGGAACCATGAAACCCGTGGAAGGTTTCTTCGATGTGCGCAACACCAACGGTTCGGTTCATGGCTATCTGGAAGGCGTGCCGAAACTGGTCGGCGGCTCAAGCATCATTGATCTCAAAGTCGAGTTCAATAACAAGGTTCTGACCCAGACCCCGCAAATGGTTGTTGGCGAGGCCGAGTCCGATGTGAACTACCGTGCACCGCTGCGCATCACCGCCGCCGGCACCAACTTCACCCCGGGCGATTACACCGGCGCAGTCACCATGATGTTCGACGCTGTTCCTCCCGTCGGCGCCGCGCTCTAACCCGTGAAGTAACAAAAGCCGGCTGGCTGACGCGAATGTCTGTCAGCCGGACTTTTTTCCGTTCGCAATCAGAGTCCGTGTTCATGTTCCCGATGACCCCCGTCGCGGCTGCGCTTGCGCTGTTGTTGTGTGCTGGCGCAGTAGTGGCTTCCGAACCTGCCGGTACGACGCCGCGTAGTTTGCTCGCGCAAGCCAAAGGCTTGCCGAAAGACTTCGAGGAGCACTTTTTTGATGTCCCTCTGGCTGTTCGGGTCGAACTCGACCAGCAGCCGTTGGGCGAAGCGATGATTGTGCTGTCTCGTGATGACCGCCTCACCCTGCTCGAATTCACCGACACCAGCGAGAACCGTTTCGGCGCTGTCGAACGGGAAAAGTGGGCGAGCTATCTCAAGCCCGGCGTGGCGCTGGGATCATGCGCCGGTCAATGCCCCGAGCAAATGCTGGCGGTGCATTACAACCTGGAAAACTCCCTCGTCTCCATCCTGACCGAGAATGCCGAACGCGACGTCGAAGCCAAGCGTTTCTACGACCAGCCGGAAAATGGCAGCACCGGTCTGATCGTGCGTAACCAGCTCAACCTCAACGGCGGCCAGGAGCAGGATCTGGGTGGGCGTTTCGGCCTGGAGGCCAACGGCAGCCTGGGCAACTGGAGCCAGACGTTCAACATGCAGCTGGCCCGTCTCGGTGGTCCGGACGACAAGCTCTATCACGCCGTCTACGAGCTGCATACCCAGCGCGAGCTGCAAGGCAGTTTTCTGCGACTGGGCTATTTCACCCCCACGTCGGAAGGCTTGACCCGTCAGCTGCGCTCATTCGGCACCAGCCCCGATACCACCGTGGGCTTGATGTACGGCAGTTCCGACAGCCTGGCGATCGACCTGCAAAACCCGAGCGTCTACCCGATCTATGTCACCGCCAACCGTCAGGCCTCGGTGGAAATCTACCGCGACGGTCTGCTCATCAACACCCAGTCGGTGCCCGCCGGTTTGCAGACCCTCGATACCCGGCCCTTGCCCGGCGGGATTTATGAAGTGGAAGTGCGCCTGATCGAGGACGGTCAGACGACATCGAGCACCCAGGAGCTGGTCTACAAGCCGAGCAACTGGCGTAACCCCGACGAGCGCTGGCGCTACAACCTGTTTGCCGGTCAGGAAACCAAACTGCTCAGCAACTGGGACAAGCAGGCCAGTGGCGACGCCACCGCAGGGGCTTCGCTCAACTATTTGCTGCACCCGCGGGTCATCTTCGGGCTGTCGGCGCGTCAGGTTCGGGAAAAGCTGCAATACGGCACCTCCATCGACTGGACCCTGGCCAACAGCACCAGTCTGTACGCCAACTTCTACCAGACCGAAGACCATGGCACCGGCATCGATCTGCAGGGCCTCTACAACTATGGCGCCGGCAGTCTGGTGATCAGTCACAACCGCAGCTGGCTGGACACCACCAATATTTACGACACGCTGCCGGACGGCACGCGCATCCGTCAGCGCAACGTGTTCACCGGGCAGACCAGCAATTCCTCTCTGGCCCTGAACCATCGCGTCAGCCGCAACAGTTCGCTAAATGCCCGGGTTGCCCACAGTGAAGGTAACGTCGAAGGCATTGGCGTCGACCTGGGCTGGACCCAGCGCACGACGGTGTTTGGCAGTGATTCGAACTGGCGGCTGTCGGTGTTCGACCGGCCGGGCAGTTACAGCAGTGGCGATGCGCGCAACCGGGGTATTGATCTGAGCCTGAACGTGGCGCTCGGCGGACCGGGGCAGCAGATTTCCGGCAGCATCGGCACGCGCACCGCACGGGACGGCAGCCGGGACAACAACGCTTCGCTGGGTTACCGCAAAACCCTTGAGGATCACGTGCTGCAAAGCGTGGCGGCGACCATGATCACCGACACCTACGGAATCGGCTTGAACGGTCAGGCTTATTTCAGCACCGACACGGTCAACGGCGATGGTTTCGTCCAGCGCTCGTCCTATAACGGCAATTACACCGGTGGCCTGAACCTCGACAGCACTGTGGCCATCGGTAGGCAGCAGATCGTGATGACCAGCCAGCACCAGGGGCGCGGAGCGGGAATGATCGTGGATGTCGAGTCCGATATCGACGGCATCGCTTTGCGCGCCGACGACTTGAGTGGTGGCAGCGCATCCCTGCGGCCGGGACGCAACTTCATTCCCCTTACGGCCTACAAGAACAGCTCGGTCAGCTTCGACTTCGAAGGCAACGACGTGCCGGCAGCGTCCATCGAACCGCCGCGCGCCCGTTATCACTTGAACAAGGGCGGCGTGGAGTATCGCAAGGTGAAAGTGATGAAAACCCTGACCGTGCTCGGCCGTCTGCTCGACCCCCAGGGGCGACCGCTCAAGGGGCACCACGTCATCAATCACGCCAGCCGCGGGGTGAGCGAAGTGGACGGGTTCTTCTCCATGGAAATGAACGAGGGTTCTCCGACGCTGGAGGTTCGCTACGCGGACCAGTTGCTGTGCCAGTTCCGCCTCGATCCGCAACAGGGGCGAGTGGAGAACAACGTGCTGATGATTGGTGACCTGCGTTGCAGCCCCGACACCCTGGCCGATGCCACATTCACCGAACAGAAGGCGGGCTGAGCGATGAAGAAAACAGCGTGTTGGCTGGGTTTGCTGACAGTGCTGGGCATGTCAGGGGCGCAGGCAGCGAACCAGGAGATCCGGGCGCTGTTCCAGCCCGATCCGTCGCAACCCAATAAAAACGTGTTCATCAACAAGACGCCGAACAGTGGTTATTGCGCCAGTCATCCGGCCCAATGCGCGGACAACAACATGTTCAGTATTCAGGTGCCGATTCGCTTCAGCACCTTCACGCCCATGTTTTCGGGTAACGGCGTGTGGGTAAAAGTGCCGTCCGAATGGCGACAGTTGAACGTGATCAATCATGAAACTCAGCAAACAAGCATCGTTGAAGTCCGTATCAGCGGTATCGGGTCGAAGTTTCAACTGAGTAAACCGGTCACCGAACTGACGGGACAGACCGATGTGCTTGAGGGGCATCGAAAGTTGTGGACCGGCAATTCCTGGGTATACGCACCGCCGCCATGCGAGTACAGCGGCGTTGGCTATTACAGCCCGACCACTTACCAGTTTTTCTGGAAAACGCCGCAGCCGGGAACCTGCATCAAGACGGCGGCGTTCGACGTGGGGCACATGTCCTTCGACTACCTCGATATCGCCTATGAGTTGCGCACGCCTGATCCCTTGAGCATGTCGTCCGGGTTGTACACCGGATCGTTGACCTACAGCGTCGGTCGAGGCAGCGCCGATTTCACGATGGGGCCGTTCATGGGGGCGGATGACGGCAACCTCACGCTGGATTTCGTGCTGGACGTACAGCACACACTGAAGGTGGATCTGCCACCGGGTGGCAACCGGATTACCTTGCAGCCCGAGGGCGGGTGGCAGCGCTGGTTGAATTCAGGGCGGGCCCCGGAACGCCTGTTCAGTGACCAGACCTTCCACATCTCGGCCAGCTCCAGATTCAAGATGTACCTGGAGTGCGGCTCCGGAACGGTAACGGCCTGTGGATTATGGAATGAGGGGACCAACTACGGCACACCGATCATCGTCAGTGTGACCCTGCCCAACGGTTTGACCGACACCAGTGGACGGCCAGTCAAGCGACAGGAACTGTTCCCGCAGGAGTCGAGGGCCATCTTTTTTCAACCGGGAATCTATGTCGATCGCAAGCCCGGAACCCTGCATTTCGAAATCGACAAGGCCAACACCGAACGAATACTCAAGGCTGATCGTGGAAACAGGTATTCCAGTACGGTCGTGGTGATTTGGGATTCGGAAATCTGATCGAGTCACTGTACTCAAATCGAGGTTCTGCTGATGAAACAACTCGTTGCTCTGCTGGTGGCAGGTTTGCTTTTTCAAAGTGCGTACGCCGGTCCGAACATCAATATCGGCGTCGTCTACGACTATCTGGCCGGTGATAAAAGCACGTATCTGAAACGTGTCTACAACAGCGGTGACAGCACGGCATTCGTCAAGATCAATGTGCTGGAAATCATTTACAACGCCGATGGCACATCCTCCGAAGTGCCCGTGAAAGTCCAGGCCGATGCCAGTGCGCGGGACGGTCTGATGGCCAGCCCGGCCCGCTTGATCATTCCGGCCCAGGGCATGCAGGGCACCCGGTTACTGTTTATGGGCGAGCGGGACAAGGAGCGTTATTTCCGGGTGCGGTTCGTGCCGGTGGTGCCGGAAAAGGAAGACGAATTCGCGGTTTCTCAGGAAGAGCGCGAGGACTACAAAAAGACGCTGACGGCGGGCGTGAACGTCATGGCCGGCTTCGGCACCATTTTCTTCGTGCGTCCGGCCAATACGCGTTTCGACAGCGTGATCGAAGACAGTGCCGGTGCTTACAAGGTGCGTAACAACGGCAATACGGTGGTGGTGATCGACGAGTTCAAGAGCTGTTCGAAAACCGATGAAACCGACTGCGAGCCAACTACCAAGCACCATGTCATGGCGGGCAAATCATTCGAATTCGAAAAGAAGCCGGGACGTGAGTACCGCTTCATCCTGGTCGAAGGTGAGGCGAAGAAAAACCTGCGTGTCACCGGCTGACAGCGCCCGAAGGCACAGGCAATTGCTCTTCATTCATGCAAGTAACGGGTATCGGAAAAATGATCAGACAATGGATCGCTCTGACCTCAGCCAGCGGGTTGGCGTTGACGGGCACCTGGGCATTCGCCGCACGCGAGGAAATCGAATTCTTCGTTTCGGTGGATATCCCCACCTTGAACTTCTATGTCATCCCCAGCGAGCCGGACTGGATACATCGTGAACAGCGCCTGCACTGGAATGTGCACACTTCGAAGCTGGGAACGCTGCGTCGCAACTTTGATGTGAAACATGACAGCAGTGCCATAGAAGCACGCCTGGAGAGTTTTCCCTATCTGACCAATGGCCGCGATTCTCGGGAAAACATCAATTTGCGGGTGACATTCAACGGCAAGGAACTCACCAACAATCCGTTCCCCCAACAAGTGGTGTCGGCCGAAGAGGCAAAGCTCGGCGTGCGGGTGCCCCTGGAGATCGAGCCCAGGGAGCAGGCCGGAGGCTACAAGCCGGGTGATTACTACGGCACCGTCAACATCATGTTCAGCGCGGCAGCTCCGGCGGGGTAATTGAAGGACAACCTCAAGCAATCACCACGGCTTTCAGTGCAAGGAAGGGTCAATGGATTTCAGCTTTGGAACAGTCAGGACGTTCGGTAAAGGATGGTTTTTTGTTCACGTGCTCGCAGGAGTGTTTTCGTCCTCGGCGCTGGCGGTCACTCAAGAGATTCGCGCCAGTTTCATTCCCGATCCCGCCAATCCGCAAAACAATCAATTCATCAACCAGACCCCGCAGAGTGGTTATTGCGCCACGTACGTCAATGATTGCAAGGCCTACAACCTGTCCGGTCTACGGTTGCCACTGCGTTTTTCCGCAATCCACGCCATCGAACCCGGAGCGCCCGAACGGGCCGGGGCGACGCTCAAGGCGCCAGCGCAGTGGCGAAGTCTGAACGTCTCGAATGTGGTGACGGGGGAGTCGCATCCCGTGGAAATCCGGATCGGAGCCCTTGGATCGCAATATGTCCTGAGCGACACCGTGACCGATCTGACGGGTGCCTCGAACGATCTGGAGGGTCACAATCGATTGTGGGTCGGTGGCTCATGGGGAGGTGCGCCCGGCTCCTGTCAGCATGGCGCGATGGCCACCTACGGGCCTGACAGTTATACGTTTTTCTGGCGGACCCCGAGCGATTCGGCGTGCAGCAAGGCAGCAGCCTACTCCATTCCGTGGATGACCTACGACTACCTGGATCTGGGTTACGAACTGCGCACCCCCGATCCCTTGGTCATGTCGGCGGGGCTGTACACGGGGGAACTGAGTTATTCCATCGCGCCTGGCGGCGACTTTGACATGGGCGACAACATGCTGCCGGACAATTCGAGCCTGACCTTTCGCTTCGTACTGGATGTCCAGCATGTACTCAAGGTCGCTCTGCCGCCGGGTGGCAACAGGATCGAACTGGTGCCGCAGGGCGGCTGGCAGGCCTGGCTGCAGGAAGGACGCCGGCCTGCACGACTGTTCCGGGATCAGACCTTCAACATTTCCGCCTCTTCGAAATTCAAGATGTTCTTCCAGTGCGAGTATGGCGGTATCGGCGCCTGTGCCCTGCGTGATACCGAAACCGGCTCGACGTTCCCGCAGGTCTACCTCAGCGTGAGCCTGCCTCACGGCATCACCGACATGGCCGGTCAACCGGTCAGACAAAGGCCTCTGACGGACGATTCGCAGGGGACGATCTTTCAACCCAAGCGCTTTCTGGAGCGGGCGGCGGGCACCTTGCACTTTGAAATACCGGCGTTCTACGTGGAGCAGATGTTACAACCCGGCAAGGCCAGACGGTATGCCGGTAACATCACCGTGATCTGGGATTCGGAGGTCTAGGTCGCGCCTGTGCCACGCCCTGAAGGCAGCTGTCTTCAGGGCGTGGCGAGGGTCAGATCCTCGCCCGGCTCATGGCCTCGCGGGTCAGCCTTCTGCTCAGTTCCTTCTCCTGATAGCCGATGTCTCGCAGCAAGCGTTCGTAGGTCTGGTCGCTCATCGGTTCTGGTGTGAAGACTTCCTCCTCGGGTACGGACAGTTTGCGGGCAAGCTCACTGAGGGCATGCCTGCGCAAATAACGTTGCTCCGGCGGCAGGTGTGCCGAACGAACCCAGTCCTCCTGGGCCGAGCGCAGATCCTCCAGCAGATCGAATTTTTCCAGGTGAACACGTTTATTGCTTTCGTATTCTCCAGGCCAGGTCTCACGCAAGTACGCTTCCCAGAACGGCTGCTCGATCATCTGGTTGACCAGACCGTCGCCTGTCTCGCGCTCGATCACTGTGTCGTACGCACGGTCGATGGTCGCGTCATCGACCCCGGCGACCGGGCGAAACTTCATGGCTTCGGACTGCCAGGGCAGTTCCAGGCGTTTGGCCAGACCGGTTTCATAGGCCAGATGCACCTCGACCTCATCGGGGTTGCCCTCGCGCGCCCGGATGTCTGCCCGGGCGATCTCGCCGACTTGTCCAAGGCGCGCCGAGCCCTTGGCCAGCGTTACCAGCTTGCTTTCCAGTTCCGCGCGGTGGGTGGAAAACGAGCGGGCCTCGGAGGCAAGTACCTTGACGCCCATGTTGTTGAACAGTTGGGCGCCGGCATCCTCGCAGCCTTCAGGATCGGTCGACATGAGGAACAGGTCTTCGCGCAGCGGCGTATCGATGTCCATGGCACCTATCATTCGCCATACACGGTCGGTCAACTGGTCCTGCGCCTCTCCCCCCTGCTCGTAATCGGCGGAACGGGTCAGGTCTTGCAGAACCCTGAAAAATCCGTCGGAACCGGGTTCGCTGGCCACCGCATGCCAGGCTTCCGCCCGGTAGGCACCCACGCCCGCCGTTTCTTCCATAAAGGACGTGTCGACAGAGACGGGCCACCGTTCGAGCAGGTCATCGGCGACAGTGGAATAGGTGTCGTGAGGGGCCCTGCCCACCGACGTTCTGTACGCCTCGAATGTGGCGCGCGCGGACGACGACAACCGGTCCCCGTGAAGTCGGGAACGTGCAATCAGCTGCGCTTCATTGGAGCCCAGAGGTACCTGGGGGACATCCCTGATCGTGTTCATCCGCAGGTCCAGAAAGAAGCCTCGAGGCCGGGCCTTCGCAAACAAACCCTCGGGCCAGGCGTCGATATGGGCGTTCACCAGGCTCAACACCTTGAGTCTGGGCATCCGCTCGATATTCGGCGGCGTGCCCAGAGGGTTGTCATCCAGCCTGAGGGTTTCAAGGCGTGTCAGATTACGCAGTTGCTCGAGGGCGGGAGGCGTCAACCGGATCTGATTGTCGTTCAGGCGCAGTGTCTCGAGCAGCCGCATCTTGCCGACGCTTTCAGGGAGTGCGGGCAATCCACAGCCTCTGGCGCTGAACTGACGCAGATGATGAAAGTCCTTGAGCAGACCGTTCGGTGCCGGGGAGAACCGTGAGCCATCCAGGTTCAGGGTCGTGACCTGTTCGAGCCAGGGCTTGAGCTCGCTCGGCATCTCCCGCCACCAACGTTCAAGATCATGGGCGAGAAACTCCTTGGACAGATCCAGCGCATAGCCGCTCTCCAGGCTCGTGGAGCGCTCGCCGAACACTTCGGACTTTCTTTCGAAACACTCCAGCAGCCGGTCGGCGATGAAGCGTCCGCCCTTGCGATGATAGTCCCAGTAGCCTTGAGGCAGGTTGGTATCGGCGGCATCGGGATCCCAATTGCTAAGGTAGCGTTGTCGCCACTGTTCGAGTTCCTGCTTCAACGTCTTGAGCTCGCGTTCAAGCCGATCGATATGCGCATGAGGATCGCCATTGGCATGCAGCGATCGGCTGAAAGCCGCTACTTCGTTTTCGTTGAAATGCGGATAGAGGTTCCTGACTTTTTCTTCCACGGTCCGGGCATCTCTGGACAGTCCCCCTCCGCGCAGCAGCAACTCGGTTTCCAGTGGTACGACCGGGCGGATCGGGGGCCGGGCGAGTAATGTCCTGCGCTCGGCGGGCGCCTGGGTTTTGGCCATCACCCATTGCCTGAACATTTCTCCCTGCCCGGTGCGATAGCCCAGGGCCGCGCGCTTGTCAGCAGGCAGCGCCAGCAGGATGGCCTCATACAAGTCGCCGGCCTCGTGCAGTTTATTGTTCGTGCCGTCGCGCACTTCATATTGGCCATGTTCGTCCCTGATCAACACACGTCGGGTCGTGGCCTCTGTACTGCCTGCGCTGCAGCGTAGCGGACCGTCGTAAGTGCCTTCGCGCACATCCATGCGTAAATCGGCAAACGTGTCGGTATGAAACTTCAGGGCATTGAGGGTCAGGCGTTCGGTGTCGACCCCGCTCAGTGCCGGCTCATGCAAGCCTTCAGCCGCGCGCGCAGCGCTGATCTCAAAAGCGCTTTCCCGGGCCTGGTCCTTAAGGCGCAGCGGGATGCGTCGCTCCTCGAGCATGACCTGCTGTTCATCGGGAGTCGCTCTTGTCAGCAGGGTTTCAGCGACCCTGGAAGGCAGTTGCGGATACTGCTGCTGCAGCAGTTGAACCCGGGCATCGCTGTTGTGATCCTTGAGTCGGTACTGGTACTGGAAGATGTCCGGCGTGCGGGTTTCCACGATATCCGCCAGTTGGTTGCGCAAGACCTGTGCCCGCTGGTTTTTCGGATACTGGTTGCCGAGCAAGGTCTTCATATCGGCATCGTCCAGAAAATTCACGAGCCGCTCCGGGAGCTTGCCGGCCATCATGTCGGCCAGGCTGATGCCGAGCGTCTGCCGGTCCGTGGCTTGCCGGTTGCCGTACTGTCGATAACTACCGCTCAGATCGGCATTTTCATAAACCTTCAGGGCTTTGTCGGCCGGCCAGCCGGGCATGTCCGGCACCATTCGTTCAAACCAGTACGAGGCCGGGTCCAGCGGCTGCCCCGAGCGGATCAGCCGACCCACGTTTTTGGCCTCATTCCAGGTGTTGAAGCGTGTGAGCGTGTCGGTCAACAGGGGCGGGGGAGCGGCATTTTCGACGTGCATGCGGCGCAGCGAAGCTTCCGGCGTCCCGCTGATATTGCGCAGGTGATCCTGTTCGGCGGTGGTATAGCCATCGACGCTATGACCAAGGCGTTGCATGAGCCTGGGCCCGTGCCAGTCTTGCGGTTTTTCGCCCTCATGGACCCAGGCTCCCTGACCGTTATGGCGCAGCTCGGGCGAATAGGCGTTTGGGCGTGTCGGGTGGCGAATCCGATGAAGTCCGCTGCGCGGGTCGCGCTGCACTTCGTAGTGCTTGCCCTCGAGTGGCAAAACAATCTTGCCGGCATGCCTGTGCAGCCCCAGTGCATCGGGGCGTGATGTCTTCGGTGGCGCCAGCTGCGGTTGTTCGTAAGGTCTGAGGTCCGGGTGCCAGAGACGGGTTTTGCCGTCGAACGACTGTACCGGTTTCATCCCCTCGACCAAGAGTGACGGTTTGAGCCCCAATGCGTGACCGGTTTCGGAACCGGCGGCAAAGATTTCCAGTTGCAGGACATCGGTCAGGACTCCCACCACATATTCTGCCGCCTCGACCCAATGCCCCTGGATCATGTCCACCACGCTCTCGACGGCGTCGTTGACTATCTGATAAGCGGTATAGGCCATCATCAGTTCGCCCAGTCCCGGAACAAAGGGCGTCATCACCAGTAGCGCGGCATTGAAGATGTCCGAGGCGATCTTCTTGAAGTTCTCCCACCAGGCCCAGCGCGCCTGGCTGTCGGCATCGGCGGTCGATACTGCGAGACCGCGCGCGTCGTTGAGAATTTTATTGAGTCGTTGCTGGTACAGATACTTCCACAGGGGGGCTGTGATCGGCGGTGCGCTGAATTGCAGCTGAGGTTTCTCGACCGGAGTTTCCCGCCAGGACGGTCGCGGATCCCCCGGTTCCCTGGCGTACCACTTGACATACGTCAGGCGCTGCTCGAGCCCGGCGAAAAAGTGCCCGCGCTGTTCCTGATCAACAAACTGGCTGAAAAACTGGCGATAGCTGATACCGGAAGACGGCAGCGTTCTGTTTGCCCGTAACTGGCGTGTCAGCTCGTCCATGAACGCCAGTGTGGAGGCATATTCCTTGAGCGGGTGGTCGGGGTCGTGCGGCACGTAGGCAATCATTTTCCGAGAGTGTTGTGCCTGTGCCGGGTCGGGGCGAATGATCAAGATCCCCGTCAAGGTCAGGTCCATCAGGCCCAGATCGCAGACGCACATGGCCTGACCGTCCAGTACCAGATTCTGCCGGCCCAGCAACAGCTCGCGAATCAATACGTAGGCATCGGGGCCAATGTCCTTTTTGATCTGCGCCATGCGGGCGGCAGCCTTCAGCGCAGCTTGCTGACTTTGCTCGACCCGTGTGCGCAGATAGGTCTCGGCGACTGGCTCCTTGTTCAGCAGGAATGTTTCGAGATGTGCCCTGTACCGGGCCCCGATGTCCAGTTCCCGGCACAGCGTCTGAAACTGGCTGATGCTGATTGTTTTGCCAATCGGCGAGACGTCGAACAAGTCGCGGGCCGCATCGGTTTTGATAATGAATGTTGAGTAGTGTTGATAGGTTTCACCGTGCGCGAAGTTGTGCAGTGCGGCATCGAGCATTGAAACGGTGCGGGCCCGTGACGCTTCCGTGATATCAATCACGTACCAGGGGGTTGTCGCCGCCGCGTAGAGTCTGACGTATGTATTTCTCACATCGACTTCGATATTGAACTGTTCGAGCAACTTCTTCTTCAGCAAAGGCTCGGCAAATGCATAAACGTCCTGCAGGCGCCCGAGCAGTCGATCAATGCGGTTCTGCGCACCCCAGGCGCGACGGTTGTCGGCTGACAGGCGTTCCAGCTCGGTTGCCGGCGCCGTCATCATCCAGGGCTCACGGTTGAACGATGTCTTTCTCAGCGTTCGGGCACGGTGCAACTGCATATCGCGGAATACCGGATCGATGCGCGATTTAATTAAATCGTAATGTTGCCCTTTATATGTGGATGTTGCTGTCATTGTGCAGGCCTTGAACAAGTAATGAATTCTCAGCCTAACGTTCAATGTCTCGATTAATTAGTTTAAATGCCTGTTGTCTCCGTGTCGGGTTGATACGTTAATCATTGAATATTGATATGTATAAAACACATAACTACCGCCCACTATCGGTTCAATCTGAAGCCAGGGCCACGGTCGTTGTCTGCGTGGCACGGCACTGTGAGTCGCTGCCCGGTTGCAGGTAAGGCATCAGAATCGGCGCCATGCCCTTGAGGACCTGTACCGGCAAGGCCGAGGTGAACTTGAAGTTCTCCGCCGAACGCCCCGGCACGAACGCGGTGAGCGTGCCGAAATGGTGGTCGCCGATGTAGAACACGAAGGTCGCCGTGCGGTTGATCGATTTCGAGCTGAGAATTCGCCCGCCGGAGCCGATGGCCTCGATCCGGTTGTCACCGGTACCGGTTTTTCCACCCATGGTCAGCGGTGTTCCATCAGCCAGTTTGAAACTGCCGGAAACACGTTTGGCCGTTCCCGAGTCCACCACCTGCGACAGCGCTTCACGCATCGCCGTGGCCACTTCGGACGGCATCACCCGTTTGCCGACGTGAGGATCATTGACCAGTTTCGTTTCGTAAGGCGTGCCGGCGGCAAAGTGCAGACTGTCGATGCGCAGGGTCGGCATGCGCACACCGTCGTTGAGGATGGTGCCGATCAGTTCGGCCAACGCCGCGGGGCGGTCGCCGGAGCTGCCGATGGCGGTGGCCAGCGACGGCACCAGGTGATCGAACGGATAGCCGACTTTCTGCCAGCGCTGATGGATCTCGAGGAACGCCTCGATCTCCAGCATCGTGCGGATGCGACTGTCACGGGCACCCTTGTGCCTGCTCTTGAACAGCCAGCTGTAGACTTCCTGACGCTCGAACTGGCTGGCCTTGACGATGTCCTTGAAGGTCGCGTCGGGGTGGTTGAGCAGGTAGCCGATCATCCACAGGTCCAGCGGGTGAACCTTGGCGATGAAGCCCTGATCCGGTAGGTCGTAGGTGCCGGGACCGTAGGCCAGATACAGCCGTTCCAGGCGTTCGTCGGTGAGTTTTTCGGTGATTTTGACGCCCTTGAGGTGCGAGCGCACAAAGGTGTTGAAGTCTTCCTGGCTGGCGTTGGGCAGCAGGTAACGGTGCACGGCGGCCATGCGGATCGGGGTCGGGCGCATGCTGTCGAGGAAGGTGTCGAGCCGGGCCTGGGTGTCCTTGTTCCGGTACTTTTTCCAGAACTTGAGCAGGAACGAGGTGCCCTCTCGGTCGGCAAACGAGGCGAGGTATTCCTGACGTCTTGGGTCGCGGTCGTCCTTGAGCAGTTCGGCGCTGTTGTTGGGACCTGAGTAGGTGGTGTAGCGCACCAGATCGCGCATCAGGCGAATGAACGGCAGGTTGATCGATTCGCGCAGGGCATCGCGCAGCGTCGGCAGGCGACCGTTGTCTTCCTTGCGAAAGTTATGGAACACATGCAGGCCGCCACCGGTGAAAAACGCCTCGCCAGGACTGGCCGAGTATTTGCGGTCGAGGGCGGAGGAGAGCATCTTCGACAGGTCGTGATCCTTGTTCTGGATCAGGTAGTCGATCACCCACTGGCTCAGGCGATCCTGATCCGGTACCTCGACTTTCTTCAGTTCCGGCACGCTCATGGCGCCGTACTTGTCATGCAGCTCCGCGATGATTTGCAGGTAGGTGGTGAGCACCCGCATCTTGGCGGTGGAGCCCAGTTCCAGTTTGCTGCCCTCATTGATGTCGAACGGCTGATCAGTGCTGTCGGTCTGCACCCGCACGCGTGAACCGTCCGGGGTCAGCTCGAACAATGTGAAGCTGTAGCGCACCTGAGTGGTGCTGGTGGGCGTCAGGAGGCGTTCGCCCATCAGGCCGATTTCAGCGGCATAGGCCGGGTCGGCCAGTCGTTTCAGGTATGCAGTGGCCTGGGTTTGCAGCTCGCCTTGCAGGGTGCTGGTAGCGGACAAGTCGAGGCGGTCAAGGTCGTACAGCGGACGGTTGAGCATCGACGCCAGCCGGCTGCGGGCGACACTGATGCCCTTGTTGGTTTCGATCGGCTGAATCGTCGGCTGGGTCTGCCAGTCGCGGTAGCTGATGGTGCTGGCCAGCGCGGCATCGGCCAGGGCAGCGTCGATCACGCCGTTCTGCTTGAGCAGGCGCAAGTGGCTGTTGGTCAGTTCGACCAGTTCTTCACGACCCTTGGTCAGGTAATGCGAAGGGCGGCGCTGGGCGATCATCAGCGAGAGCATCTCGCGCAGGGCCAGGCCCTTGTCCGCCATGGATTTCGGATCGGTGGCGGTACTGGCGAGTGTTCGGTTGGCCTCGTTGAAATCGGCGCCATACCAGACCCGCAGGCCCTCGGCCATGCCATGTACCTCACCATGCCCCGGCACCGCCGACAGCGGCACGCTGTTGAGATAATCGCGAACGATGTTCTGCCGCGCCGGCAAGGTGTCCGGGCCACCCTGATAGGCGCGCACGCTGGCGGAAATCATCTGGCGGATTTTCTCCGCGCCGGACACCGTCAGGCCATCGGGTGAATGGCGGTATTTCTCCAGTTGCGTGGCCAGGGTACTGCCACCGGCCGACTGCCCCGGCAAGTGCAGCAGCTTGGCAACTTGCGACCACGCGGCCATGCCGAAGCGCGGCCAGTCCACCGCCGGGTTGGCCATCGGTTGTTTTGGATCAAGTAGAAAACGGTTTTCGATGAACAGCAGGCTGTTGACCACCACCGGCGGGATCGAATCGAAACTCGCGTACAGCTGCTGCGGATAGTTGTACTGATACAGCGGCGCGGCGCGGCAATCGGTGATCGACAGCCCGGCCTGGATCTTTTCGGAATAGGGCACGAACAGGCCCTTGTCGGTGTAGTTGAGCAGGGCCGGGGAGAAGCGCGTCTGCTCGGTGATCACGTAGTTGCGCTTGATCAGCCGCGGCAGGAACTCGTCCAGCGAGCTGTAGCCCAGACGCAGATCGAACGGCCCGTTGCCCGGATAGCGGATCGCTTCGCTGGGCCCCGGTTGCAATTCGTACTTGAGTTTGGCGGCGTACTGGCTGACCTCGCGGGACTGAAAACGCGAGGTGCGCATTTCCTTCATCGCGGCCAGGCCCACGACAATCGCGATGATCACCAACAGGAGCCAGAAAGCCTTCCACCCATGCCGGTTGCGACGGGGTTTCTCAGGTACAGGCGCTTCATCCACACGTTCAGTCGGAACCACTTTTTCACTCGAATCGGTTTGCCACAAAGCGCCCATAGTCGATTGATCCATTCACGCAGATTGATCGGACTTGACTGAAGCTTAGTCGCTGGTTGGCGTCGGTGAAAAAATTGTGAAGGTCATCGAGCGGTGACAGGACCGAGCGACGGGGCGGTGAGGATCCGAAGCGCACAGGTATCGTCGCGCCTGTATCGGGAAACATAACAAGGTGAGCAAAAAGCTTCTGACTGACGCTCGCCAATCTGAAAAAAGTTGTCTGGATTTGCAATTGGTTGATGTTTTTTTCAAGTGTCAAATTCAAGTTGAGTGATGTTTATTAAAGTCTCATTTCTTGATTTGGAGTTGCATCGTGGGTACGTACTTCCGGTCTTTTGCACGCTTCGCGCCTGCAGTAGTTAATAATCTTGAAAGTTTAAACGATGAGTATTCCGAGGTGGTGCTGGCAGCAACTCCACCTGCACTTGTTAATATGTCGAAGTCCAATCTTGAGATGTTGAAAAAGATTACGCCGTCGAGACCTGATTGGCTGACAAGCGCGTCGCCTCAACAACTGGCGGAGGCACGCAGGGCCATAGAGGAAAGCGTGGCCGCGCATACTGCTTTCAGTGCCCTGATGGACCAGGTCAAGTCCCCGGAGGCGTTCGCCGAGCCACTGCTCAGGGCGAAGCTGAAGGGCGAGACGGGATCTGATATCGAGGTGCAAAGCTTGTGGCTGGCTTTCTCTCCTTCTTCGATATCCCCTTCGCGTCCGCCGACTGAACGTTATACGTTTTTGCAAGCTGCCCTTCATAACTTCGATGAAGCAGAAACGGACTTCAGGTCATTTTCCCGTATCGGCTGGGAAGGCGATCAACCGACCGATAGGAGGATCAGTGCGCTTCGTTTCATCGAATTGTGTCGAGAGCTGGATGTCGGCCGGCTTTATCAGGCCCATATCCGGCAAGCACTGAAGCTGGATGATGCGACGGGTCTTAAAGCGCTGAGTGATGCCTTCACTGCTTATCAGAGCGCTTCGTTGAAAGCGTCAAGTCATGTTGCTGTGCTCAAGGGCGATATTGAGGCCAGACATCATCGGGCCCTGCTTGAAGTGGCTAACGGCAAAAAAGATGTGAAGGTTGACGGCAAGTCGCTCTGGTATCGCGGCATGAGCTTCATGAATATGCCATTGCACGGTTGCGCGATTTTCGAGATTGCCGATCCGGAAGACGATAGCGTTCTCGATAAATTGCTGCCAACAGTTGATGGATTCTGGCCAAACGACTTGATCGCCTGGATTCCGGATGATCCCGATCATCCGCTGAAACTTTATCCGAAGTTGACGGCACTCAAGACTCAACTTGTCAGCCAGTTTGTGCGCAAGCCCCAGGATGAAAAGGCCGACCCGCAAGCACCGACCGACTATCAGGTGTTTTTTAGTCGCTTCGTAAAACATAAAGACCGGCCGAAGTTTTTTTCCAGCTTTACCGAACTCGTCACTGCGAACGATCCGAGAACCCGTCGTCAAAAAAAGGCGCCGGACTTTCTCCTGCAGGAGCTGATAGTGAGCCCTTCAGGCGATCGCTGGGATACGAGCCTCGACATCTGGCAGGTGTCTTTCAGACGCTTCAGGCATCGATTACTGGCTGATGCACGCAGTGCCGCTGTGCCTACCGCTGACGCTGATGCTCGCGGGCGCCGTGCCTGGTTTGCACAACTCCTGGACATTGGTTTGATGGCGTTGAACCTGCTGTCCTTCACGGTACCCGCAGTCGGAGTTCTGATGCTCGGCGTCACGGCGATCCAGCTGATGGATGATGTTTTGGAGGGGCTTGAGGATTTGAGTCTCGGCGACCGGGAAAATGGCTGGCGGCTGATCAACGGGGTTCTGGAGAATGTGGCGATTGCGGCGGCTGGGGGCGCGTTGACAGGGAGCATTGCATCGGGAGGCCGCACGGAGTTCTTGCCGATCAAACTTGAGAGCGGACAGAAACGTTTGTGGAAACCAGACCTGACGGAGTACCGGAGCAACGTGTCGCTCGCCGATATCGAGCCCAATGTTCGCGACCAGTTTCTTGTCGCGAACAAACTGTATGTGCGTGTCGAGGGGCACGTTTATGAAAAACGTTTCGATCCAGCAACCAACACCTGGCGTATCATCCACCCCCGCAATGCCAGCGCGTATCAACCTTTCCTTACTGAAAACATGAACGGCTGGAGCCACAGTCCGCATCGGCCCGTACCGGTGCTATCGCCCGAATCCGCATCTGACGCATTCGTTTACGGTCCGCTTGTAACAGGCGAAGCGGCTTCGCTGGATGTCGCTGCCGCACATCCCGCTGCGGCGTCGGGCATCGATAATCGATTCAATGCCCGATATGCAGTCGAGGAGTCACTGATTCTGGGCCTTCAACCGAGTAAAGGCATTTACCGCAGTGTCGACGGACAATGGTGTTACATCCGCAATATCGACGACAGTGGGGTTGTGGCGGTGTATCAGATTCGTGATGCGTTCAATCTCAATGCCGAGATCGTGGACGTCAACATTGTCGATCCGCAGAGCAATCGGGCGACGGAGCTGCGCCTGCGGGAAGTAGCGCCCGACCGATGGCAGCCTCTGTCATTGAGAGGGGGCGCCAGGTCTGACAGTTCACTGGCTGACGGTCCTTCCTTCTTGCGCAAGCGACTGCCCAATGGTTTGTGGGAGCCGGAAATCGAAGTGGTTTCCAGCGCCGACGTGAGGCACCTGCCGTTTGATTGGGGGGAGATGCATCAGCTTCCCTATTCCATCGAACCGACCAGCATTCATCAGGCGCTTGAGATGCCCGAGTTGGGTCGACTGCCCATTGCAACCGATCTGATGGAAGAAATCACGGGGGGATTGTCGAAGGGGACTGCGTCGCAACTCGACATGCGAAAAGGCGGGGGCAGCTTCCTGTTTACCATGCAGCGCATGAAGTATTCAGGTGCCGTGGAAGGGGAGTTCAATGCACTCAAAGTCCTCGATCTTGAGGCGGGTGATCTCCCTGAGCGTACGAACGCGATTTCCGCATACTGGTCGCCGCAGGGAGGTTACGTCGATATCCCCGTTCACCCTGGATGGGCGCAACCGGATCATGTCTTCACACCCGGTTTCAGCGGTTGCTCCCTGGTGGTGGATCAGATGGATGAAAACCTGCTTCGGGTCCGGCATGTCGAGGGCGGCAAGGAAGCTGCCCAATACAACGATCTGGCCCGGGAAGAGCATGGATGGGGACTGAGTGTCGCCATGGAGTATCCGGACTACGGACTCCGTCTGGACCAGAACGGCAATCCCGACTCGATCCTGACGGGCTTCGCCTTCATGAGGTACGACCGAACGGCTCGCGTCTGGAAACTGCACTATCAATCCAATCAGGGGGCGACCGCCATTGCCCGCTATTCGATGGCGCAACCGGGCTGGTTTTCCCGTCCCGATACGCTGGCTCGAGTCTTTGGCCGGACGAAAGTCTGGAGGGTCGAGACCCGGCCAGTGACGACCATCGAAAGGTCTGTCGCACCGGCCGGCCTGTGACGTTGCACCATTGCTGTGCAATACTCGGCGCCCATTTGCGCGGTGAATAATCCTCGAAATGCAGGATGGTTTGTCTCGTAAACCTGTTAATTGACGAGGTTTACGTCTGAATCAGATGCCTTATAGAGTGAAAAAACCTGTCGCAAGCTTTTTATACTGCACGCCCCGCTGATCCCGCAGGTTGCTTCTGCGGGACGGTTCTGCCCACGAAGCAGGGCCGGTATTTACCCAGGCGCAGGCTTATCGGCCGACGCTTGAACACTCGGTGGTCACATCCAATAACAAGACGAGGAAGTCCCCCATGCCAGTCGGCAATCACCCGCCCCATGGCGAAACCGCTCAAGGCGGTCCGCTCAAACGCGAACTCGGTGAACGGCATATTCGCCTGATGGCGCTCGGCGCCTGCATCGGTGTCGGTCTGTTTCTCGGTTCGGCCAAGGCCATCGAAATGGCCGGCCCGGCGATCATGCTGTCTTACATCATCGGCGGTCTGGCGATCCTGGTGATCATGCGCGCCCTCGGCGAAATGGCCGTACACAACCCGGTCGCCGGCTCCTTCAGCCGTTACGCACAGGATTATCTCGGCCCGCTGGCGGGCTTTCTCACCGGCTGGAACTACTGGTTCCTGTGGCTGGTGACCTGCGTCGCCGAAATCACGGCGGTGGCGGTGTACATGGGCATCTGGTTCCCCGATGTCCCGCGCTGGATCTGGGCGCTGGCGGCGCTGGTCAGCATGGGCTCGATCAACCTGATCGCGGTGAAAGCCTTCGGTGAGTTCGAGTTCTGGTTCGCCCTGATCAAGATCGTCACCATCATCGCCATGGTGCTCGGCGGCATTGGCATCATCGCCTTCGGTTTCGGCAACGACGGTGTGGCACTGGGGATTTCCAACCTGTGGGCCCACGGCGGCTTCATGCCCAACGGTGTGACGGGCGTGCTGATGTCCCTGCAAATGGTGATGTTCGCCTATCTGGGCGTGGAGATGATCGGCCTGACCGCCGGTGAAGCGAAGAACCCGCAGAAGACCATCCCCAATGCAATCGGCTCGGTGTTCTGGCGGATCCTGCTGTTCTACGTCGGCGCGCTGTTCGTGATCCTGTCGATCTACCCGTGGAACGAAATCGGCACCCAGGGCAGTCCGTTCGTGATGACCTTTGAGCGTCTGGGCATCAAGACCGCCGCCGGCATCATCAACTTCGTGGTGATCACTGCAGCGCTGTCGTCGTGCAACGGCGGCATCTTCAGCACCGGTCGCATGCTCTACAGCCTGGCGCAAAACGGCCAGGCGCCGGCCGGTTTCGCTCGCACCTCGAGCAACGGCGTACCGCGTCGGGCGTTGCTGCTGTCGATCTTCGCGCTGCTGCTGGGCGTGCTGCTCAACTATCTGGTACCGGAAAAAGTCTTCGTCTGGGTGACGTCCATCGCCACCTTCGGCGCGATCTGGACCTGGGTGATGATCCTGCTGGCCCAGCTGAAATTCCGCAAAGGCCTGAGCGCCAGCGAACGGGCGGGCCTGAAGTACAAGATGTGGCTGTTCCCGGTCAGCTCGTATCTGGCGCTGGCGTTCCTGGTGCTGGTGGTCGGCCTGATGGCGTACTTCCCGGATACTCGCGTGGCGCTGTATGTCGGCCCGGCGTTCCTGGTGCTGCTGACCGTGTTGTTCTACGTGTTCAAGCTGCAACCGAAGGATTCGGTACAGGGCGCGATGCGTTCGGCTTCGTAATTCGTTGTCGCTGAAACCTGAAAGCCCCGGTCGAAAGTCCGGGGCTTTTTCATGGGTGTGAGTTGATGCCGCTGGTCTGAAATCAGCGCAAAAAACGACTTCTGATTCAGAGTCATGTTCGAAGGTTTATCTACTTCGTTTCCAGCGCAGCCGTGAACAGAGGCGCAGTATGAGGATCAGCGATTTTCTCGTACGAGAACTCGGCCGCCGTCAGGTCGTGCTGTTCTTCCTGCTTGCCACAATGCTGTACATCCTGCCGCTGATCCTCGCTGACTTCCCCTACATCGATGACAACTGGCGCACGCTGGCAGCCGGCAACGCCTGGGCCGGGCAGGGGCGGTTGTTCATGGACTGGCTGTATCAGGCGCTGACCTTTACCGGCGCTGCACCGAACATTTTTCCATTGCCGCTGTTGCTCGCCACCGTAGCGATGTCGTTCGCTCTGACCCGGCTGACCTTCCACTATTTTCCCGAACCGACGGTGGCCTGTTGCCTGGTGCCCTTGCCGCTCTGGTACAACCCGTTCCTGTTGCAGAACCTGTCCTATCAATACGACGGGGCCGGCATGGCACTGAGTCTGGTCGCGGTGATTTACGCGATCACTTTTTGCGGCGCTTCACGCATTCAGCGATGGCTGGTGCCGTCGGCGTTGCTGGCGCTGGCGATCGGGCTGTATCAGATCAGTCTCAATGTGTTTCTCGGTCTGTGCTGCCTGGAATTGCTGCGCAATGTCCATCGGCGAGTACCGTGGTCGGAGCTCTGGCACCAGTCAGGCTGGCGGCTGGCGCAACTGCTGCTGGCAGTGTTGATTTACAGCGTCACGGCCTATCCGTTCACTGACCACGGACGCACGCAATTGCTGAAGGCAAGCGCTGATCCGTTGCTGCAGATCGGCATCAATATCGCTCGGGTGATGGAGAAGGTAGCGCTGCTGTTTCACGGCGGTTACACGGCGGTTTTTATTGCGCTGGTGCTGTGTGCTGTGATCGGCGCCGTGCAGTTGGGGCGGCAGATTCGCGAGCGCCACCTGTCGCGCGCCAAGGGCTTGCTGCTGAGCTTCAGCTGCCTGCTGGCAATGCCGCTGATTGTGCTGCTGGTGCCGGGCATGACGCTGCTGTTTCGCGACTTCAATGAAGGCGCGCGCACCCTGATGGGGTTCGGCGTGCTGCTGATGTTGCTGTTCTATCTGGCCTATGTCGGATTGACGTCGCTGCACTCGCGATTGCCCCTGTTGTTGGCAATTCCGCTTCTGGCAACCTTGTCGCTGTCCTTCGCTTACGGGCGGGTGCTGATGATGGAAAAAACCTTTGCCAATAGCGCCCTGTTCAGCCTCAGTCAGGACATTTCCTCTCATCGCGAACTGCGCGAAGCCAAACGTATTTACCTGTCGGTCACTTACTCCGACCGTTGGCTGGCGGGTGCGGAGGGCACCTTCAAACAGCTACCGGTGCTGCGCTATCTGTTGAACATCGACTACTTCATGCTCGCCGAAAACCTGCCGTCGGCCGGCATCACCAACGTGGTTGCAGAGCGCGAACGGCGCAATGCCACCCGCGTCGGCTATCAGGGGTTTCCAGCCTTGGTGGATCGCCTCTATTACCGCATCTATCTGACCGGCGATTACGGTTTCATCGTCATGAAAGAGCCGCCCCATGGTCGGCTCTTGAGTTGGTGAGTATCCGAGGTGCTATGCCCTGAGCGTTACTGCTAGGCGGCCGCGATCTCCTGCGGCTCAAAACTGTCCGCCCTAGCCATCTGCCACATCCGCGAATAGAACTCGCCGTTCACTTCCCCGGTGAGCAACTCACCCGGTTTCAGGAACACATGCAGCTGCGAGAACAGTTTGATTTCGGTGGCCGACATGCGCCGCACCAGATGCTTGGCCGACAGTTGCGACGGGTGATCGAGGCCGGCGGCGGCGAGCATTTCCGCCAGGGCCTTGAGCGTATTGCGGTGGAAGTTGTAGACCCGCTGGGCCTTGTCCGGCACCACCAGCGCACGCTGGCGCAGGGTGTCCTGAGTGGCGACGCCGGTCGGGCATTTGTTGGTGTGGCAGCTTTGCGACTGGATGCAGCCGATGGCGAACATGAAGCCGCGCGCCGAGTTGGCCCAGTCGGCGCCGATGGCCAGCACGCTGGCGATGTCGAAGGCGCTGACGATCTTGCCGCTGGCGCCGAGTTTGATCTTGTCGCGCAGATTCAGACCGACCAGGGTGTTGTGCACGAACAACAGGCCCTCGCGCATCGGCACGCCGATGTGGTCGGTGAACTCCACCGGCGCGGCGCCGGTGCCGCCTTCCTTGCCGTCGACCACGATGAAGTCCGGCAGGATGCCGGTTTCCAGCATGGCCTTGGCGATGCCCATGAACTCCCATGGATGGCCGAGGCAGAACTTGAAGCCCACCGGTTTGCCGCCGGACAGTTCACGCAGTTGCTGGATGAAATGCATCATTTCGATCGGCGTGGAGAACGCGCTGTGGCGCGACGGTGAAATGCAGTCTTCACCCATCAGAATTCCACGGGTATCGGCGATTTCCTGGGTGACCTTGTGCTTGGGCAGGATCCCGCCGTGGCCGGGTTTGGCGCCCTGGCTCATTTTGATTTCGATCATCCGCACTTGCGGGGTCTGCGCCTGGGCGGCGAAGCGTTCCGGGTCGAAGCGGCCGTCGCTGGTACGGCAGCCGAAATAGCCGCTGCCCAGTTCCCAGGTCAGGTCGCCACCGTGTTCGCGGTGATAGGGGCTGATGCTGCCTTCGCCGGTGTCGTGGGCGAAGTTGCCGAGTTTGGCGCCCTGGTTCAGCGCGCGGATCGCGTTGGCGCTGAGCGAGCCAAAACTCATGGCCGAGATGTTGAACACTGACGCCGAGTACGGCTGGGTGCACTGCGGGCCGCCGACGGTGACGCGGAAACTGCTCGGGTCGCTCAACGGCGCCGGGCGCATCGAGTGGCCGATGAATTCGAAACCGGATTGATAGACGTCGATCAGGGTGCCGAACGGTTTGTCGGCGGTTTCATTCTTGGCCCGCGAGTACACCAGCGAACGCTGGGCGCGGGAGAAGGGCAGGGCGTCGCTGTCGGATTCCAGCAGGTACTGGCGGATTTCCGGGCGGATGCCCTCGACCAGATAACGGATGTTGCCCAGGATCGGATAGTTGCGGCGCACCGCGTGCGGGCTCTGCATCAGGTCGAACAGACCGATCAGGCTCAATACGCCGGTGACCGCGGTGATCGGCCACAGCCAGTCGTGTTCGAGAAAGGGCAGGCTGGCGAGGGTGAACATCACGCAGACGGCAAAGAAGGCGTAGCGGCTCAGGAGTGACAGGCTCATACGGTTTCCTTGGTTCGGACGGTTTTTTTGCGGCAGTCAGGCGTTCTGCGCCTGCAGAAAGATCGAAAACAGCTCCGACTGGGATTTGATCCCCAGCTTGCTGTACATGTGTTTCTTATGGACTTTCACGGTTTCAACAGAGATTTCCAGCTTACGGGCGATTTCTTTACTGGAGCAACCGCTGAGCATCAGGCGCCCGACGTCCAGTTCCCGGGCGGTCAGTTGCGCGCCCTTGAGCTGCTGCACCGACGCTTCGAGCTGTACCCGCCAGTCCGGTTGCGCAGGCGCCGGGGCGAGGGCCACGGTTTCGTTGATTTCATAGGGCAGGCGCTGGCGCAACAGGCCGAGCACCCACGGCTGGATCAGCGACAGCAGGGCAATCTGCTCGCCGGTGAAGCGTTGCTGGCTGCCCAGTGACAGACACAGCGTGCGGTCGCCCTCGAGCTGGCAATTGAACTGGATTTCGTCGGCCACCACATTCAGACGAAAGTATCGCTGGTAATACTCGGTCAGTTCGAAGTGCTCCGGTGCGACCTCCGACAGGCGATACAACCCGGTGCGCGATTGCTCGCGGCAGGCGATGTAGAACGGGTCGAGCAGGTACAGACCGCGCAAGTAGTCCTGAAACAATTGGTCGGGACTGCCGTCGGCACCGGGGCATTCGGCGAACACCTGCGGGTGGCGGTCGGCGCTGAACAGCAGCGCCACCCAGCTATCGAACGGCACGTACTGGTCGAGCAGGCGCACCAGTTGCGCCCAGAAATTCGGCTTGTCGAGGGCGTCGATCAACTGCCCCACGGCGCGGTGCCAGGTGATGTCGTCAAACGAAAGAGTCATGCCTCTACCCCTATCGGGTTACCCCGGCCGCGTAATTCCCGGGCCGGTCGAATGCGAAGCATACTGGCCCACAGACAGCCGCCGGGCAATCTTTCGGCGCCCGGCGCTCATAACAAGGACTACCCATGAAAGTCGAACTCGCCCAGTTGGCGGGCCGTGACAAAGACACGGCGTACAACCTCGAACGCGCCCTCGCGGCGATGGCGGCCTGCGCCGCCGACACGCAATTGATCGTGTTCCCCGAGACCCACCTGATGGGCTTTCCGACCGCCGACACCGTGGCGCAGATCGCCGAACCGCTGGACGGCCCGAGCGTCAGCACCGTGCAGGCTGCCGCCCGTGAGCGCAACATTGCCGTGGTGATCGGCATGGCCGAAAACGACAACGGCCGCTACTACAACACCACGCTGCTGATTACTCCCGAAGGCATTGCCCTGAAATACCGCAAGACCCACCTCTGGGCCTCTGATCGCGGTGTGTTCGAGGCCGGCGACCGTTACGCCACGTGCCTGTGGAACGGCGTGCGGGTCGGTCTGCTGATCTGCTACGACATCGAGTTCCCGGAGTCGGCCCGTGCCCTGGCGCAACTGGGCGCCGAATTGCTGATCGTGACCAACGGCAACATGGACCCCTACGGCCCGACCCACCGCACCGCGATCATGGCCCGGGCCCAGGAAAACCAGGCGTTTGCGCTGATGGTCAACCGTGTGGAAGCCGGGGATGACGGGTTGATGTTTGCCGGCGGCAGTGCGCTGGTGGATCCGCTGGGCACGCTGCTGTTCGAAGCCGGGCGTGAGGAAGGGCGGTTCAGTGTCGAGCTGGATTTCGGCCAGCTGGAGCTGGCGCGCAAGGATTATCGGTATCTGGATGATCAGCGGTTGAGGTTGCCGGGGGAGGTGGTTGAACACGCCTGCGGAGTACGTGAGCTGCTGATCCCCTCGCGCTGATCCTGATCCTGTGGCGCCACGGCTGGCGCCATCGCGAGCAAGCTCGCTCCCACAGGGGAACGCGGTCACTGTTGGAGCGAGCTTGCTCGCGATGGGGCCCGTCCAGACAACACATCTGTTTGACCCAAGAACAACAACGCAACACCCGAAACATTCGCCGAACTCGGCCTCTGCCATAAATCCAATAAAATCCGGAGTAAGTCGCCCATGGCTCGTTTGCAACGCACCCTTTCACTAGGGTCGGTGGTGCTGTTCGGCATCGCCTACATGACGCCGATCATTGTCCTTGGCACGTTCGGCATCCTCGCCCAGTCCACCGCCGGCATGGTGCCCGCCGCGTATCTGGCGGCGCTGGTGGCGATGTTTTTCACCGCCATGAGCTACGGGCGCATGGCCGCCGCGTTTCCGGTGGCCGGCTCGGCCTACAGCTACGTGCGCAAGGCCATCAGCCCGAAACTCGGCTTCATCGCCGGTTGGGCAGTGCTGCTCGATTATCTGTTTCTGCCGATGGCGATCTGGCTGATCGGCGCCGCGTACCTCGCGTCGGCCTTCCCGTCGATCCCGCAGTGGATCTGGGTGCTGGCGTTCATCGGCATCACCAGCGCGATCAACATCATCGGCCTGAAGCTGGCCAACGGCATCAACGCCTTGCTGATGCTGGTGCAGTTCCTGGTGCTGATCGCCTTCGTCGGGCTGTGCGTGCATTACGTCGGCGGCGATGCCAGCCAGCCGCTGTGGTCGATCAAACCGTTCTTCAATGGCGACATGCAAATGCCGCTGATCATGAGCGGCGCGGCCATCGCTTGCTATTCGTTCCTCGGTTTTGATGCGGTCAGCACCCTCACCGAAGAAACCCGCGATCCACGTCGCACCATCCCTCGGGCAATCATGTTGATCACCCTGATCGGCGGGCTGATTTTCGTCGGCGTCTCGTACTTCGTGCAGATCGCCCATCCTTCGTTCCAGTTCGACAGCGTCGACTCGGCGGCCTACGAGATTGCGCGCAACATTGGCGGTGATCTGTTCGTGTCGATCTTCCTGATCGGCCTGATCGTCGGTCAGTTCGCCTCGGGTCTGTCGGCGCAGGCCAGCGGTTCGCGTTTGTTGTTCGCGATGGGCCGTGACGGTGTGCTGCCCAAGTCATTCTTCGGCACCTTGCACGAGCGCTTCGGCACGCCGGTCAACAGCATCCTGCTGTGTGCGGTGGTGGCCTTGCTGGCGCTGAAACTCGACGTGACCACCTCGACCTCGTTCATCAACTTCGGCGCGTTTCTGGCGTTCAGTCTGGTCAACCTGTCGGTGATTTTTCACTACTGGATCGGCGGCGAGAAAAAAGGCTTGCGCGAGTTGATCCTGTTCCTGATCTTCCCGTTCATCGGCCTGGCGGCGGACTTGTGGCTGATGGTCAGCCTCGATCACCTGGCGGTGTATCTGGGCCTGAGCTGGCTGGCGATTGGCGTGGTGTACCTGGCGGTGCTTACGGGTGGCTTCCGCCGACAACCGCCGGAGATGGATTTTCAGGAAGCTGCCTGACCCGGCATCAGGCGGCCGGGCGGGTCTGGCGCAACGGCAACTGCACGCGGAACGTCGTGCCGGCGCCCAACGTGCTGCGCACGGAAATATCGCCGCCGTGTTTCTTCACGATGCCATACGACAGGGACAGGCCCAGGCCTGTCCCCTGGCCCACCGGTTTGGTGGTGAAGAACGGGTCGAAGATTTTCTGCAAGGTCTCGGGGGCGATGCCCGAACCGGTGTCGGCCACTTCGATGATTGCCGTTTCGCCCTGCACGCCGGTGCGCAGGGTGATGGTGCCGCGCTCCGGGCCCATGGCCTGCGCCGCGTTGACCACCAGGTTCATGATGACCTGATTGATTTGCGAGGGCAGGCATTCGATGTCCGGCAGATCCTGATATTCCTTGACCACATCGGCCTTGTACTTGAGCTCGCCGGCGACGATATTCAGGGTCGATTCGATGCCTTGTTGCAGATTGGCCCACTGCCATTCCTGATGGCTGTCGACTCGGGAGAAATCCTTGAGATCCCGGACGATCTGTCCGACCCGACCAATGCCCTCCTTGGATTCGCGAATCAGCGTCGGGATGTCTTCCAGCAGATAGTCCAGTTCAAGACGCTCGCGCAATTGCTGCAACTGCGCGGCGGCTTCGGCGGGCAAGTTCTGCCCGGCGGTGTGATAGGCGCCGAGCATCGCCAGCAGTTGCTGGAAGTAGCCGTCGAGCGTACCGAGGTTGGAGGAGATGAAGCCGATCGGGTTGTTGATTTCATGGGCCACCCCGGCGGCCAGTTGACCCAGCGAGGCGAGTTTTTCCGACTGCACCAGTTGGCCTTCCAGCTGTTTGCGCTCATCGATTTCCCGCTGCAAGGCTTCACTGGCCTGCCGGAACTGGGCGGTGCGCTGATCCACCAGATGTTCCAGGTGATGCATCTGCAGGGACGCGCGTTCGGTCATCTGCCATTTGGTCAGCAGGGTGTTGGCCATCTGCTGGACTTCGATGTTGTCGAAGGGCTTTTTCAGGATCAGCAGTCGGTCATGGGCGTGCAGACGATCCAGCAGTTCGTCCCAGGAGTAATCCGAATAGGCGGTGCAGACCACCACCTGCAACTGCGGATCCTGCTTCCAGAGTTCTTCGATGGTGCGCGCTCCGTCCCAACCGTCCGGCATGCGCATGTCGACGAAGGCCAGGGCATACGGGCATTGCTCCTGCAGGGCCAGGTTGAGTTTGGCCAGGCCTTCCTCTCCACCGTAGGCCGAATCCAGCTCGAAAGGTGCTTGCCGGGGTTTGGCGGGCACGCCGAACAGGGCGGCTTCCATCTCGTCCAGTTTTGCCGAGTGCGCCGGCGCCGGGGCGAGGATCTTGCGAAAGTCCTCGTGAATCGACGGCATGTCATCGATCAGCAGGATGCGGCGGTTAGACAGCTCGCTCATGCGTTCTCCGTAACGGTGATCAGCGGAATCTGCAGGGTGAACAAGGCGCCCAGCCCCGGTCCGTCGCTGTGGGCGGTGAGGTGGCCGTTCATCTCGATGGCCGCCAGCGCGCAGCTGTGCAGGCCGAAGCCGTGGCCTTCCTTGCGGGTGGTGAAACCGTGGGCAAAGATCCGCGTCATGTTTTCCGGTGCGATGCCTTCGCCGTCGTCCCTGACGCTGATTTCCAGAAAACTGTCGTCGACGATCTTTACCCCCAGGGTCATGGTGCGCGGGCGGTTGCTGAGGTCGGACATCGCGTACTTGGCGTTGCTGATCAGGTTGATCAGGATCAGCAGCAAACGGTGTTTGTCGCCCATCACCTGGGGGACTTCGGCGTATTCCTTGACCACCGTGACGTGGTGCCGGGTGAGGGCGCCGGCGTTCATGCGCAGCGCGTCTTCGAGCAGCTCGTTGATGTACAGCGGCTCGGTCATGCTGTTGGCCCCGGCATAGGATTGCTGGGTGGCGACGATGTCCTTGATGTGATCGACGCTTTTGTTCATCTGGTTCAGTTCGTCGACCATCTCCTGCTGCTCCTGGGCGATGGCGCCGACCAGTTGATTGAGGTAGCCGGGCAGCAGCTTGCCCTTGGGGTCTTCGCTGAGGAAATGGCCTAGATCGTCCGGGTGTTCGTTGATCAGTTGCATGGCCTTGCCCAGCCCCTGCGCCTTGCTGCTGCGCAGTTTGCGCGAGATCAGGTCGGAGGAGATGTTCACGCTGTTGAGCACGTTGCCGACGTTGTGCAGCACGTTGGTCGCGATCTCGGCCATGCCGGCCTGGCGCGCGGCGTCGAGCAGTTCGCTCTGGGCGTTCTTGAGCTCCCGAGTGCGCTCGTCGACCCGTTGCTCCAGCACATCGTTGGCGGTTTGCAGGGCCGCGTTGACCCGGTTGATCTCGGCAAAGCTGCGGATCAGGCGGATGGCCAGCCACAACAGCGACAACATCAGCAGGACGGAAAACAGCAGCAGATAGAAGTGATATTTACGGTCGATTTTTTCGGCCTGTTGCTGATCCTGGTTGAGCATGGTGGTGATGTTGTCCAGACGCTCGGCCACGGGGATCGCCTCTATTTCTTCGAGCAACCGGTTGACGATTGGCTGCTCGCGCAGAATCAGGCTGATGTGATTGCTCAGGATCCGGATCGGGGCCTGGAAGTCCTGGGGCAGGCGTTGCGCATTCACCGCCAGTTTGTTCAAGCCCAGTACGATGTCGGCGGCCTTGTCGTCGGAGGTGACCTGGGAAAACTCCAAGGCGCTGAGCAGCAGGTCATAGGTGTCGGTGGCGATGTTATGCACCTGGATCTTGTCGAGGTCGGACAGGTCAGCCAGTTGCGCCTGAATGTCATCTTCGGCTGTGGGCAGAAACGCCAGGGAATTGCGCAACAGGGCGTTGTGCGACTTGAACTGTTCCACCAGCCGGGTCTTTTCCTGCATGGCCGTGAGAAAAGTGTCGTGAGCCTCGTTCCATTGTTGCGAGTCGCTGCGCCCGTGGCCGGACTCCATGGTGTCAAAGCGTTCCCACAAACGGTTCATTTCGTTCATGGGTGAAATCAACGGATCGTAATTGTGCGAAAGCGCCACCCGGGCCTTGAGGATTTCGTTTTCCCACAACGAATCCTGTTGCTTGATCTGGCGGATCAGATCCCGGGATTCGGTATAGGCCGTCGTCTGCTCGGAACTCGATTTCAGGTACAGAAACACCAGAATCGAGGCCAGCAACACGGTGACGAGACCGAGCAACAGCAGGCTGACACGGCGTGAAACCTTCATCATGGCTTGCCCTCCCACTGGCCGGTCAGGGTCTTGAGAAACAGGATGATCAGGGTCTTGTCTTCTTCGCTGGGCATGCGCCCCAACTGATACTGGAACATCACGTCAACCGCCCGTTCGAGGGTGGGCGCCGAACCGTCATGGAAGTACGGTGCGGTCAGGGCGACATTGCGCAGACTCGGCACCTTGAACACGGCGCGATCGGCTTCGTCACCGGTCACGTTGAAGCGGCCCTGGTCGGCTACTGTCGGGTTGCCGCGATCGGCGATGTAGTCGCCGAACACGCCGAACTTCTGGAACATGTTGCCGCCAATGTTGACGCCCTGATGGCAGGCAATGCAGCCGTACTCCTTGAAACGCTGATAGCCGTATTTTTCTTCGAGGGTCAGGATATCGGTATTGCCCAGCAGGTACTGATCGAAACGGGAGCCGGGGGTCAGCAGCGTGCGCTCATAGGTGGCCAGCGCATTCTGGATATTGGCCCGGTTCACGGCATCGGGGTAGGCGGCACGAAAGCTTTGACCATAGGCTGCGTCGTCAGCGATCCGTTGCACGACCGTGTTCCAGTCGCTGCCCATTTCGTGGGGGCTGGTGATCACGACGTTGCTCTGTTCTTCCAGGGTTTCGACGCGACCGTCCCAGAACTGGCGGAAATTGAGGCTGGCGTTGAACACGGTCGGTGTGTTGACGGCGACCGGTTGTCCACCGAAACCATTGGAGAAGGCGCGGGTGTCGGCGCCGCCTTTATCCAGTTGATGGCAACTGGCGCAAGACAGCGTGTTGTTGATCGACAGCCGTGGGTCATGGAACAGCTGACGTCCCAGTTCGACCCGCTTGGGGTCTTGTGACGGGATGGCCGGCAAGGGCTTGAGCGGCTCGTCCAGTGGCGCGGCGAGGGTGTTTGCGCATAGCGCGAACAGTAGAAACAACGCCGGGCAATTCATGAACCACCCCACGGACCAGGTTGGGCGGACGCCAGCAATCGGGCAAAGGCGTCCACCGGCAAGGCTTTGCTGAAGTAGTAGCCCTGACCTTCCTCACAGTGGTGATCCTTGAGGAACGCCAATTCTTGCGCGGTCTCCACCCCTTCGGCGATGACGTTCAGGTTCAGGCTCTTGCCCAGGCTGATGATCGCGCCGACCAGCGCCGCATCGCTGCTGTCGTGACTCAGACCGCGAATGAACGACTGATCGATCTTCAGCACATCGATGGGAAACCGGCGCAGATAGCTCAGGCTGGAATAGCCGGTGCCGAAGTCGTCGATCGCCAGCCGGACGCCCAGCGCCTTCAGCCGGTTCAGCGCGCTCATCGTCGCGTCGACGTTCTGCATCAGCACGCCTTCGGTAATCTCCAGTTCCAGCAGACGGGGATCCAGTCCGGTCTCTGCCAGCACCTGCTCGATGCCCTCGACGAAGTGGCGCTGACGAAAGTCGATGGCCGAGGTGTTGACCGACATGCGAATCGGCGGCAAGCCCGCCTGTTGCCATTCACGGGTCTGACGACAGGCCTCGGCCAGCACCCATTTGCTCAGCGGCACGATCAGGCCGCTGTCTTCGGCCACCGGGATGAACTCCGAGGGATAGACCCAGCCATGCCCCGGTTTCTGCCAGCGCACCAGTGCCTCGGCACCGACCACCCGGCCGCTGGCCAGATCGATTTTCGGCTGGTAGTGCAAGACGAATTCCTGGCGTTGCAGGGCCTGGCGAATGCCCGACTCGATGCTTTGCTGTTCCCGGGCGCGCTGGTTCATGGCTTCGATGAAGAAGCCGATTTCGTTCGGTCCGTTTTCCTTGGCGCTGCGCATGGCCGTTTCAGCTTTCTTGATCAGCTCGATGGCCTCGAGCCCGTCATCGGGGTAGAGGCTGATGCCCAGACTGGCCGTGACGCTCACGTCATGCCCGACGATTGTCTGTGGAGCGCGGATGGCGCTCAGTAGTTTCTCGGCGATGCTGCGCGACTGCTGCGGGTGATTGATGTCGCTGAGCATCACCACGAATTCGTCGGAGCCATAACGAAAGACCGAATCCGATTCGCGCACGCAGGCGAGCAATTGCTGGCCGACCCGTTTGAGCATCTCGTCGCCCGCCGGATGGCCCAGGGCATTGTTGATGCGCTTGAAGCGATCCAGCCCGAGAAACATCACCACCAGTTGTTTGTCATGGCGCCGGCAAGCGGCCAGCGATTGAGTCAGACGGTCACCGAGCAAGGTGCTGTTGGGCAGCCCCGTGAGGCTGTCGTACTGCAACAGGCGCGAGACCTTGAGTAATTCGTGCACGCGGGCCTCGATGGTCTGCTCGAGGTTGAGCATCTTCAGTGCCGCGTCCTGAGCGAGCTGCCATTTCCACGTCAGGGCATTGGCCATCTGGCGGATTTCCAGGGTGTCGAACGGCTTTTTCAGGATCAGCAACTGATCGCCGAACTCCAGGCGTTCGGCCATGGCCTCCCAGCTGTAGTCGGAATAGGCGGTGCACAGCGCAATTTGCAGATTGGGGTCGACTGCCCAGAGTTTTTCGATGGTTTCCAGGCCGTCCCAACCGGGCGGCATGCGCATGTCGGTGAAGGCGAGGGCATAGGGCCGGCCTTCGTCCAGTGCGTTTTGCACCAGTTTCAGTGCTTCCTGGCCCTGATAGGCGGAGTCGAGCTGGAACGTCAGGTGCGGCGATTGGCGGGTGCCGAACAGCGTTTGCTCAAGCGTGTTCAGATCCGCTTCACCGTGGGTATCCGGGGTCAGGATCTTGCGAAAGTCGGCATGGATCGCCGGGGTGTCATCGACGATCAGAATGCGCCGGTTGGTCTGGGGAAAAGGTGTTTTCATCCCTCATCCTCCCTGGGCAGCGGGGCAGTCGCGTTCCCGCCCTTCAGCAGACGCGCCGCTTGTTCGGGGCTGATCGCTTCCCTGAAGCAAACGCCTTGCACGTTTTTCAGCGGTGCCGACGAGGCCAGGGCGTCATCCCGATCTGTGGGCCGGACGCCTTCGGCGCTGATGTCGATCGCCAGATCCCGGGCGAAATTGACGATCGCGCGCAGGGTATTGGCGCTGCCTTCATCCTGGGCCGCACTGTCGATCAGGGATTGGGAGAGTTTGAGGTGATTGACCCGGTAGGTTTTCAGATAATCGAACGATGAGTATTCGGTGCCGAAATCGTCGATGGCGATCTTCACCCCTAGCTCACTCAGGCGCGGCAGCACATCGTTGTGAGTCCATTTGGTCTGGGCCAGGGTCGCTTCGGTGACATCGAAACGCAGATCCCACGGTGCCAGCTCCCAACGGGCGGTGGTGCGCAGCACGTCATAGATGAGCTCGGGCCCGCTCTTGAGTTGCGCCAGGGAAATCCTGATCGCCATCACCGGAGGCGCCACTCCCTCGTTTTGCCATTGGCGCATCTGCCAGCAGGCGTGATCCAGTATCCAGCGACCGAGCGGGATGATTGCACCGGTCTTTTCCGCTGCCGGTACAAAGGCCGACGCCGGCAGCAGACCCAGCCTGGGATGTTGCCATTTGACCTGCGCGGCCATGCCGAGAATCCTGCCGCTGTGCATGTCCACTTCCGGCGTGTAATCGAGCTTCAGTCCTCCCTGAATGAGCGCTGTCGTCAACTCTTCGGCAAGGGTAATGCGCTCGGCCACTTCCCGGGTGATTTGCTCGGAGTAGAACTGGTACTGATTGCGCCCGGTTTCCTTGGCGCGGTACAGCGCCATGTCGGCGCCGGCCAGCAGGCTGTCGGCATCCAGACTTGTGGCCCGGTAGAGGCAGATGCCGATACTGACGGAGGTGTGCACGGCATTGCCCGTCAAGTGGTAAGGCTGCGACAGTGCATCGCGGATCTTGGTGGCAACGGTGGCGGACTGGGTCGGGTCGCTGACATCCAACTGCAGGATCGCGAATTCGTCACCGCCCAGCCGCGCGACTACGTCGTTTTCCCGCACATTCGATTTGATCCGCTGCGCCACTTCCTGCAAAAGCAAATCGCCGACCGGATGGCCTAGGGTGTCGTTGATCCGCTTGAAATGGTCCAGATCCAGATAAAACACCGCAAAAGGTGCCGCGCCCCGACGCGCGGCGGCGAAGGCCTGATGCAGACGCTCGATCAGGGTGGCGCGATTGGCCAGCCCGGTGAGACCGTCGGTACGGGCCAGCAGGTTCATCTTTTCTTCGGCCAGACGGCGTTCAGTGATATCGAGAATGATCCCCTCGACTTCCAGCAGTCGGCCGTCGTGATCGCGTACCGGGATGTAGCGGTTTTCCACCCAGCGCCAGCCACCCTCGCCGGTTCGCAGGCGAAACTCGATGGAGGCGCCCTCTGCATGGCGATCGAGCACCCGGCCCATGGCGGTATCGACACTGACCTGATCGTCCGGGTGAATCAGCGTCTGCGCCCAGTTGGCCGAACCCACCAGATCAGCCGCGACATGCCCGTATCGGGTGATGTTGTGGGAGATGTACATCAACGGAAACGACGGCTCGCCGCGCAGCCGGTACAGGATGGTCGGGCTGTTCTGCACGATGATGTTGGCGTCGGACAACTCCCGCGTGCGTTCCTGAACAGCCTGCTCCAGCAGGTTCATTTTCATGGCGGCGTCTTCGGTCATCTGCCACTTGACCGTCAGGGCACTGGCCAGCTGCCGGATCTCGATCGCATCGAAGGGTTTTTTCAGGATCAGCAGGCGATCGGTCAGGGCCAGCCGCTGGTCAATGTCCTCCCAGGAGTAATCGGAATAAGCGGTACACAGGGCCACTTGCAGCTTGGGGTCGACCTGCCACAGTCGCTCGATGGTTTCCAGGCCATCCCAGCCCGGCGGCATGCGCATGTCGATGAAGGCCATGGCGTAGGGACGCCCCGCGGCCAGTGCGGCTTCGACCTTGTCCAGCGCTTCGCGGCCCTGATAGGCCGAGTCCAGCTCGAAAGGATCCCTGGGGGCGGCGGGAGCGGAGGTCGGATCGCCGAACAGCAGGTTTTCGGTTTCGTCCAGACTGTCGTCTGTAACTGTGGCCGACTTGAGGATTTTCGCGAAATCCTCATGGATCGACGCGGTATCGTCGACGATCAGCACACGACGGTTGATAGGGCTGGGTTGCGCACTCATGACGCAATACCCGCCTGTACACGCACATTCGTCATCGGGAGCATCCCTTTCCCCTCATCCCATGCCTGCGCGCAGGCCGATGGTGTCGTCCCGCCACTTGAGCATAGTTGCAGGGACGCAACTTCGCCTGTCGCGGTGTAACAGAGGATTTACACGGCCCCGGCGAAAATCATCTAGCCTTTGGTTCAGGCGCGGGCAAGCGGGGAGGTCTGTCGGCGCATCAGTCATGTCCAACGTTTTTCACGAGGCTTCGCCATGGAAGAGCCGTCCGCCCCGATTTCGCCGCCCCGGCCCAAAGTGCTGCTGGTCGATGACGAGGAACCGATCCTCAACAGCCTGCGCCGTCTGCTGCGCGGCCAGCCTTATGACGTGTTGCTGGCCACCAGCGGTGCCCAGGCTCTGGAAATCCTTGAGCAGCAACCGGTGAATCTGGTGATGAGCGATGCGCGCATGCCCAACATGGATGGCGCCACGCTGCTGGCTCGCGTTCATGAGCTGTACCCGGCGACCGCGCGGATCATGCTCACCGGCTACGCCGACCCTTCGGCGATCATCAAGGCCATCAACGAAGGGCAGATCCACCGTTACATCAGCAAACCCTGGAACGACGAGGAAATGCTCCTGACCTTGCGTCAGGCCCTCGAGCATCAGCATCTGGCACGCGAGCGCGAACGTCTGGAAAAACTGACGCGAGTGCAAAACGAACAATTGAAATTGCTCAACAGCACCCTGGAAAAACACGTTGCCGCCCGTACCGCCGAACTGCAGCAGACCGCCGACATGCTCGACCTGGCCTACGAGGAGCTCAAACACAGTTATGTGACCGGCACCGAAGTGTTCTCGCTGCTGGCGAATTTGCGTCTGCCGCCGGCCAAGCAGACCAACCGGCAGATCATCGAGCTGGTACGCGGCTACTGCAAGGTTCATCGGCTGGACGAAGCCGCCAGCCGCGACCTGACCATGGCGGCGGCGCTCTACAACATCGGCAAACTGAGCTGGACTGACAGCATGATGACCACGCCCTCGGACCTGCTGCACTCCACAGAGCGCGACCGCTACCGTGCCTATCCGAAACAGAGCGAATCGCTATTGATGACCCTCGACCCGATGAAGGACGCGGCGCGGCTGATCCTGCACCATCAGGAACACTGGGACGGCACAGGCTTCCCGGACCGGCTCAAGGGCGAGGCCATTCCCCTGGGCTCGCGGCTGTTGAAACTGGCGGTGGATTTCGTCGAGTTGCAGCGCGGGCTGATTCTCGAACGGCAGATGAACAGCGATGAAGCGCTGTTGTACCTGCGCCAGTACGCCGGCAAAGTCTATGATCCTGAGCTGATCGAGGACTTCGTCAAGGTGTGTGCGACGGTCAGCGATATCACGCTGATCGATCCGAGCGTCAGGGTGCTGGGCACCCGGGAGCTGGCAGCGGGGATGATCCTGGCGCGCAATCTCAACGCCGACAACGGCATGTTGCTGCTCAATGCCGGCAAGGTGCTGAGTGCTTTGCTGGTGGACAAACTGATCAGTTTCGAAGCCATGGAGGGCGCTAAATACAAGGTGTTCGTGAAAGTGCCGGAGGAGGGGGAGAGCGTGCTTCTGGCCCAGGGGTGATGACGCTGACGCGACCGGCATGGGATCCTTGCGGTTTTTCTCAAGGCCGGTGGCTGCCCCATGACCTCTGTATTCGCTGTTTCCCCTCGCATCATTCGTATTGCCGCCGCGCTGCTGCTCAACTCCGCCGGCCAGACCCTGCTGGTGCGCAAGCGCAACACCACGGCGTTCATGCAACCGGGCGGCAAGATCGAGGCCCACGAGCTGCCGGTGCATGCGCTGGCCCGTGAGCTGGAAGAAGAGCTGGGGCTGGTGATTGATCCGGCGCAGGCGAGCTTTCTCGGCCTGTTCTCGGCACCCGCCGCCAACGAGCCGGGATTCGTCGTGCAGGCCGAGATCTTTCAGCTGACCATCGACGCCGAAGTCTCCCCGGCCGCCGAGATCGAAGAGGTGATCTGGATTGATCCTGCCACCGACGGCGATGTGGTTCTCGCCCCATTGACACGCGACCTGATCCTGCCGTTTTATCGAGCCTCGCTGACCGCGATCGCCTGATCATTCGTGCAAAGGACTTCATCATGATCCCGCTTCAAGACCTGCTGATTTTTGCCGCCGCCGCCCTGCTGATGGTACTGACGCCAGGGCCGAACATGATCTACCTGATCTCGCGGTCGATCTGTCAGGGGCGGCGCGCCGGGGTGACCTCGCTGCTCGGCGTGGTGGCGGGGTTCTTCGTGCATCTGTTCGCGGCGGCGGCCGGTTTGACCGCGGTGTTTCTTGCGGTGCCGATGGCCTATGAAGTGTTGAAGTGGGCCGGTGCGCTGTACCTGTTGTGGCTGGCGTGGCAGGCGGTGAAGCCCGGCGCCCGTTCGCCATTCGAGGCGCAGCAACTGCCGGCGGATTCGTCGCGCAAACTGATCACCATGGGCTTTCTAACCAGCGCGCTGAACCCGAAAATCGCGGTGTTCTACCTCTCGGTATTTCCGCAGTTCATTACCCCGGAACACGGCTCGGTGTTCACTCAAAGCATCATTCTCGGCCTGACCCAGATCAGCGTCAGTTTCAGCGTCAATCTGTTGATCGCGCTGTTCGCGGCGGGCATCGCTTCGTGGTTCGTCAGCAATCCGACCTGGCTGGCGGCGCAGCGTTATTTCATGGGGTTTGTGCTCGGCGGTCTGGCCGTACGGCTGATGCTTGAACAGCGCCGGTCGGCTTGAGCATGTGGATCGAACGGCTGGACGCCAGTCATGCGCTGGCTTATCGCGAACTGATGCTGGAAGCCTATGACCGGCATCCGCAGGCGTTCACCTCCAGCGTGCGCGAGCGCGCAGTGATGCCGCTGAGCTGGTGGGAATCACGCCTGACCAGCAAGCTCGACGCGGTGTTCGGCGCGTTCGAGGACGGCCGGCTGGCGGGCATCGTCGGCCTGGCGTTTGAGCCTCGTGAGAAGGCCCGGCACAAGGCAACGGTGTTCGGCATGTATGTGTCGGCCGAGTATCGCCAGCGCGGTCTGGGTTTGAAACTGATGGAGGCGGTGCTGGGTGAAGCGCAGCAGCATCCGGCGCTGAAAGTCATTCAACTGACCGTCACCGCCGGCAATGACGCGGCGTTCAAGTTGTACCAGCGCTGCGGCTTCATCCAGTTCGGCCTCGAACCGATGGCGGTGCGGGTCGGCGAGGACTACTTCGACAAGATCCACATGTGGTGCGCGCCTTTCGTGCCAACCGCCAGCCTCAACGAACCGCGCTGACCCCATCCAGGGTCGAGAACGAAGTGTCCTTGGCCGTCAGCAGGAAGTCGCGCATGTACGGCGCATCCAGCATGTCGGCGCGGATCGCTGCGTACAGCGTGGCAAACAGACCTTTCTCGCCCAACCGCTTGCCCTTCACGTAACCCCGCGAGCTGTATTCATGCAGCGCCCAGTGCGGCATGCCGCACACGCCACGGCCGCTGGCCACCAGTTGCATCATCATCACCGTCAGCTCCGAGGTGCGTACCTGCGCCGGTTCGATGTCGGCCGGTTCGAGAAAGCGGGTGAAGATGTCCAGCCGGTCGCGTTCCACCGGATAAGTGATCAGGGTTTCGGTCAGCAGGTCTTCGGGAACGATGTACGGTTTGCTAGCCAGCGCGTGCTGATTGGCGACCGCAAGCATGGCTTCGTAGGTGAACAGCGGCACGTAGGTGATGCCGGCGATTTCCAGCGGGTCGGACGTCACCACCAGATCCAGGTCGCCCCTTGCCAGCGCCGGCAGCGGTGCAAACGAGAAACCCGAAGCGAGGTCGAGTTCGACTTCCGGCCACGCATCGCGGAACTGGTCGATGGTCGGCATCAGCCACTGGAAGCAGCTGTGGCATTCGATCGCCATGTGCAGACGTCCGGCAGTGCCACCGGCCAGACGCCCGATGTCACGTTCGGCGGCACGCAGCAGCGGCAGGGTCGCGTCGGCCAGTTGCAGCAGGCGCAGGCCGGCGCTGGTGAAGCGCACCGGTTTGGTCTTGCGCACGAACAATGGCATGCCCATGCGCTCTTCCAGCTCCTTGAACTGGTGGGACAGCGCCGACTGGGTCAGGTGCAGGCGGTCGGCTGCGTCCACCAGGCTGTCGGCTTCGCGCAGGGCATGCAGGGTTTTCAGGTGACGGATCTCAAGCACTGCCGGCTCCATGAGGAAAATTTGTGATCAACACGAAAAGGTTGAGTTTGTCTCATGTTGCCCTGGCTGTCGACAATGGCGCCATCTTTTACGCAATGGAGAACACTCGACATGGCCGTGGCACACACCCTGGGTTTCCCGCGCATCGGCGCCGACCGCGAACTGAAAAAAGCCCTCGAAGCCTGTTGGAAAGGTGATCTTGATCAGGCCGCCCTGAATCAGGTCGGCCGCGAACTGCGCGCCAGACACTGGCAACTGCAGAAGGACGCCGGCATCGACCTGCTGCCGGTCGGCGACTTTGCCTGGTACGACCAGGTGCTGACCCACTCGCTGACCTTCGGTGTGATCCCTGAGCGCTTCGACGCTGTGCGCGACGAGCGCGGCCTGCCGACCCTCGACACCTTGTTTGCCATGGCCCGTGGCGCCACGTCGTCCTGCTGCGGCGGTGAGCACGGCAAGACTCAATTCGCCCAGGAGCTGACCAAGTGGTTTGACACCAACTACCACTACCTGGTCCCGGAATTCAGCGCCGACCAGCAGTTCAAGCTGAGCTGGGAACAGCTGTTCGATGAAGTCGAAGAGGCCAAAGCCCTCGGTCACAACGTCAAACCGGTGATCATCGGCCCGCTGACCTACCTGTGGCTGGGCAAGGCGAAAGGCAACGACTTCGACAAACTCGATCTGCTCGAGCGCCTGCTGCCGGTGTACAACCAAATCCTCGGTCGTCTCGCGGCACAGGGCGTGGAGTGGGTGCAGATCGATGAGCCGATCCTCACCCTCGACCTGCCGCAAGCCTGGAAAAGCGCTTTCGAACGCGCCTATCACATCCTTCAGTACTCGCCATTGAAGAAACTGGTGGCGACCTATTTCAGCGGTCTGCAAGACAACCTCGGTCTGGCCGTCGGCCTGCCGGTGCAAGGCCTGCACATCGATGCGGTGCGTGCACCGGAGCAACTCGGTCAGGTGCTCGATCGCCTGCCGACCTACAAGATTCTGTCGGTGGGTCTGGTCAACGGACGCAACGTCTGGCGCTGCGAACTGGAGCAGGCGCTGGCGCAACTGCAACCGGCGCAGGAGCGTTTTGGCGATAACCTGTGGGTCAGCAGTTCCTGCTCGTTGCTGCACAGCCCGGTGGATGTCGAGCGTGAAGACAAGCTCGATCCGGAACTGAAAAGCTGGCTGGCGTTCGCCGTGCAGAAGTGCAGCGAAATCTCGGTGTTGCGTGATGCGCTGAACGACCCGCAAGCGCCGAACGTGCAAAGCGCACTGGCCGCAAGCCGCGCCATTCAGCAAAGCCGCGCCCGTTCGCCGCGCATTCACAAGGCCGAAGTTCAAGCGCGGATCGAGGCGATCAACGCCAGCGACAGCCAGCGTCATTCGCCGTTCGCCAAACGCATCGCCGCGCAACAGGCTCGCTTGAAGTTACCGACGTTCCCGACCACCACCATCGGCTCGTTCCCGCAGACCGGTTCGATCCGCCTGGCCCGTCAGGCGTACAAGCAGGGCAAGCTGTCGGCCAACGATTACCACGATGCCATGCGCAGCGAAATCCGCCACGCGGTGCAGGTGCAGGAACGCCTGGGCCTGGATGTGCTGGTGCACGGTGAAGCCGAGCGCAACGACATGGTCGAGTACTTCGCCGAACAGCTAGACGGTTACTTGCTCACCCGCTTCGGCTGGGTGCAGAGCTATGGCTCGCGCTGTGTGAAACCGGCGGTGATTTATGGCGATCTGTCCCGTCCTAACGCCATGACCGTGGACTGGATCACTTATGCCCAGGGCCTGACCGACAAGGTCATGAAAGGCATGCTGACCGGTCCGGTGACCATGCTGATGTGGTCGTTCCCGCGCGAAGACGTGTCGCGCAAAGTCCAGGCGCAACAACTGGCGCTGGCCCTGCGGGACGAAGTGGTGGACCTGGAAAACGCCGGGATCAGGATCGTGCAGATCGACGAAGCCGCGTTCCGCGAAGGCCTGCCGCTGCGCCGTGAACAATGGCAGGAATACCTCGACTGGGCGGTGCAGGCGTTCCGCCTGACAGCCTCGGGCGTGAAGGATGAAACGCAGATTCATACCCACATGTGCTACAGCGAATTCAACGATGTGATCAAGGCGATTGCCGACATGGACGCCGACGTGATCACCATCGAAACCTCGCGTTCGGACATGGAATTGCTCGAGGCCTTCGAAGCGTTCGACTACCCGAACGACATCGGCCCGGGTGTCTACGACATCCACTCGCCGCGGGTGCCGGACACTGCCGAGATGGTCAAGTTGATGAGCAAAGCCGTAAAACGGATTCCGGCCAAGCGCCTGTGGGTCAACCCCGACTGCGGGCTGAAAACCCGGGCCTGGCCGGAGACCGAAGCAGCGCTGGTCAACATGGTCGCGGCGGCGCGGCAGTTGCGCAGTCAGTTGGCGTAACACGCAAGAGACAGGGAGCGGCGAACCGCTCCCCGGGTCGTGTCAAAGCGCTTCGAACCAGGGCAGCACTGGCGAACGCTTGCCGATGTCGGCGTAGGGCAACGTTTGATCGTCAGCGTGGGTTTTGCCACGGTGTTCAGGCAGTTTCAAATGGGCTTTTTCGAAGTCGCCGAACGCTGGCCTGGCCTTGCTGTAGTGAAAATGTGCATACCACAACAGCCTGGGGGGCTGGAGGCTCAGATCGCGAATTTCGTATTCCTGCAGGTAGTCTGGCCGGCCGTCGGTGCGATTGCGCAGTTGCTTCATCAGCGCGACCTTGCGGACCTCCACGGCATTTTGTTGCAGCAGATCTTCGAGCATGCCATCGGTGGGGCTTCGGCTGGCAAGGGTTTGCCGGGTACGCATTTGCCGTCCTTGAATACGCATTCGGGCCGCCATGGCGTTCAGTTCTGCGACCACCGGATGTCCGGCGGACAGGGCTTCGATATCTCTGGCCCGGCGCGACAAGTCATTGGCTTCACTGACCATCATGTGTTCCAGATCCACCGGGAGCATGTCGTGTTCGGCATAGGTCTGCACCTTTGCCTGATAGGCCGGTTGTCCATCAAGCCGCTTGCGCGCATCGGCCAGCAGTGACGGCAGATGGCGGGGCGCCGGCGGCAGTGTTTGTGGCTGTGGAGTCACCTGGCGATACCGGCCGTTGGTTGCCTGCTCCCAGACTTGCTGCCCGGCTTTGCCGTGGTTCAGGACAAATTGCCGTTTGCGGGTTCTGAGTTCCCAGTTCTCCACCCCGATCAGCCACTGATCGTTTTCGGTCCGGAAGATTTTCTTGTCGCGCTGCCCGCCAGGGCGAGCGGGTACCGGAAGGTCGATGGCCTTTCTGGCACGCTCGGCCATGGCTTCCACGCCGGCCATCAACGGTTCGAACTCTTCCATATGAAAGTACTGGGGGTAACTGGCGGTCCACTGGTTCATTTCCCGGCGGTATTTTGCATAGGTGTCGAGGCAGTCAGTCAGTATCTGCATGCGCTGCGCCCGCGTGGCGCTGACTTCCGAAAGACTGAACTGAGTGAACAGGGCTCGGTCCATGTCGGCCCGCAATTGCCAGGCACTTTGTTGCAGATAACGCCAGGAGATATCGCCGGTGTGTTCGAAGTTCTGCACTGTCTCCAGGCGTTGCGAAGTCTTGACGTACCCGAGATTGAAATCGGTCATGCGTCGGTTCATGTCATCGACCACCGCCCTCAGTCTGGCCCTGTCCGTTTGCACGGTGATGAGGCTGTACCAACGGTTGAGATCGCTCATGAATCCTTCTACGTCCTCGATAGCGCTGATGATCTCGAGACGGGTCCGGTGCATGTCCTGACGCTGTCTCCAGCGCGCGTCGATCGACTCCGCCGGCAGCGCATCGAGGGCCTCATGCTGTGCATCGAGGTCATCCAGTCTTTTCCTGATGCGCTGGTTGGTGATCAGCGCGCGGTGTTTGAGGCGGTCGGTGATCAGTTTGGCGTCGCGGCTCTGTATATCCAGCAAGGCACGCAGCTTGTTGCCGTGGGAAAGGGGACGCAGCTCGGCCACTGTCTGAAACTGACGCTTGGCCAAGGCAATGTCATCCCGGCAGCATTTTTCTGCGGCCAGTCTGAACAGCAGATTATCGGGGTTCTGATAGTGGGTATTGATCACCACATCGCTTCTTCGGACCTGGGCGTCGATGCGGTTGCTCAAGCTGTCACATTCAAGGGTCAGCCGATGGTGCAACCGATAAGCGCGGTCGACCCACCGGCGCGGCAGGCGGTTGCGGATGGCTTGCGGCCAGACCGGATCGAGGGTGTCGGCGATGTACCCCAGCACATTGCCGCCACCGAGTCCCCCGCCCTCGAACGTGGTGCCGTAGACACCGAACCAGGTATCCCACTCACCTGCCTCGTTCAGGGCGATGGGTTGTTTATAGGTCTTGCGGGGGGTGCCGCTCAAACGCCAGTTGCGTGAATCACGACTCCATTCGACCTTGTAGACCCTGCCCTGGCGGACGATGAAATTCCCGTCGGCATGCCGGTAAATGTTTCGCCACACGCCACTGTCGACCGGTTGCACACCGGCCAGCGAGAGCGGGTTCTCATATTCGTATCCGGCGAATCGTTCGACGATGCGGCGCGTCTGGGTTTGATTGCGCAGCATCAGCGCTGCTGAGTCTGTCGCCAGGTTCCGAAGCAGGCGGGTGCGGGTCGCCGAACGAGCTTTGAGGCTCGCGCCGGCGCCGGGCAAAAGATCGATGGCGGCATCGATCAGGCACAGCAGTAGCGATTCGACCTCGGCCAGCCCATCGCCGACCTTGCCCCGCAGAAACGCCGCGACGGCCTGATTGCCGGCGATCCAGGCGTCATACAGCGCAATTGCCGTACCCACGAAGGGCACCAGCCCCAAGGCCATTTTCAGGTAGTTGAATACTCGGGGACCATTGAGGGCATAGCGCTCTTGGTACAGCGCTTCATTTGAGCGCGAGGTGCCGCGATGGGCCTCGATCAGGCGACCCATGTGGGCATCGAGCAGGTGCGCAGCGAGCGATGTGGTGGGTGGCCATTTCAGTCCGACGCCGATCATGCCGTCAAAGCGTTTATCCACTGCTTCAGCGATACGTTTTTCGTGGGCTCGGACGCTGCCCTGCAAGGCGCGGCCGGCGAGATAGCGGATCATCGTGTCCTGGCTGCAGCGATGGAACAGATCCTTGCGAGCCGCTTCGAGGCTGTCGTAACCACGCAGGAATCGACCGTCGGGCGCATCCGGCAGGTACAGCAATGTCGTGCCGCCTGCCTGTTCTTCGATAAAGGTCACGCCGGACAGCGTAGCGGGCCCTTCGCCCGGTGTGTCCGGACCACCGGCGGACAGGAACGCCGGGCGCAGCACAATACATCGATCACCATGGTTCCAGGCTTCGTCGGTGTCGGCGTCGATGGCCGTATCGAAGATCTGCAACGCAGATTGGTCGATCTGATGTTGCAGCCATGCGCATCGACCTTGCAGCCTGAGCATCAGGCGCCAGGGTTCGAGCAGGCATTCGCGCCGATGATCCCGCCGGAACGGCGGCTCGTCGGTCGCGCCTTTGAAGGTGCAGTAGATCAGTTGCTCGTAGGCCTTGGGCAGATCCAGCTCCGGCAGCAGCTTGCGCAGGTAGGGAAGGGTGATCCCCTCAAGCAGGACGGAGCGTTCGCGGTCGTCGCTGGCACTGACTTCGACCTGCATGAAGTCCAGGCGCATCAGCAAGGGTTCCAGATTCATCGACGGTGTATTGTCGATGTTGAGCTGCGCCAGGGTCTCCAGCGACAGGCGGCTGCGGGTGGCGCTGGGTATCGCCACCAGCTTCTGAGGTGTGCCGGGGGCGCCGGGCGCGTTGAATGTCTGTTTCTGCAGTGCCACCGAATCCGGCAGGTTCAGTTGCACCGAAAAATGCCCTTCAAGGGAAAAGTCCCGACGCAGCCGTTCCTGCAGACGCTGGCGGGTGAAATCCTCACGAGGCGGCAACGTGACGGCCAGCAAAGCGTGACTGCGGTTCATCGCAACGATCCAGGCCTGGATCAGTTCCTTGAGGGGGCGTTGTTCGGTTTGCGGCAGATTGCGCAGCCAGTCGGGCAACTGTGTGGCGAGGGTGGCGCTGCGTTGCTGATCCAGTCGAAAGTCCATGGCCAGCCGTCGGGCTGCGTGGATTGGCACTTGTAGAAGGGCAAGCGTCTGGCTGCGCAGGTGTTGCAGCTCATCTGCACGCTGTCGTGCCCGCGAGGGTTCGCTGTTGCGTTGGCGAATGGTAGCCGCCCGGGTTTCGAACTCGCCGGTCAGCTGATTCAACGCGTATTGCAGCGGATCGCCTGAGAGGGGTGTCAACGCCAGCGCCGGGCTGTCTGCATTTGCATGCACCTTGAACAACTGCTGTTCCAGGGCCTGGCGATCGGCGAACCGTTGCAGTCCGCCGCCGCTGCCGGGCCAGTAGAGCATCAGGCTTTGCGCGTGGTCTGGCGGGCGCTGCCCGCGCATCAGCACGAACGCGCCGTTGATCTCTTGATGGTTGATCGTGGTCCTGTTTTCCTCGGACTCGGTCAGCGACAGAGTGAGGCTGGCTGCTACAAATTCGCTATCGGCGCTGTCGGCTGTGCCAAGCATTGCTGTGAGCAGGTGATGTTCTTCAACGCTGATCTGATTCAGCGCCCTTTGCATTTGCGCTTCGGCAATCAGCCCTTGTCTGTGGGCGTTGTACAGCGCGGTGAACTGCCGATTGAACGTGGGGATGTCCAACGTTCGCTCGCGCTCGAGCAGTGCCCGCGCGGCGAGGTCGGCGGCTTGCTCGGCGTTTTCCTGCATCGTTTGCAGCGCTCTGAACGATCGCAGGGCTTCATCATCCGCCAATGACTCCAGTGCATCGAACGCTCGCTTGACGGCAACCTGTCGCAGGGACCAGGGCACATCGGCCTGCAGGTTGCCGAACAGTGACGGTTCATCTTCGCTCTCCGGCGTTGGGGCCGGGCTGTCCAGGCCGGGAGGCGCACTGAACGTGGCGAGGTTGCGCTGTCGGTCGATCCGCTCGGCGACGTCCAGCGAGCGAGGACCGTGTTCGGCCAGATTGCGTTTGCCGTCCGATCCGTTGCGCAACGCAGCGACTTGGGTCATTTGCTGCTGCGACAGCCACTCGTTGAAGACCATCGTCAGTGAGCGGCCGACCGCGGCATATTCGACCTGGAGGTTCTCGACCGGCAGTCCGGCGGGCACGAATGGCGGCTGCGCCAGCCAGGTCTGCACATCACTGCGTCGGGCGAAGGCCTGGATCGCATCCGCCTGGTCGGGCACGTACAGCAAGTGCGCAGCGTCGTCTGCGCGACTGATGACCCAGGCGGCCGCCGGTCTGACCCGCACGCCGTTGTGCAGTCGCAGGGTCGGCAGTTCGATGCGCAGGGTATCGTCCGAAGCGCTGCGTGTTTGCGCCCCGTCCATCAGCGCCCACAGGGGTTCCAGCTGTTCAGCCGTTACCGTGCGCCGGGCAAAGGCCATTTGTGCGGCGGCCTCGACATGTCCCCGATACAGACGATCGGCCTGATCCCGGCGGGACAGCGGCGTGCCAGGCGCTCGGGAGCTCCAGTAAGCCTGCCAGCGCTCATCGAGCGCCAGTGCCGGTTCGAGAGCCTTGATTTGTTCAAGCAATTGCGACGGGGTGAGTGTCGACAGGGCGTGGGCGCTGTTCACACCGGTCATCCGGCATCGGTTGTCGAGCCATTCTTCCAGTCGCGGATGCTGGACGACGAAGGCGCAGGCTGCCGTGAGACTGACAAAACGCTGCGCATGCCTGTTGGTCGGGTGAAACAGCAAGCCGCACTGCTGACCGTCCAGCCCCAGTTTCTCGTGGAGCAAGCGGTCGAGGGTATCGCGTACCGAGGGCGCGCCGGCGCACAGTTGGCGCAGCCCTTCGCTGCATGTCCGCCGACGGATTGCCGCGCTCTGTAGCAGGCTTTCATCGACAGAGACGGGCAGACGGGGGAACTCGTGCTGCAGGTTCAGCGGGGCAGGGAGATTTTCTAAAAAGGATCGTTCGACCATGGCGACAAGCTCAGACAAAGAGCGGCGGATCCGCTCATTCAGGCGTCATTCAAGAGCAATGGTCAGGGAGCGGGTGGTGCATGGTTATCGGGTCCAGCCGACCGCTCGGCACTCTTCATCAAACTGTCATCGAACTGTGGCAGCGCGCTTGAACAAACTTCATCAGACTCGCGCTCTACTGGGGTTCTGCGTTTCGGTGTTTTTCATGTTCAAGGGATTTTTTGCAGTCGCGGCGTTGTTGGCCGCGGTTTTTTTAGTTCCGGCGTCCTATGCGGCGTCGCGTTGCGACGTCAATGTACCGACCGAACGGGTCGATCTGGAGCAGGTGAGCCTGGCGTACCAGAGCATCGGCCGTGCGTCGGATCCGGCGTTGCTGCTGGTGATGGGGCTGGGCGGACAGTTGATCCACTGGCCGGATGAAGTGGTGGTTGCGCTGTGTCAGCAGGGGTTCCGGGTGATCCGCTATGACAACCGCGATGTCGGTCTTTCGACCTGGCGCCAGGCGCCGGCCGACGCCAACCTTACCTTTGAAGTGCTGCGCTACAAACTCGGCCTGCCGGTGGCGGCGCCTTACAGCCTTACAGACATGGCCGACGATGCGCTGGGCCTGATGGACGCGCTGCACGTCGAGCAATTCCACGTGCTCGGCGCGAGCATGGGCGGGATGATCGCTCAGCACATGGCGGCGATGGCCCCGCAACGGGTCGAGAGCCTGACGCTGATCATGACCAGCTCCGGCGCCGAAGGGCTGCCGGCGCCGAGCGCGGCGTTGGTGCAGTTGTTGTCACGGCGCGGTGCTCCCAATCGCCAGATCGCCTTGGAGCAACAGGCGGATCTGCTGGCGGCGCTGGGCAGTCCGACGGTCACTGATGATCGCCAGATGTTGCTGCATCAGGCGGCGCTGTCCTATGACCGGGCGTTCAACCCTGAAGGCGTGAAGCGCCAGATCATGGCGATCCTCGCCGAACCGAGTCGGGTGGCGTTGCTCAATCAACTGCGCGTCCCGACCCTGGTGGTGCATGGCACGGCGGATCCGCTGCTGCCGGTGATGCACGGCGTGCACCTGGCGGCGCACATTCGTGGCAGTCAGTTGCGACTGATTCCGGGGCTGGCGCACCGTTTTCAGGAAGCGTTCAAGGAGCCGTTGCTGGCGGCGGTGTTGCCGTATTTGCGCGAGCATCGCGAAGACACGTCGCACTGGGCGCAGATTTTAGGCTCGGGATCTGATTTTCTCTGAATGTAGATCGTTAGTTTTATTTCTATAATTTTAGAAAGTTAGTTGGATTTGCTCTTAGCAAGGGTTTCTTATTTCATTTTTATCTTGCGAACTGTTATTTCTGACAGTGGCGTGCTTGTGGTTGTCCGTTTATTTTTATATTGCGATGACGCATTGGTTTTATAAGGAAAGTGACATGAGAAATGGAAAGTTGTGGATGCTGGTGTTGTTTTTGCTGCAGGTAATATCGGGTCACGCTTATGCCATGACGGAGGATGAAATGGAAGAGGCGTATTGGGCTGATCCCGGAAAGTTTGATGCGGCCGCAGCAGCGTGGGATGAAGCTAGAAAGCCAAAACCACCAAATGCGTGTGAGACTGCCTGGAATAATAACACTGCTAATCATAGTTGCCTGACACATACGATTGCGGTTGAGCCAAATGGCAAATGCACTTTTGACTCAATTACGTGCAAGGATGGTGGGACTAATCCGACTAGTAATTGGACAGGCAACACAATTAGTGAAGCTCTTTCGGTAGTGCATGTGAATTCTTCTACCACCTATCTGGATTTAACAACTACACCCGAAATAGTTGGTCATTTGAACAACTGCCATGGGGCCCTTACAACTAGTCAATGTAAATAGCTGGACTCACGGTAAACGGTAAACGGTGACGAGCGTGATTTTTTATGCATGCAGCCGCACCCACACCGACACCAGCACCGTCGCCGCCATCAGCCACGCCACTGCCGCGACCGCCAGCGAAGCTTCGAGGCGCATGCGGTCGACCATCACGTACAGCGTCGCCAGATAGACGAAGTACGGAATGATCGACCACATGCCGAAGACGATGGTGGTCTTCAGGTCGTCGATCGAACGGCCCTTGCCGACGATGTAGTGGGCGATCAGGGCGAAGGTCGGGAACAGCGGCACCAGCCCGGCAATGTAGTAGTTTTTGGTCTTGGCCAGCATGGCGAGGATCACCACCACGGCCGCACCGAGCATTGCCTTGAAAATCAGATCCACGTTGTTCTCGCTTAATGGCTCAGGCCGTATTTTTTCACTTTGTCGAACAGCGTGGTCTTGGCCATGCCCAGTTCCAGGCTGGCCTGGGTCAGGTTGCCGCCGCTGCGTTGCAGGGCGTCGCTGAGCAGGTTGCGTTCGAACGCTTCCACCGCTTCGGCGAACGCCAGGCCCTGACCTGCGCTGCCCGCGCCGGTTTTCTTGAACGCCGGCAAACCGAGGGCAAAACGCTCGGCGACGTTGCGCAGTTCGCGCACGTTGCCCGGCCAGTCGTGGCTCATCAGGCTCGACAACGTCTGGTTGTCCAGCTCCGGCAGCGCCCGGTCGAAACGCAGGGCCGATTGCTGGGTGAAGTGTTCGAACAGTTGCAGGATGTCTTCGCGGCGTTCGCGCAGGGGCGGCAGTTCCAGCGTCACCACGTTGAGGCGGTAGTACAAGTCACTGCGAAATTCCCCGGCCTTGCTCGACTCGTCGAGGTCGGACTTGGTGGCCGCAATCACCCGGCAATCCACCGCCACGCTCTGGTTCGAGCCGAGGCGTTCGAGGGTGCGCTCCTGCAACACCCGCAGCAGTTTGATCTGCAACGGCAGCGGCATGCTTTCCACTTCGTCGAGGAACAGCGTGCCGCCGTCGGCGTGCTCGATCTTGCCGATCCGCCGTTTGCCGGCGCCGGTGAAGGCGTTGGCTTCGTGACCGAAGATTTCGCTTTCGAACAGGTTTTCCGGCAGACCGCCGCAGTTCAGCGCGACGAACTGTTTGGTGTGGCGTCGGCTGAAATCGTGCAGGCAGCGGGCGACCAGTTCCTTGCCGGTGCCGGTCTCGCCTTCGATCAATACGTTGGCCGAGGTGTCGGCGACGTTGGCGATCAGTTCGCGCAGGTTCTGCATGGCCGGCGAACGCCCGATGATCCGCCCTTCAAGGGAATCGCGTTCGGCCAGTTGCCGGCGCAGGGACGAAACTTCGCGATTGAGGCTGCGTTGCTCCAGCGCACGACGGGCCACGTCCACCAGTCGTTCAGGGGAGAACGGTTTTTCCATGAAGTCGTAGGCGCCTTTCTGCATCGCGCCGACGGCCATGGAGATGTCGCCGTGGCCGGTGATCAGCACCACCGGCAGGCTGCGGTCGCGTTGCTTGAGCCGGGTCAGCAGTTCCAGGCCGTCGATGCCCGGCAGGCGAATGTCGCTGATGACGATCCCGGCGAAGTTGTCGCCGACCTGCTCCAGCGCTTCTTCGGCACTGCCCACGCCGATGCAGGGGATGTCTTCGAGGGTCAGCGCCTGCTGGCAGCCGAGCAGGACATGGGGGTCGTCTTCGACGATCAATACACTGAGGTCGTTGTTCATATTGGCTCGGCAGGAGTAGGGCTTACCAACGGTAAACTGAGGACGAAAGTGGTACCACCGCTGGCCGGGTGCTCGACACCCAGATGCCCGCCGGTGGCGGCGGCGAGGCTGGCCGACAGGGTCAGGCCGAGGCCCAGGCCCTGTTCGCCGGGTTTGGTGGTGAAGAACGGTTCGAAAAGGTGCTTGCGCGCTTCGGCGTCGATGCCGTGGCCGTTGTCGCGCACTCGCAGGCGATATTTGCCGTTGAATTCTTCACCTTCGAGCCACAGTTCCGGCAGCGGTTGCGCCTGCATGGCGTCGAGGGCGTTGCCGATCAGGTTGACCAGAATCTGTTCCAGGCGGGTCTGGTCGATCTGCACCTGCGCATCGTCGAATTGCCGATGCAATTGCAGTGAAGCACTTTCAACTCGGGCGCCGAGCACTTGCAGCGCAGCATCCACCGCTTTGCCGAGGCTGGCGCGGCCCTTGTCGTCACCGCGCCGGGCGAAGGAGCGCAGGCTGGCGGTGATCCGGCCCATGCGGTCGATCAGGTCGTTGATGGTCTTGAGGTTGGTGCTGGCGACATCGAGCTGGCCGCGCTCGAGGAAGCGAATGGTGTTGCCCGACAGCGTGCGCATCGCCGCCAGCGGCTGGTTCAGTTCGTGGGCGATGCTGGTGGACATCTGGCCGATGGCCGCGAGTTTGCCGGCCTGCACCAGTTCGTCCTGGGCGCGGCGCAAGGTTTCTTCGGCCTGACGCCGTTCGCGGATCTGGCTCTTGAGCCGGTCATTGCTGGCGCGCAGGTCGGCGGTGCGTTCGGTAATCCGACGCTCCAGCTGATTGTTGGCTTCCTGCAGGGCTTCGCGGGCGGCGAGGCGGGTGGCGATGACCTTGCGCCGTTCGTTCCAGGCGATCAGCAGGAACGCCACCAGGGCAAACGCCACGGCTACCAGAATCCCCTGATTGATCGCTTCGCGCCGCAGATCCTGCAACGGGGTGAGCAGGGTGAAATTCCACGGGGTATCGCTCAGCGGTCGGGTTTGCGCCAGATAGCTGATGTTTTCCTCATCGCCATCCTGTTGGCTCGGCACTTCGCTGTTGGCCGGGAAGGTGAGCTTTTCCACGCCTTCGGACAGGGTTTCCCGGGCCAGCGGTTGCAGTTCGTTCAGCGGGAACCAGTAGTACTGCAGGCTGCGGGCGAGTTTTTCCTTGGTCTCGTCGCTCAGCGGTATCACCGATTTCAGGCGCCGGGCCGGATCGCTGGACAGAATGATGATGCCGTTTTCATCGCTGACGAACGCTTCGAGGCGCGCCCGCTGCCAGCGTTCCTCCAAGGCTTCCAGGCGCACCTTGACCACCGCGACGCCGATGATCTTGCCGTGTTCTTCGAGGCCGTGGGCCAGGTAGTAACCGGGTTCGCCGTTGGTGCTGCCGATCCCGTAGAAACGTCCGGGCTGGCCGCGGATGGCGTTCTGGAAGTAGGCGCGGAACGACAGGTCTTCACCGAGATAACTGTCGACGTCGCGCCAGTTGCTGGTGGCCATGACACGGCCGGTGGTGTCCATGACGTAGATGGCCCGACTGCGGCTGCGCCGGTTCAGGCCTTCGAGGTAATCGTTGACCGTTTGCCGGTGTTCCGGGGTCGGGTCGTCCAGCAGCAGCGAAACGCTCGACTCGAGTTCCAGCAGGCTGGGCAGGTAGGTGTATTTGCTGATCTCGCTTTCGACCGCGCGGGCGTGCAGTTCCAGCTGGCGCTGGCCGTTTTCGCCGAGGCTGCGGATGCCGAAATGTTCACTGGTCCAGAAGCCGATGTAACCCAGTCCGATCATCAGGGCGATGACCAGCGGCGGCAGGAACAGGTGGCGGATCAGACGGGGTTTCACGGCAAGTGATGGCGGCGTGGCGCGATAGAGAGTGGGGTCGCATTTCATCACAGATGCCTTGGGTCAACCACCTGCATTCCCCGACAGAGGATGTCGGGGAATGCAGCCGTTTTTAGTGCTGCAGGATTTTCTCGAGGAAATGCTGCGCGCGTTCGGAGCGTTGGCTGATGTTGCCAAAGAACTCTTCTTTCTTGCAGTCTTCGATGATCTTGCCGGCGTCCATGAAGATCACGCGATCGGCCACTTTACGGGCGAAGCCCATTTCGTGGGTCACGCACATCATGGTCATGCCTTCGTGGGCCAGTTGCACCATTACGTCGAGCACTTCGTTGACCATTTCCGGGTCCAGCGCCGAGGTCGGTTCGTCGAACAGCATGACGATCGGGTCCATCGCCAGCGCACGGGCGATCGCCACACGCTGTTGCTGACCGCCGGACAACTGGCCCGGATGTTTGTGGGCATGAGCCGACAGGCCGACGCGCTCGAGCAGTTGCAGGCCTTTCTTGGTGGCTTCTTCCTTGCTGCGGCCCAGCACCTTGATCTGCGCGATGGTCAGGTTTTCGGTGATGGTCAGGTGCGGGAACAATTCGAAATGCTGGAACACCATGCCGACGCGCGAGCGCAGTTTCGGCAGGTTGGTCTTCGGATCGGCAATCGACGTGCCGTCGACCACGATGTCGCCTTTCTGGAACGGCTCCAGTGCGTTGACGCACTTGATCAGGGTCGACTTGCCCGAACCGGACGGACCGCAGACCACGATCACTTCACCCTTTTTGACCTCGGTGCTGCAATCGGTCAGCACCTGGAAGTCCCCATACCACTTGTTGATGTTCTTGATAGAGATCATACGGCGAACCTTTTTTGCAGACGCTTGACCAGCACCGAGGCGGCAAAGCTGATGGTGAAGTACACGAGACCTGCGAAGATCAGGAACTCATTCGAGCGGCCAATGATGTCGCCACTGGCGCGCGAGGCGTTGAGGAAGTCCACCAGGCCCACGGTGTAGACCAGCGAGGTGTCCTGGAACAGGATGATGCTCTGCTGCAGCAGCAGCGGGGTCATCTTGCGGAACGCCTGGGGCAGGATGATCAGGCGCATCATCTGGCCGTAGGTCATGCCCAGTGCCTGCGCCGCGCCCATCTGGCCTTTCGGGATCGACTGCACGCCGGCCCGGACGATTTCGCAGAAGTAGGCCGCTTCGAACATCATGAAGGCCACGATGCACGAGGTGAACGCACCGATCGGGGTGTCTTCGCCGGTAATCCAGCGCAGCACGAACGGCACTGCCAGGTAGAACCAGGTGATCACCAGCAGCAGCGGGATCGAACGGAAATAGTTGACGTACGCACCAGCGATGCTCGACAGCAGTTTGCTGTGGGACAGGCGCATCAGCGCGAGGATGGTGCCGAGGATGATCCCGCCGACCACGCCCAGCGCCATCAGCTTGAGGGTCATCAGCATGCCGTTCCACAGGCCGGGAATGGCCGGAACGATGCCACTGAAATCGAATTCCATTATTTACCCCCCACGGAGATCAGGCCGGGCACGGCGACTTTCTTCTCGACCATGCGCATCAGCAGCATCAGGCTCATGTTGAGGGTGAAATAGATCAGGGTCGCCAGGGTGAAGGCTTCAAACAGGTTGGCCGAGAATTCGGCGGTCTGTTTGGTTTGCGCCAGCAGCTCCATCAGACCGATCAGGGACGCCACGGAGGAGTTCTTGAACACGTTCAGGAATTCCGAGGTGAGCGGCGGAATGATGATCCGGTAGGCTTGGGGCAGCAGCACGTTCCAGTAGATCTGCGGCAGCTTGAAACCCATGGCGCGGGCGGCGGATTCCTGGCCGCGTGGCAGTGCCTGGATACCGGTGCGAACCTGTTCGCAGACCCGGGCGGCGGTGAACAGGCCCAGGCACACGACAACACTCAGGTAGGCCGAAGTGGTCGGGTTCAGGTCCTGCTTGTACCATTCCTGCAGATCCGGCGGCAGCAGATCGGGCACCAGGAAGTACCAGATGAACAGCTGAACCAGCAGCGGCACGTTGCGGAACAGTTCGACGTAGCAGGTCGCGATGCCCGACACGATGCGGTTCGGCACGGTGCGCATGATGCCCAGCAGCGAGCCGAGCAACAGGGCGATGATCCAGGCCACGATGGCGATGGCGATGGTCCAGCCCAGACCGGAAATGAACCAGTCGAGATAGGTCTCGCTGCCCACGCCGGTGGACTTGAAGAACACGCCCCAGTCCCAGTTGTAATTCATTAGGGTCTCCCCTCGATTCGATCGATGTACAAGTGCCCGCCTGGGGAAGCTCCGTTCCCACCCTGATTGTGAAAATCAGGCACACGCGATCGGCTCGACAGCCACCGGTTCGAGTGTTTCCAATAAGTGCCAGCAGGGAGTGACCATCCCCTGAGAAGGCAGGCGCCTCCTCAGGGGATAAGGTTAGTCAGAAATCAGGATTTCTTGTCGTCAGCCGCTTTGTCGGTCGGATTGGCGATCAGGGCCTTGAGCTCGTCGCTCATCGGGAAGTTCAGGTTCAGGCCTTTTGGCGGAATCGGCTGCATGAACCATTTTTCGTAGATCTTGTTGATCTCACCCGAAGCGTAGGTCGCCTTGATGGCGTCGTCGACAGCCTTTTTGAACGGCTCGTCGCCCTTGCGCATCATGCAGCCATAGATTTCGTACGACTGTGGAGTGCCGGTCACGGCCCAGTCGGAGGCTTTCTTGGCTTTGGCGGCTTCGCCGGCCAGCAGGGCGTCGTCCATCATGAACGCGACGGCACGACCCGATTCCAGCATCTGGAAGGATTCACCGTGGTCCTTGGCGGAGATCACGTTCATGCCCATCTGCTTGTCGGCGTTCATTGCCTTGAGGATGCGCTCGGAAGTGGTGCCGGCGGTGGTCACGACGTTCTTGCCTTTCAGATCGTCGAAGTCCTTGTACTTGGAGTCAGCCTTGGACAGCAGGCGGGTACCGATTTCGAAGATGCCGACGGAGAAGTCGACCTGTTGCTGACGCTCGACGTTGTTGGTGGTGGAGCCGCACTCGACGTCCACGGTGCCGTTCTGCACCAGCGGGATACGGGTTTGCGAAGTGACGAGGTTGTATTTGACCTGCAGGTTTGGCAGGTCGAGGTCTTTCTTGATCGCTTCGACGATGGCCAGCTGGATATCGTGGGAGTAGCCGACCGGCTTGCCGGAAGCGTCAGCGATGTAGGAGAAAGGAATGGAAGCGTCACGGTGGCCCAAAGTAATGACGCCGGACTCTTTGATCTTCTTAAGGGTGCCGGTGAGTTCGGCAGCGAAAACTGGTGTGCTGATCAGAGCGGCAGCAATGGCTGCGCCCAGGATATGGGGAACGATGCGCATCAAATTTTCCTCGACATTGTTTTTTTTATGGAGCCGGTTGAGCGGGCCCTTTGTACTTCGAATGCCTGACGGCTCCTGCTGTGTTGGCGCAACAGGCATTCGTCGAAGGAGTGTAGAGCATGAGTCGTGCCAGACCAGTCGATAGGCGTTAATGCATTGATTTATAACGTTATTAAAGTTTTGTGATGGTGTTTTTCCATCAATCTGATCCGGTTAACCGAATTGACCGTCAGGTCGCGTTCGGAAAACCGAACGTCTTCGCTGCGCCTTGTTTCAGCCTGAATGCAAAAAGCCCCTGAATCTCTCGATTCAGGGGCTTTTTGTTCAACGACGAACGGATCAGGCCGCTTCGATCTTGCTGCGGTTCTGCTCGACCTTGTTCAGGTACGCCGCCAGTCTTTCTTGCTCGGCTGGCGTGGTGAACAGGCCCAGTTTGCTGCGACGCCACAGAATGTCACGCGCGGTGGTGGCCCACTCTTCAGTGCACAGGTAATCGACTTCACGGGTGTAGAGCCCGCCGCCGATGTGTTCGCCCAAGTCGGCCAGGGTGTCGACGCCTTCGAGCATGCGCCAAGTGCGGCTGCCGTAGGTGGTGGCCCAGCGGCGGGCAATTTCGGTCGGTACCCAGTCGAACTTGTCGCGGATCAGCGCGCTCAGGGCCTGTGGCGTAGTCATGTCTTCGCCGCCGGGCAGGGTGGCGGTGGCGGTCCAGCTCGGGCGCATCTGGGTGAAGAACGGCATCAGCTGCGCCATCGCCGACTCCGCGAGCTTGCGGTAGGTGGTCAGCTTGCCGCCGAACACCGACAGCAGCGGCGCCTCCTCGGTGCTGCCGGACAACGCCAGGGTGTAGTCGCGGGTCACGGCCGAGGGGTTGTCGGATTCGTCATTGCACAGCGGGCGCACGCCCGAGTAGGTGTGCAGGATGTCGCCACGGCTGATCTGCTTCTTGAAATGGGCATTGACCACTTTGAGCAGGTAATCGGTTTCGCCGTCGGTGATCGCCACTTTGGCCGGATCGCCGGTGTACTCGCGGTCGGTGGTGCCGATCAGGGTCAGGTTGTTCAGGTACGGGATGGTGAAAACGATGCGCTGATCTTCGTTTTGCAGAATGTGCGCGTGATCGCCTTCGTACAGCTTCGGCACGATGATGTGGCTGCCCTGGATCAGACGGATGCCGTACGGCGATTCCATCTTCAGGTCGTCACGGATGAACTTGGCGACCCACGGGCCTGCAGCGTTCACCAGCGCTTTGGCGGTGATCGAAAACAGGCTGCCGTCGGCACGCTCCAGGTTCAGGTGCCAAAGACCCTTGGCGCGGCGGGCGCTGACACAACGGGTCTGGGTGTGAATATGCGCGCCTTTTTCACGGGCGGCCATGGCGTTCAGCACCACGAGGCGGGCGTCGTCGACCCAGCAATCGGAGTATTCGAAGCCTTTGCTGATTTCGCTTTTCAGTGCGCTGTCGGCGCCGAACTTCAGGCTTTTCGAGCCAGCCAGTTTTTCGCGCTTGCCGAGGTGGTCATAGAGGAACAGACCCGCGCGGATCATCCATGCCGGACGCAGGTGCGGACGGTGCGGCAGCACGAAACGCATTGGCTTGACGATGTGCGGGGCTTTGGCCAGTAGCACTTCGCGTTCGGCCAATGCTTCGCGCACCAGACGGAATTCGTAATGTTCGAGGTAGCGCAGGCCACCGTGGATCAACTTGCTGCTGGCTGACGAAGTGTGGCTGGCCAGGTCGTCCTTTTCGCAAAGGAACACCGAAAGACCGCGACCGGCGGCATCCGCTGCGATCCCAACGCCATTGATCCCGCCGCCGATGACAGCGATGTCGTAGATCTCGGAGATAGGGGGCGTACGCAAGGTAGATGTGGACATCGGCTGGCCTCGGGCTCTTTTGATTTTCTGTCTTGGAAATCGAACATTAATGTTCATTTGCGAAAATGGTAGCCCATAAAGACGCGCGCAGCCAGTCGACTTCGATTGAAAAAACTCATCGAAGGGCCGAGAAAGGAAAATATTCGAACATCAGATGCGCATAGGGCGCCGGTGCAGGCGCCTTATGCGGAGGAGAGGGTTAAACGACTTCCAGGCGAATCTTGTGCTGGCTCAGCAGTTGCGCCAGGGCTGGCACCGGCTGCTGATCGGTCACCAGGCAATCGATCAGGCTGATCGGGCCGAGGCGGATCATCGCGTTACGGCCGAACTTGCTGGAGTCCGCCGCCAGGATCACCTGCCGGGCATTGGCGATGATCGCCTGGGACACCCGCACTTCCTGGTAATCGAAGTCGAGCAGGCTGCCGTCTTCGTCGATGCCGCTGATGCCCACCAGCGCAAAGTCGACCTTGAACTGATTGATGAAGTCCACGCTCGCCTGGCCCACCACGCCGCCATCGCGACGCACATTGCCGCCGGTCAGCAGCACATCGAAATCATCCTTGGCACTGAGCATCGAGGCGACGTGCAGGTTGTTGGTGATGATCTTCAGATGGCTGTGATTGAGCAGGGCGCGGGCAATCGATTCGGTCGTCGTGCCGATATTGATGAACAGCGAGGCGTGGTCGGGGATCTGCGCGGCGATTGCTTCGCCGATGCGTTGCTTTTCATCGCGCATCTGATCGGCGCGCATCGCGTAGGCAGTGTTTTCGACGCTGGAATCATAGGCGGCGCCGCCGTGGTAGCGACGCAGCAGATTGGCTTCCGCCAGTTGATTGATATCGCGGCGGATGGTTTGCGGGGTAACAACGAACAGCGTGGCCATTTCCTCGATGCTCACATAGCCGCGTTCGCGGACCAGTTCGAGGATTTGCTGCTGACGGGGAGGCAGATTCATGGGGCTTCCTTTGGGCTGCCGTGCAAAATTTGCCCATGATGCCGCAGGAATCCGCTCCCTACCAGTTACATACGGATACGAGTACTCAGGTTGGCTTATTCAGCGTCTTCACGCGCCCAGTCACGGGTACGGCTGACAGCTTTTTTCCAGCCTTTATACAGCTTCTCTTTCTCGACTTCGTCCAGGCTCGGTTCGAATTCGCGCTCGATCACGGCCTTGCCGCGCAGTTCTTCCAGGCTGCCCCAGAATCCGCACGCCAGACCGGCCAGATAAGCTGCGCCGAGCGCCGTGGTTTCGCGCATTTTCGGACGCTCGACCTGGGTGCCGAGGATGTCGGCCTGGAACTGCATCAGGAAGTTGTTTGCCACCGCGCCGCCGTCCACGCGCAGGGCCTTGAGGCGTTCGCCGGAGTCCTGTTGCATGGCGTCGAGGACGTCGCGGGTCTGATAGGCAATCGATTCCAGAGCAGCGCGGATGATGTGATCCACGCGCACGCCACGGGTCAGGCCGAACAGGGCGCCACGGGCATACGGATCCCAGTAGGGCGCACCGAGGCCGGTGAAGGCTGGCACCAGATACACGCCGTTGCTGTCCTTCACTTTATTGGCGAAGTATTCGGTGTCGTGGGCGTCGTTGACGATCTTCAGTTCATCGCGCAGCCACTGCACGGTCGAACCGCCGTTGAACACGGCACCTTCCAGGGCGTAGGCCACTTCGCCGCGCGGGCCGCAGGCGATGGTGGTGAGCATGCCGTGCTGGGATTTCACCGCTTTGTCGCCGGTGTTCATCAGCAGGAAGCAACCGGTGCCGTAAGTGTTTTTTGCCTGGCCCGGCTCGACGCACATCTGGCCGAACAGCGCAGCCTGCTGGTCGCCGGCGATACCGCCGATGGCGATGCCACTTTTGGTACGGCCGTAGATTTCCGAAGAGGCTTTGACTTCCGGCAGCATCTCGCGCGGGATGTCGAGGATCTCCAGCATCTTCGCGTCCCACTCCAGGGTGTGGATGTTGAAGAGCATGGTGCGCGAGGCGTTGGTGTAGTCGGTGACGTGGACTTTACCGCCAGTGAATTTCCAGATCAGCCAGCTGTCGACGGTGCCGAACAGCAGTTCGCCGTTGCGCGCGCGCTCACGGCTGCCTTCGACGTTGTCGAGGATCCACTTCAGTTTGGTGCCGGAGAAGTACGGGTCGGTGACCAGTCCCGTAGTGTCGCGGATGTAGTCTTCATGACCGTCGCGCTTGAGCTGCTGGCAGATCTCGGTGCTGCGCCGGCATTGCCAGACGATCGCGTTGTACACCGGGCGGCCGGTGGTCTTGTCCCAGACCACGGTGGTTTCGCGCTGGTTGGTGATGCCGATGGCGGCGACCTGGTCATGGTGCAGGCCGGCCTGGGCCAGCGCTTCGACCATCACCGCGCTCTGGGTGGCGAAGATTTCCATCGGGTCGTGTTCGACCCAACCGGCTTGCGGGTAGTGCTGGGCGAATTCGCGTTGTGCGGTGCAGACCACGTTCGCGTCGCGGTCGAAAATGATCGCGCGGGAGCTGGTCGTACCCTGATCGAGGGCAATGATGTAGTTCTTATTCTCAATGTCGGTCATGTCGATTGCCTTGGACGAAATAAGGGAGAGTGGGCCGTGGCGCGGTCTCTATCAGGGCAGGAGTCCGCGCCGACTGTTTCAAGAAGTTCTTGGTTTGCCGTCAATGGCCGGTTCTGCATCCTTTGTAGCAGGTGTGGCGCCGGTCAGGTGACGGGCAATCAGCCCGCGATACCCGGCAGCGCCGAGGCAGGCACCGACAATCGGTGCAAAAATCGGAATCAGGAAGTACGGGATTTCACGTGCGCCGGTGAAGGAAATTTCACCCCAGCCGGCGAAGAAAGTCATCAGTTTCGGGCCGAAGTCCCGTGCCGGGTTCATCGCGAAACCGGTCAGCGGGCCCATCGAGCTGCCAATCACGGCAATCAGCAGACCGATCAGCAGTGGCGCCAGCGGGCCTTTCGGCAGGCCGTTGTTGTCGTCGGTCAGGGACATGATCACGCCCATCAGAATCGCAGTGATGATCACCTCGACCAAGAACGCTTGCGCAGTCGACAGCGCAGGGTTCGGGAAGGTGGAGAACACCGATGCCAGTTCGAGGCTGGCTTCAGTGCCGCGAACCATATGGTGAGTTTGTTCGTAATCGAAGAACAGGTTGCTGTACAGCGTGTAGACCAACAGCGCGCCGCAGAAGGCGCCGGCGACCTGGGCCAGAATGTAGAACGGCAGTTTGCGCTTTTCGAAGTCGGCGAAAATGCTCAGGACGATACTGACGGCAGGGTTCAGGTGCGCGCCGGAAACGCCGGCGGTGAGGTAGATCGCCATGCTGACGCCGACGCCCCAGATGATGCTGATTTCCCAGAGACCGAAGCTGGCGCCCGCGACCTTGAGCGCGGCGACACAACCCGTGCCGAAAAAGATCAGGAGTGCAGTACCCAGAAACTCGGCCAGGCACTGGCTCGAGAGCGAAGGTTGCTGTAACGCAGTTGTCATTGAAAACCTCGGTTTTTGTTGTTGTCTGGCGCGTTGCCGACAGGGCAAGGCGCGATTTTCGCCGAGGCAGGATCCCCATCCTGTTCCCGGTTTACTGCTGGGTGCTGCGATGACCATAATTCTTACATTATTCAGATTCGAAAAAATATAGACAAGAAACAAACCTGTCAAAGGTCGAAAGTGAACCACCAGTCACAAATAAACTATCAGTCATGTGAATGATCCTGCGGATCACCCGGCCTGCCCGGCTGTTATCCGCCCGCAAACCCCGGGAAACGTGGCGCGTGGTAGAGCCTTTTGCCCAGCGATGGCCTAAAATCCGCCGCAGGATTTTTTGCCACTGCCGAGCCCGGAGCTGCCATGACCCCTGCGTTGGACTTGTTGAAAAAAGTTCGTGCCGAACATCACGTGCACAGTTACGAACATGACCCGAAGGCCGCGTCATATGGCCTGGAGGCCGCGGAGAAACTGGGGCTCGATCCGGCGCAGGTATTCAAGACGCTGCTGGCGGCCAGCGAGAAGGGTGAGTTGCTGGTGGCAGTGGTGCCGGTCGTCGGAAGTCTCGACCTCAAGGGGCTCGCCCACGCCGCCGGCGTGAAAAAAGTCGAGATGGCCGACCCGGCCGCCGCGCAACGCTCCACCGGTTATCTGTTGGGCGGCATCAGTCCGCTGGGGCAGAAAAAACGCCTGCGTACCTTCATCGATAATTCGGCCCAGCCTTTTGCGACCATTTATGTCAGTGCCGGCCGGCGAGGGCTGGAAGTGGAACTGGCGCCGGCAGTATTGGCAGAACACACCCAGGCGAAATTTGCCGACATCGGTCGCCCTTGACGTCTGTATGAAGAAAATTGGCCGGCACTGTCACTGGCGCTGATCCGGCCGGCGCTGCATGCTCGTTCGACTGACACAGGGAGAAGGTTATGCAGCTCGAGTTTCATCAGGTCGACGCGTTCAGTGATCGGCCCTTCAGCGGTAATCCGGCAATGGTCTATCGGCTCGACGCGTGGCTCGCGGACGAACTGATGCAGAAGATCGCCGCCGAGCACAATCTGGCGGAAACCGCGTTTCTGGTGCGCGAGGGGCAGGTGTGGCACATCCGCTGGTTCACGCCGACCACCGAAGTGCCGCTGTGTGGTCACGCGACCCTGGCCAGCGCCTACGTGCTGTTCGAGATCTATAAGGAAACGGCCGAGCGTCTGGACTTCACCTGCAAGTCCGGGCCGTTGAGCGTCAGCCGCGAAGGCGACAGGCTGTGGCTCGATTTCCCGGCCATCGAAGCGGTGGAGAAAGGCGTCACCCTGGAGATCGAGCGGGCGCTGAATGTTCAGGCGGTGGACGTCCTGAGTTCCAACGAACTATTTGTGGTGCTGGAGTCCGAGCAGGCGGTGCTCGATTGCACGCCGGACATGATCGCCCTCGCCAAGCTGCCGTGGCTGGGCGCGATCGTCACCGCGCGGGGCAATCAGCATGATTTTGTCTCGCGCTATTTCGCCCCGGCGATCGGTATCAATGAAGACCCGGTCACCGGCTCGACCCATTGCAGCCTGATTCCGTACTGGTCGAAACGTCTGGGCAAATCCAGCCTGACCGCGTGCCAGCGTTCGGCGCGGGGCGGTGAACTGTTCTGTCGGCTGGAGGGCGAGCGAGTGAAGATCGGTGGGAATGCGACGCTGGTGGCCAGCGGCACATTGATGCTGGGCTGAGAGCAAAAAAACAAGGGAGCCATCAGGCTCCCTCATTGTTTGGGTGCAGATCAGTGCGCAGTACTGTAACGGCGGACGCCGTTTTCCACCGCCGGAATCTGCGCCGCCGTGCTGCCGGAGGCCTGGAACAACACCAGATGTTCCGCTGCCACTCGAATCCCGACATCCGCACCCACCTGATGGTCGGCATGGCTTGGGAAGATCGATTCCAGCTGCGCACCGGTCGGCAGTTGCAGGCGATACAGGGTCGAGGCGCCGAGGAACGTCTTGCCGACGATCCGCGCTTTCAACCCGCTGTCCGGCGCGTAAACGATGTCGTCCGGCCGCAGCAGCACATCCACTGCGCCACCGACCGGCCAGGTGTAGGCGCGATTGCCGCGCAATTCGCCGAGTTCGGTCTGCACCGATTCCGGGCTGCCGAGCTGGCCGCGAATGAAGTAACCCTGACCGATGAAGCTTGCGACAAATGGCGTCGCCGGCTCGTGATAGAGGTTGTACGGCGTGTCCCACTGTTCCAGCCGGCCTTCCTTGAACACGCCGACGTGATCGCTGACGGCGAAGGCTTCTTCCTGGTCGTGAGTCACCAGAATCGCGCTGGTGCCACGGGCCTTGAGGATGTCGCGCACTTCATGGCTGAGCTTGCGGCGCAACTCGCCATCGAGGTTGGAGAACGGCTCGTCGAGCAGCAACAGCTGCGGCTCCGGTGCCAGGGCGCGGGCGAGAGCGACACGTTGTTGCTGGCCGCCGGACAGCTCATGGGGGAAGCGCTTGCCGAGGTTCTTCAGGTTGACCAGTTCCAGCAGCTCTTCGGTGACGCGCTCCTTGTTCGGGTGCTTGCGGATACCGAAGGCGATATTGTCCGCGACACTCAGGTGCGGGAACAGCGCGTAGTCCTGGAACACCATGCCGATCCGGCGCTTTTCCGGAGCGAGGGTGAAACCGGCGCTGGAGATCACTTCACCGCCGAGAGAGATTTCCCCTTCGTGCACCGGCTCAAAACCGGCAATCGCGCGCAGGGTGGTGGTCTTGCCACAGCCGGACGAGCCGAGCAGGCAGCCAATGTCACCGGCGTTGAGGTGCAGGTTGAGGTTCTGCACCACACGTTGATCTTGATAGCCGCAAGCGAGGTTGCGCAGGTTCAGCAGTAATTCATGACTCATGCGTGGTGATATGCCGGTTCGACGAGGAACTCGAGCAGGGCCTTCTGTGCGTGGAGACGGTTTTCTGCCTGATCCCAGGCGACGGAGCGCGGATCATCGAGCAGGTCGAGGCTGATTTCCTCACCGCGGTGAGCGGGCAGGCAGTGCATGAATAGCACGTCATCGGCAGCCAGGTCGAGCAGGGCGCGGTTGACCTGAAACGGCGCGAACAGTTTGAGGCGCTTGGCGGTTTCCTCTTCCTGCCCCATGGAGGTCCAGACGTCGGTGCTCACCAGATGCGCGCCGCGCACGGCGTCTTTCGGGTCGCGGACGATGGTCACGCGGTCACCGGCCTTGGCCACGAATTCAGGGTTTGGCTCATAGCCTTCCGGGCAGGCCACGCGCAACTGGAAGTCGAACTGGATCGCCGCTTCTATATAGCTGTTGCACATGTTGTTGCCGTCGCCGATCCAGGCCACGGTCTTGCCCTGGATCGAGCCGCGGTGTTCGAGGAAGGTCTGCATGTCGGCCAGCAACTGACACGGATGCAGGTCATCGGACAGGCCGTTGATCACCGGCACGCGGGAGTTGGCAGCGAATTCGGTCAGGGTGCTGTGGGCAAAGGTACGGATCATCACTGCGTCGAGCATGCTCGACATGACGATGGCGCAGTCGCCGATCGGCTCGCCACGACCCAGTTGGGTGTCGCGCGGCGACAGGAAGATCGCCTGGCCGCCGAGCTGGATCATGCCGGCCTCGAAGGAGATCCGGGTACGGGTCGAGGATTTCTCGAAGATCATCCCCAGGACGCGGTTTTTCAGAGGCTCGAACAGTACGCCGCGGTTACGCAGGTCCTTGAGCTCAACGCCTCGACGGATCACGCTGACCAGCTCTTCGGGCGTGCAATCCATCAGGGAGAGAAAGTGCCTTGCGCTCATCATTGACTACCTTTTTGCTACAAACCGCAGATGCTCAAAGCCTTGTTTATCGGAACAACGGGCGAGACCTGCGGCGTAAGCCGCACGGGGGCGACGAAATAGGGGAAGGCGCGATATTGACACTAAATGTCGCGTTTTTCCAATAGGCTACGGTTTTTGCAGAAATGCGCCGGGGTTGGAACAGTGCGAACACTGTGATTTCCGGTAAGTTTTCGAGAGGGCAGCAAGGCATTTGTACACTGGCCCCACCGGGCTTGGCAATCAGGCGCGGCGGGGATGGCACGGCTCTGGTCGGTTTGCGACCGGTGAACCACCGATTCGCTTGGTCGGATGCGCAGGTTGAAACATTTGCTAAAGCAAAGTGCTGGGTTATAAATAAATCACGAGCGACGCAGGAAGCCTCCGCATGGAATCGAAAGAAAAACTGTTAATGGAACTGCTGGGCCACACGGCACGCTCATTGACCCACCTCACCGCCTCGATGACTTCGATGTCCTTCGAACTGCTGCGCAGCGAAGACGACGTGGTCAAGGCCGCCAGCCGGCAGATGATCGACCGCATGGCGACCATCAGCGCCGGGCTCGACGAGCATTGGCGACTGATCGGCGAACTCACCGGCGTCCACGTCGCCCACGAGCAGATCGAGACCATCCAGGAAATCCAGCTGGCCGCGCCGCCACAGCTTCCGGCGAACTGACGCGTCTATCGGCGGGCCTGATGGCCGCCGATTCACAAGACGAACGTCGCTGGCGCTGCACCGGGTCGCGGGCCATAGTTTTGTTCCCGCAGGCGTGATTGCCTGCCCAGAACAAGACAGAGACTGGCCATGACCAAGACTCTCCACCACCGTGCCTGCCACCTGTGTGAAGCCATCTGCGGCTTGACCATCGAAACCACCGAAACCGACGGCCAGGTGCAGATCACCTCGATCAAGGGCGATGCCCTGGACACGTTCAGTCGTGGGCACATCTGCCCCAAGGCCGTCGCGCTGCAAGATATCCAGAACGATCCGGATCGCCTGCGTCAGCCGATGCGCCGGGTCGGCAGCGAATGGCTGCCCATCGAGTGGGACGAGGCGGTCGAGCTGGTCGCCGAAAAACTCTCGGCGATTCAGGAGCGTTATGGGCAGAACGCGGTCGCCGTGTATCAGGGCAACCCCAGCGTGCACAACTACGGGTTGATGACCCACAGCAATTACTTCCTCGGCCTGTTGAAAACCCGCAACCGCTATTCGGCGACGTCGGTCGATCAACTGCCCCATCACCTGACCAGCTACCTGATGTACGGCCACGGCCTGCTGCTGCCGATCCCGGACATCGATCACACCGATTTCATGCTGATCCTGGGCGGTAATCCACTGGCCTCCAACGGCAGCATCATGACTGTGCCGGATGTCGAGAAGCGTCTGAAAGCGATCCAGGCCCGAGGCGGCAAAGTGGTGGTGGTCGATCCACGGCGCAGCGAGACGGCGGCGATGGCCGATCAGCATCTGTTCGTGCGCCCCGGCGGCGATGCGGCGTTGTTGTTTGGTGTGCTCAATACGTTGTTCAGCGAAGGACTGACGTCTGACAGTCATTTGCCGGTGGACGGTCTGGACGACGTGCGCGCGGCGGTGGCGGGATTCACCGCTGAAGCCATGAGCCCGTTGTGCGCCGTTCCCTCCGAACAGATCCGCCAACTGGCCCGGGACTTCGCCGCTGCGCCAAGCGCCGTTTGCTACGGTCGGATGGGGGTTTCCACTCAAGCCTTCGGCACGCTGTGTCATTGGGTTGTGCAGTTGATCAATCTGGTCACCGGCAACCTGGACCGCGTCGGTGGTGCCTTGTGTACCGAGCCGGCGGTGGATCTGGTCGCCTCGACTTCAGGCGGGCACTTCAATAAATGGCAGAGCCGCGTGTCCGGACGTCCCGAGTACGGCGGTGAGCTGCCGGTCTCGGCGCTGGCTGAAGAAATGCTCACCGAAGGCGAGGGGCAGATTCGCGCGTTGATTACAGTGGCTGGCAATCCGGTGTTGTCCACGCCCAATGGCCGGCAACTGGAGCAGGCGCTGGACGGGCTGGAGTTCATGGTCAGCGTCGACCTGTACATCAACGAAACCACGCGCTATGCCGACCTGATCCTGCCGTCGACTTCGGCGCTGGAGAACGATCACTACGACACCACTTTCAATCTGTTTGCGGTGCGCAACGTCACTCGATTCAACCGGGCAATCCTCGCCAAACCCGAAGGGGCGCTGCACGACTGGGAAATCTTCGTCGGCCTGGCCAAGGCCTTCGCCGCGAAGACCGGCAAGGAGCTGAAACCGACGATGCCGCCGTCGAAGATGATCGACACGGGATTGCGCATGGGCGCCTATGGCGATGCGTCCGAGCATAAATTGTCGCTGGCGACGCTGTTCGATCATCCGCACGGTGTTGACCTGGGAGCGCTGAAACCCAACCTGACACCGCGATTGAAGACCTTCAATCAACGAGTTCAGGCGGCGCCGCCGGAAATCCTCGCCGACCTGGCGCGCTTCGCCGCGTTGCAGGCGCCGGCCGCCGATGAGCTGTTGATGATTGGTCGCCGTCATGTACGCAGCAACAATTCGTGGATGCACAATTACCACCGGTTGGTGAAGGGCAAGCCGCGTCATCAGTTGTTGATGAATCCGGACGATCTCGCCAGTCGCGGGCTCAGTGATGGTCAGCTTGTCCGGGTCAGTTCGCGGGTCGGGCAGATCGAGGTCGAGGTGCTGGGCAGCGCGGACATGATGAAGGGCGTGGTCAGTCTGCCGCACGGATGGGGCCATGCCCGGCCGGGTGTGCAGATGTCGATCGCCAGCGGTCAGCCGGGCTCCAGCGCCAATGACCTGACCGATGAATGCCAGCTCGACGAGCTGTCAGGCAATGCGGCGCTCAATGGCGTGCCGGTGAAGGTGGCGGCGGCTTGAGCAAGTCTGTCGGGGAGACCGAGCAGGGCGCTCGGGATTCCGTTACAATGCGCCACCGTGCCGACCCATGAGTCGGAAAGTTCAGCCGAGGTGCTCCATGGATATCATCGAAACGATTAAAGAGCAGATTGCCAACAACACCATTCTGCTTTACATGAAAGGCTCGCCGAATGCCCCCCAGTGTGGCTTCTCCGCGAAAGCTGCGCAGGCTGTGATGGGCTGCGGCGAGAAGTTCGCCTACGTCGACATCCTGCAGAACCCGGAAATCCGCGCCAACCTGCCGAAGTACGCCAACTGGCCGACTTTCCCGCAGCTGTGGGTAGCCGGTGAACTGGTCGGCGGCAGCGACATCATGGCTGAAATGTTTGCCAACGGTGAGCTGCAGACCCTGGTCAAGGAAGCATCCGCCAAGGCTGCTGCGGCCAAGTCCCAAGCCTGATTGGCTTCTGCCCGGATTTCGGCGAGCTGAAGTCCGGGCAATAAAAAGCCCCGCCTCTCGAAAGAGGGCGGGGCTTTTTAGTGTCGCGAGTTTAGCGCTGGCTAATTACTCGTCTTCGCCCATCTGCGATTGCAGATAGTTCTCAAGACCGACTTTATCGATCAGGCCCAGTTGGGTTTCCAGCCAGTCGATGTGTTCTTCTTCGGATTCGAGGATGTCTTCGAGCAATTCACGGCTGCCGAAGTCACCCACCGATTCGCAATGCGCGATGGCGGCTTTCAGGTCAGCGTGGCCGGTCTTCTCGATACGCAGGTCGCACTCCAGCATTTCCTTGGTGTGCTCGCCGATGTGCAGCTTGCCCAGGTCCTGCACGTTCGGCAGGCCTTCGAGGAACAGGATGCGCTTGATCAGCTTGTCCGCGTGCTTCATCTCGTCGATGGATTCGTGATACTCGTGCTTGCCGAGCTTGTTCAGGCCCCAATCTTCATACATGCGCGCATGCAGGAAGTACTGATTGATCGCGACCAGCTCATTGGCAAGGATCTTGTTGAGATGCTGGATGACTGTTACGTCGCCTTTCATGATGGGAGTCCTGCCCTAAGTAACGGTATATAAGGCAGAGTTTGAGCTTGGTATTTATAAGTGTCAAACCTAAGTTATTGAATAATAAATGAAAATTAATCTGAATAAGAATGTTTGTGTTCCGCGTCTAGACGCTAAGCAGTTGATTTTCAGGCATAAAAAAACCGGACATAAGTCCGGTTCTTCGAATTCTGGATAATTACGCGGCGGTAAATTCTGCCGGGTAGGGGATCGCAGCCTGGGCGGTTTGCAGCTTGGTCAGGGTTTCGCGGACCACTTCCTTCGCCAGGCACGCACATTTGCCGCATTGGCTGGCGACGCCGGTGGCCTGACGGACTTCTTTATAGCTGCAGCAACCTTCATAGATCGCTTCGCGGATCTGTCCGTCGGTGACGCCAGTGCAGAGGCAAACATACATAAGTGAGAACCGTCGCTGGTTGTGACTCAATTGCGATGGATCTTAATGTTAACGAGAATGATTGTCAAAGTGCTTTCCCAGTGGTTTTCATCGCCACAGCCTGTGACTGACGAACGGTGGTGCATGGCCGGATGCCAGCCGGGATTTCGCGAAAAACCTTTAAGGACAGTCGAAAAACGCAGTGTATGATGGTCGGCCCTTGCGAAGGGGGTTCGTGTCACAGGGCTGTCGCCTGAGGGTGGCAGGCTGGCCCGAACCCTGAACTTCAAGTTTCTACACCAGGAGATATCAATGAGCGTACTCGTAGGCAAACAAGCCCCTGACTTCACCGTCCCGGCCGTACTCGGCAATGGCGAGATCGTTGACAGCTTCACCCTGTCCTCGGCCATCAAAGGCAAATACGGCCTGGTGTTCTTCTACCCGCTGGACTTCACCTTTGTCTGCCCGTCCGAGCTGATCGCTCTGGACAACCGCATGGCCGACTTCAAGGCACGCAACGTTGAAGTAGTCGCCGTTTCGATCGACTCGCACTTCACCCACAACGCCTGGCGCAACACACCGGTCAACAATGGCGGCATCGGCCAGGTGAAATACACCATGGCTGCCGACATGAAGCACGAAATCGCCAAGGCCTACGACGTTGAGTCCGAAGGCGGCGTGGCTTTCCGTGGCGCGTTCCTGATCGATGACAAAGGCGTTGTCCGCTCGCAGATCATCAACGACCTGCCGCTGGGCCGTAACATGGAAGAGCTGATCCGTCTGGTCGACGCTCTGCAATTCCACGAAGAGCACGGCGAAGTCTGCCCTGCCAACTGGAAAAAAGGCGACAAAGGCATGAACGCTTCGCCAGAAGGCGTTGCGGCTTACCTGACCGAGAACGCTGCTGCCCTGTAAGGCGCAACGTCGAGGTACAAAAAAACCGGCTCTTGAGCCGGTTTTTTCATGCGCGGGATTTAACCCGACGACCCTCAGTCGTCGAAGTCTTCCCAGCCGCCCATCTGTTTCCAGCGGTTGACGATGCCGCAGAACAGCTCGGCCGTCTTCTCGGTGTCGTAACGCGCGGAGTGCGCTTCACGGCCGTCGAAGTCGATGTCGGCTGCCTGACAGGCCTTGGCCAATACGGTTTGACCGTAGGCCAGACCCGCGAGGGTCGCAGTGTCGAAGCTGGAGAACGGGTGAAACGGATTGCGCTTCATGTCCAGCCGCGCGACGGCAGCATTGAGGAAGCCGAGGTCGAAGCTGCTGTTGTGGCCGACCAGAATCGCCCGCTTGCAGCCGTTGGCTTTCAAGGCCTTGCGCACGCCACGGAAGATGTCGGTCAGCGCTGTTTCTTCGCTGACAGCCATGCGCAACGGATGATCGAGCTTGATCCCGGTGAACTCCAGTGCCGCCGGTTCAACGTTGGCGCCTTCGAACGGCTCGACGCGGAAGAAGTAGGTGTGATCCGGATAGACGAAACCCTTTTCATCCATGGCGATGGTAGTCGCGGCAATCTCCAGCAGAGCGTCGGTGGCCGAGTTGAAGCCACCGGTTTCTACGTCGACGACAACCGGCAGGTAGCCGCGAAAGCGTGCTGCCATTGGATGACGGGAACCGCCGCCACCTTGACCGTCCAGTTCGTCGTCGAAATGGTCTTCACTCACGCGTGTTCCTCCAGCAGGCGCCAGCGCAGTTTTTCACCGGCGCGCAGCGGGATAACGGTCAGCTCGCCGAAAGGCAGGCTGGTCGGGGCGGTCCATTCGTCACGAACCAGTGTGATGCGATCGGTGTTCGCCGGCAGGCCGTAGAAACGCGGGCCGTTGAGGCTGGCGAAGGCTTCGAGCTTGTCCAGCGCGTTGCGCTGTTCAAAGGCTTCGGCATACAGCTCGATGGCGGCGTACGCGGTGTAGCAGCCGGCGCAGCCGCAGGCGGCTTCCTTGGCGTGCTGGGCGTGCGGTGCCGAGTCGGTACCGAGGAAGAACTTCGCGCTGCCGCTGGTGGCGGCGTCGAGCAGGGCTTCCTGGTGAGTGTTGCGTTTGAGGATCGGCAGGCAATAGAAGTGCGGCCGGATCCCGCCCACCAGCATGTGGTTGCGGTTGTAGAGCAGGTGATGCGCGGTGATGGTCGCGCCGACGTTGGCCGAAGCCTCGTTGACGAACTGCACGGCATCGCCGGTGGTGATGTGTTCGAACACCACTTTCAGTGTCGGGAAACGCTCGACCACGCGGCGCATGTGCTCGTCGATGAAGATTTTTTCGCGGTCGAACACGTCGACGTCGCCACGGGTGACTTCGCCGTGGATCAACAGCGGCATGCCGGCTTCGGCCATGGCTTCCAGCACCGGGAAAATCTTGTCGATGCTGGTGACCCCGGAATCGGAGTTGGTGGTGGCGCCAGCCGGATACAGCTTGGCGGCGTGCACGAAACCGCTGGCCTTGGCCTCACGGATTTCTTCGGGCTGGGTGCGGTCGGTGAGGTACAGCACCATCAGCGGTTCGAAACGACTGCCGGCCGGGCGGGCAGCGAGAATCCGCTGGCGATAGCCGTCGGCTTCAGCGGCGTTGCGCACCGGAGGTACCAGGTTGGGCATGATGATGGCGCGACCAAAGGTGCGCGCGACATCCGCAACGGTATTGGTCAACACGGCACCATCGCGAAGATGAATGTGCCAGTCGTCGGGACGCAGCAGGGTCAGGCGGTCGGACATGAGGGGATTCCAGGCGGGTCAAACTGAGGCGAATGCTACCGGAAAAGACTCTTGCAGGCACTCGCTATCAAGTTTTGCGACGAGCGTCCGATATCCCATAGGTATGCCGTAAAGATGTATGTCTCGGTCTTTTTCGTTGTAGAAGCCAATGGAGCCTCCCGTGCGCCAGCGATATTTAGCCTTGCTCAGTGTGTTTGCCAGCCTCCCCGCGATGGCACTGACCTACCAGACCCGTCTGGAGAACATTGAGTGGACGGTCGAGGGCGACAAGTTCGAGTGCCGTCTGACGCAGCCGATCACTGATTTTGGCTCAGGGCAATTCGTGCGCAAGGCCGGCGAGCAGGCGACCTTCCGCCTGAACGCCTACAACGCCATGCTCGGCGGTGGTTCGGCGACCTTGCTGGCAGCGGCTGCGCCGTGGCAGCCGGGTCGTGGCGACATCAATCTGGGCACGGTTCGACTGGGCAGCGGCAACGTGCTGTTCAACAGTTCTCAATCCCAGGCCGGGCAGTTGATCAGCGGGCTGATGGACGGTCGCAGCCCGGTGGTGCGCCGGGCATCGGGCGATGGTCGGGTGTCGGAAGTGCGCCTGTTGCCGGTCAAGTTCAGCAAGGCGTTCAATGACTATCAGACCTGCGTGGCGAAACTGCTCCCGCAGAATTTCGATCAGGTCAAGCAATCGCAGATCGGCTTCCCCGGCGAAGGCATCGAACTGGACGCCGCCGCCAAGGCCAAGCTGCAAGTGATGCTCGAGTACATGAAGGCCGATCCGACGGTCAATCACATCGAACTCGACGGCCACTCGGACAACAGCGGCAATCGCCTGACCAATCGCGAACTGTCGCGCCGCCGCGCGCTGGCCGTGGTCGACTTCTTCAAGGCCAACGGCATCCAGGAGTCGCAGATCACCGTGCGTTTCCATGGTGAGCGTTATCCTCTGGTGCCGAACACCAATGCCGCCAACCGGGCCAAGAACCGTCGGGTCAATGTGCACCTTGCGCGGGTGGCACCGACGACTGCTCCAGCGCCTCAGGCCAGCACACCTGCCAACACTGCGGCGACTTCCTGACCTGCCGGTCATCGTCGCTCTCTCGACAGATTCTGTCGCTTTGTCGTCTTAAGCTGTCGCGCCTCTGTAAATTATCGCGTTTGAGCGGTAGACTCCTCGGCTTTCCGTAGAACCCCGTGGAGTGATGGCATGGCGGACGTAAACAAGGTCGTTCTGGCGTATTCCGGCGGCCTGGACACTTCGGTGATCCTCAAGTGGCTGCAGGATACTTATAACTGTGAAGTCGTGACCTTCACCGCTGACCTGGGTCAGGGCGAAGAGGTCGAGCCGGCTCGCGCCAAGGCGCAGGCCATGGGCGTCAAAGAAATCTACATCGACGACCTGCGCGAAGAATTCGTGCGTGACTTCGTGTTCCCGATGTTCCGCGCCAACACCGTTTACGAAGGCGAGTACCTGCTGGGTACTTCCATTGCGCGTCCGCTGATCGCCAAGCGTCTGATCGAAATCGCCAACGAAACCGGCGCCGACGCCATTTCCCACGGCGCAACCGGCAAGGGCAACGACCAGGTGCGTTTCGAACTGGGTGCCTACGCGCTCAAGCCAGGCGTGAAAGTGATCGCCCCTTGGCGCGAGTGGGACCTGCTGTCCCGCGAGAAACTGATGGACTACGCCGAGAAGCACGCGATCCCGATCGAGCGTCACGGCAAGAAGAAATCCCCGTACTCGATGGACGCCAACCTGCTGCACATCTCCTATGAAGGCGGCGTGCTGGAAGACACCTGGACCGAGCACGAAGAAGACATGTGGCGCTGGACCGTCTCCCCGGAGAAGGCTCCCGACACCCCGCAATACCTGGAACTGACCTACCGCAACGGCGACATCGTCGCGCTGGACGGCGTCGAAATGACTCCGGCCACCGTACTGGCGACCCTGAACAGGATCGGTGGCGAGCACGGCATCGGCCGTCTGGACATCGTCGAGAACCGTTATGTCGGCATGAAGTCCCGTGGCTGCTACGAAACCCCGGGCGGCACCATCATGCTGCGCGCTCACCGCGCCATCGAATCGATCACCCTGGACCGCGAAGTCGCTCACCTCAAAGACGAGCTGATGCCGAAGTACGCCAGCCTGATCTACACCGGTTACTGGTGGAGCCCTGAGCGTCTGATGCTGCAACAGATGATCGACGCTTCTCAGGTCAACGTGAACGGCGTTGTGCGCCTTAAGCTGTACAAGGGCAACGTGATCGTGACCGGCCGCAAGTCCGACGATTCGCTGTTCGACGCCAACATCGCGACCTTCGAAGAAGACGGCGGCGCCTACAACCAGGCCGACGCGGCGGGCTTCATCAAGCTCAACGCACTGCGCATGCGTATTGCTGCCAACAAGGGCCGCAAGTTGTTCTAAGTTCTTCGGGCCTGATGGAAAGAACGGCCTTGTCGTAGCGACAAGGCCGTTTTTTTTTGGAGCGGGGGCTCGTTTGACTTGATAGGTACCTGTCAGCGTTACTGTCATCATCGGCTGTACATCGTGCATTGCATGGATGTCTTCCTCCACGCTTTATCTCCTTTCATATCTTTCCCAATACAGATGTATTCAACGAATGAGTGTTGTAAACAATACAGAAGGTTGTTCCTTGTGTTCTTTTGAGTTTTTTTCCAGATTGTCGATATGTTCTTTAAGTAAAATATCTGACACAGCGTCGGTTAAAAACAGAAACAGCCTCAGCGAATGCTTGTTTGGATGTGGGAACTTTTCCAGTAGCTCCGCTATTACCGAACTCGTGTGTATCTGTCGAATGTCAATGATGTACACCCTGTCCAACGGTTTTGGTAGTTTGACAGCGTGTAAATCGACATTCGGCTGAGTGGGTGCAACCTTGTTCGGAAGATTGATTTCTTCTTCGAAAGCCTTGAGAAAGTTCTTGTCGTTGTCGAAGTCGGATGGAGCATACAGAGAGCGATAGTTGAAGTTCAGGGTGATGAAGAACAGAAACAACAGGTAGAACGGAAAACTGATCAGGAACCAGACGTACAGCTCCCGTTCATTATTATTAAGAAATGGCAGTGATACGGCGGCGGAGGTTTCCGATATAAAAGCGAAGATGGCAATGACGGTAATGGGGTTGGGGATCTTCCTGTTGATTTTTAGCATGGTATTTACTCATGAATGGTCTTTCTCGTCGTCTTGATTGAGTGAGTGGTCGAGTTTCAAGTTGTCGGATAAACAGGATTCTCGGTGTTTGGTGTTTATATTAAATTCCAGGAGTGCGATATGTGTAAGGTGTTTCTGTTTTTTAATGTGTGGTCGCTGATCTTCGTTTCGGTGTTTAGCCTGTCATGAACGCTATCGAGAAGGGCGGGGTAGGAGCCGAACTTCCGGATGGGAGTTCATGTTTTTCTGTGAGTGAGTCTTTTCTGTAGGAATAATCTTTATTGGCTGTAGGAGGCGTCTCTCGGTGCTGGTGAAGAGGAACTTATCCATGCCATGGAGGAAATGACTGAGTTATTGTGCCGGTTCTAAAAATTCGAACAGCGAAACTGGACTTGCCCATGAATAAAGTGCTGATCGTGGATGATCACCCCGTCATTCGTCTTGCGGTACGTATGCTGATGGAACGTCATGGCTACGAAGTCATTGCAGAAACGGATAACGGCGTGGATGCATTACAACTTGCTCGTGACCAGATGCCGGATATCGTCATTCTGGATATCGGCATACCGAAACTGGATGGTCTGGAAGTCATTGCGCGTCTTACGACCATTGCAATGCCATTGAAGGTGCTGGTGCTGACGTCCCAGTCACCGGGACATTTTTCCATGCGCTGCATGCAGTCGGGGGCGGCGGGCTATGTCTGCAAGCAACAGGATCTGACGGAGTTGCTGAGTGCCATCAAGGCGGTACTGTCCGGATACAGCTATTTTCCGAATCAGGCGCTGCATACCGTGCGGACCAGCCTTGGAAACGCCAGCGAAGCGGACATGGTCGATCGCCTGTCCGGGAGGGAAATGATGGTGTTGCAGCAGTTGGCGCGCGGCAAGACCAACAAGGAAATTGCCGACGGAATGTTCCTCAGCAACAAGACCGTGAGTACCTACAAAACCCGGTTGCTATTGAAGCTCAACGCGCGCTCGCTGGTGGATCTGATCGAACTGGCGCAGCGAAACGGTCTGGTCTGAGAGTTTCAGTGGCTGACGGATCATGGGCGGATCGGAATCAGCGTGTGACTGAAACAGAAAAGCCTCCGTTTCGGGAGGCTTTCAAATGTCAGAGATCAAAATCGTAATCGGCCAATTGCTTTTGCAGTCGGCGCTCCTCAAGCAGGTTGTCGATGGTTCGGCGTTTGCTCAAGTTGGTCTTGGCGACTTCAACCACAGGATCGGCATCATCGGCCTCCGTGGCGATAAAGTCGTCATCCGCTTCCAATTGCTCTTTGCTGGTGCTCATAAGGTCAACTCCAGGCTAAGACTGCCTTTGGCGCTCCTTATATCGATATTCCAGCAGATGGTAAAAAAGATTTTTTCAATCGATAAATCAATAAAACCAATAGTCGCTCAATCGTCAGAAGTTTTGTGCTTGTAATCGCACAGATCTTCAATCCGACAGCTGCCACAACGGGGTTTGCGTGCCAGACACACATAGCGTCCGTGAAGAATGAGCCAGTGGTGCGAGTCGAGCAGGTATTCTTTTGGCACAAACTTCATCAGCTTCTTTTCCACCTCGACCACATTTTTACCCGGTGCAATGCCGGTGCGGTTGCTGACCCGGAAGATGTGGGTGTCCACGGCCATGGTCAACTGGCGGAACGCGGTGTTGAGCACGACGTTGGCGGTCTTGCGGCCAACGCCGGGCAAGGCTTCCAGTTCTTCACGCGTCTGCGGGACTTCCCCGTTGTGTAATTCGACCAGCAGGCGGCAGGTCTCGATCACGTTTTTGGCCTTGCTGTTATAGAGGCCGATAGTCTTGATGTACTCGGACAACCCTTCGACGCCCAAGGCGTGAATGGCCGCCGGTGTGTTCGCCACCGGAAACAGCTTCGCCGTCGCCTTGTTCACCCCGACGTCCGTGGATTGCGCGGACAGAATCACCGCAATCAATAGTTCGAAGGGCGAGGAGTAGGCCAGTTCGGTCTTGGGCTCGGGGTTGTCCTCGTGAAGCCTGCGGAAAATCTCCAGACGTTTTGCGGCATTCATGGGTGATGCGTTTCCTCGGGTAAGGCGGCAGGGCGAGTCCAGGCCTGACGGGCGGCCAGTAACAATCCAAGCAATATGAAGGCGCCGGGAGCCAGCGTCGCGAAATGCAGGCCGTCGCCGAACAGAATCAAACCTTGCCAGTGTTCGGACAGATGATGGCCGATGCTGCCCTGACCGATCAGCTCACGCAACACTGCGAGCACAATCATCAGCGCGGTAAACAGGCCGCAAAGTTTTAGTCGATTACGGACAGGCCGGCGAAAAAATCCATTGTGTTCCAGCACGACGCACTGCAAGCCAATCAGCCCGGCATAAAGACTGATCAGTTGATGCCACTGCATCGCAACGCGTTGCAGAAAAATATCGGCGCAGCCGGCCAGAGTTGCGGCCAGTATCAGGCTGACCGGCAACAGGCTCTCGCTGCTCAGGCGCGAGCGCAGCGGTGTCATGCACAAACCGTAAACGCCCACGACAACCGCAAACATCAACAGAGTCGCCAGCGCACCTGCAACGGAGTCGGTGGCACCGATCAGCAGCACCAGCATCATTGAGTTCGACAGAGTCGCTGACGTATTCATGGAGCGCTCCCGAGCAGGGTCGTCCGGTGTTCATCGAAGTAACGCAGGGCATCGTGAATGGCATTGATCGCCGCGCGAGAGGTAATGGTTGCGCCCGCGATCTGGTCGAATTCTCCCTGATTCTTTTTCAGTGCCCATCCGGCGTCGGTCGGTTGGTTGCTCGATTTTCCGCTAAAAGTCTCAAGCCAGCCATTTGGCCAGTCGCCGATATGCCCACCCAGCGAAGGCGTTTCGTTTTGCTCGAGGGTTTTGACTCCGAGCAATCGGCCGTCGGCATCGATGGCAATCAGCAACTCGATATTGCCGGCATAACCTTGGGTCCGGCTGCGCAACAGTGCCGCCACGGGGTGGCCGCTTTTGGTCGCCCGATAACCGCCCAGCATCAGACTGTGGCTCAGGTTGATGTCGGTCAGCGTCAGAGGTTGTTCCAGCGGCTGATTGTCGTAAGCGTCGACCGGCAGCACGTCCAGCAATTTACGATTCTCGAACAGACGCTGTGCGGCGGCAATCTGCGGTGCGTTGCTGCGTTGCACCAGCCACGTCACGCCGATGCCCAGCGCGGTAATCAACGCTAGTGTGATCAGGCTGTTCGTTCGGTTCATGGTGTCACCTGCGCCTGACGGGCCATCGCGAAGCGCTCCAGCGCCGGCACGCACAGGTTCATCAACAGCACCGCAAACGCCACGCCGTCGGGGTAACCCCCCCAGGTGCGAATCACGTAAGTCAGCAACCCCACGCCGATGCCGAACAGCAGGCGGGCGAGCGGACTTTTTGCCCCCGAGACCGGTTCAGTGACAATAAAAAATGCCCCGAGCATGGTAGCGCCACTCAGCAGGTGAAACAGTGGCGAGCCGTGGGAGTCCGATCCCGAACCGTTCCAGCACAACAGGCTGATCACGAACAGGCTGGCGAGCATGCCGACCGGCGCGTGCCAGCCAAACACCCGGCGCTGCAACAAAAACAGCCCACCGGCGAGGAACGCCAGATTGATCCATTCAACGCCGTGCCCGCCAAAGCGACCGAATGCCGGATTACCGGCAAACAATTCGTTCATGGTCAGGCTTTTATTGATGCGCAGACTGTCCAGCGCGGTGGCCTGAACCCAGGCATCCGGTTGCGCGCCCAGACTGAACACCTGACCAAAAGCCGCCGTCAGATCCATGCCATGGGCCGGCCAATGGGTCATCGGCTGAGGAAACGTCACCAGGGCCAGCGCGAAGCCGAGCATGGCCGGATTAAATGGATTTCGGCCAACACCACCGTAGAGATGTTTGCCCAGCAGCAGGCCCGAGGCGATCGCCGTAACCGTCAGCCACCACGGGCAATAAGGCGGCAGGGCAATCGCCAGCAGCGTGGCGCTGACCACCGCGCTGCCATCGGTCAAGGTGGCCTGCATGGGTTGCTGACGCAGGTGTGTCACGGCGGCTTCAACACCCATAGCCGTGACGACGGACAGGATCAGGTTGATCAGCACGCCCCAACCGTAAAACCAGAACAACGCCAGCCATCCCGGCAATGTCGCCAGCAAAACCAGCTTCATTGCCTGTTGCAGGCGCTCGTCTCTGGTTTCAATGGATGACATGGGCTTTTACCTGCCGCTCTGCTTCTTGCAGGCGGGCGCGGGCTTTTTCGAGGATGTCGGTGGGCGTGCCGTCGCGCCGTTGCAGTTTGTTAAGGTCGGCGCGAGCGTAGGCCAGTTCGGTTTTCAGCTGGCGCAACTGGTCGTCGATCGGACGTTTCTCGACACGCACAAGCTCCGGCGCCGGTTGATTGCTGGCGGCTTCGGCATTGTGCAGCGCCTGTTCGGCGTCACGCAGCGCTTGCTCCAGCGCGGCGATCTCGGCTGGCGGGGCCTCTGCGGTTTGCGCCTTTTTCAGCTCGGCGCGGCGCATCGCCAACTGGATTTTCGCTTTTTTCAGATCGGCGTCCTTTGCAGGGGCGGCTACGACTGGCGCAGGTGCCGCGCTTTTTTCCAGCTGCGCCAGTGCCTGTTCGGCCGCTTCGAACTGCTGTTGAAGGACGATCAACTGCGATTGCTGATCGTAGGTCGGCGGATGACCAAACGCCTTCAGCGACTTGTTCAATTGCGCTCGGCTCATGGCCACGTCGATCTTGGCTTTTTTCAGTGCAGCATCGGCGGTCGCGGCTTTTTGTGCGCGCACCCGTTCGAGCGCTGCTTGCACTGGATCGAGCGTGGTGGCGGCGACTTCGGCCTGTGCCGCGCGCTGCGCCCGGGCCTCACGTTCGGCTTGCTTCTGCTGTTCTTCGCGTTGCAGGCGAGCATTGCGCCGTTCAAAGCGCTGACGGGCGTGATCGCGTTTGGCCGCGCGGGCCTGCTGTTCTTCAAGGCTGATGGCCAGACCACCCACCACCGGCAGTGTGCCCAAAGGCAGCGGGTGCATCTCGATGCAATCGACCGGGCAGGGTGCCACGCACAGATCGCAACCGGTGCATTCGTCGATGATGACGGTGTGCATCAGTTTTGCCGCGCCGACGATGGCGTCGATCGGGCAGGCCTGGATGCACTTGGTGCAGCCGATGCATTCGGCCTCGCGGATGTAGGCCACTTGCGGCGGCGCCGAACCACGACTGATGTCCAGCTCCAGCACCGGGATTTTCAACAGTTCGGCCAGCGCCGCGATGGTTTCGTCGCCACCCGGCGGGCACTTGTTGATCGGCTCGCCGTCGGCGATGCCTTCAGCGTAGGGTTTGCATCCGGGATGGCCGCACTTGCCGCATTGGGTCTGCGGCAGCAGGGCATCGATGCGTTGAATCAGACTCATGTTTTGATCAGTCCACTGAATCCGAGAAAAGCCACGGCCATCAGTCCGGCGCCGATCAACAGGATCGGCAGGCCACGAAAGGGCAGGGGAATATCGTTGTCGGCCGTGCGCTCACGCAAATCGCTGAACAGGCTCAACACCAGCCAGAAACCCAGGCCGGCGCCAAGGCTCAGCGCAATTGCATGAAACAGGCCTTTGTCCGCTTGCGCGTTGATCAGTATCAGCCCCAGCACACCGGCATTGCCCAGCAGCAGCGGCCACAAACCATCGAATGGCAACGCCGGGAGCCAATGCGCCAACAGCTTCAGCAACGGCGTGATCAGCAAGATGCTCAACGGCATAAACACAAACAGGCGCAGGAATTCCAGTTGCAACGGCACCAGTAGCCAATGCCAGAGCACGTAACCCGCCACACCGACAAGCAGCATCAGACACAACGTTGCCAGCCCCAGCGCATGCACTTGTCGACGCTCACTGCCCAGCAGCGGATCGACGCCCAGCGGCCAGTGCAACACGAAGTTGTTGATCAGTGCAGCACTGAAGAGCGTAAGCACGAGTTCGGTCATGGTTCTGCCGGTGGCAACGGGCGTGTGTCATTTAAGGTTAGGCATTATCCGGCAGCCGTGGAGGGCGGGCCAGATATGAAAAATCCCACAGGCGCACGGAGCACGCCTGTGGGATCTGTCAGGGCAGAACCTTACTTGATGCGCTGACCCGGCTTGGCGCCGCTGTCCGGGCTCAGCAGGTAGATTTCTTCACCACCAGGGCCGGCTGCCATCACCATGCCTTCGGAGATGCCGAACTTCATTTTCCGTGGCTTGAGGTTGGCGATCATCATGGTCAGGCGACCGTCGAGCTTGGACGGATCCGGGTAGGCGCTCTTGATCCCCGAGAACACGTTGCGTTGCTCGTCACCGATGTCGAGGGTCAGACGCAGCAGCTTGTCCGCACCTTCAACGTGTTCGGCCTTGACGATCAGCGCCACGCGCAGGTCGACCGCGGCGAAGGTGTCGAAGTCGATTTCCGGCGACAGCGGATCCTTGGCCAGTTCGCCATTGCCGGTAGGCGCGGCGGCACCGGTGTCGGTCTGGCTGGCGGTCAGGTCTTCTTTCGAGGCGTCGGTCATGGCTTGCACTTTTACCGGGTCGATGCGGGTCATCAACGGCTTGAATTCGTTCAACTGGTGGTTGGCCAGCAGGGTGGTGTGGTCGTTCCAGGTCAGCGGGGCGACGTTGAGGAACGCCTCGGCATCGGCAGCCAGCACTGGCAGCACCGGTTTGAGGAAGATCACCAGCTGGCGGAACAGGTTGATCGCCGTGGCGCAGACCGCCTGGACTTCATCCTGCTTGCCTTCCTGCTTGTTCAGCGACCATGGCGCCTTGTCGGCGATCCAGGCGTTGGCGCGGTCGGCCAACGCCATGGTTTCGCGCATGGCACGGGCGAAGTCGCGGGCCTCATAGGCGTCGGCGATGCTCGGCGCAGCGGCCAGGAAAGCTTCGGTCAGTTCCGGTGCGGCGTTGGTGTCCACCAGCAGACCGGCGTTGCCCTTCTGGATGAAACCGGCGCAACGGCTGGCGATGTTGACGACTTTGCCAACCAGGTCGGAGTTGACCTTCTGCACGAAGTCTTCGAGATTCAGGTCGAGGTCGTCCACGCCACGGCCGAGTTTGGCCGCGTAGTAGTAGCGCAGGTATTCCGGCGACAGGTGATCCAGGTAGGTACGGGCCTTGATGAAGGTGCCGCGGGACTTGGACATCTTCTGACCGTTGACGGTCAGGTAGCCGTGCACGTTGATTCCGGTCGGCTTGCGCAAACCCGCGCCTTCAAGCATCGCCGGCCAGAACAGGGCGTGGAAGTTGACGATGTCCTTGCCGATGAAGTGATACAGCTCGGCGGTGGAGTCCTTGCCCCAGAACGCGTCGAAGTCCAGCTCCGGCGTGCGGTTGCAGAGGTTCTTGAAGCTGGCCATGTAGCCGATCGGCGCGTCCAGCCACACGTAGAAGTACTTGCCTGGCTCGCCCGGGATCTCGAAACCGAAGTACGGCGCATCGCGGGAGATGTCCCACTGTTGCAGGCCGGCGTCCAGCCATTCGGCGATCTTGTTGGCCACGGCGTCCTGCAGGGTGCCGCTGCGGGTCCAGGCCTGGAGCATTTCCTGGAAGTCCGGCAGCTTGAAGAAGAAGTGCTGGGAATCCTTGAGCACCGGAGTGGCACCGGAGATCGCCGACTTCGGATCCTTCAGGTCGGTCGGCGCGTAGGTCGCACCGCATTTTTCGCAGTTGTCGCCGTACTGGTCTTCGGTGCCGCATTTCGGGCACGTGCCCTTGATGAAGCGGTCGGCCAGGAACATTTTCTTTTCCGGGTCGAAATACTGGGTGATCGAACGTTGGGCGATGTGCCCGGCGTCACGCAGCTTCAGGTAGATCTGGCTCGACAGCTCACGGTTTTCTTCGGCGTGAGTGGAGTGGAAGTTGTCGAAGTCCACCAGGAACTCGGCAAAGTCGGCGCTGTGTTCGGCCTGGACGTTGGCGATCAGTTGTTCCGGGGTGATGCCTTCCTTTTCCGCGCGCAGCATGATCGCCGAACCGTGGGCGTCGTCGGCGCAGACATAAATGCACTGATTGCCGCGATGCTTCTGGAAGCGCACCCACATATCGGTCTGGATGTATTCCAGCATGTGGCCAAGGTGGATCGAACCGTTGGCATAGGGCAGGGCGCTGGTGACGAGAATCTTGCGTGGTTCGGACATGTGGGGCTTCGCTACTTGATGAAACGGAGGTCGGCCACTATAAAGCGCCGGGAAAGATATTTCACCTCTGCAAATCGTTGCCGGACATGCCGTCCGGAGGGCAGAAGGGGTAGGATACCCGCCATCTTTTCCCAGTCTTGTTATCGGAGTTGCCCATGAGTGCCGTCACTCGCGCAGCGGTGGAAGCCGTCCTCAGCCAATACACCGACCCTTACCTGAACCAGGATCCGGTCAGCGCCGGTTGCGTGCGCAACATCGAAATCACTGGCGATCGCGTCAGCGTGCAGCTGGAAATCGGTTATGCCGCCGGTCTGTTCAAGAGCGGCTGGGCGCAATTGCTGCAACTGGCCATCGAAAACCTCGACGGCGTGGTGACTGCCAGGGTCGAGGTCAACAGCGTGATCGCCGCGCACAAGGCCCAGGCGCAGATTCCGGGGCTGGCCAACGTCAAGAACGTGGTCGCCGTGGCCTCCGGCAAGGGCGGTGTGGGCAAATCCACCACCGCTGCCAACCTGGCGCTGGCGCTGGCTCGCGAAGGCGCGAAGGTCGGAATTCTCGACGCCGATATCTACGGCCCGAGCCAGGGCATCATGTTCGGCATCCCCGAGGGCACCCGTCCGCAGGTCAAGGATCAGAAATGGTTCGTGCCGCTGCAGGCCCATGGCGTGGAAGTGATGTCGATGGCGTTCCTGACCGACGACAACACACCGATGGTCTGGCGCGGGCCGATGGTCTCCGGCGCGCTGCTGCAACTGGTCACGCAAACCGCCTGGGGCGATCTGGATTACCTGGTGATCGACATGCCGCCCGGCACCGGCGACATCCAGCTGACCTTGGCGCAGAAAGTCCCGGTAGCTGGCGCCGTGATCGTCACCACACCGCAGGATCTGGCGCTGCTCGACGCGCGCAAGGGCGTGGAAATGTTCCGCAAGGTCAACATCCCGGTGCTGGGCGTGGTGGAAAACATGGCCGTGCACATCTGCTCGAACTGCGGTCATGCCGAGCATCTGTTCGGTGAGGGCGGTGGCGAGAAGCTGGCGACCCAGTTCGGCGTCGAGCTGCTGGCTTCGTTGCCGCTGTCGATGCTGATCCGCGAACAGGCCGATGGCGGCAAACCGACGGTGATTTCCGAGCCGGACAGCCAGATCGCCATGGTTTACCAGGAACTGGCTCGCCATGTCGGCGCGCGGATCGTATTGCAGGAAGCAGCCTCGCCGGCGATGCCGAACATCACCATCAGCGACGATTGATGCCTGCGGTTTAAACAAAAACGCCCCGGTGCCTGTGCACCGGGGCGTTTTTCATTGCGTGGCAGGGGTCAGATGCGCAACCCACCGTCCATCTCCAGAATCCGGCCGGTGTAGTAGTCGTTCTCGAAGATGTACGCCGCCGAATGGGCGATCTCTTCCGGCTTGCCCATGCGCTTGAGCGGAATGCCCGAGGTCATTTTCTCCAGCGCTTCCGGCTTCATGCCCAGGGTCATCTCGGTTTCGATGAAGCCCGGCGCGATACCGGCCACGCGAATGCCGTAGCGCGCCAGTTCCTTGGCCCAGGTCACGGTCGCTGCAGCGACGCCGGCCTTGGCGGCGGAGTAGTTGGTCTGGCCGACGTTGCCCGCGCGGGAGATCGACGAGATGTTGATGATCGCGCCGCTGTTCTTCAGCTCGACCATTTTCGCCGCCACTTCACGGGTGCAGAGGAACACGCCGGTCAGGTTGACGTCGATCACCGCCTGCCATTGGGCCAGGCTCATCTTGGTCATTTCGCCGTCCTTGACCTTGAGCAGCAGGCCGTCGCGCAGGATCCCGGCGTTGTTGATCAGGCCGTGGATCGCGCCGAAGTCTTCGGCGACCTGAGCGACCATGTGCGTCACCTGCTCTTCGTTGGCGACGTTGCACAGATAGCTGCGTGCCTCGACACCCTTGGCCTTGCAGGCCGCGACGGCGTCATCGAGTTTTTCCTGGTTCAGGTCGACCAGCGCCAGCTTCGCGCCCTTGCCCGCGAAATACTCGGCCATCGAGCGGCCCAAGCCTTGGCAACCGCCAGTGATAATGATTACTTTGTCGTTGAGTTGCATTCGCATGCCCCCGAGAGCAGGTCAGAGTGGTCCTTATAGGTAGCCTCTCGATCTGCACCGGCCTGGGGCCTGTTGCACATGAGAACTGCCCGATGGCGTGTGGAACAAATTCCATGCGCCTGTCCGTTTTTTCGACGGATTCTATTTAAGGAGTCATAAATTGAGCGTTGAAGCGGCTAAGAATGCCCGAGAATTGCTTCTCAAGGAATACCGTGGCGTGCTGTCGACCCACTCCAGATCGATGCCCGGTTTTCCATTCGGCTCCGTGGTTCCCTACTGCCTGGACGAGCAGGGCCGGCCGCTGATCCTGATCAGCCGTATCGCCCAGCACACCCACAACCTGCAGAAAGATCCGAAATGTTCGCTGCTGGTGGGTGAGCGCGAGGCCGACGATGTGCAAGCCGTTGGTCGCCTGACCTATCTGGCCGAGGCGGAAAAACTCGAAGACGCGGCCGCCATCGAAGCTGCCGCCGAGCGCTACTACCGTTATTTCCCCGATTCGCAGAATTACCACAAGGCCCACGATTTCGATTTCTGGGTGCTCAAACCGGTGCGTCATCGCTACATCGGCGGTTTTGGCGCGATCCATTGGGTCGATCACCTGACCCTGGCCAACCCGTTCGCCGGCAAGGCCGAAGTCAGCATGGTCGAGCACATGAACAGCGACCACGCCAAGGCCATTGCGCATTACGTCGACCTCGCCGGCCTGCCGAAAACCGTCCCGGCGCAACTGGCCGGGATCGACACCGAAGGCATGCACTTGCGCATCGGTCAGGCGCTGTACTGGCTGCCGTTTCAAGCGCCTTGTCATACGCCGATACAAGTGCGCGAGGCCTTGGTTTCTCTGGCTCACGCCGAGGTCTGGCCAAAAAATGCGGTGGCCGACGCTTGAATTCACGAAAGGGCGACGTCATCTAAGGCTTACTGCAAGGCATTTCTTGCGTTGAGGAAACTTTGATGCGCCCTTTTTTGTTGCTCTTTCTGCTGTTCCCGGTGTTGGAGCTGTTCGTATTCGTCAAAGTGGCAGGATCGATCGGATTTTTCCCGGCCCTGCTGCTGATCATTCTCGGCTCGATGTTCGGCGTGTTCGTGCTGCGCGTCGCCGGGCTGGCCACCGCACTGCGTGCCCGTGAAAGCCTGAACCGCGGCGAGCTGCCTGCGCAAACCATGCTCGAAGGCCTGATGCTGGCCCTGGCCGGCGGCCTGCTGATCCTGCCGGGCTTCATCAGCGACGTGGTCGGTCTGGTGCTGTTGTTGCCGTTCAGTCGTCGACTGGTCGCCAACAAAATGCGTCAGCGCGCCGAAGAACAGGCCATGCGCCAGCGAGCGTTCGCCGATGACCTGCAACCTCGCGGCGGTCCTGCGCCGCGCCAGCCTCTGGGACGCGAAGGTGATGTGATCGAAGGCGAATTCGAACACCGCGACACCAAGTAACTTCTGCATCGACACGGCACCTTCGGGTGCCGTGTTCGTTTGTGGAGCTAATTCATGCAGCTTGCGTGAAAATTTTTTAGCCCCCGCCCTTGTAATAAGCTTATGCGCCCTTATGTATCGGTCACCGAAAGGTTTCCGGTATTTGAACCGGACAGACTTCCGCGGTTCGCTCGACGAGCCGCAACCGGCGCAGGCCGGATTCGTTAAACCCGCCGGGACTACACCGGCCGATGAAAACCACAATTAGGAGAGATCGACAATGAAGCTTCGTCCTCTGCATGACCGCGTCGTCATCCGTCGCAGCGAAGAAGAAAAGAAAACCGCTGGCGGTATCGTCCTGCCAGGTTCGGCTGCTGAAAAAGCCAACCACGGTGAGATTCTGGCTGTAGGCCCGGGCAAGGCACTGGAAAGCGGTGAAGTGCGCGCACTGTCCGTGAAGGTAGGCGACAAGGTTGTGTTCGGTCCGTACTCCGGCAGCAACACTGTGAAAGTCGACGGCGAAGACCTGCTGGTAATGAGCGAGAACGAAATCCTCGCCGTTATCGAAGGCTGATTACCCCCGTTCATTTTCCCGCTACTACAAAGTATTTAAGGAATATCGATCATGGCTGCTAAAGAAGTTAAATTCGGCGATTCCGCCCGCAAGAAAATGCTGGTTGGCGTAAACGTCCTGGCTGACGCGGTAAAAGCGACCCTGGGCCCGAAAGGCCGTAACGTGATCCTCGAGAAGAGCTTCGGCGCTCCGACCATCACCAAGGACGGCGTTTCCGTTGCCAAGGAAATCGAGCTGGAAGACCGTTTCGAAAACATGGGCGCGCAGCTGGTCAAAGACGTTGCCTCCCGTGCCAACGATGACGCTGGTGACGGTACTACCACCGCTACCGTTCTGGCTCAGTCGATCGTCAACGAAGGCCTGAAAGCCGTCGCTGCCGGCATGAACCCGATGGACCTGAAGCGCGGTATCGACAAAGCGACCATCGCTGTCGTTGCCGAGCTGAAAAAACTGTCCGCACCATGCACCGACACTAAAGCGATCGCTCAGGTTGGCACCATCTCCGCCAACTCCGACAACTCCATCGGCGACATCATTGCCGAAGCCATGGAAAAAGTCGGTAAAGAAGGCGTGATCACCGTTGAAGAAGGCTCGGGCCTGGAAAACGAACTGTCGGTTGTAGAAGGCATGCAGTTCGACCGTGGCTACCTGTCCCCATACTTCGTCAACAAGCCGGACACCATGGTCGCCGAGCTGGAAGGCGCGCTGATCCTGCTGGTCGACAAGAAGATCTCGAACATCCGCGAAATGCTGCCAGTACTGGAAGCCGTTGCCAAAGCCGGCCGTCCACTGCTGATCGTTGCCGAAGACGTTGAAGGCGAAGCCCTGGCGACTCTGGTAGTGAACAACATGCGTGGCATCGTTAAAGTCGCAGCCGTCAAGGCTCCAGGCTTCGGCGACCGTCGCAAGGCCATGCTGCAGGACATCGCCGTTCTGACCGGTGGTACCGTTATCTCCGAAGAGATCGGCCTGAGCCTGGAAAGCACCACCCTGGAACACCTGGGTAGCGCCAAGCGCGTGACCCTGTCCAAGGAAAACACCATCATCGTTGACGGTGCTGGCAATGACGGCGACATCCAGGCGCGTATCGCTCAGATCCGTGCCCAGGTTGCCGAGACTTCCTCGGACTACGACCGTGAAAAACTGCAAGAGCGTCTGGCCAAGCTGTCCGGCGGCGTTGCAGTGATCAAGGTTGGCGCCGGTTCCGAAGTTGAAATGAAAGAGAAGAAAGCCCGCGTTGAAGACGCCCTGCACGCAACCCGCGCAGCCGTTGAAGAAGGCGTGGTACCTGGCGGTGGCGTTGCGCTGATCCGCGCTCTGAACGCGATCATCAACCTCAAAGGCGACAACGCCGACCAGGACGTAGGTATCGCTGTTCTGCGTCGTGCCGTTGAAGCACCGCTGCGTCAGATCGCTGCCAACAGCGGCGACGAGCCAAGCGTTGTGGTCAACGAAGTCAAGAACGGCAAAGGTAACTTCGGTTACAACGCTGCGACTGGCGAATACGGCGACATGATCGAAATGGGCATCCTGGACCCAACCAAGGTAACCCGTTCCGCTCTGCAAGCTGCATCGTCGATCGGCGGTCTGATCCTGACCACCGAAGCTGCTGTTGCTGACGCACCGAAGAAAGACGGTGCTGCTGGCGGCGGTATGCCAGACATGGGCGGCATGGGTGGCATGGGCGGCATGATGTAAGCCAGCCTTACCCAGTAACGAAAAACCCCGTCTGCGTGAGCAGACGGGGTTTTTTATTGCCCGCGTTTCAGAGTTTCATGCATTGACCGGACGGGCCTGTGTCGCTGTTTCACCCTTTACTGCCGGACGATACAGAATCCAGTAATACGACCCCAGACAGATCAGCCAGCAGAAGATCGCCGTCCACACGTTGTGGGAAAAGAAGTGCGCGCCCTGCATCATCCGGCTGATCGAGAACACCGACCCCAGTGCAAAGGCAAAGATGAACGCCTGACGGGCCAGCCGCGGGCGACGGTCACGCAGCACGAAGAACAGCGCAAACAAGGTAAAACCTGTAGCCGCATGACCACCCGGCCAGCAACGACCGGGCTTGTCGGTAGGCGGGCGATGCTCCAGCAGTTTGCTGTAGGTTTCGTGGCCGCCGAACTGTTCGAGGCTCCATGGGCATTGCACTGCCGTCACCGCTTTCACCGGCGTGACAAACGAGGTGGCCAGCCCCAGCGACAGCACCAGGCAGCCCAGCTCACGCTTGAACGGTTTGAGCCGCTCGATGAAAAACGCACCGATGAACCCGAGGATGGCAAACACCGAAAAGGCGATCACCACTTGTTTGGCGCGGTCGTGGAGGATGTTTTCCAGGAAGTAACTGTGGCGGCCGATGAAGTCGCCGGCAGCCGGGTCATAGAAAAGCCGGGCCAGATCCATGTCCAGATCGGTCAGCTCCAACAAAACCAGAATGACGGCCGCCACGACGGGAATCCCCAGGCACAACCAGAAATTCAGCGGGCGAGGGGCAGGGCGTACAACGCTTGATGACATGACATATCCAGAGCGGGAAACGCCCCGGGGCATCAGCCCGGGGCGCTTCAATTAACGTTCGCTGACTTGCTCGGCGCCCTCCTTGGGCGCTTTCCAGCCAAGCAGCTGTTGCTTGAAGCCATAACTGGCGGTTTGGTAATAGGTGATGGCGCGGCTGATCAGCGGGTCGTCGCTGGCGGCTTTGGACTCGCGGCTTTCGGTCAGTGCATCGTCATGCCGACGCAGGCCCTGGCGCGGGCTGAGGATCGCCAGATCCTTGCCGTCGAACAGTCCCAGATGTTGATAGTTGCCGACCACGACCCGGGGTGGCAGCGGGTTGTCCTGCAGCAGGTTGCGACCGAAGAACGTCGATTGGTAATCCAGGTTCAGCAACCCCAGCAGGGTTGGCGCTAGATCGATCTGGCTGGCCAGTTGCGCGTTTTCCCGTGGCTCGATCAACTTCGGTGCATAGATGAACAGCGGGATCTGGTAGTTGCTGATCGGCAAGTCTTCCTTGCCCGCGCTGCCGGCGGTGTGGTCGGCGACGAAGATGAAGATCGTATTGTCGAACCACGGTTTCTGCCGCGCCTGCTCCAGGAACTGGCCGATGGCGTAGTCGGTGTATTTCACCGCGCCGTCGCGACCGTTGCCGGACTTGATGTCGATCCGGTTGTCCGGATAGGTATAAGGACGGTGGTTGGACGTGGTCATCAGCTGCAACAGGAATGGCTGCTGTCTGGCGTGATCGGCATCGGCCAGTTTCAGCGTCTGCTTGTACAGATCCTCGTCGGCCATGCCCCAGGCATTCTTGAAATGAATTTCCGATTCGTCGACGCTGCTCTGATCGACGACGCGGTAGCCGTTGCCGCTGAAGAACGCGTTCATGTTGTCGAAATAACCGCGCCCGCCGTAGACGAACACGCTGTCGTAGCCGACGGCGCTGAGTTGCTGGCCGAGGCTGGCGAAGCCGCTTTCGCGGCCGATGCGCTTGACGATCGAACGGCCGGGCGTCGGCGGAATGGCCAGGGTGATGGCTTCCAGGCCGCGATCGGTGCGGGTGCCGGTGGCGTAGAAATTGTTGAAGTACAGACTCTGCTTGCGCAAGGCATCCAGATTCGGTGTCAGGTTGCGTTCATCGCCATTGCTGCCCAGGTACTTGGCACTCAGGCTTTCGATGGTAACCAGCACGATGTTCGGTTTACGCACAGTGCCCGGGTTGTCGATCAACCGGCGGATGTCCTGTGGATCCTGACCGATGAAGCGCGCGTTGGGTTCGCTCAATTCAGCGCGAATCTGGCCGGCGACTTTTTCCGGCGACAGACTGCTGTAGAACTGGCCATAGTCCAGTTCATTGTTACGGAACGCGGCGAAAAACTGATACGGGCCATTGCTCGCCAGTTCATTCTGATAGGCATTGCCGCCCTGAGCGCGCGGCGCGTCCTGACTGAGCAGTTGCAGGCTCAGTCCCGCGACCACCAACAGACCGAGGGCATTGAGCAGGCGACCGCGCAGTGGCGGCAGCGGGGCGTCCAGCGCCGCGTTAAAAGGTTTGCGCAACGCGAAACTCAATGCGACGGCGAGCAGCGCAAGGATGCTCAGCAACATGCCGATGGGATACGACTCCAGCACGTTGTTCAGGACTTCATCGGAATACACCAGATAGTCGACGGCGATGAAATTGAAGCGCACGCCGAACTCGTCCCAGAACAGCCATTCGGCCACGGAGGTGAACAGCATGGCGAACAGACTGACCGTCAACAGTCCCTGAAGGAACCAGCGATGACCGCGCCGGCGCCACAAGGCCGGCGGACACAGCAGTAAATACAGGCCCATCGGCAGCGCGGCATAGGCGAGAAAGCCCAGGTCATACAGCAAGCCGATGCCGAACACGGAAAGCGCGACGCCGCCGGCCTCGTCCAGATGAGTCAGCAACAGCACGCTTCGGGTCAGGAGAAACACCACCAGCCAGGCGCCGGTGACCAGCAGCAAAAAGCGCACAGGCGCCGTCTTGAGGAAGTCCATTGTCTAAATTCCTTATATCTAATGGCGCGAGAGTCTCGCGTTGTCACTGTAGTCAGGTTGTGAACCGATAGTGAAAAACTTGTTAAGGGATGAATTTGGTTGAAAGACTCGATTTGTGGGGCTTGCCGCCCTAGCCCTGAGCCGGCGATGGTCGTAAGCTGCGCGGGCCAAGACGGCCGCTACCGTGTACGGAGGAGGTGCCCATGCGAATTCTATTGGTCGAAGACAACCGCGATATCCTGGCCAATCTGGCCGATTACCTGGGGCTCAAAGGCTACACCGTCGATTGCGCCCAGGACGGTCTGTCGGGCCTGCATCTGGCCGCCACCGAGCATTACGACCTGATCGTGCTCGACATCATGCTGCCGGGCATCGACGGCTACACCCTGTGCAAGCGCTTGCGCGAAGACGCCCGTCGCGATACGCCGGTGATCATGCTCACCGCCCGCGATCAGCTCGACGATCGCCTGCAGGGCTTCAAGTCCGGGGCCGACGATTATCTGGTCAAGCCGTTCGCGCTGTCGGAACTGGCGGCGCGGGTCGAAGCGGTGATGCGTCGCACCCAGGGCGGCGGTCGCCGGGCCCTGCAGGTCGGCGATCTGAGCTACGACCTCGATACCCTAGAAGTGACCCGCGAAGGCAAATTGCTCAAGCTCAACCCGGTCGGCCTCAAGCTGCTGGCAGTGCTGATGCAAAAGAGCCCGCATGTCCTGCGTCGGGAAATTCTCGAAGAAGCGCTGTGGGGCGATGACTGCCCGGACAGCGACAGCCTGCGCAGCCATGTCCACCAGTTGCGCCAGGTGATCGACAAACCGTTCGCCAAGCCATTGCTGCACACCGTGCACGGCGTGGGATACCGCTTGGCCGAGGGCCGCGATGGAGTTTAAGCAAAGCCTTGCCCAGCGGATCATCATCGCCTTTGCGTTGATGAGTGCGCTGGTGGCCGGGGCGTTTGCCATGGGCATCGTCGCGACCGTGCATCTGGTCGAGGAAAAACTGATTTCCGCCGGGCTCGGCGGCGACCTGCAACGACTGCTGTTGATGGACAATGTTTCGGACTGGAGCCACCGGCCGGAACCGGATCAGTTGTTCTACTTCAGCGGCGGGCCGGGCGACTTCGAGCTGCCCAAGGACCTGCGTCACCTGGATTCAGGTTTCCATGAAGTCTTTCGCGAGCAGCTGTCGTACCACGCGATGGTCGAGGTGGTCGACGGTCGCCGCTATGTGCTGCTGCAGGATCAAAGCGATTTCGAGGAGCGCGAGCGTGTGCTGTTCGCCGTGGTGCTGGTGGGCTTTGTGCTCAGTCTGGCACTGGCGGTGTTCCTTGGCTGGGTGCTGGCGCGCAAGGTGATGGCCCCGGTGGTGCGGCTGGCCCGCCAGGTACGTCATCGCGATCAGTTGCTCGGACTGGCGCCTCCGCTGGCGCCGGATTATGCGGCAGACGAGGTGGGTGAACTGGCGGTGGCATTCGACGCTACGCTCGGGCGCCTGCGTCAGGCGCTGACGCGGGAGCGTTTGTTCACCAGTGACGTCAGCCACGAATTGCGTACACCGCTGATGGTATTGGCCAGCTCCTGTGAACTGCTGCTGGAAAATCCAGGTATCGATCAGCGCGGCAAGGCTCAGGTTCAGCGCATTGCGCGGGCCAGTGAGGAAATGCGTGAACTGGTGCAGACCTTCCTGATGCTCGCCCGTGCCCAGCGTGAGGACGCAGGCGCGGCACCCCAGCATAACCTCTCGCAAGTGGCTGAGAGTTTGCTGTGCCTGTGGCGCGAGCCCATCGAAGCCAAGGGCTTGCAGCTGATTTTCGAGCCGGGCAATCCGCCCGACACCCGTTACAACGCGACGCTGCTCAATGCCGTGATGGGCAATTTGCTGCGCAACGCCTTGCATTACACCGAGCAGGGGTTCATTCGCCTGACGCTCAACGAGAATGGTTTCGTGGTCGAGGATTCGGGTGTAGGCATTCCCGAAGAAAAACGCGAAGCCATGTTCCAGCCGTTTGTACGTGGCAACGAAAAACGCGGCGAAGGGCTGGGGTTGGGTCTGTCATTGGTTCAACGCATCTGCGAGAACCAGGGCTGGAGCGTCACCCTGAGCACGATGGAGCCCAATGGCTGTCGTTTCAAGGTCGATCTGGGCAAGCGCTGAGAGCATTGAATCTCACACGAGAGTGCCGCCAACCTGTCTAATTCCTGTATAACCTTGAAATAGTTTGCCGATTTACATGACGTTTTTTTCACAAAGGGATGACCTGACGCTGACACGTCACTGCTTAAGGTGGCGTCATCAGTAATTCAGGAGTCCTGGTGATGGCCGGCCCGATCAAACTCGATTTTTCCGAAAAGTACGACGACAACCATGCGCAGAAATACTTGCGCAAGCATCAGGACGGTCTGGGTCGTCGTTTGTCCAACTGGCGGGATCAGCAGTTGGCCCGCAAGGCGTTGACCCTTGTCGGCGAGCCGGGACTGGTGCTCGACCTGCCATGCGGTGCAGGGCGTTTCTGGCCATTGCTGGCGGAAAAGCCCAACCGGGTGATCATCGGAGCGGATAACTCCGAGTCGATGATCAAGACCGCCATGCAGGCACAACCGGCGGATGTGGTGAAACGGGTACAACCCTTGCACACGTCTGCGTTCGACATTGCCTTGCCTGATAACGCCGTCGACAGCATTTTCTGCATGCGACTGCTGCATCACATCGGCGAAGCCGAGCACCGTCGGGCGATTTTGCGCGAATTCGAGCGTGTCACCCGCGACAGCGTGATCATTTCGCTGTGGGTAGACGGCAATTTCAAGGCCTGGAAACGCAAGCGCGCCGAACGCAAGCGTGGGCAGGAGGGTTACCAGAACCGGTTTGTGTTACCGGCCGCAACAGTTGAAAAGGAATTCGAGGAAGCAGGATTCCGGATCCAGGAACAACTGGACTTTATTCCGCTCTATGCCATGTGGCGAGTCTACGTATTACGCAAGAGGTAAGAGGATGGCAGTGCAATTTGCAGCAGAAACGGAAGTCGCTCCCGAGGATCGCTTCGACTACTACTGGAACCAGCGCGGTGAGTGGGTGGAAGAACCCAACGTGCGTCGTGGTGGCGAAAGTGGTGTGCAGCGGGTGGTGGGGCGCGATGGTCAACTGCTGTATGCCAAACGCCAGACCGGACATATTTATCGCAGTTGGCTGCATCCGTTCGGGCGACCGACCGTGTTGCGTGAACTGGATGCGCTGACCGGGGTTTCCCGTCTCGGGGTCCGGGTGCCAGAAATCGTCTTTTGCGGTGCTCAACCCGATCCTCAGCACAAGTGGCGGGCGCTGTTGGTGACCAAATCCCTCGATGGCTTTCAGGAGCTTGAGCAATGGGTGGCCGCCGGCGGTCGTGAGCAATATGGCGAAGCCGTCTATGAACGCGTGCTCAAGGACCTCGCCGAAAACCTGGCTCGCATGCACAAAGGTCGCTGGCAGCACAGTTGCATCTACATCAAGCACGTCTTTGTCAGCGTGACCGGCGAAGGTGAATCGGCCAAGGTCGAAGTCGCTCTGATCGATCTGGAAAAATGCCGTCAGCGTCTGACCGCTCATCGCGCGGCCGCCCATGACATGAAGCAATTACGCCGCCACTCGTCGTTCAGCGCTACCGACTGGAAAAAACTCGTCTACTTTTATGAGACGGCGTTTGGCAGCGCTATCAAAGGTTTATAGCGATGAAACTAGAAATTGCACGAGGTTTGTTTCTGGTAGGAGCCTTGGCAGTTGCATCATTGGCGGTGGCGGCCTGGGAACAGCCACGCATGCAGGTCATTGGCGCATCAGCCAGCGACCCGCATTGCCCGATGCCACGGGTGGCAAAAGCCGCCGTGGCGACTCAGCCGGACCATGATCTGTTGCTGTTCATGTTCGGACTTTCTCAAGGGATGAGGCCGCAGAGTTGAATCGTTCGACAAGAGCCAAAGGCCTCGCCAATGCGAGGCCTTTTTTATTGCGTCATGGCTCGTGTTACTGCGTCATGCCTTGGGATCGGGTTTCGCCAGCACGGTATAAACGCACGGCAGGACAAACAGCGTAAACAGTGTCCCGATCGACATCCCCGTGGCAATCACCGTCCCGATGTCGAAGCGGCTGACCGCACCGGCGCCGGTAGCCACGATCAACGGCACCATGCCGAACACCATCGCCGCCGTGGTCATCAACACCGGGCGCAGACGAATCGCCGCCGCTTCCTCCACCGCCTCCCGAGGCGTGAGGCCCTTCTCCTTGCGCAACTGGTTGGCGAACTCGACGATCAGGATCCCGTGTTTGCTGATCAGCCCGATCAGTGTCACCAGCCCGACCTGAGTGTAGATGTTCATGCTCGACCAGCCGAGGAACAGCGGAATCAGCGCCCCGCAGATCGACAGCGGCACGGTCACCAGAATCACCAATGGATCGCGGAAGCTTTCGAACTGCGCCGCCAGCACCAGGAAAATGATCGCCAGTGCTAACGCGAAAGTCACCCACAGCGCACTGCCTTCCTGGACGAACTGCCGGGAGGCGCCGCCGTAATCGAAGGCAAAACCGGCCGGGGCTTCCTCCCGGGCGATCTGCAGCACACTGTCGATGGCTTCCCCCATGCTCACCAGCGGGAACCCGGACAGCTTCGCCGCGTTGAGTTGCTGGAACTGGTTGAGTTGTCGCGGTCGCGCGCGGTCGGTCACGGTGATCAGGGTCGACAGCGGCAGCAGTTCGCCCTGGGTGTTTTTCACGTAGTAATTGTTCAGCCAGTCCGGGTTGTCGCGGTAGGCCCGTTCGACCTGGGCGATGACCTTGTAACTGCGGCCTTCGATGGTGAACCGGTTGATCTCGGCTTCGCCGAGCAAGGTCGCGAGGGTGCCGCCCAGATCCTGCATCGACACGCCCATCTGCGCTGCCTTGGCGCGGTCGATGTCAACCACCACTTCGGGTTTGTCGAAGGCCAGGTCAAGGTCGACGAAGGCGAACTTGCCTGACTCCATGGCGCGCTTCTTGATCCGGTCGGCCACTTGCAGCAACAGCTCGTAGTCGTTGGCGGTGTTGATCACGAATTCGAACGGCAGACCTTCACCGGTGCCGGGCAGGGATGGCAGGTTGAAACCGAAGATCTGCAGGCCCGGAATGCCCTCGAGTTTGCCCTGCACCTCGGGGAGAATTTCCATTTGCGTGCGGCTGCGCTCGTTCCACGGCTTGAGCAGGAAGCCGCCGATGCCGCTCTGCACGCCGTTATAGCCGTTGATCTGGAACGATGAATAGTACTCCGGGAACTCCTTGAAGATCTTGATGAACTCGTCGGTGTAGGTGTTCAGGTAGTCGAGGTTGGTTGGCTGCGGCGCGTTGGCCATCATGAAGATGATGCCCTGATCCTCGTCCGGTGCCAGTTCCGACTTGGTGAACTTGAGCAGCACCGGAATCAGGCACAGCACGATCACCGCAAACACCAGCACCACCGGCCGGGTGTTGAGCGTGCCGTGCAGCATGCGCTGATAGCGCCGCTTGAGGCTGTCGAAAATCCGGTCGAGGCGGTGGGCCAGACCCGTGGGATTTTCGTCATGGCGCAGCAGCATGGCGCACATCATCGGCGACAGGGTCAGGGCGACGACGCCGGAGATCACCACCGCCCCGGCCAGGGTCAACGCAAATTCCTTGAACAGCGCCCCGGTCAGCCCGGTCAGGAAACCGATCGGTGCGTACACCGCCGCGAGGGTGATGGTCATCGACACCACCGGCATGGCGATTTCCCGGGCGCCTTCGAGCGCGGCTTCCAGTGGTGTCTTGCCTTCCTCGATGTGCCGGTGGATGTTTTCCACCACCACAATCGCGTCGTCGACCACCAGCCCGATGGCCAGCACCATCGCCAGCAGGGTCAGCAGGTTGATCGAGTAGCCCATCATCTGCATGAAGAACATCACGCCGATCATCGACAGCGGAATGGTCACCACCGGAATCACTACCGAACGCAGGGCGCCGAGGAACAGGAACACCACCACGATCACGATCAGCACCGCCTCGAACAGGGTTTTCACTACCTCGTCGATGGAGGCCTGAATAAACAGCGTGGCGTCGTAGGCGATTTCGCTCTTGAGGTTGGGCGGCAGCTGGGCTTCCAGCTCCGGCATGATCTTGCGCACTTCCTTGATCACGTCCAGCGGGTTGGCGCCGGGCGTGGCCTTGATCCCGATGTACACCGAAGGCGTGCCGCCGAACGAACTGATCGAGTTGTAGTTTTCCGCGCCCATCTCGACCCGCGCCACATCGCTGAGCAGTACCCGGCTGTCACCGCTGACCTTGAGCGGGATCTTGCCGAAGGCTTCGGCGGACTTCAGTTCGGTGTTGGCGTTGATGCTGGTGACCACGTACTCGCCTTTCACCTCGCCGGCGGCGGAGAGGAAGTTGTACTGGCGCACCGCGTTGGTCACGTCACTGGCACTGAGGCCGAAGCCGGCGAGTTTCACCGGGTCGATCCACAGGCGCATGGCGAACACCTGGTTGCCGAGAATCTCTGCCTCGGCCATACCCGGCAGGGTCGCCAGTTTCGGCTGTATCACCCGCGACAGGTAGTCGGTGATCTGCGGATTGTTCAGCTCCTTGCTGAAGAAGCTGATGTACATCAGCGCCGAGGCATCGGCGGCTTCTTTGCTCAGTACCGGGTCTTCGGCATCCTGAGGCAGTTTGTTCTTTACCTCGTTGGCCTTGGCCAGCAGTTCGGTGAACAGGCGGTCGCTGTTGGAGCCGATGCGCGCGTAGATCGAAATCACCGAGAAGTTCTGGCGACTGACCGAGGTCATGTAGTCGATGCCCTCGGCGCTGGCCAGGCTCTGTTGCATCGGCTGGGTGATATAGCCCTGGATGGTTTCGGCGTTGGCCCCGGGGTACGCGGTGGTCACCGTGATCAGGGCGTTTTCCATTTGCGGGTACTGGCGCAGCGGCAGCTTGCTCCAGGCCTGAAAGCCCAGCAGCACAATCAGCAGGCTGACCACGGTGGCTAGCACCGGGCGGCGGATGAACGGATCGGTAAAAGCCATGGGGTTTCCTTGATCAGTCGGCGCGGGGCGGACTGTTCTGCTCGCCGAGGGTCTTGTCGTCGCTGATGGCAATGTGGGCGCCGTTGTCCAGTTTGATCTGGCCGGCCGTCACCACCTGTTCGCCGCTCTGCACGCCCTTGTTGATCATCACCTGGCCATCGCGGCGTTCGCCGGTCTCGACGAACCGACGCTCGGCGATCAGCACCGGTTGGCCCTTGTCGTCTTTCTCGACGGTACCGTCTTCGGCTTTCTTCTGGGTGACCACGTACGTTGAGTTGCCGTAGAGGGTGTAGGTGATCGCGCTTTCCGGGACCACGATGTGTTTCTGCGGATCCGGCAGCAGCACTTCGACGCTGGTGAACATGCCCGGCAGCAACTTGCCATCGGGGTTGGCCAGGGTGGCGCGCACCAGAATGTTGCGGGTGGTGCTTTCGACGATCGGGTTGATCGCGCTGATGGCACCGGTGAAGTTCTGGCCGGGATACGCCGCGACCGTAATCTGTACCGGTTGCCCGATGGCCAGTTTCGGCACCGACTGTTCGGGCACGTAGAAGTCGGCGTAGAGGCTGCTCAGATCCTGCAGGGTGGCGATCTTGGTACCGCTGGCGAGGTAGTCGCCGATGTCGACAAGGCGGATGCCGATGGTGCCGCTGAAGGGCGCGACGATGCGTTTTTTGGCCAGCGCCGCATTGAGTTGATTGACCGTGGCCTTGTTCTTTTGCAGCTGCGCCGAGAGCCGGTCGAATTCGCCTTTGGAGATGGCGCTGCTGCCGACGAGCTGGCTGCCGCGACCGTAATCCAGCTGCGCGAGGCCGAGATCGGCCTTGGCGGTTTCGAGGAAGGCGGCTTCGACGGCGCTGTCCAGTTGCAGCAAGGGTTGGCCGGCCTTGACCTTCTGCCCCGATTCAAACTTCAGCTCGGTGACGGTGCCGGCGTTCTCCAGACTCAGGTCGACGCCTTGCAGCGCTTTCAGCGTGCCGACGGTGGGCAGACGCATCTGCCACGGGCGCTCGACGGCGGTGGCCACGGCGACGCTGATCGGCGGCTTCGGTTTTGAAAAGCCCTGGATCATCGTATAGATCGAGAAGGCCTTGTAACCGGCGAGAAGCAGAACGATCAGCAGTACAACACCCAACATGATCAGCATGCGGCGACGCAGCATATTTCCAGTTCCTTGGAGAAAATCAGGCGAGACAGGCGGGCACATTACCGCGAGTCCGGCAGGGATTCCAACTGCCAGTTTTACCGGGTGTAAGGGAAGAAGGTGGAGAAAAGCGGGGCCGCCGACCGAACGGTCGGCGGCGAATTTCAAGCCATCAGATGAAGATGGTTGTCCCAGAGCCCTGCGGGCAAATCCAGCGGTTTGGCCAGCAGATCGTCCTGACGGCAATCGTAGTAGCGGCAACGTCCCTGACCGGAGGTCACGACAAACCCGTCCTTCACCGCACCGACGCCGGCGCAGTCGGGCAATGGGGCGTCGAGGCGCACTTCGCCGCTGTCCAGGTCCCAGATGAAGAAGCGGTTGCCGCGCGGTGCGGTCAGTGCCACCAGACGCAGGTCGCTGTGCACGGCGACGCTGGCGGTGTAATGCCCCATCGACTGCAACTGATGCTCCGGCACCGGGAACGCCACGAATGGCTGGCCCGGTCGCTTGATCGCCAGCAGCTCCGAGCGCTCGTGGGAAGGCCCCATGAATTGCTGGCCGGCAACGATGGTGCCGTCGCTGGCGATCCCCAGGTGGCGCACGCTGTTCATCTGCTGGGCGAGGGTTTCCTTGCTCAGCAGGGTGCCATCGCGCTGCATCAACACCAGGCTTGGTTCCATGGCGTCGAGGTTCATGTCGACCCGGCTTTCGGCCTCGGTGCGGATCCCGCCGTTGGCCACCACCAGGGTTTCACCATCGGGCATCCACGACACCTGATGCGGGCCGAGACCGTGGGTGGAAATCTCGCCGCTGTGCACCAGCCGTTCGCCTTCGAACTTGTACACCCCGAGCAGTCCACGGCCCGGATCGGTGGTGTCGTTTTCGGTGGCGTACAGGTAGTCGCCGCTGTGGTGGATCACCGCGTGGCCGTAGAAATGCCGGTTCGGCTGCGACGTCACGGTTTGCAGCAATGCACCGCTGCGCAGGTCGATCAGGTAGCTCTCGGTGCCCGGCCGGCGGGCGACGAACAGCGCGATCGGCAGCGTCGGGTGATTGATGATGTCGTGGCAGCGCTGGCCGACTTCGGTGGCGAACACCTGGGTGCCGTCCAGCCGATAGCCGACGGCGTAGTGCTTGCCGTCGGTGTCGTCCCGCGCCGACAGCAGCAGCGGGCTTTGGTCCTTGCGTTTGAGCAGCGTCCAGCCGCCCAGTGTCACTGCTCCCAGCAGCAAACTACCTAAAGTCAGAGCCTGGCGTCGCAGCATGGCACGTGCCCTCATCAGTCACCGTCGTTGGCGTTGAAGCCCAGTTGGATGCCCAGCGCCTTGGCCAGCTCGCCTTCGTGCAGGCGGTGGACGACGTTGAGGCTGTCGTAGATGTCGTTGAGCTGCTGGCGACCGGCGTCATCGTTGAGCATTTCGGTCAGCGAGCGCTGAGTGCTGCCGAACAGTTTGAGCGACGCCGCGTAGGCAGCATCGATCTTGTCCGCCAACGGCTTTTGCTCAGCCGGCAACAAGCCGCGCAGGCCTTTGTTGTCGACGCCTTCCCAGACGGTTTTGGCCGCTGCGAGGCTGGCTTCCAGCGACTCCATGGACGACTGGCTGCGCCATGCGTCAGCCTGGAACGGCTGAGGTACGCCCTTGCTCTGGCGGCCCATCGGCGTGCCGAGTTTTTTCTTCAGGGTGTCGAGGGCGGTGACCTGTACCCGCAGCAGATCGGCGATCGCTTCGTGGGAGTCGGCGTAGCGCTGGTTCGGGAACTTGCTCATCTGCGCGAGCATGCCGTCGGTGTTGTTCCAGCTGCTGAGGATCTCTTCGGCCAGTTGTTTCTGACGCTCGCCGATGGCCACCAGCAGTGGGCAGTATTTGGCTTTCTGCTCGTCGTTGGCGACGTCAGGCTTGGCGTCGAACAGGATGTACTCGTAAGCGGACAGGCCTTGAACCACAACGCTGGACTTGGCCAGTGCGGCGGCGTCGATCTGTGGCTGCGCGGTGACCAGTTGCTCGACCTGACGGCCGACCAGGTTTTTCTTGTCCGGCCAGAACTGCACCTGCCACGAACGGTTGCCCTCCGCCAGCGGGCCGATCAACAGCGGTTGCAGCTCGGCCCAGGCTTTCTGCGCATGCAGGAAGTCGGCACGGGCGGTGTCCAGGGACTCTTTGCCCTGGCAGTAGGCGAGGGCGCTGACGGCCAGTTGCTTGTCAGCCTCGACCCAGCGGGTGTAGGTCGGCAGGATCACCGATTTGGCGATGGCCGCCGAGGTGACGGCTTGCGGATCCTGTGGCGAGCACGCGCCGAGGGCCAATGCGGCAAGGCTGGTGAACAACAGCTTGGGACGGAACATGTCGGGCTCCCGATTCGTTCAAGTGTTTAAAGTGAGTTCAAGAACGCCAGCAGCGCGGCACGCTGCTCGGCGTTGAAAGACAAAACCAGTTGCTGCGCCGCTTTCGCTTCGCCGCCGTGCCAGAGCACGGCTTCGAGCAGATTGCGGGCGCGGCCGTCATGCAGAAACTGAGTGTGGCCGCTGACCGTCTGCGTCAGGCCGATGCCCCACAGCGGCGGGGTGCGCCAGTCGCGGCCGGAAGCCTGGAATTCAGTGCGGTTGTCCGCCAGACCTTCGCCCATGTCGTGCAGCAGCAGATCGCTGTACGGGCGAATCACTTGATTGGCCAGTTCAGGTTCGGCCGCGTTGGCGGCGGTGGTGTATTTCGGTGTGTGGCAGGACTGGCAACCCGCCTGGAAAAACAGATTCTTGCCGGCCAGCACCTGCGCATCATTGACGCCACGGCGGGCGGGAACGGCGAGGTTGCGGCTGTAGAACAGCACCAGGCGCAGGATGTTGTCGCTGACTTCCGGTTCGCCGACCGGGCCATTGCCGTTCGGCGCCTGTTTGCAGGCGGTTTGCGCGTCGGTGCAGTCATCAAACGGTCTCAGGCTGGTGGTGAGGCCCATATCACCAGAAAACGCGTGAACATTTTGTTGATTGAGGTTCGGTTGGCCGGCTTTCCAGCCAAATCGGCCCATGACGGTCTTTTGCTGCTCATCGTCCCAGACCCGGTTTGGCCGGCCGTTGATGCCGTTGTTTTCTTTGGCCTGCGCGGCGGCGTTGGCGAGGATCGCTTCTTCCGGGATCGCTTCAAGCAGGCCCAGGCCGATCATCGGCGGCGCAACGCGGGCCGAGAAACGTGTGTCCGGGTGCATCGGGCCGTAGCCGAGCTGGGTGATCTGCAAGACCGGTTTACGCAGCTCAACCTCGGTGCCGTCCTTGAAGCGCACCGGCACCGGCGTGTAATCGACCCGCACCTTGCCTTCCGGCGCGACACCGGGGACGGCCATGTCCTGGAACTGGCCGCCGTAAACCGGCTCGGGCACCACGCCCACCTGTTCGATAACTTTGGCATAGGCCGGCGCATCGGGAATCGACAGACGCACCAGCATTGAAACCGCGTTGGCCGCATCCGGCGTCGGCGGATGGCCGCGGCCGTCCTTGATATGGCAGTTCTGGCAGGCGTTGGTGTTGAACAGCGGGCCGAGGCCATCGCGGGCGGTGGTGGTCGACGGCGCGATCACCCACGGGCTGCGAAAGAAACTGTTGCCGACACTGAAGTCCACCCGCCGCGAAGGCGGCAGGTTGGCCGACGGCAGGGAAAACGCGTTCTGATCGCTCTTGCGCACGGTCGCCGCGCCGCCGGAACGGGCCTCACCCGGCTCGGCCTTGGTGAAACGCGGGGCGTCATCGCAGGCACTCAGGCCCAGGGCCAGAAACAGTGCGGACAAGCGAAGAGGCAGCGAGGGCATCAGACTTCCTGCAAGAGGGGCGAATTTAAAGGCGCAAAGTCTAACAGGGCGAGGGGGTTTGAATAAGAGGAATTATCGTTTGCTTGATGCACGTCAGGTCAGCCAGAACGAAAAAGGCGACCCGAAGGTCGCCTTTATTAACGCGGACGCTGTGATCAGAACTCGTGATCGGCGTTGTCCGGGTTCAGGTCGCTGATGCCCAGTTTGCCGGCAGCGGCTTCGATCGAACCGGTCTGCTTGACCAGCGAAGCGATGGCGTCGCGGACGATCTGGTTGCCGGCGGTGTTGCCGGCCGCGATCAACTGGTCGTAGTGCTCACCCTTGTTGGCGTGATCGACCATGACCTGGATCTTGGCTTCGGTGGCGGCCAGATCGGCTTTCAGCGCGGTGTCGGCAGCCGGATCAACCTTGGCCACCAGCGACGACAGGCTCGCGCCGGTCATTTTGGTGCCGTCGACGCGGGTGTACTCGCCCAGGTAAACGTTACGAATGCCCTTGGCATCGTAGAAGTGCGAGTTGTGGGTGTTGTCGCTGAAGCAATCCTGTTCGTCTTCCGGGGAGTTTGCTTCCAGGGACACCTTCATGCGCTCGCCGGCCAGCTCGCCCAGGGACAGGCTGCCCATGCCGAACAGCATTTTGCGCAGGCCGCTTTCAGCCGGTTCGGCTTCCAGGGTGGCGCGGTAGTTGTCGGCCACGTTCGGCTTCCAGTTACCGACCATTTCTTCCAGGTCGCTGACCAGCAGCTGGGTCACGGATTTCAGGTAGGCACGACGACGATCGTTGTGACCGCCAGTGGCGCCTTTGCCTTCCAGGTAGTCCGAGGCCGGACGGTTGCCGGCGCCAGGGCCGGTGCCGTTCAGGTCCTGGCCCCAGAGCAGGAATTCGATGGCGTGGTAGCCGGTGGCAACGTTGGCTTCGGAACCGCCCAGCTCGTTCAGGCTGGCGAGTTTTTCCGGGGTGATGTCTTTGACGTCGACCTTGTCTTCGCCGACCTGTACTTCGGTGTTGGCGATGATGTTGGCGGTGGCGCCCGGGTTGCCCAGTGCGTGCTCGTAGGACTTGTCGACGTAGTCGATCAGGCCTTCGTCCAGAGGCCAGGCGTTCACTTGACCTTCCCAGTCGTCGATGATGGTGTTGCCGAAGCGGAACACTTCGCTCTGCAGGTAAGGAACGCGGGCGGCGACCCAGGCAGCCTTGGCGGCTTTCAGGGTGTCGGCGTCCGGCTTGGCGAGGAACGCGTCGATGGCGGTTTGCAGGGTTTTCGCGGTGGATTCGGCATCGCTGTAAACGGCGAAGACCATGTCGGCGTAGTGCGAGACAACGGCTTTGCCGGCGGCCTCGTCGACTTTACCGGCAGCAGCAGCAGCAGCAGGCGCAGCCGGTGCAGCGGTGCTCGCAGCCGGAGTCGGCGCAGGAGCGGCGGCCTTTTCTTTGTCTTTACCTTCGCCGCAACCGGCGAGGGAAATAGCGATGGCCAGCAGACTGGCGGTAGCCAGAGGCATACGAATCATGGCGAACATCCTGCTTCGGTAATTGAGTGGACAGGCGCGGGGGTGCGCAAAAGCTGCGACATAATGCAAATCTTTCGCATTATGTGTAAAGGGTTGTAGCTGGAAATATTTCCTATTTGCGCGGGGGTTGCGCTGGATCAACAGCGTAGAGCACGCCCGGCGGATCAAGGGGTTTGCCGGGCTTCGCAGGGGAGATTTCAGAGAATGGCCGCGTTGCTGCGCTGGGCCTGCTTGAGGTAAATGCTCAACTCGCGTGCCGGCAGCGGTTTGCTGTAGTGGTAGCCCTGACCTTCGTGGCAGCCTTCGGAGATGATGTAGGTTTCCTGTTCGGCGGTTTCCACGCCCTCGGCGATCACCTGCATGCCCAGGCTCTTGCCCAGTTGAATGATGGCGCGAACGATGGTCGCGTCATCGTCGTCATCCAGCAGGTCCTGGACGAAGCTCTTGTCGATCTTGATCTTGTCCAGCGGCAGACTCTTGAGATAACTCAGCGACGAATAGCCGGTGCCGAAGTCGTCGATGGCGATCAGGGCGCCGGAGCGGCGCAGGCTCAGCAGGTGCTGGGCGGCGGTGCTGATGTCTTCCATCAGGCCGGTTTCGGTGACTTCCAGCTCCAGGCTGCGCGGTGGCAGGCGGTACATCTGCAACAGGTTGTTGACCACGCGGGGCAGCTCGGCGTGGTGCAGTTGCACGGTGGACAGGTTGACCGCCATGCGCAAATCGACGAAGCCCTGATCGTGCCAGTCGCGCAGTTGCTTGCAGGCCTGATCCAGCACCCATTCGCCGATGGCGATGATGGTGCCGTTCTGTTCCGCCAGCGGGATGAACAGGTCCGGCGGCACCAGACCGTGTTCCGGATGCTGCCAGCGGATCAGGGCCTCGACCCCGACCACGCGATGATCGCGGTAGCTGATCTGCGGCTGATAGACGAGGTAGAACTGATCGCGCAGCAAAGCGTCGCGCAGGTCTTTTTCCAGCTCGCGACGGCGGCGCATCTCGCTGTCGACGCTGGCGATATAGAACTGATAGCGGTTGCGCGATCGGGTCTTGGCCAGGGTCATGGTCTGCTCGGCTTTCTGCAACAGCTTCTCGGTGCTGTCGCCGTCCTCCGGGAACAGGGTGATGCCGATGGTCGCGCGCAGGCGAATTTCTTGATGATCAAGGGCGAACGGCGCTTCCAGGTCATCAAGGATACTTTGCGCCAGTTCCGCCGCTTCGTAGGGTTGCTCGATATCGGCCTGCACCAGCGCGAACTGGTCGCCGCCGAGACGGGCGAGGGCGCCGAGGCGACCGCTGTGGGCGCGTAGCCGGTCAGCCAGGGCGAGCAATAACTGATCGCCGGTCTGGTAGCTGAATTGTTCGTTGATGCCTTTGAAATCGTCCAGACCTACGCAAAGCACGGCGACCCTGCGTTGCAGCTTTCCGGCATCCACCAGGATCTTGTCCAGTTGCTGCTGTAATTGCTGGCGGTTCGGCAGGCCGGTGAGGAAATCGTACTGGGCCATGCGCAGCAGGCTGTTTTCCGCTTCGTGGCGCAGGTGGGTATTGCGTTCGATGGATTCGAGCAACTGATTGGCGGTGTTGATCCAGATCCCCAGTTCGTTTTTCTCGTGGCCCTTGAGCTGCGGAATCTTGTGTTCGCTGGGGCGGTCCGGGTTGATCTCGGTGAGGTGTTCGATGATCCGCGACAGCGGTTTGGTCAGCAGCCAGTGATAGACCAGATACAGCACCAGGCCCATGGCCAGGGCGCGCAATACACCGGAAATGAAGATGATCACCGAGCTGACGATGAAACCCTGACCGTAGGTGGCCGTGTCGAGGGTGATGCTCAGATCGCCGTAATATTCGCTATACGGCCCACGTCCCACCAGTTGGGTGGTAAACGTGCGTTCCTGGCCGAGGATCAGGTCGGTCAGCCAGCGGCTGTTGGATTGCTGCAGCTCACGGGATTTTTGCGCGAGCATCGCTTCGTTGGGATGACCGATGGACGCCTGACGCACAGCGTCGTCCTGGAACAGACCTTCGATCACCTGCATGCCCATCTCCCGGTCCAGGCTATAGACCGCCTGGGTGGAGGGATCACGGAACATGTCGAGGATGCGTTCGGCATCGCCGGCGACGGCCTGGCGTGTTTTATAGGCATCGAAAACGATCTGCGCGCAGCTCAAGACCACACCGACGATCAATGCCGACAGGAGCACGACCCGGAGCAACTTCACCGACAAGCTGTTCTTGAGTTCCAGCTTCAAAGGGTTATTCCTTGTTCCGTGCGGGTAGCGTCAAGTTGCCATGAGTATTGGCAATCCCGTGTTGGCAGTCAAAGGGACAATCGAGCCGCGGAAAATTTGTCCGTGGCCTTGGCCGAAATGCTGCTGTCTGGAGTATTTGCCCTGGTTGTACTGTGTCGGTAGTTTTGGCCTCCAACTTGAGGGGTGTCGGACAATTTTTCCTCTTTTGATGGTAGTTCGCCGTGGCTTGGGAGCAAGGCGAGAAGGGCTGCTTTGCGTGTGGGAAAAGGCCTGTTTGTGATGGGACGCACCCGAGATGATTTCTGCGGGCAGAAAAAAACCCGGCAATGGCCGGGTTTTTGTCTGGCGTGCAGCTTAAGCGGTGAAGGTCTTGCCTTCGAACTGCTCGGCCACGAACTTCCAGTTGACCAGGTTCCAGAACGCCTCGACGTATTTTGGACGCAGGTTACGGTAGTCGATGTAGTAAGCGTGTTCCCACACGTCGCAGGTCAGCAGCGGGGTGTCGCCGCTGGTCAGCGGGTTGCCGGCGCCGATGGTGCTGGCCAGAGCCAGGGAGCCGTCAGCCTTTTTCACCAGCCAGCCCCAGCCGGAACCGAAGGTGCCGATCGAGGTTTTGCTGAATTCTTCCTTGAACTTGTCGAACGAACCGAAAGCCGCGTTGATGGCTTCAGCCAGTGCGCCGGTTGGTTGACCGCCAGCGTTTGGCGCCAGGCAGTTCCAGTAGAAGGTGTGGTTCCAGACCTGAGCGGCGTTGTTGAAGATGCCGCCCGAGGAAGTCTTGACGATTTCTTCCAGGGTCTTGCCTTCGAACTCGGTGCCTGGCACCAGGTTGTTCAGGTTCACGACATAGGTGTTGTGGTGCTTGTCGTGGTGGAATTCCAGGGTTTCCTTGGAAATGTGCGGCTGCAGGGCATCGTGTGCGTAAGGCAGCGGCGGCAATTCGAAAGCCATGATGATTCTCCTAATCAGGTCTGTTGCGGTGAGCGCAAGGCCGATCACGGGCGGCCAGAAATGCACCGGCGAGTTTTTACTCTTTGCGGCGCAGGGTTCGGATCATAGCACCGGGGGTGCGGCTTAACCACGCAACAACTGTGTGGGATAGAGGTTCCAGAGCTGTTTGGAATAATCACGAAGCCAGAATGAGCTGACCCGCTACCGTGAACATCATCACCGCCACCAACAGATCCAGAATCCGCCAGGTACTCGGCCGTGCCAGCCACGGCGCGAGCCATGCCGCGCCGAACGCCAGAGTGAAGAACCACAGCAGTGAAGCACTCGCCGCGCCGACCACATAAGCGCCGGGCACCGACTGTTGCGCACCGAGGGAGCCGATCAGCAAAACGGTGTCGAGATAGACGTGCGGGTTGAGCAGGGTCACCGCCAGAGCGCTGAGCATCACCGCCCGCAGCGAACGTACGGTCTGGTTTTCACCCTGTTGCAGGCTCTGTTTCGAACAGGCCCGGCGCAGCGCCTGGCTGCCGTACCAGATCAGGAACACCGCGCCGCCCCAGCGGGCAACCGCCAGCAAGGTCGGGTTCTGCGCCAGCACCGTGGCCAGACCGAACACACCTGCCGCCACCAGCAGCGCATCGCAGGCGACGCACAATGCAGCGACCGGCAGGTGATGTTCACGCCGCAGGCTCTGCGCCAGGACAAAGGCATTCTGGGTGCCGATCGCCATGATCAGCCCGAACGCCACCAACAAACCGTTGGTATAGCTTTGCCACATGACGGTTACTCCGCGTTGGCTGCGAGATCGCGCAGCACTTGCATGGCTCGTTCGGCGTCGGCCTGACCGACGAACAAATGATCGTGGTAGTAGCCGGCAATCACATTGCAGCTGATCCCGGCCTTGCCCAGTGCGGTGGCGAATGCGGCGGTCAGACCAACGGCTTCCAGCGCCGAATGCACGTTCAAGGTGATCCACGCTGCGACATAGTCGAAGCTGAAACCGGCGCGTTCGGCGTGGGAACGTTCCAGGATCACCGTCAGGCCTTCCTGTTCACGGAAACTGCCGACGACTTCCAGGCCGCTCGGCAACTCGCCGTCGGACAAGGTGCAGAACACGTATTCGCCGGCATTGAGCTGCGGGCTCATGCTGCGCAGCAGGGTGGTCAACGAGGTTTCGCCAGCCATTGTGGGAGTCCTTGATAAAGAGTGCTTGCTGGCTATTCTCCCGGTTGACGCTGTATAAGAAAAACCAATAGTGCTGATCGCTCATTAGGAAAACTGATGTTCGACTACAAATTGCTTTCCGCTCTGGCCGCCGTGGTCGAGCAGGCCGGCTTCGAACGGGCGGCGCAGGTGCTGGGCCTTTCGCAATCGGCGATATCCCAGCGGATCAAACTGCTGGAAGCACGGGTCGGCCAGCCGGTTTTGGTGCGCGGCACACCGCCGTCGCCGACCGAAATCGGCCGGCGCCTGCTCAACCATGTGCAGCAGGTGCGTCTGCTTGAGCGGGATTTGCAGACGCTGGTGCCGGCACTGGACGAAGAGGGCCTGCCGGAACGCCTGCGCATCGCCCTGAATGCCGACAGCCTCGCCACCTGGTGGGCCGAAGCGGTGGGTGATTTCTGCGCTGAACAACATCTGTTGCTCGATCTGATCGTCGAAGACCAGACCGTCGGCCTCAAACGCATGCGCGCCGGTGAGGTGGCCGGTTGCCTGTGTGCCAGCGAGCGTCCGGTAGCAGGCGCGCGCAGCGTGCTGCTCGGGGCGATGCGCTATCGGGCACTGGCCAGCCCGGCGTTCATCGAGCGGCATTTTCCCGACGGTGTGCGGGCCGAACAATTGCCGCGCACCCCGGCGCTGGTGTTTGGCCCGGACGACTTTCTGCAGCATCGATACCTCGCATCCCTCGGCGTCGATGGCGGTTTCGAGCATCACCTGTGCCCGTCATCCGAAGGCTTCATCCGCCTGACCGAAGCCGGGCTCGGCTGGGGACTGGTGCCGGAATTACAGGTGCGCGAGCAACTGGAGCGCGGCGTACTGCGCGAACTGTTGCCAGATAAACCGATCGATGTGCCCTTGTACTGGCATCATTGGCGCAATGGCGGTCAGTTGCTCGGGCTGTTGACCGAGCAATTGGTGCGCTCGTCGGCGCAATGGCTGGTGCCGTTGGACTGACGGCCAGCGTCAAGACTCACGAATCAGGCAAAACGAAAGACAGCGGAGCTCTACATGAAAATTCTGGTCACCGGCGCAAGCGGCTTCATTGGCGGACGCTTTGCGCGTTTCGCCCTGGAGCAGGGCCTGGACGTGCGGGTCAACGGTCGCCGGGCCGAGGGTGTCGAGCATCTGGTACGTCGCGGTGCCGAGTTCGTTCAAGGCGATCTGAGCGATCCGGATCTGGTGCGTGCGCTGTGCAGCGATGTCGAAGCCGTGGTGCATTGCGCCGGTGCGGTCGGCTTGTGGGGCCGTTATCAGGACTTCCATCAGGGCAATGTGCAGGTCACCGAAAACGTGGTCGAGGCCTGCCTGAAGCAACGGGTTCGGCGGCTGGTGCATCTGTCGTCGCCCTCGATCTACTTTGACGGTCGCGACCATCTCGGCCTGACCGAAGAGCAAGTGCCCAAGCGCTTCAAGCATCACTACGCCGCGACCAAATACCTGGCCGAGCAAAAGGTCTTCGGCGCCCAGGAATTCGGCCTCGAAACCCTCGCTCTGCGCCCGCGTTTCGTCACCGGCGCCGGCGACATGAGCATCTTCCCGCGCTTGCTGAACATGCAGCGCAAAGGTCGTCTGGCAATTATCGGCAACGGCCTGAACAAGGTCGATTTCACCAGCGTGCACAACCTCAACGAAGCATTGCTCAGCAGCCTGCTGGCCGATGCCTCCGCGTTGGGCAAGGCCTACAACATCAGCAACGGCGCTCCGGTTCCGCTGTGGGATGTGGTCAATTACGTGATGCGCAAGATGGAAGTCCCACAGGTCACCAAGTACCGTTCCTACGGTCTGGCCTACAGCGTGGCGGCGCTCAACGAAGGTGTGTGCAAGCTCTGGCCCGGGCGTCCCGAGCCGACTCTGTCGCGCCTGGGCATGCAGGTGATGAACAAAAATTTCACCCTCGACATCAGTCGCGCCCGGCATTATCTGGACTACGATCCGAAAGTCAGTCTGTGGACAGCTCTCGATGAGTTCTGCAGTTGGTGGAAAGCCCAGGACATTCGTTGAAACGAATCGGCCGGCCGGCAATGAACCGCCCTGCCGCTTGAGGGTCAATCCTTGCGGCTGAGAGGTTTATACTTCGCCCCCAATCTGCCATCACTGCGTTTCACAAAGGTTGCCTCAATGTCCATGCGTAACGATGCCCACGACGATTTCGACGATGTACCGAGCCTGCGCGCCGATACTCTCGATGACGACGATTTTCCAGCCACCGCCCGGACCACCGTGCATTCGCGCACGCCGCCGGCGGTCAAGGTCAAGGCCGCCAGCACCGGGCCGTTGTGGGCATTGGTCGGTGCATTGTTCTTCGCATTCATTGGTCTGGCCTGGTGGAGCTTCCAGCAGATTTCACTGATGGAGCAGCAACTGGTGGCGACCCAGGAAAGTTTCGCGCGCATCAGTGAGGAAGCGGCGGGGCGTTTGCAGGACATTTCCGGCAAGGTCGTGGCCAGCCAGACCAATGTCACCACCGACAGCGAAGCCCTGAAGCTGCAGATCAAACAGCTGCAAAGCGCCCTTCAGGATCAGAGCAAACAGCAGCAGGGCGTGGCCGGGCAGGCGACGGATCTGGACAAGCGTCTGGCGCAGATGACCGCCCAGGCCAGCGAACAGCAGAGCGCCAACACTCAGTTGCAAGCCCAGGTCAAAGCCCTGAGCGCCGAGCTGGCAACGCTGAAAAGCACGCCGGCCGACACCAGCAAGGTCGACGCCCAGCTCAAGAGCTTCGATGCACAGGTGAAGGGGTTCGATGCGCAGTTCAAGAGTCTCGGCGCGGACATCACGGCCCTGAAGAAACAAGGCAACCCGAGCGCCGCGATTGATCGTCTGGAACAGGAAATCGTTGTACTCAAGAGCGAACAGGACAACCGTCCGGCCGCTGCCCAGGGTGGCACCAACACCGCCGAATTCGACGCGTTCCGTGGGCAGATGACCCGCAACATCAATACTCTGCAAGCGCAGATCCAGAACCTGCAACAGCAACTCAACGCCCGTCCGTAAGCCTCTCGTGTGGCGAGGGAATCAACACCCTCGCCACAGCAACATTCAGAAGCCATCTGAATATCCATACATGCCTTCAGGCCGTCTACGCTCTTGAAACACCAACAAGAACGAGGGATGCGTCATGGGGTTTGTGCACAAGCTGGCCTGGCTCGGCGCGGTGCTGCTGTTGAGTTTCGGTCAGGCCAACGCGGCCATTACGGAAAAAGACGACAGCAAGGCCGCCATCGCCTTGCTGGAAAAGGCTCTGGCCTATTACCACGACAACGGCGACAAGGCGTTCGCGGCGTTCAGCCGCCAGGGCGAATTCGTCGACAAGGACCGTTACGTGTTCGTGGTCGACACCAAGGGCGTGATGCTCGCCAGCGGCGGGCCGTCGTCGGCATTGATCGGGCGCGACGTCAGCGAAGTGCTCGGGCCGGACTTGCAGAAGTCCTTCAAGGACGCCTTGAAAGTGCCGGAAGGCAACGGCATCCAGCAGGCCGAATACCGCTGGCAGAACTGGTCCGACGGCAAGGTCGAGCGCAAGCACGTTTACTATCAACGCATCGGTCAGCGGATTCTGGCGGTAGGTTATTACTTGCCGCGTGCGTCGGCGGAACAGGCGAAAGCGTTGCTCGACAAAGCGGCCACCGACCTGGCCAAAGACGAGAAGGGCACGCTGTCCGCGATCAACTCGCTCAAGGGCGGATACTTGCAGGATGACCTGTATGTGTTCGTGGTCAATCTCGACAACAAGCGCTACGTCGCCCACGGCACCAATCTGCGGTTGATCAACACCGATTTCGCCAAGGTCGATGACCCGGAAGGCAAACCGGTGGGCGAACCGATTCTGGCGCTGATTGGCAAACAGGATGAGGGCGAGTACGAGTACCGCTGGAAAAACCCGGTGACCGGCAAGGTCGAGGACAAGCATGCCTACCTGAAGAAGGTCGGGAACATGCTGGTGGCGGTCGGTTACTACAGTGCCTGATTCGTGAGCGCTCCCACGCAGCGCGTGGGAGCCATCGGCATCAATCAGCGGGCGCCGTGCTCACGGCCCCGCAGCAACCGGTTCGGCATCGCGATCGCCGCCGCCAGCCCAAGCAGCGAAACCGCCGCGCTGACCATCAGCAAATGCCGGAACGTCACCAGCAATTCGGCACGCAAGGCATTCTGCGCATCGCCGGGTGCCGCGTTCAGGCCATCGAGCAACACGTTGCCGGAATGCCCTTCGCTCATCAGCGAGCTGCCGGCCAGGTGCGCGAAACTGGAGTCCTGCAACAACGCCAGCAACAGCGCCGACATCAACGCTACGCCCACCGCGCCGCCCAGGGAGCGGAACAGGTTGGTGGTGCTGGTGGCGACGCCAATGTCCTTTTGCTCGACCGAGTTTTGGGTGCCGACCAGCGAGGTCGGGAACTGCATGCCGCCGGCGATCCCGCTGAGCAACATGAACAGGCTGCTGAGCAGCGTCGCATCGGGCGGGCTGAAGGCCATGCCGAGGATCGAGACCGGCATCAGCAGCGCGCCGGTCAGAATCTGCGGTTTGTAGCGCCCGGTGATCGAAGTACGACGTCCGGCGAAATACGCGCCGATCGGCAAACCCATCGCCAACGGCAGCAAGTGCAATGCCGCGCTGTCGGCCCCCGCGCCAGTCACGCTCTGAAAGCGCAGCGGCATCAGCACGATCAGGGAAATCGCCTGGAAGCTGCAAAAGAAAATCGTGCACCAGCACAGCAGCGCGCTGCGATTGGTGAACAAGTGCATCGGCAGCAACGGCTCCCGAGCACGTCGCTCATGCCAGACGAACACCGCCAACACTGCCATCGCGCAAGCGAACAGACCGAGCACTTCACTGCTGCGCCACGCATGGCCCTGGCCGACCTGAGTGATCGCCAGCAACAGTGCCGTCAGGCCGATGATCATCAACAGCGTGCCGAGATAATCGATGACTGGTTTGCGCTGCGGAATCGGCAGGCCGATCAGATTGCGTCGCGCCACCCAGTAAGCGCCAAGGCCCAGCGGCAGGTTGATCAGAAACACCCAGCGCCACGACAGGTACTCGGTCATGTAACCGCCGAGCACCGGGCCGGCCACACTGGCCACCGCGTACATGCTGGAGAAATAGCCCTGATAACGCCCGCGTTCGCGAGGTGGCACGATGTCGCCGATGATCGCCTGGCTCACCGAAATCATCCCGCCGGCGCCGATGCCCTGGAAAATCCGCGCCAGCACCAGTTGCTCCATGCTCTGGGCCATGCCGCAGAACAGCGAGGCGAGGGTGAACAGGCCCATGCCGAACAGCATCAGTTTGCGCCGCCCGTACAGGTCACCGAGCTTGCCGTAGATCGGCACCGCCACGGTCATCGCCACCATGTAGCCGGAAATCACCCATGCCAACAGGCTGACGTCCTTGAACTGGGCGGAGATGGCCGGCATGGAAACGGCGACGATGGTCTGGTCCAGCGCGCCGAGAAAGATCGCCATCATCAGCGCGACCAGCACGCTGCGAATGGCCGGTTTGGGCGTTTCGGGATGGTTGAGATTGGTCACGGGCAAAACCTGCGGGCAGTGAGGGTCCCGCAGATCGCCAGGCGAGCGGGGATGCTCGCCAGTGTAAGTCGGTAGGAAGCTATTCGATAGCCTCATAAGGAAGCCCGACGTAATTTTCTGCAATGGTTTTTTGGCCGGCCTCCGAGCTGACAAAGTAGTCCAGTTCCGAAGCACAGATCCGCTGACTGAAATCATCGTGCTCGTCGAAGCGGTGCAGCATCGAAGTCATCCACCATGAAAACCGCTCGGCTTTCCACACCCGGCGCAGGCAGATCTGCGAGTATTTCTCCAGCAACTCAGTGCGACCTTCGCGGTAGACCTTCAGCAGAATCCTGAATAACGTGCTGACGTCGCTGGCTGCCAGGTTCAAACCCTTGGCCCCGGTCGGCGGAACGATATGCGCCGCGTCGCCCACCAGAAACATCCGTCCGTACTGCATCGGTTCGACCACAAAACTGCGCAGCGGCGCGATGCTCTTTTCAATCGACGGACCGGTTACCAGCTTATGCGCCAGATCCTCCGGCAGACGATTGCGCAGTTCATCCCAGAAACGCTGATCCGACCAGTCGTCGACGTTTTCTTCGGCCGGCACTTGCAGGTAATAACGGGTGCGAGTCGCCGACCGCATGCTGCACAGGGCGAAGCCGCGCTCGTGGCGGGCGTAGACCAGTTCATCGTGAATCGGCGGCGTGTCGGCGAGAATCCCCAGCCAGCCGAACGGATAAACCCGTTCGAAGACTTTCAGGCAGTCCTCGGGAATCGACTGCCGGGCCACGCCGTGGAAACCGTCGCAACCGGCGATGTAGTCGCAATCGACGCGCCAGGTTTCGCCGTCCTTTTCGAAGGTCACATAAGCTTCGTCGCTTTTCACGTCACAGGGAACGACATGGCGGGCTTCGTAAATTGTCTGCCCACCGGTCTCCCGACGAGCGGCCATCAGGTCGCGGGTGACCTCGGTCTGGCCGTAGACCACCACGGTTTTTCCATCGGTCAGAGCTTCCAGATCAATGTGGATCCGGCGCCCGTCGAGGGCCAGTTCGAATCCACCGTGCACCAAACCTTCGGCGTCCATCCGCTGACCCACGCCAGCTTCGCGCAACAGCTCTACCATGCCCTGTTCAAGCACGCCGGCGCGGATTCGGCCGAGCACATAGTCAGGTGTCTGACGCTCCAGAATCAGGGTGTCGATGCCGGCGTTGTGCAGCAGTTGGCCGAGCAATAATCCGGACGGACCGGCGCCGATGATGGCGACTTGGGTTTTGAGCGTTTTCATTGTTTTTATGACTCGCAAGCTTCACGCGACAAACGCCGGTGAATGATTTTCAGGATTCGAGTGCTTGCATTTTTCCCTTGCGGGTCTGTCAATTGAAGGTGAAAACTGAGCCGATACCTGTACATTCTGCCAATCGGTGCGATTATCGCCCGCAAACCTCGAGGCCTGGATTGAAGTGATGAACAAGCCTGACCTGCCTTCGATTCCGGTGTTCAAGCTCTACGGTGAAAGCCTGGACTGGCCGACCCCTGACTTGCTGCACTGTGAAACCATTTCCAAACGCAGCCGCGAACACCATTGGGAAATCAAACCCCACCGCCACGCCGATTTGTGCCAGTTGCTCTTCGTATTCAAAGGTCAGGCAGAGCTTGAAATCGAAGGCCAACGCACGCAACTGAACGAAGCCGCGATCCAGATCCTGCCGCCGTTATCGGTGCATGGATTCCGTTTTTCCGAGGACGTCGAAGGATTCGTCGTCACCCTCGCTACACCATTGATCAACCATTTGCAGGCGCAACTGGGCAGCGCGGTGCAGGCCCTGGCCCAGGCCGAGAGTTATCCGGCGGGCAAGGACGCGGAGTACCTCAACAGTCTGTTTGCCGCGTTGCAGGCCGAGTACAACGGCCATCAACCGGCGCGGGAAATGCTCATGCATTCGCTGGTCAGCGTGATCATGGTCTGGGTCAGCCGTCAGGCGATCCGCCGTCACAACGCCACGCAACGGCCGCAACGCCAGCGCGAATACCTCAACGGATTCATTCAGCTGGTGGAAGAGACCTACCGCCAGCACGTCAAGGTCGAAGACCTGGCCCATCGCCTGGGGATTTCCGTCTCGCACCTCAACGGCACCTGCCGTGAACTGGCGGGGCAGCCGGCGTTGCAGATCATGCACGAGCGTCAATTGCTGGAAGCCAAGCGTCTGCTGACTTACACCAGCATGACGATTTACGAGATGTCCGAGGTGTTGGGGTTTTCCGATCCGACCAACTTCACGCGCCTGTTCCGGCGTCGGGTGGGGATCTCGCCAAAGGCGTTCCGCGACCGCTTGAAGGCCGAGCAGAACGACGACGCCTGACGTCCTGTGTTACCGCAGGGCGTTGAGGGTGGCGTTGTGAGGGATGCAGCGCTCGAAGTTGCAGCTCGCGTACTCACGGGGCAGTTGCCGCAACTGCTCCACGCGCCACGCCGCGGTGCCGTACAGCGCCAGCGTGGCCGCGCAGGTGATGAAAATCGCGAGGTATCTTCTTGTTCTGGTGTTCATGGCGTTGACCTCTGAACGAATACCCTTGGGTACTACTTTCAGCATAGGTCAGCGCCGTGGAGTTGCCAGCGGCTCTGTGAACGGCTTTACAGTCCGATATCCCACTGCGGGTTTTCGGGAAAACGCTGCACCAGAAAGTCCAGCATGCAGCGCAACGCCGCCGGCATGTGCTTGCGCGAGGCATACACGGCATAGATGCTCATCTGCCGGGGCTCGGCGTGGGGCAGCAGGCGCACCAGTTCGCCGCTGTGAATATGTGCCCCGGCCAGATAGGTCGGCAGCATCGCCACGCCGGCGCCGGCCAGGGTCGCGCGCAGCAGGGTGCTGGCCTCGTTGGCGCTGATGTTGCCCTGCACCGGCACCGAGACCGGTTCGCCATCCTCCTCGAAATGCCACAGGCTTTTGCCGAAATAGGAATGGGTCAGGCAGTTGTGCCGGCTCAGATCTTCAACCCGCTGCGGCTGCGGATGCTCCTGCAGATAGGCAGGTGCGGCGCAGACTACCGAGCGGCACACCGTCAGGCGCCGGGCGATCAGGTTGGGGTCGAGGTCGTTGCTGGTGCGGATCGCCAGGTCGATGCGCTCGTCCACCAGGTTCACGGTGCGATCGAGCATTTGCAGGTCGATGTTCACCCCCGGATAGGCTTTGACAAACGCCGCCATGGCATCGGCCAGTTGCGCCTGACCGAACGAGGTGCTGACGCTGATTCGCAGCAATCCTCGCGGGGCATCGGCAGGTTCGCTGACAGCGGCCTGCATGTCGCCGGACAGTTCCAGCATCTGCCGGCAGCGCGGCAGGATTTCGTTGCCGGCGGCGGTCAGGCTCAACTTGCGCGTGGTGCGGTGCATCAGGCGCGCGCCGACCCAGTCTTCCAGTTCCGCCAGATAGCGCGACACCACCGGCCGTGACAGGTCCAGGTGATCGGCCGCCGCCGACTGGCTGCCCAGATCCACTACCGTGACGAATACCCGCATTGCTTGGAGACGATCCATGATTTGCCCGCTTTCAGAAACAAACTATGTCCAAGCATCGCATTTTTTGTAACGAGTCTGGCAACTAAGCTTTGTCCCCATCGCCAAGCACGGCATACGAACAGCGGAGCAACCCATGATCGGCTTCACCACCCTCAAGCGCGTTTTACTGGCCACCGCCACCCTCGGCTTTGCTGCCCACGCAGCGGCCGCGAATCTGACCCTCGATGTCTACAACCCAGGCACCCATGCGATCTTCCCGGTGACTTCGGTGCTGGTCAGCGGCGAGAAAGACGCGATTCTGGTGGACGCCCAGTTCGGCAAGTCCCAGGCCGAGCAAGTGGTGGAAAAGATCCGCGCCAGCGGCAAGCAACTGACCACCATCTACATCAGCCACGGTGACCCGGATTACTACTTCGGTCTCGACACCCTGACCAAGGCCTTCCCGAATGCCAAGGTGCTGGCCTCGCAGCCGACCGTTGATCACATCAAGCAAACCGTCGACGGCAAACTGGCTTTCTGGGGTCCGAAAATGGGCGCCGACGTGCCGGCCAAAACCATCGTGCCGGGCGTGCTCAAAGGCGACACCCTCATGCTTGAAGGGCAGAAACTGCAGGTGGTCGGCCTGGACGGCAAGCAACCGAATCGTAGCTTCGTGTGGATTCCTTCGTTGAAAGCCGTGGTCGGTGGTGTGGTTGTCGCCGAGAACATTCACGTGTGGATGGCCGACACCCAGACCGCGCAATCCCACGCCGACTGGCTGCAAACCCTGCACTCGATCGAAACCCTGAAACCGAAAACCGTGGTGCCGGGTCACTACCTGGGTGACAGCGCCCGTTCGCTGGCAGCGGTGAAATTCACTGCCGACTACATCAAGGCATTCGATGCCGAAACGGCCAAGGCCAAGGACTCTGCCGCGCTGATCGCCGCGATGAAAAAACGCTACCCGACACTGGGCGAAGAAAGCTCGCTGGAGCTCAGCGCGAAAGTCGCCAAGGGCGAGATGAAGTGGTAACCCGATTCTGAAAAACGCAGCACTCTCAAGCCAACTGGAGAATGTCATGAGCAAGATCGCAATCATTGGTGCCACCGGCCGTGCCGGCAGCCAACTGCTGGAAGAAGCCCTGCGTCGCGGCCACAGCGTCACCGCCATCGCCCGGGATACCTCGAAGATCGGCGCCCGCGCCGGTGTGGTCAGTAAGAATGTCGACGTGCTGAATGCAGCCGCGCTGCAAGACGCCGTCGCCGGTCACGATGTGGTCATCAGCGCTGCGCATTTCGCCACGGTGCCTGCCAGCGCGCTGATCGGTCCGGTGAAACAGGCCGGGGTGAAACGTCTGCTGGTGGTCGGCGGTGCCGGCTCGCTGTTGCTGCCGGACGGCACCCGCGTGATCGACAGCGCTGGCTTCCCGGCCGAGTACAAGGCAGAGGCCAGCGCTGGCGCGGCGTTTCTTGAGGCCTTGCGTCAGGAGAAGGAACTGGACTGGACGTTCCTGTCGCCGTCGGCGCTGTTTGTCGAAGGCGAGCGCACCGGTAAATTCCGCGTGGGCAAGGATGACTTGCTGGTGAGTGCCGAAGGTCAGAGCTCGATCACCTTTGCCGATTACGCGATTGCGATGATCGACGAAGTGGAAACGCCGAAGCATTCGCGTCAGCGGTTTACTGTCGGTTATTGAGGGGTTGGGTGGTTTTCGGGATTTGTGTCTGATCCGAGAACTACCCCTCACCCTAACCCTCTCCCGGAGGGAGAGGGGACTGATCGTGGGATGCTTGTGAACTCCGCCGACTTGAACGGGGTGTATTGAATCCATAATCGCCCAGATTTTTCAGGTCGATGTATTACGTAAGACACTTCGGTCAGTTCCCTCTCCCCCTGGGAGAGGGTTAGGGTGAGGGCAAGGCGTCACCGCGTATGAGCCTGCTCCACCAACCACCCCATCAATTCCTGCAATTTCGCCGACGGCTCCGACGCCGGCGCCACGATGTAATAGCCCAATCCCGTCTTCACCTTCAGATCGAACGGCATCACCAGTCGCCCGGCGTTCAAGTCGTCGCCGATCAGTGACCAGTCGCCGATCGCCACCCCCGTCCCGTGGGACGCCATCGACATCGCCTGATCCAGCGTCTCGAAATGCTGACCGCTGGCGATATTGCTCAAGTGCAGTTCGGCGGCTTTGAGCCAGAGCGTCCAGTCGTCATCCGTATGAGTCGGGTGCAGCAGCAGATGCTGTTGCAGATCTGCCGGTGTATGCAGGGCCGGCCATCCGTTGAGCAGTGTCGGCGAACAGACCGGCGTCAGTTGTTCATCGAACAGATGCAGGGTCGCAGGCGAATCGTGGGGCGCGCTGCCGTAGATCACCGCCGCGTCGAACTGCTCGCGATGAAAGTCCACCCCGTGTTGCAACGACGCGGTGAGTTTCACCGGCACGTCCGGGCGCTCGCGCTGCCATTGCAGCAGGCGTGGCAACAACCAGCGCATCACGCAGCTCGGCGCCTTGAGTTGCAGGGTTTCGCGTTTGGCGCCGATCTGCTCCACCGAGTCGCCGATCAGGCTGAACACCTGCTGCACCCGTGGCAGCCATTCGCGACCTTCGGCCGTCAGCTCCAAACCCCGGGCCAGGCGAATGAACAGCTCATAACCCAGATGTTCCTCAAGCCCGGCGATCTGCCGGCTCACCGCGCCCTGGGTGATGTGCAACTGCTCGGCGGCCCGGGTGAAGTTGCAGCACTGCGCGGTGATCAGAAACGTATGCAGAGCGGGCAGGGGAGGCAGTCGTTTCATGTGGATCCAAGGTATGACGTGAGGACATGGCTAGTATGAGCTTTTATCGATTGTTGCGGCTACGGGTCGCCCGTTTCAATGAGGCCAATCACCGGTTCCTTTACAGCCCGGTGCCTCAACGAACAAGAAGGGCAAAGACATGGCGACGTGTGGCGAAGTACTGGTCAAGTTACTCGAAGATTATGGGGTCGAGCAGGTGTTCGGCATTCCCGGGGTGCATACCGTGGAGCTGTATCGCGGGCTGGCCCGTTCGAGCATCAACCACGTCACGCCGCGCCATGAACAGGGCGCCGGCTTCATGGCCGACGGCTACGCCCGCACCAGCGGCAAACCGGGTGTGTGCTTCATCATCACCGGCCCGGGCATGACCAACATCACCACCGCCATGGGCCAGGCGTACGCCGATTCGATCCCGATGCTGGTGATCTCCAGCGTGCAGTCGCGCAGCCAATTGGGCGGCGGTCGCGGCAAGCTGCATGAACTGCCGAACCAGAGCGCACTGGTCGGCGGCGTGGCGGCGTTCTCCCACACCCTGATGTCGGCGTCCGAATTGCCGGGTGTGCTGGCCCGTGCGTTTGCGCTGTTCCAGGCCGGGCGTCCGCGTCCGGTGCACATCGAAATCCCGCTGGACGTGCTGGTCGAAGAAGCCGACGAACTGCTGACCAGCGTGCCGGTCCACATCGACCGCGCCGGTGCTGCGCCGGCCGCCGTGAGCCGCATGACCGAACTGCTGGCCGGCGCCCGGCGTCCGCTGATCCTCGCCGGTGGCGGTGCCATCGATGCCGCTGCCGAACTCACCGAACTGGCTGAGCTGCTTGATGCACCAATGGCTCTGACCATCAACGCCAAAGGCATGCTGCCGTCCAGCCATCCGCTGTTGATCGGTTCGACTCAGAGCCTGGTGGCGACCCGTGCTCTGGTGGCCGATGCCGACGTGATCCTGGCGATCGGCACCGAGCTGGCGGAAACCGACTACGACGTGACCTTCGCCGGCGGTTTCGAAATCCCCGGCAAGCTGCTGCGTGTGGACATCGATCCCGACCAGACCGTGCGCAACTACCCGCCTCACGTGGCGCTGGTGGCCGACTCGCGCAATGCCGCACAAGCGTTGCTCAGCGCGCTGTCGCACAAACCGCTGGCCGAGCGCCGCAACGATTGGGGCCAGGTACGCGCCGCCCGTCTGCGTGAAGACCTGGCCGCGACCTGGGACGCGCCGACCCTGGCCCAGACCCGGTTCCTCGAAACCGTGCTGCACGAATTGCCGAACGCAGTGTTCGTCGGCGACTCCACGCAACCGGTGTACACCGGCAACCTGACGTTCAACCCGGAGCGTCCGCGCCGCTGGTTCAACTCGTCCACCGGTTACGGCACCCTCGGTTACGCCTTGCCGGCGGCGATTGGCGCATGGCTCGGCGGCTCTCTGGAACATGGCGCGCGTCCGCCAGTGGTGTGCCTGATCGGCGACGGCGGTCTGCAATTCACCCTGCCGGAACTGGCCAGCGCCGTGGAAGCGCGCACCCCGGTGATCATCCTGCTGTGGAATAACCAGGGTTACGAAGAGATCAAGAAATACATGGTCAACCGTGCCATCGAGCCGGTGGGTGTTGACATCTACACCCCGGACTTCATCGGCGTGGCCAAGGCCCTGGGTTGCGCGGCGCAAGCGATCAGCTCCGCTGAACATCTGCGCGGTGCACTGCGCGCCGCCACCGATCGTCAGGGCCCGACCCTGATTGAAATCGACCAGACCCAATGGATGAAGGCGGTGGCCCAATGATGAATTTCCCGACCACACTCGACGGCCTGTACATCAACGGCCAATGGTCCGCCGGCCGCGAACACCTGCGCGTCATCAATCCGGCCACCGAAGCGCTGTTGACCACGGTCAACGGCGGTGACGAACGCGCCGTCAATCAAGCGGTAACGGCGGCGACCGAAGCCTTCAAGGGCTGGTCGAAAACCACCGGTGCCGAGCGCGGCGCGATCCTGCGCAACATCGCCAATGGCGTGCGCAACGGCCGCGAACATTTGATGAACTTGCAGTCGAGCAACAACGGCAAACCGCAGTTCGAGGCGGGCATCGATGTCGACGACGTGATCGCCACGTTCGAGTACTACGCCGAACTCGCCGAAGGCCTCGACGCCAAACTCGACAGCAACGTGCCGCTGCCCAGCGACGATTTCAGCGCACGTCTGCGCCGCGAGCCGTGCGGTGTGGTCGGGCTGATCGTGCCGTGGAATTTCCCGATGGTCACCACCGCGTGGAAACTCGCGCCAGCTCTCGCCGCCGGTTGCTGCGTGGTGCTCAAACCGTCTGAAGTCACGCCGCTGCCGGAGCTGGAACTGGCGACCATCATCGCCGAATCCGGTCTGCCCAAAGGCGTGTTCAACCTGGTGTGTGGCACCGGTCTGGCGGTCGGTGCGCCGCTGTCGGCGGACCCGCGCATCGCCAAGGTTTCCTTCACCGGCAGCAACGCCGTCGGTGTGCAGGTGATGCAGCGCGCCGCTGAAACCGTGAAGGGCGTGAGCCTGGAACTGGGCGGCAAATCCTCGCTGCTGATTCTGGAAGATGCCGACCTGGATCTGGCGGTGGAGCTGGCCTGCGGTGGTGGTTTCTTCAACGCCGGGCAGATGTGCTCGGCCACCAGCCGGGTACTGGTCGCCGATGAACTGGCCGATGAATTCCTGATTCGTCTGAAGGCCCGCGCGGAAAAAATCCGTGTGGCCGATCCGTTCGATCCTGAAGTCGAGATGGGCGCGCTGGTCAATCAGGCGCAGTACCAACGCGTACTCGGCCACATTGACCGTGGCCTCAGTGCCGGGGCCAAGCTGATCTGTGGCGGCAACCGTCCTGCCGATCTGCCGCGCGGCTATTTCTTGCAGCCGACAATCTTCACCGAAGTGCCCCTCGACAGTGCGCTGTGGTGTGAAGAGATTTTCGGCCCGGTGATCTGCGTGCGCAGTTTTGCTACGGAAGCCGAGGCGATTGCCCTGGCCAACGACAGTCAGTTCGGGCTGGTCGCCAGCGTGGTCACGCGCAATGCCGAGACCGCGGATCGGGTCGCCAACGCCTTGCAGGCGGGGTTGGTGTGGCTCAACGCGCCTCAGGTGATCTTCCCGCAGACGGCGTGGGGCGGCTACAAACAGAGCAGCATCGGCCGCGAATTGGGGCCGTGGGGTCTGGCGGCATTTCAGGAAATCAAGCACGTGATCCGCGCGCTCTGAATGCCCGAAAAAGGTCAGCGCATGCCTCGCAACGAGGCATGCGCCGGCGTCATGGCTTCAATGAGTTTTTATCGATAGTCAGGTGTTTTGCACGACCTCAGGATGAACCCGCTGATCACGTTCAAGCCCTTTGAAATCGGGGGGTTGGGCGGTTCCGATCACGCACGGCAAGGGTTGCGGTCAATCTCATACTTACAAAAATAATGGGAGTCCTAAATGGGCGAGCACGATCTGAACAGGCGTCAATTCATCAAAACCGTCGGCGTGGCCTCGGTGGCTGCGGCGGCCATGAGCATGCCCTTCATCCGGGCCAGTGCCAGCGACACCCGTTTTGCCGGCAAGACCCTGCGCCTGTTGACCTGGTCCGATGACACGGGCCTGGCCGCACTGCGCAATATCGCGGCAACGTTCGAAGCCAAGACTGGCGCCAAAGTGATTGCCGACCGCACTGGCAGCACCTCGGAAATGGTCGCCAAACTCAAGGCCGGCGGTGATCGTCCGCAGTACGACATCATCACTCTGGCTGGCGTTGGCGCCGAAGGTCTGGCCGCTGCCGGGCTGCTGGAAAAACCCGACCTCAACCGCATTCCCAACCTGATCGATGTCCCGGAAAAATACCGCACCGGGGCCAACGGTCACGGCATCGGTTACCTGTTGTGGTGCAACAGTCTGGTCTACAGCACCCGCACTCAGAAGGAAGCGCCGGACAGTTACGCCGCGCTGTGGGACGCCGATCTGGCACCGAACATTTTCCTGCCACCGCCGAACTGGACCGAGGCGATGGACCTGATCATCATTGCCGCCAAACTGGCCGGTGGTGACGAGCACAACATCGAGCCGGGCTTCAAGAAACTCGCGGAGCTGAAAGACCGCGTGGTGACCCTGGGCGAAAACCCCAACCAGATCGCCGAGCTGTTCCGCACCGGCTCCCTGGACATGGGCGGCCTCTACGCCCCGGCGTTTTTCCCCAAGCAGATCCGCGACCCGAACTATGGCCTGGGCGCCACGTTCGGCATGAAAGAAGGTTTCTACACCGACCTGATGCTCTCGGTGATGCCGAAGAACCGTCCGGGCGACACCGACCTGGCCTACGCCTTCATCGATCACTCCCTCGACCCGCTGGTGCAGGGCAAGATGGCCGAAGACATCTTCAACGGTCCGGTCAACGCCAAGGCGATCATCTCCGCCGAAGCACGCAAGAGCCCGTTCATCCTCACGCCGGAGCAGATCGCGGAGAAGGCGATCATGCACGACAACGCCTTCCTGGCGACCGTGCATGACCAGTGGATTCGTCGCTACACGGAAATCTTTTCTTCCTGACGCCGACCTTCCGGGGCACCGCATGATCGGGGTGCCCGGGAGATTCGTTTTCCATTGACGAGATCATTGCTATGGAACATCAATCCCTGACCCAACCGGTCGGCGCGGGTGACGTGCGCCCGGCGCGCGGTGTTTCGCCGACGGCGCGGGCGTGGTTTTTCCTCACGCCGTCGATGCTGTTTCTCGGCGTGCTGATTGCCGCCAGCCTGCTGGTGCTGCGCATGAGCGTCGGCACCAAGGGCGCGGAGTGGTCCGGTTTCAGCCTGGCCAGTTACGCGCAGTTGCTTGAACCCTACTACCTCAAATCGTTGCTGCTGACCTTGCGTCTGGCGCTGATCAGCGCGGTGGTCGCGGTGGTGCTGGCGATCCCGGTGGCGTACACCATGTCGCGCCTGACCTCGCCATTCGTGCGGCGAATTTTTCTGGCGGCGGTGTTGTTGCCGCTGCTGGTCAACCTGCTGCTGCAAAGCTATGGCTGGCTGGTGATCCTCGGTCCCGGCGGCATGCTCAACCAGACCCTGATGGGCCTCGGTCTGATCAAGCGCCCGATCATGTTGCTGTACAACCAGAACGGCGTGCTGATGGGCCTGGTGCAGACCGCGTTTCCGCTCGCCGTGTTGCCGATTGCCAGCGCCATGCGCGGTGTCGCCCGCAGCTACGAAGAAGCTGCCGCGACCCTCGGCGCCAGTCGTTTTCAGGTGTTCCGCCAAGTGGTGTTGCCGATGAGTCTGCCAGGCATCATCACCGGCGCGACCCTGGTGTTCGCTTACAACGCCAGCAGCTTCGTGGTGCCGCTGTTGCTCGGCGGTCGGCGCGTGCCGATGCTCGCGGTGATGGTGCATGACCAGATCGCCCCGCTGATGAACTGGCCTGCCGCGTCCGCCGCCGGGGTGGTGCTGATCGTCACTACGCTCGCCATCATGACCTTGTCCGAATACATCACCGGCCGCCGTCGCCGTCTGCTGGAGGCTTCGCAATGAGTGCCCTGATCAAGAAGCGTCAGTCGCTGTTGCCGGGCGACACCGGCAAGTTCGCCGGCATCCTGTCCGGGATCATTTTGTTCCTGGCCGTGTTGCCGATCCTGACCATGATCGTGATGTCGTTCAGCGGCGCGTCGAACCTCGACTTCCCGCCGAGCAGCTACAGCCTGCAGTGGTACAAGGCGGCGTGGCACACCTTCGTCTCGCCGGATGCCAGCGATGTGCTGAGCCTCGGCCAGGCCATGGGCACCAGTTTGCTGGTGTCGTGCCTGACGATGATTTTCGCCACGCTGATCGCGGTGCCGGCCGCCTACGCGCTGACCCGCTGCGAGTTCCGTGGCAAGGGCGTGGCGCTGCAATTGATGTCGCTACCGCTGGTGTTCCCGATGGTGGTGCTGGGGCTGGCCTTGCTGCTGGTGTTCGACAGCCTGCCGTTCCACATGACCACCTCGCGGCTGGTGATCGCCCACGTGATTCTGGCGCTGCCGTTCGTGGTGAAGAACTGCACGGCTGCGATGCTTTCGATCGGCAGCGAAGTCGAAGAGGCTGCGCAGATGCTCGGCGCTTCGCCGCTGCGGGCCATTGTCGACGTGGTGGTGCCGCTGATGAAATCGGGGATTCTGGCGGGGATGCTGCTGGCGTTCATCGTCTCGTTCAACGAATTCACCGTGACCTATTTTCTCTACACCATCGACGTCATGACCGTGCCGATCTGGATGTACAGCCGCACCGTGTCATCGCTCGACCCTACCGTGTTCTCGTTTGCCGTGCTGATCGTGCTGATCGACTTCGTCCTGATCTGGGCGCTGGAGAAGCTGGTCGGTGAGGGTGGCGTTTCGTTTTGATTTCTTGAGGTGATTTATGTCTGGTCTGATTCTGGAAAACGTCGAGAAACACTACGGCTCGGCCTGTGCGGTAAAAGACGTCAATCTGCATTTGCCCGAGGGCAAACTGGTGTGTTTCCTTGGCCCGTCGGGCTGCGGCAAAACCACGTTGCTGCGCATGATCGCCGGGCTGGAAACTCTCACTGGCGGCGAGATCCGCCTGGACGGCGAGGACATCGGCCACACCCCGGCGCACCTGCGCAACTTCGGCATGGTGTTCCAGTCGCTGGCATTGTTCCCGCACATGACCGTGGGCGAGAACATCGCCTATCCGCTGAAACTGCGCGGTGTGAGCAAGTCTGATCAACAGACACGGGTGGTGGAGTTGCTTGAGTTGATCCAGCTGCAACCGATGATCGATCGCCCGGTGGCCAAGCTGTCCGGCGGTCAGCGTCAGCGGGTGGCGATTGCCCGGGCGATTGCCTCGCATCCGAAAATCCTGTTGCTCGACGAACCGCTGTCGGCGCTGGACGCCAAATTGCGTGAGTCGATGCAGGTGGAAATCCGCCAGCTGCAACAACGCCTGAACATCACCACCATCATGGTGACCCACGATCAGCGCGAGGCCATGACCATGGCCGATATCGTGGTGGTGCTGGGTGAGCATCGGGTGCAGCAGGTGGGGACGCCGATTGAAATCTATCGGCATCCGGCCAACGAATTCGTCGCGGATTTTATCGGCTCGGGGAATATTTTTCCGGCCACCGCGCTGGGCGATGGCAAGGTTGTGCTGCCGGGCGGCGATGCCCTGCAAGTGCCGATCTGCAGCAGCATCGTGGTCGGGCAGAAGGTGAAAATGCTGATCCGCCCCGAAGACCTGCAACTGTCACCGCCCCAGGCCACGGCGGGCAATCGTCTGCTGGGCAAGGTGACGTTCGTGCGGGATATTGGCGCGACGATCGAGACTACGGTGGAGTGTTCCGGCGTGACCTTCACGGCGCTGAGCACGCCGTGTCAGGGCTTCGGGCTGGGGATCGGGCATCCGGTGTCGGTGACATTGCCGAGTGAGGCGTGTCGGGTACTCGGCGCCTGATCAGACACTCAATCGCAGGCGCGCCAGATCCCGCAACGGCGGCGCGCCAAACAACCGGCTGTACTCGCGACTGAACTGCGACGGACTTTCATACCCCACCCGATACCCCGCCGCCGAAGCCTCCAGCCCCTCAGCCAGCATCAACCGCCGCGCCTCTTGCAGGCGCAGCTGCTTCTGATACTGCAACGGGCTCATCGCCGTCATCGCCTTGAAGCGGTGATGCAAGGTCGAGACGCTGAGGTTCACTTCCTTCGCCAGGTCATCAATACGCAGCGGTTGCTCGAAGTTGCCGTTGAGCCATTTGATCGCCTGGCTGATGCGGTGGCTCTGGCTGTTGGCGATGGCGATTTCGTACAGCCGATGGCCCTGAGGACTGCGCAGCAGACGATAGAGAATCTCCCGACGGATCAGCGGCGCAAGCATGGCGATGTCTTTCGGTGCGTCGAGCAGGCGGGCCAGACGCAGCACCGCATCGAGCATCGCACTGTCGATTTTCTCGACATACAGACCACGTCCGGTCGGCCGGGTCGGTACGCCCATCGGGCCGGCGTCGGCGATCAGCGCGGTGATTTCCGCAGGATCAATGTCCAGGCGTACGGCGAGGATCGGCTCTTCGGGCGAGACATTCACCACCCGACCGCTCAACGGCATCGAAACCGACACCACCAGGTAATTCAGCGGATCGTAATTGAAGAATTCGTCCGCCAGCCGTACCTCTTTGCGACCCTGGGCCATGATGCACAGCGCCGGTTGCGCGAGCACCGGGGCGAAATCATGGGACTGGGTGTGGCGCGACATGAACAGCGAGCCGACGGCAGTGGCATAACTGCCATCTTCGGACGTGTTGCGGCGAATGATGGCCGCCAGTTCCGCGCGCTGCTTTTCCATGTCGGCATCGGGGGGCCCCTGAAAACGATCGAATGACGTCATGCACAGCCTCCTCGGCAAGGGATGGAATGGGAGCAGAGCATAAGTTTGTGCAAGCGCGAGCGGTAGACACATCCTGTCAAATGCTTGCCTGATCCTGCATGGGTTTGTTGGCTCGTCCAGCCATAGCAGGACGCAGGTCGGCAGAGTTGCCCGAAACCGGTGTGACAGGACGGTGACAGCAATTCACGACTTGTTACAGGTCTGCAAGACAGTCTCGCAGGATTGTGCAACGCGACGGCAGGAATCGACTAACGGCGAGCCGTGCCCGGCCCTTAACCTTGGATCCTGTCGCAGCACGTCCCCGGCTGCCACGCAACTTCCTGGGAGGGTTGAACATGTCCAAGCAGATTCCCGTCAGTCATATGGCCTTCGTTCGAGCGCGTGCCGGACGCTCGGCGGAACTCGGCATGCGCTTGAGCGCCCTGATCGAGCCATCCCGCGCCGCCCCCGGTTGCCTGAGCTTCGCCTTGCAGCATTCGCAGTGTGATCCGGAGTTGTGGCTGGTCTCCGGTTTCTGGAGCAACCAGCACTCGATGACCGCTTATTTCAGCAGCCCGTCGATGGAAATCTTTGCCGAGCTGGTGCAGGACCTGGTGGTCAACAGCCTGGATTTCCACACGTTCAAGGAAGTCTCGGCTGCACAGGCCGTAGGGCAATGCACTGCGCCGATACACAAACTCGCCGGTTGAATGTTTAATGTCCGGCTTATCTGACTGAGCCAGGACCTGCGATATGGCACGTAAAGAGTTCGAACACTTCGAAGCGGTTTCCGCTGTCGTCCCCGTCGAGTTGGGCGGCAACAAGGGTTATCACGCGGCGATTGCCGTCAAGGCCCTGGTCGACGGCGGCGCACCGCGCTTTCACAAACTGCTGAACGATCAGGTTTTTCCCGGCGCCATCGCCGCCGATGAAGCCGCGATCAATGAGCTGGACAAGCTCAAGGGCGTCACCGACGACGCCGAGCTGATCTGGTAAGCGCTTACTTCGTCGCCCCCCGGGCGCCACATCTTGAACAACGCCTCCGGCCCCAGCTGGAAGTAGTCCGCCGGCCCGCCGCCCCGCAGTATCGGTTCGGCGGCGGCGGTGTCGTAGATCCCGTCCTTCAACAGCCATTTGGCAATGTGCACGGCAACCACTTCGCCGAGCACCAGCCAGCTCGGCACGGTCTCGCCGTCGGCGCGCTGCAACTGAATGATCTGGGTGACCTTGCATTCGAAGGACACCGGGCTTTCGGCCACGCGCGGCACGGCAATCACTTTCGACGCCACCGGCGTCAGCCCCGCCAGTTCGAACTCGTTGACCTCCGGCCCGACCATCGCGCAGCTCTGGTTCATCTGCTCGGCCAGCGGGCGGGTGGCGAGGTTCCAGACGAATTCGCCGGTCTGCTCGATGTTGTTCAGGCTGTCTTTGCGACCGACGCTGGAGAACCCGATGATCGGCGGAATGTAGTTGAACGCGTTGAAAAAGCTGTAGGGCGCCAGGTTCAGCCGGCCCTCGGCATCCTGCGAAGAAATCCAGCCGATGGGACGCGGGCCGACGATGGCGTTGAACGGATCGTGCGGCAGGCCGTGGCCGTTGGCCGGTTCGTAGAAATGGATGTCATCGGGCATGGCGGGTGTTCCTGGAAACGGCTGTCAGAGAGCGGCCATAGTGCAAGGACGGGCGGCTGATTTCCAGCCCTCCAGACATGACTAAGCCCGGCCGAAGCCGGGCTGTGGTGTGTGTATTTGATGATCAGCCGATGGCTTCGGCAGTTCCGGTTTTATCAAAGCCGTCAGCGGCGATGGCGTTGGCGGTACCGGTCTTATCGAAACCGTCAGCAGCGATGGCGTTGGCAGTGCCGGTTTTATCGAAACCGTCAGCGGCAACGGCTTTGCCGACGTTGGTCTTGTCGAAGCCGTCGGCAGCGTAGGTGCCGGTGTGGCTGGTTTCGATGGCAGCGCTGGCGCCGGAAATGAAGTCGGCGGATTTGGTTTTGTCCGAACCGTCGGCGGCAAAGGTGTTGGCGGCCAGTACGGACAGGGTCAGGGCGAGGATCAGTTTGGTTTTCATGGTCGTTCTCCAGATTCGGAATTCGTTGGCGATGTGTTTCGCATGGGGTTCATGCTACGCCAACTAAATTGATTAAAAAGCGCAAAATAATGCTAAAAACAATCGATTAACTTGATATTAAGGGCGACGCATTCAATTCGCTTTCGTCGTCGGAGCGAGCGTCGCGCAGGTAATCGATCAGGTAGGTGCAGGATGCGGCAGGGGCATTAACCGGTGATTAATCGCCGTTTTTTGCGTGCGTGACAGATTTTTCATGGATTCCCGACCGGTTTTTCACCCGAGCAACGCCAGTCTGCCCACGGCCATAAAGCCAAAAACCGGCCGTCACACACTGGAGCGTTGCCCGCGATGAATAAACTGCCTCAAATCACCCTGGCCTTCTGGGTCATGAAAATCTGCGCGACGACCCTGGGGGAAACCGCGGGGGATTTGTTGTCGATGACCCTTAACGTCGGCTACGCCATCAGCTCGCTGATCCTGATCAGCGTGTTTGTCCTGACCCTGATCACGCAATTGATGTCCAAGACCTACAAGCCGCTGCTGTACTGGATCGTGATCCTGTCGACCAGCACCGCCGGCACCACCATGTCGGACTTCATGGATCGCACGCTGGAACTGGGTTACGCCACCGGTTCCATGATTCTGATCGCGATCCTGCTGGCGATCTTCGCGGCATGGCGCCTGAGCGGCGACTCGCTCAACGTCACCAAGGTGCAGAGTTTTCGCGGCGAGATGTTCTACTGGATGGCGATTCTGTTCTCCAACACCCTGGGCACCGCGCTCGGCGATTACCTGGCGGACGACTCCGGCCTGGGCTTTGCCGGTGGCGCGCTGTTGATCGGTTCGGCGATTGGCGTGGTCGTGCTGCTCAAGTACTTCACGAAGATTTCGTCGGTGGCGCTGTTCTGGGTGGCGTTCGTGCTGACCCGGCCGTTTGGCGCAACCCTGGGCGACTTGATGACCAAGTCCCATGAGAAGGGCGGTCTGGACTTCGGCACCATCGGTTCGTCGGCGGTACTGGCGGGGATTCTGCTGGTGATGATCGTCGGGGCGTCGTATGCGCAGAAGCGCTATGGCAGCAAACAGGGCGTTGCCGAGTTGTCCTGATCGGGAAATCGGACAGGAAAGAAAACGCGCGAAGGTCTTGCACCTTCGCGCGTTTTTTTGTGATCAGTCAGTGACGATCCGAGAATGTTTCTGCGTGTCTTTCATGGTGATGTACACCAGCAGGGACACCGCGATGCACGCGGTCACGTACCAGTAGTAACCGGTTTCCATGCCGATGCTCTTGAACCACAGTGCGATATATTCGGCGGTGCCGCCGAAGATCGACACGGTGAGTGCGTACGGCAGGCCGACGCCCAGGGCGCGGATTTCGGTCGGGAACAGCTCGGCTTTCACCACGGCGTTGATCGAGGTGTAGCCGCTGACGATGATCAGCGCCGCCATGATCAGGAAGAACGCACCCCACCAGGTCTGGATGGTGTGCAGGGTCATCAGGATCGGCACGGTGAAGATCGTCCCGAGCACGCCGAAGGCGATCAGGATCGGGCGACGCCCGATTTTATCGGAAAGGCCGCCGATGATCGGTTGCAGGCACATGAACAGGAACAGCGTGGCGGCGGAAATGGTGGTGGAGTCGGAGATGCTCATGCCGACGGTGTTCACCAGGTATTTCTGCATGTAGGTGGTGTAGGTGTAGAACGCCAGCGTACCGCCCATGGTCAGGCCGACCACGGTCAGCAGTTCCTTCGGATGACGAAGCAAGGTGCGCATGGCGCTTTCCTTGGACTTCTCTTTCTTGGTGAACGACTCGGTTTCTTCCATGCCACGACGCAGGTACAGCGCCACGATTGCGCACAGCGCACCGATGGCGAACGGAATACGCCAGCCCCACGCGTAAAGCTCTTCGGTGGTCAGGAACTGTTGCAGCACGATCAGCACGCCCAGCGCGATGAGCTGGCCGGAAATCAAAGTCACGTACTGGAAGCTGGAGAAGAAGCCGCGACGATCCTTGGTCGCCATCTCCGACAGGTAGGTCGCCGAGGTGCCGTATTCGCCACCGACCGACAGGCCTTGCAGCAGGCGGGCGAACACCAGCAGGATCGGCGCGCCGACACCGATGGTTTCATAGCCCGGGCTCAGGGCGATGATCAGCGAGCCGAAGCACATCAGGTAAACCGAGGCCATCAGGGCTTTTTTGCGTCCGACCTTGTCGGCGTACAGCCCCATCAGCCAGCCACCGATCGGGCGCATCAGGAAGCCCACGGCGAAGATCGCGGCGGTGTTGAGCAGTTGGGCGGTGGTGTCGCCTTTGGGGAAGAAGGCTTTGGCGAAATACAGCGAGAAGGCGGCATAGACGTACCAGTCGTACCACTCGACCATGTTGCCGACGGAACCGCTGAAGATCGACTTGATGCGACTGGCGGTGGTTCGTTCTTTGGCCGGCACGGCAGCCGACCCAAGAGGCAGGGCGTTGGAGTTATCCATTGAAGGATCCTTCGTTTAATTGTTTTTGTGGAGCGCGTTGGAACGCAGCCTGCGAGGGCTATAGCAGGAGCTGTGCCAACGGGGGGAGGGCCGGTTTAGAGGGGTTGGGGAGATGGGTTGAGCGGGATTTTGCCGATAGGAACTTGGCGATGAGCGGATTTCCGCCTATCTGATCGTTCCCACGCGGAGCGTGGGAACGATCAATCAAGAAGGATCAATCGGGAATAAACATTTCCCGGGTCAATCCATGGCGCTGCATCTTTTCATTAAACGTACGACGCGGCAGTTGCAGTTCCTCCAGCACGGCTTTCACATCGCCCTTGTGCCGGGTCAAAGCAGCCCGCAAACACTGCGCCTCAAACGCCTCTTGCTGCGCCGCCAGCGACTGCCCCGGATCGATACCCTGCACCGGTTCATCCAGCCCCAGCACCTGCCGCTCGGCCACGTTCGCCAACTCGCGCACATTGCCCGGCCAGTCGTGACTGAGCAGGTGGCTCAACTGCGCGCCACTGAGCGGCGGAAAGGTCCGGCCCAAACGCTGGGCGGCACTCTGGGCGAAGGATTCGAACAACAGCGGAATGTCTTCCCGACGATCACGCAGCGGTTGCAATCGCAGCTCTGCGACGTTCAGCCGATACGCCAGGTCCTCGCGAAAACGCCCGGCCCGCGCTTCATCCAGCAAGTCGGGTTTGGTCGCCGCGACAATCCGCAAGTCCACCCGAATGCTCTGGTTCGACCCCAGCCGCTCCAGCTTCTGCTCCTGCAACACCCGCAGCAGTTTCACCTGCTGGGCCAGCGGCATGCTTTCGATTTCATCGAGAAACAGCGTGCCGCCATCGGCGTATTCCAGCTTGCCGATGCGCTTGCCTGATGCCCCTGTGAACGCGCCGCTTTCATGCCCGAACAACTCGGCTTCGAACAACTGCTCGGGGATCGCCGCGCAGTTCAGCGCCACGAACGGCTTGTCGGCGCGTGGGCCGAAGTCGTGCAGGCAGCGGGCGACCAGCTCCTTGCCGCTGCCGGTTTCGCCACGGATCAGCACATTGACCGGCAGCGTCGCCAGATCAAGTACCTGCCGGCGCAAGGTCTGCAAGCCACGGGACACACCGAGCAGTGTCGCATCCAGTCTGGCGCGGTTGTCGGCCTGCTCGTGCAGGGCACGGTTTTCCAGCACCAGCCGACGCTTGTCGAGCGCCCGGCGCAGGCTGCCGAGCAGAGTCTCGGGGCTGAACGGTTTTTCCAGAAAATCGTAGGCGCCGTCGCGCATCGCTTCGACCGCCATCGGCACATCACCGTGGCCGGTCAGCAGAATCACCGGCAGATCGGCATCCCGGCGCTGCACTTCGGCCAGCAGTTCAAGACCGCTGAGGCCGGGCATGCGCACGTCGCTGACAATCACCCCGGCAAAATGCGCCGGCAGCGCCTCCAGGCATTCCTCGGCGCGGCTGAACAGCTGCACCTCGAACCCGGACAGGCTCAGCCATTGCTCGACGGCACTGCGAATGCTGCTTTCGTCATCCACCACCATCACGGAATTGAGCATCAGATGTGCGCCTCCAGATCGATCGGCAAGGTCAGGCTGAACACTGCGCCATTGTCACCATTTTCGACGCACAGGCGCCCGCCGGATTCATGGACGATGGCGAAGGATACCGCCAGTCCCAGGCCCAGTCCGTCACCCACCGGTTTGGTGGTGAAGAACGGATCGAACACCTGACCCAGATGTTCGTCGGCGATGCCGCCGCCGTTGTCGATGACGCTCAGGCGCCACAGTTGCTCGTCGGCTTCCAGGCGGATTTCCAGACGCTTGCACGGCTTGCCCTGCATGGCATCGAGGGCATTGCGCAGCAGATTGATCAGCACCTGCTCCAGGCGGATCGCATCGCCGCGCACCCAGGCCGGACGGGTCAGGTGCAGCACCAGACTGACCTGCTCATCGCGAAGACGCGCATCGAGCAATTGCAGGGCCTGATCGACCACCGTCGCCAGATCCAGCCGTTCGCGCAAACCGCTGGGGCTCTTGCGGGCGAAGGTTTTCAAGTGGCCGGTGAGGGCGGCCATGCGCGTGAGCATGTCATCCACCGGTTTGAGTGCCTTGTAGGCGTCATCGACCCGGCCATGATCGAGCAGCAGGCGCAGGGTCGCCAGTTGCATGCGCTGGGCGGTCAACGGCTGATTGATTTCGTGGGCCAGCGCGGCGGACATCTGCCCCAGTGCCGCCAGTTTCGCTGATTGCACCAGACCGTCCTGGGCGGTGCGCAAGTCGCGGGTGCGTTCCTCGACCAGTTGCTCAAGCTCTTCGCGGCTGCGCTGGCGCATCTTCGCCAGACGCCAGCGCTGGTTGAGGAACAGCAACAGGAACACCAGCGCCAGCCATACCCCGGCAGCGGCGAGCCCGGCATTGCGCTGATCCTCGAAGGACAGTTGCGGACGGCGCAGCAGATGCAGGGTCCAGCCTTCGGCGGTCAGCGGCAGCGATTCCCACAGGTAATCCGCCGTGCCTTGCGGGCCTTCGACGCGGCGCAGATCACTGTTGTCGTCGAAGCTGCGCAGCGCCAGATGCGTCAGCGGCACCAGCGACTGTTTGTCGTATTGGCGGGTGGCCTTGATCTCGCGGTAATCGGCCGGGCTCAGCGGGTGCAGCAGGCGATAGCGCCAGCCGGGCTGGTTGGCGATGAAGATGATCCCGCGTGCATCGCTGACCAGCAGGGTGTCATTGCCCTGGCTCCATTCGCGTTCGAGTTCGGGGAATTCGAGCTTGACCACCATCGCCCCGAGGAACTCGCCGTTGTCGCCGAGCACCGCGCTGGACAGGAAGTAACCGGGAATCCCGCTGGTCACACCGACTGCGTAGAAACGCCCGGTGCCCTGAGTGCGGGTCTGACTGAAATAGGGGCGAAAGCCGTAGTTGTGACCGACGTAACTGCTGGGCAGACGCCAGTTGCTGGCCGCCACCGCCAGGCCGGTGCGGTCGAGCAGTTCAAGGGTCGAGGATTGTGCAGCGCCGTTGATCTTTTCCAGCTTCAGATTGAGCGCCGTTTGCTGTTCGGTGCTCACAGGACCGGCCAGCGCCGCGCGCAATTGCGGGTCCAGCGCCAGCACGGCGGGCAGGGCGCGATAGCGGTCGATCAGGGTATGCAGCGAGTTGGCGTACAGCGCCAGTTGCTGATTGGCCCGCGCGGCGTCTTCTTCCAGCGCCTGGCGCTCGGCGTGGCGGATCGCAAGCGTCGCGGCGAGGGCGGCGCCAGCGATGATCAGCAGGGTATACAACGACAGACGCAAGGTACGGGAAGTCGGCAGCATGCTGGGTCAAAGGGGTGGCAGGACGGGCGGGCACGATAGCATGTGCCCGCTCGGTACGGCGTATTGTCGAAGCGACTCAGACGTACGTTTCGCTCATCCTGCGTTGCAATTGCGGCTGCATTTTTGTCCTGGGTTTGGGGATCGGCTTTTTCAGTGGCCGATGACTGTCTTGCTGTGCCGATTGGAGCAGTTCGGCCAAGCGTGCCGTTACCCCGTCTGCTTCGCTCGGGGAGTCGACAAGCTGGCGCGCGGTACTCAATACCTGATCAATGGCGTCAAACGGATCGAGCCCGGTTTTGAGCAGTTTCATGACTTCGCGTTGTTGATCGCCCATCAGGTCATCCAGCTGACGATAGAACATTTCCTGAAGCCGTTGCGGATAAGAACCGAGATTGTCAGCTGCAGCCTTGATCCTCTGCTGGAGTTCACCGGCACCGTTGATCAGGTTCTTCGTCCCTTCCACAACATTGGCTGCGGTATCGGCGACAGCTGTCACTCCCGCGGCGATTTCCCGGGTGCGAAGGGTTTCCACGGCCTTCAGGCTTTTTTTGAAAAAGTGGTAACGCAACAGCGGAAAAGCGATGGCCCCGACGAGCGTGCCCACGGCTGTGCCGATCAGGTTGCCAATACCCGGTAAAGCGGTGCCTAAAACCGCGCCGACACCCGCACCTTTTGCCGCGCCGTAGAGGGCAGATTTGATCCCGTGCCGGGACTTCATGAATGTGCCAAAAGTGATGCTTTCGCGCAGTTCGTTGATGTCGGCGTCTTCGGGAACAAGGCCGTCGAATTCTCTCGCAAGGTAGTCCAACTGACCTGCTGCGGTTGCCGCTTTGTCGAGCACGCCGATAAAGCCTTTCGCCACATCAAAAAGCACCTTCACATTGCCCGTTTTGTCGACATGGATAATCGGATTGTTCCCCACGAACGCATAGAGATTCAGTCCGTCGACAGTGCCCGCCCGATCGGCACTGACCCAGCGCCCCAGCCAATCGGCGTAGTAGCGGGCGCCGTAGTAATACAGCCGGGTGACATCCATTTCCTTGCCCGAGTAACGGACGGTCTTGTAATCGAGCTCCACGGCGGAGTGCCTGGTATAAACGGCTGTGCCGCCGAATGGCAGATAGCGCTCGTCGGTGATCAATCGCGCCTGTGCATCGAGTTCCCTGACAGCCGAACCCAGGTGATCGGGCAGCGCGAATCGCAGCTGGTCGGCACCGATTTTTGCCGGATCCTTCTTCCAGTGCAGGCAGCGCGCTGCGCCAGATCCGATATCGAGCGTGATGACGTGCAACTCCTCGCCGTTGTCCTTGGTGCGGATCTCCAGCCCCGGCAAATAGCGCACTTCATGAAAGTGACTGACTTTCGTTGTGTGGGTGTCGTGGCGTTTGTAGACCCGCTGGCCCCGGCTGTAGCGGTAATACTCTTCATCGTTGGCGCTGCTGCCGTTGCGATCGACGAGCGTCACCTTGTCCAGTTCGCCATGGGCGTTCCAGTGCATCGGCACGCCGGGTTGCAGGGCCCGCAGGTTGCCGGCAGGATCGAACCGTTGGCTGAAATCCGGCGGCGGATCGCCGGGTTTCCAGCGCACGCCGCGATTGCTGGCGGGGTCGATGCACATCTCGAAGGTGTGGCTGGTGCCGTCGCGCACGTGGATGGTTTTGACAAGATTGTCGCCGTGGTCGTAATCGTAGTGCTCGACGTAATTGCGTCGGTCATCGGGATTGGTCGACTGGGGCAAACCGAGCCTGTCCGAGGGCGGGGCGTCGCTGTAGCCGGTGGCGCGAATCAGTCGGTACAGCGTGTCGTAATCGAACTCCTGATGGCCATCGACCCGCTGGTTGCTGAAGTAGGTCGGCGTGTAGGCGTGATCGAGAATGCGGACGATATTGCCCACCCGGTCGTATTCATACTTGAAGTCCTGAAGCACCGGTCCCGAGCCCTTCTGCGCGCGGTGACAGTGCAGGCGCCCATCGGCGGCGCGGTAGTGCCAGTGGCTGGTCACACCGTTGCCGGCCTGTTGTTCGATGAGCTGTCCGGAGGCGTTGTACTGCGCATCCTGCAACACGGTTTGCCAGGTGGTCTGTCCGTTGATCTGCAATTGCACGCGATTGAGTTGACCGGCCACGTCGTATGTCGACTGTTGCTGGTGTCCCCCGGCATCGGTCTGCGTCAACACCGCGCCCAGCGGGCTATAACGGCGACCGCTGACGAACGCGTTGCCATCGTGAAAGGTGCGGGTCTCGCGCAGTGCCTGACCGGACAGTCCAAAGCTGCGAACATCCACGGAACCCGACGGATCTTCCCGCCGGATCAGTTGCCCGCGCAGGTTGTGTCCGGGATCGGCCGAGCGATCAGCGTAGGTGAAGGTCTCGATATCCGGCGTGCCGTTCTCTTCAACGGTCAACGGGCGCAATTGGTTGTCGTAGGTCGTAAGCCAGTGATTGCCCCGTGCATCCCAGCGCCGAGTTTCTTCTCCCGACCGACCGGGCAGAACCAGGCTTGTGCCGGCATCGACACTCTGAACCCTTAGTGGCTGGCCACTCAGCGCAAAAACGGTCACCTGACTGGCAATGGACAGACGCGGATCGCGTTCAGTCACGGTTCGTCCGCCAACATCATGGTGTTGACGGGTAATGAGTGCCTGCGCGTCCTCGCCCGCCACCTTGCGCAGGTAGGCAATTTGTCTGATGGCCTGACCTTGAGGGTGAGTGGCCGACACTGATGGTGTGTACGAGTCAATGGATGGGTTCATTTGAGTTCACGCTGCAGCTTTTTGGCTGGCCCGGTGGTGTCGAACCGTGTCAGCCAGACCATGGAGCATGTCAGTGATGTGCCTTGTCTGCCGATCCAGGTCATCCAGGTCAATCCCGCCGATACTGGTCGTGGAGAGTGCATTGGCAAATCCATGAATCGTGGCATTGCTCGATTCGATCTCATCAACGAGCCCAAGAATCTGGCGTTCGAACTCCAGCATCTTCGCGCCTGATTTGTCCGAGAGCGCGCCCATGGTTTCATCCACAATCTCTGGCAATCCCAGCAGCACAGCAACGCCGGTGCCGATAGCGCTGACCGCTTCGGAAGGCATGGAGGTCAGCGCCGACTTCAAGATATACCCGGAAGCCTGAGTCGCAGCTTCCTTGGAAAACTTCAGCTGGGATTTCTGGCTGTCCGGTTTCATGTTCTGGTATTTGGCTTTCAGATATTCAAACGGCTCCATCTGCTTGTATTCGGCTTTTTGAATGATCTTTTTCGCCGTCAGTTTGCTGGTTTTCAAGTTGACCGGCGCGCTCATGCCCGTTCGTTCGGCCACATAGTCGATCAGGCCGCTGACCGCAATTTTTGCGCCGATGCCCAAGCCGGCCCCCACCACATTTCCCACGCCGGGCGCTACGGCTCCCAGGGCCTGGGCGCCGATCCCGACGCCGACTCCCACGCCATAGCTGATGCCCTTGCCGATGATCAGCGTCAGGGTTCTGCGGGTTGCGGCAAGCGCCACATCAAGACCGGAACCCATTCTGTCGAGTTGTTTTGCAGCGTCGCTTGCGCGCTCCTTGGTGAGCCCGAGTATTTCAATGTGACGCGTCACCTGTTGGCTCATCTGGTCTTTCATGTGACGCGTTGCGATGGCCTGCCTGTTTTTGGAGTAGCTGGCGTTTTGCGAGGCAATGATCCGGTCTACGCCTGCATTGATATCTGCCACGGTGGGCCATTTGACTTTGGCTTCGCCGTTGACGTCGACGTGATTGACCGGGTTGTTCCCCACGAACGCGTACAGATTAGGCCCGTCTACAGGGCCTGCCGGATCGGCGCTGACCCAGCGCCCCAGCCAGCAGGCGTAGTAACGGGCGCCGTAGTAATACAACCGGGTGACATCCATTTCCTTGCCCGAGTAACGGAGGAACCGGTAATCCACTTCGATCAGCGCACGCGCCGCCATCCAGGCCGTGGCACCGAATGACAAGTAGCCTTCCCGGCTGATTATCTGCGCCTGTCGATCCAGTTCCAGCGAGACCGACCCCAGATGATCTGCGAGGGTATAGCGCAGTTGATCGGCATCGATCCGCGGCGGTTTTCCGGCCTTCCAGTGCAGGCAGACCGCGTTGCCGCTGGCCAGCGACAGGTTGATCAGGTGCAGCTCCTCACCGTTGTCCCGGGTGCGAATCTCCAGCCCTGGCAAATAACGCACTTCATGGAAGTGGCTGACTTTTGTCGTGTGGGTGTCGTGTCGCTTGTAGACCCGCTCGCCCTGGCTGTAGCGGTAATACTCTTGGTCATTGGCACTGCCGCCATTGCGATCGACGAGGGTGACCTTGTCCAGTTCGCCGCGCCTGTTCCAGTGCATCAGGACGCCGGGTTGCAGGGCCTGCAGGTTGCCGGCACGGTCGAACAGCCGGCTGAAATCCGGTGGTGGATCACCGGGTTTGCAGCGCACGCCGCGATTGCTGGCGGAGTCGATGCACATCTCGAAGGTGTGGCTGGTGCCGTCGCGCACGTGGACGGTCTTGACGAGATTGTCGCCGTGGTCGTAATTGTAGTGCTCGATGTAATTGCGTCGGTCATCGGGGGCGGTCGGCTGCGGCCGTCCGAGGTTGTCCGAGGGCGCGGCATCGCTGTAACCGGTGGCGCGAATCAGCCGGTACAGGGTGTCGTAAGTTAACTCGCGGTGACCATTGATCCGCTGATTACGGAAATAGGTGGGCGTGTAGGCATGATCGAGAATGCAGGTGATGTTGCCCATCCGGTCGTATTTGTACTCGAAGTCCTGAAGCACCGGTCCTGAGCCCTTATGCGCGAAGTGGCGATGCAGGCGCCCGTCGGCGTGGTAATGCCAGTGACTGATCACGGCATTACCGGCCTGTTGTTCGATGATCTGCCCGGAGGCGTTGTACTGCGCATCCTGCAACACGGTTTGCCAAGTGCTCTGACCGTTGATTTGCAATTGCACCCGATTGAGTTGACCGGCCACGTCGTATGTCGACAGTTGCTGGTGTCCCCCGGCATCGGTCTGCGTCAACACCGTGCCCAGCGGACCGTAGGCGCGACGGCTGACAAACGCTTTGCCATCGTGAAAGGTGCGGGTTTCACGCAATCCATGCCCCGTCATCCCGACGCTGTGAAACTCGACGGTACCGGACGCGTCGCTCTGTTCGATCAACTGTCCGCGCAGGTTGTACCCGGGATCGGCCGAGCAGTCGGCGTAGGTGAAGGTCTCGATATCCGGTGTGCCGTTTTCTCTGACGTTCAACGGTCGCAGTTGATGGTCGTAGGTCGTGAACCGGTGATTGTCCCGTGCATCCCAGCGCTGAAGTACTTCTCCCGACCGACCGGGCAATACCACGTTAGTGCCGGCATCGACACTCCGGACCTTGAGTGGCTGGCCACTCAGCGCAAAAACGGTTATCTGACCGGCAACGGACAGACGCGGATCCTGCTGCTCGATCGGGTGCCCGGCAACATCGTTGCGCAAGCGAGTGATCAGGGTGTCCACGGGACCGTCTGGGACTGTGCGTAGATAGGCAATCTGCCTGAGCGCCAGGCCCCGGCCATCATTGGCAGTGACCGAGGGCGTGCGCAGGTGAATGCTATTTGCCATTTCACGTGGTCCGGTTGCGGGACGGCGATTTAACATGAGCCTGGCTCAGCAAGTATTGATTGTCCGTGGTGCCCATCTCCTTGTAGTAGGCCAGTCCTCTTTTGGCGTGCGCGATATCCGCCATGACGGCTCTGGTTTGCTGCCGCAAACCGGCTCTGCTGATCGGTGCCAGCATGTCTTTTGAGGTCGTCATGTTGACGTTGGGAAGCACATCCGCCGGATAGAGCACGTCGCTGCCTAATGCATCAAAGGCATTCTCGACCCATGTCGAGCGTTCCTGTAGAGCGGTTTGCCAACCGTTGAGCATGTCTTCGATCTTCTGGATCTTGACCGGGTCAAGGCGATTCTTGATGTCCTCAACCTCGATTGCCCGGGCAAACAACTCCAGAGCGGCGGGGATGATCGATATCCAAGAGCCCATTACTCTGCTCATCAGGAAGTAAGGGTTGATCACCGAGTTGAGCGCCGGATGCACGACCTCATCCTTGAAATCGCTCCAGTTGCGTATTTCCTTGACGGCACCCGTTATGCCGAGGTCGCTGTCAATCGCTGCCACGGACAGTTTCGAGGTCTGTGGGATCAGCGGGCCGATATGGAACGGCATCTTCCTCAACGGTACGTCTGCGATCGCTCCCGACACATCGCCCCCGATGTTGCCGCCGATCACTCCACCGGGTGTGGTGTAAGGCGTAGTGGTCGGGAACCCCGGCATGACCATGTCGATTTGTCCGCCGCCGATCAGGCCGGCCTCATAGCCGATTGCACCTTTCAGGCCTTCGACCGCCACGTTGGCCATCAGGCTTAGTGTGAAGCCTTTTTGCTTGATGATGTTGTGCAGCCTGTGGAGTGTGTATTCGGCATTCCCGGACACCTGGGAAACAAAACTGTTGTACAGCATGATGGTCGCCTCCGCCCTGGTGCCTCCCGCAGGATCCACGTAGCGCAGTGGGCTGTTCCCGACAAACGCATATCGATTCGGCCCGTCCTCATCTCCCGTCGGGTCAGTGCTGACCCAGCGTCCCAGCCAAGGCGCGTAATACCGCACCCCATAATGATAAAGCCCGCTGCGATCCATCTCCTTGCCCGAGTAGCGGATGAACTTGTAATCCGCCTCCACGAGTTTGTCTGCGACCATCCACGCGGTTGCACCGAAGGCGAAATAGCCTTCCTGGCTGATCAGTCGCGCGTTCTGGTCGAGCTCGGTCACGCTTGAGCCCAGATGATCCGGCAGGGAGTAACGCACCTGATCGGCGTCTATGCCAGGCGGTTTGCCGGCGACCCAATGCAGGCATGTCACTTCACCGACGCCGGTGGCTACGGTGATCCGGTGCAGCTCTTCACCCGAGCTTTTGCTGCGGACCTCCAGATTGCCCACGTAGTGCACTTGCTCGACATGGCTGACCTTGCGAGTGTGGGTTTCGAGGCGTTTGTAGACCCTGGCGCCCTGGCTGTATTGATACAGCTCCTGGTCAGGTGGACCGCTGGCATGTTCCACCAGGGTCAGTGACTCCAGTTGATTGCGGCTGTTCCACCGCATGGGTTGACCCCGCTGCAGCGCTAGCTGATTGCCGGCACGGTCGAACAATGCGCGGAAGTCCGGAGCCGGATCGCCCGGTTTCCAGCGCACACCACGGTTGCTGCCCGGGTCGATGCACATCTCGAAGGTATGGGCACTGCCGTCGCGGACATGGGTGAGCAGGGTCAGGTTTTTGCCTTCGTCGTATTCGTAGGTCTCGACATAGTTGCGCCGGTCCCGTGGGTCGGTTGGCTGAGGCCGGCCCGGGTTGTCTCTGGGCGGGGCGTCGCTGTACCCGGTGGCGCGGATCAGCTGATAAGTCGTGTCATGGTCAAACGTGCGCTGGCCGTCGACCCGCTGGTTGCGGAAATATGTCGGTGTGTAGGTGTGGTCAACAATGCGGGTGGTGTTGCCCACCCGGTCGTATCCATACCCGAAATCCTGAATCGCCTGCCCTGAAGCCTTTTGCGCGTACTGTCGCAGCAGGCGTCCGTCGGTGTCCCGGTAGCACCAGCGGTTGGTCACGTCGTTGCCGAGCCGTTGTTCGGTGATCTGGCCGGCGGCGTTGTAATCCGCACCTTTCAAAACCGGCTGGAAGGCTTGTCCGTCGAGTTGCAGTTGTACCTGGACGAGTTGCCCGGCGATGTCGTAGGTCGACTGTTGCAGGTGCCCGCCGGCGTCAGTGGTTTGCAACAGTGCGCCGACGGCGCTGAAGACCCGACGGCTGGTGCAGGTTTTGCCGTCCTTGAAGGTGCGGGTTTCTTCCAGCGTCTGTCCGTGCATGCCGAAGCTGTCGAGGGCGAGCGTGCCTGATGGATCGCTCAGCGCCGTCATCTGTCCGCGCAGATTGTGTGTCGGGTCGGCCGAAGCGTCGAGGTAGTGGAAGGTTTCGAAGTTCGCTGCACCGTTTTCCGTGACGGCCCGCAGACGCAGTTGCGGGTCGTAGGTCATTTCCCGGTGATTGCGGTTAGCATCCCAATTCTGAAGAAGCTCGCCACCGACACCCTGCAGCACCGTGTTTTCGCCACCGTCAACGTTGATCGTCCTGATCGCCACGCCGTCCAGCCTGTGCACCGTTGTGGTATTGGGCGTGGGCAGACGCGGATCGCGCAGCGCGACCAGTCGGCCGGCAACGTCATATTGCTGTCGGGTAATGAGCGCCTGCACATCCTCTCCAGCCACCCTGCGCAGGTAATCGATGTGTCTGTAGGTCTCGCCGCGCGGTCCGTTGACGGCCACCGTCGGGGTGTGCCAGTGCACGCTGGCGTTCATGGCTTGACTTTCTTCGCAGGTTTGACGGGCTGTTTGGCGGGTTTCGCAGACTTGCTCGCCGGTGTGTCGTCGGTGTCATTGAAGTCGTAGCTGCATTTGAACCACGGGTGAAGGAGGTCGAACGCCAGGTGGCCCAGCGCATTGATCGTCTGTATCGGCCGCCCCAAGGCGTCGTAGAACATCCGGTCGTGATAGCCGTGCTCGCGCATCGCGCTGTCGTTGATACAGCGGTGGGTATTGAGGAAGTAGGCGCGGTAGACCCGGATGGTTTCGCCCTTGTGGTTGTATTCCACGCGACTCTGCACCCGCCAGCGCGAGCCCCGGGTGGCCGGCATTTCGATCGGTTTGCCATCGGCGCCGGTCACGAGGTCATCCTCAGGGGTGGCGACAAAGGCATCGCCCTGCGGGACGAGCTGTTTGCTTTGCAGCGCGCGGCCGAAGCCGTCGAAGTAGCGGATCGTCATTTGAATCTGTTGCTGCGGGTCGGTGGGGTAGCGGTCGGCAACCAGGTTGAGGCTGTGTACCGGCTGCTTGAGGGTGGTTCGGATGAACTTGAGCAGGGCCTGTTCGCTGGTGCTGCGTTTTTTCAGCTGGTTCAGCCAGCGCAGGGCCGAGGCGCGGATGTGGCCGTCGGGCAGAATCAGCCCCTTGGCGATCCATTCCTTTCTTTTGATGGGCAGCGTTTTGAGCGGGAGTACCGGCATCCAGCTTTGCAGGTCGGTGCGCACCACGCTGGCAGCGGATGCCAGGGCGGTTTTCGGATTGGCGAGGGCGTATTCGACACTCAGGTCAGGCTGAGGCGGGTAAGCGGAAAGGGGAGCGAAACCGGCCTGAGCGCCGTTTTCGGTGCCATAAGAACTGAGGGCGGTGGGTTGCCTGTCTGCGTCGTACAGCACTTCCTGAATGTTCTCGTTGGCATCCTTGACACTGCACGGCAGAAGGGTGTGCCAGTCGTATGCCATGATTGTGGCGCAGCCGTCCGGCAGGGTGAGGGTCTTGGTCACCAGATGGAGCGGGTCCCAGGCGATGTGCGTCACGCCATGGCTGGCGGTCTGCTGCACATCGGTGACGTGGAAAAATTGGCTGGCATCGGCGTAGGTGAAAAAACCGCTCAGGGATGACCACAGGTTTTTCAGTTTGTCCTCTTCCGAATCTTCGGGGAGAAACAGATTCATCGGCTCATAGCCGATCTTGATCAGCTCGTCCCGAATGACAATCGGGACGTCGTCGTAGGCAGACAGTGCTTTCTTGTCGAACACAGCCTGTTCCATCGGGCCTGCCAAAGGTGGGTAAAGCATTTTGCCGGCGGCCTCCAGATAGGTCTGCTGCGAAAGCGAGGTCAGTTCGCGCGCGGCTTTCCATGCGGCGCTGTCTTTATGCCGATCGAAATTTTCGAAACTGATGTCCGCTGCGCGCAAACCGCCCGGCAGAGAGCCTTTGGGCAGCCTCATCGCATTACCACGCTGGCGGCAGGGCAAACCGAGCAGCCAGTGGCCGTTACTGGTCAAGTGAGTGAATTCGGCGAGAGCTTCCGTCAGATAAAAGCATTGCTGTTGCTCATCGTGGCTGTCCAGCCAGGCGCGTCGTTGATCTTCCTGATCGAAGGGCGGTTCGTCATTCTCGGTGCGGCGACGAGCACAAGCGACGGTAAAACCTTGTGTCAGATGACCGTATTCGTCCCACGCCAGATTGACCCTGTGTTCAACGCGTGGATCGTCCATGAAGCGTTCGTATTGATGGCTGCGGTTTTCCAGTTCCAGCACCAGCAGACTGGAGGGATTTATGTTCACCTCTCGCACCAGATAGCGCGTTTCGCTCAGAGAGAACAGGCGCGCGGGGGGGCGGTCGTCTGCCTGGCAGACTTCGGTGCGAAGCAGGCGACCGGCAAGGGCGTAGGCGGTTTCGCGATCATCCTCGGCTTTGCGCCGCTTGCGAATGCGCTCTTTACGGCGTTTGGCATCGAACGCTGAAAAGACCGTGGGGCCCAGCGATGTGATTTCAGGGTCGAGTTCGCAGATACCTTTCAAAACGGGGTCAGTGCATTGACCGGTATGAAACCAGTGCGTCACCTTCATCGGCGCCGTATGGCCGTCTTCAGCCTTGCCAGGTTCCAGTTCACTGTCGATCTGACAGACCCGGCCGAAGCCACGGAATTCCCGTTCGATACCGTCGTAGGAACCTTCTTGATAGTCGAATGACTGCTTCAAGCGGTTGCCGGTGATTTCATCGAGTTGTTCCAGCCAGTGGAGCACCATCTGAGGAAACGGCAACCGGCTGACCGGATGCCTGCGAGCCATCAGTTCCCGGCGTTTTTCGTCCAGCCAGAATTGCGCACTGCTGCGATGTTGCAGCGTGGCGCTGTAGCCCATGTTGTTGTTGCAGCCGGTGAGCAGGTAGGGCCGTTTACTGACGAAGTGATACACCCAGTGCTGCGGTTTCATGTGGGGTTTGGTCAACAGCAGGCTGGCGCAGCCAATGCCTTGCAGATCGGCGAAGGTCACCTGGCAGAGGTTGTCGTAGCGAATGCCGGCAGGCCACGGGACACGCACGGGTGTCGGGGCCAGGCCGTTGCCACCCTGGTTGAACCAGATCTCGAAGTAATCCGAAAACAGGTAAATGAAGGCCGGGGCGCCGGAGCCGTCCAGGTCGGCGATGCGTACCCGGTCGGCATCGAATTTGCCATAGTCGAAGAGCAAGTCGCTCAGTTTGAAACCTTCTCCAAACCGGCCATGTCCGAGGCTGGCCCAGCAGCGGATTTCATCGTGACGGATCCGGCACAGCTCCATGCCGCTGGCGCCCATGCCACTGAATGACACCAGTTCGCTGCGGGCATTGCCGAACAGCGGCAATCTGTCCGGGGTATGGGGCACATCCTGGCCGGGAGCAAATCCTTTTTCCCGCAGGTTGGCATACACCCGCACGCTGTTCGGGCCGATCAACGCCATGGAGTCCAGGCCATCGCCGCGCAGGTCGCCCAATTGTGCCAGTTGATGGAAAAACTCCACGGGAAACTGGTCGAACGATTTGAAAGGCGCCCAGCTGCCATCCGGCTTGAGCGTGTAACACCCGCTGCCACCGGGCTGCGCGACGACCCAGTCCAGACAGCCGTCACCGGTGAGGTCGGTAAGAATCTGCACCACCGGTTTGCTGCTGTCGGCGTTCGGAATCAGCGGCAGCAAGGTCCAGGGGCCGTAGACGATTTCGTCTGTACCGGGCGTGCCGCGCAACGGTTCGCGGAAATACCAGGCCCCGTCGCGCTGGCAGAGAAAACCGGGCAGGGCTTCACCGTAAAGATCGACACAATAGTAGGGCTGGCCGTCGTTGAGACCGGGCATGTGATCAAGTTGCAGAAAGGGTTTGGGGGTGGTGTCGAGTATCAGCGCCTCATAAAAATATTCGAGGGGCGGCATGTGTTTGACGTGACCGGTAGCGTCGTAACTCATGTAGTGCGCTGCTTTCAGATGATTGTATCGATGCGATGTGGATTCGTGCTCCAGCAACAGGCGATTGACCAGCACCGGAGCGGGGCCGATGGCATTGAACAGCAGGAACTGTCGGCACAGGCGCCGAGTGCCGACTTCAAAGCCATGGCGATGCATACGAAACGGATCGGAACGCACCGCCCAGGCATCCTCGTTGGCGGGGTACGGTGGAACATCGTCATACCCGGAGACGCGTTCGTCGTAGTCAATGATCAGTCGGAACAGCCAGTCGAGTAATTCGGGTTGAGCGTGATCAAGACAGTACAGATCGGCACTGGCGGTCTTGTTGCAATAACAGACCTGGCGCAGATAGCGTTGAGCACTGTAGTCAAAACGGGCGTCAGTGGTTTTGTCGTCGGTCTTGTACTGGTAAAAGATGTTTTCGCCCACGGGGTTCCTGACTTCCGTCAGCAACCACACAGCGATATGCGCCGGGGCTGCCGGGTCATGGATGCAGGAATCCAGGGTGTTGCCATAGCAATATCGAGTGCCATCGGCTCCAGAGACCACCCAGAACGGATGACCGCCATCGGTGGGCGTCCAGAGTTCGTAGCGGGTGAATGTCGTTTCCAGACGTGGAATGTAGAGCACCACTGAATAGGTTCTGGCGCTCCTGCCTTTACCGCGCGTACGCTTTTTTGCCTTGATCCTGCCGCGCGTTGTCCGTTCGGGCCGCAGGTCGGTTCCGTCAGCCTGCATGACATCGTCGGCTGCATATTTCGGCACGCCCTTGCTGGTCTTGCGCGAAATGGAAGCCACCGACAGATCCCAGCCAAGTCCGCATTTGCCGTTGCCCGCATTGCCGTCATAAACCAGCTGCAACTCGGGATTGAGCGTACGGGCGTTCAGGATCGGCAGTGGCAAGGTGTAAGACCGCTGCCCGGTCGCACCGATCTCTCCCCAACTGCGCCCGTTCGTAGCAATGGACGCTGTCTTGGCAATGGAAGGAGGAGTAACGAGCGCATCTGCATCAAGGGCCATGGCAACGCAACCTGTGAACGTTCAGATTGCACGCTAACAGAGGGGGTTGGCCGCGGCACCTGTCAGATCTGACAGGTGCCGACTGACGGCAGGCGAAAAAAAACCGGGCGGTCATCGCTGGCCGCCCGGTTTTTTACAAGCAGATGAAGTGCTTACTGCACTTCCACCGCCAGGCTTTCGCTGATCTTCTGTTGCCAGATCGCAGGACCGGTGATGTGCACCGATTCACCTTTGCTGTCCACCGCAACGGTGACCGGCATGTCCTTGACCTCGAACTCGTAGATCGCTTCCATGCCCAGTTCGGCGAACGCCAGAACCTTGGACTTCTTGATCGCTTGCGCCACCAGGTAAGCGGCACCGCCGACGGCCATCAGGTACACAGCCTTGTTGTCCTTGATCGCGTCGATGGCGGTCGGGCCGCGCTCGGACTTGCCGATCATGCCCAACAGGCCGGTCTGCTCAAGGATCTGACGGGTGAACTTGTCCATCCGCGTGGCGGTGGTCGGACCCGCCGGGCCAACCACTTCGTCACCGACCGGATCAACCGGGCCGACGTAGTAGATGAAGCGGCCCTTCAGATCAACCGGCAGGGTTTCACCCTTGTTCAGCATCTCGACCATGCGTTTGTGCGCAGCGTCGCGACCGGTGAGCATCTTGCCATTGAGCAGGACGGTTTCGCCCGGCTTCCAGCTCTGCACGTCTTCCGGGGTCAGGGTGTCGAGGTTGACGCGACGGGCCGACGGGCCGGCTTCCCAGACGATTTCCGGGTAGGCGTCCAGCGGTGGCGCTTCCAGCGAGGCCGGGCCGGAGCCGTCCAATACGAAGTGCGCGTGACGGGTGGCGGCGCAGTTCGGGATCATGCACACCGGCAAGGAAGCGGCGTGGGTCGGGTAGTCCATGATCTTCACGTCGAGGACGGTGGTCAGGCCACCGAGGCCCTGGGCGCCGATGCCCAGCTGGTTGACCTTCTCGAACAGCTCCAGACGCATTTCTTCGATGCGGTTCTGCGGGCCACGGGCCTTGAGCTCGTGAATGTCGATGGATTCCATCAACACTTCCTTGGCCATGACAGCGGCTTTCTCGGCGGTGCCGCCGATGCCGATGCCCAGCATGCCCGGCGGGCACCAGCCGGCGCCCATGGTCGGAACGGTCTTGAGTACCCAGTCGACGATCGAGTCGGACGGGTTGAGCATGGCCATTTTCGACTTGTTCTCGGAACCGCCGCCCTTGGCCGCTACGTCCACTTCCACTGTGTTACCCGGAACGATGGAGTAGTGGATGACCGCCGGGGTGTTGTCCTTGGTGTTTTTACGAGCGCCCGCCGGGTCGGCGAGGATCGAGGCACGCAGGACGTTTTCCGGCAGGTTGTAGGCGCGGCGCACGCCTTCGTTGATCATGTCGTCCAGGCTCATGGTCGCGCCATCCCAACGCACGTCCATGCCCACACGCACGAACACGGTCACGATGCCGGTGTCCTGGCAGATCGGCCGGTGGCCCGTGGCGCACATGCGCGAGTTGATCAGGATCTGCGCCATCGAGTCACGGGCCGCTGGCGATTCTTCGCGCAGGTAGGCTTCGTGCATCGCCTGGATGAAGTCCACGGGATGGTAGTAGGAAATGAACTGCAGGGCGTCGGCAACGCTCTGAATCAGGTCGTCTTGCTTGATCACGGTCATGAGTCGCGCTCCTCTAAAAGACGGGAACATTCAATAAGGTGCCTGCGGCTTGGTTGCATCGGTCGGTCGCAGACACCTTTCAAGGCACGCCGGGGCTGCTGGCGCGACGCTAAAAAGGCGCGGCAGTATACCGCGCCTCCCCGGTGGTGACACGCGCCGGTAGTCATTCGTTGGTCGCATGGTTGGGGGAAGATTTGGCATCGGTTTTCACTTTCATATCGCTGCCCTCACCCCAACCCTCTCCCGGAGGGAGAGGGAGCTGATTTGTGTAGAGCTTGAAATAGATGTCTGACGCGATATTTCAGGATGCCGACATTCGACAAAATATCACGGTCAGTCCCCTCTCCCTCCGGGAGAGGGTTAGGGTGAGGGCGCTCTTGGCGGTACGCGAAGGTCATGCCTTTGACGCCAAATACCCGGCCCGAAAATCAATGGTCATTTATCGCCTGCGCCACTAAAGTGGCAGCCGGTCTGTAGAGTAGGACACTCGGTCAGCCTCTTATCGCACGGTGAGTCAACGATTGACCCATAACGCCATTCAACGTCTTTTGCTCAAACGCTTCGCCCTCGCTGCAGCCACCTATGGATTGGCTTTGCTGCTGCTGTGGCTGGCGTATTTCACCGGACATTACGAAGATTCGCTGGCTGGCGTCGCCGTCGGCAGCGCCCTGGTGGTCATCAGCCAGGCAATCCTGTTCGCGGTATTTTTCTCAGGCTGCAATCTGCGCTTTTCCGACCCGAGCCTGACCGAAGCACAAGTGCTGCTCGGCCTTGGTTGGCAGACGTGGCTGATCGCGCATCTGGAAGAAGCGCGGGGCGAGTTCCTGGTCTTCTATGTCCTGATCCTGCTGTTCGGCCTGTTCCATCTGTCACAGCGGGCGTTCGTACGCTGCGCGATGCTGGTGTTCTTCAGCTTTTGCGCCATCACGCTGTGGGACGGTTACCACTTGCATCTGCACGATCCGGCGCTTTCCGCGTTGCAGGCTTGCATCCTGTTGATCGTGCTGGCGTGGCTGGTGATTTATGCGCGCTTCGTCCAGACCTCGCGCCAACGCATGCGTCAGCGCCGGTTCGCCTTGCAGGCGCATCAGGACACCCTGCGCGGGATGATGCGCCAGCTCGAAGACCTGGTGGCCACCGACGAACTGACCGGGCTGTTCAACCGCCGGCATTTCCTGCGCCTGGCCACCCGCGAGCTGAATGCGATGGAGCCCGACGTGGTGCATGGTCTGGCGCTGATCGACCTCGACCACTTCAAACGCATCAACGATATTCACGGCCACGCCGCTGGCGATCAGGTGTTGCAGGCTTTCGCCGGCGTGGCCGGGGCCTGTCTGCGCGACGGCGATGTGCTGGCGCGATATGGTGGTGAGGAATTCGTGGTGCTGCTGCCCGATTGCAACGCCGAGCGCCTGACCGCCTGTTGCGAACGGCTGCGCATCGCCTTCACCGACGTTGAACTGGTGGGCCTGAATGTGAAAAACCTGAGCCTGTCCGCCGGCATGACCCTGCTGGAACTGGGCGATGATCTGGACGATGCCTTGCAACGTGCCGATCAGGCGCTCTATCGGGCCAAGCGTGACGGACGCAATCGTTGCGCGGCGGCATGGGAGAACGTCGATGCCTGAACTGCGGGTCGGTGATCGACAGTGGTCGGTGGCGACGGGCAGCAACCTGCTCGATGCCCTCAACCGGAACGGTGTGGCGGTGCCTTACAGCTGCCGCGCCGGCAGTTGCCATGCGTGTCTGGTGCAATGCGTGCAGGGCTTGCCCGCCGACAGTCGCCCGGATGCCCTGAGCGTCGAACAGCGTGATCAGGGCTGGCGGCTGGCCTGCCAGTGTCAGGTGATCGAAGACTTGCAGGTGCACACCTTCGATCCCGTCACCGATGGTCGCCCGGCCACGGTCGAAGCGCTGGACTGGCTCGGCGACAGCGTTTTGCGCCTGCGCCTGACACCCCAGCGGCCGCTGCGCTACAGCGCCGGCCAGCATCTGGTGCTGTGGGCCGGCCAGATTGCGCGGCCGTATTCGCTGGCGAGCCTGCCGGAAGAGGACCGCTTTCTTGAATTTCACCTCGATTGCCGCCAGCCCGGCGAATTCAGCGATGCCGCGCGCCGCTTGCAGATCGGTGATCCGATCCGTCTCGGTGAACTGCGCGGCGGCGCGCTGCATTACGACCCGGACTGGCACGACCGGCCGCTGTGGCTGCTGGCCGCCGGTACCGGACTCGGCCCGTTGTTCGGCGTGTTGCGCGAGGCCTTGCGTCATGATCATCGGGGCGCCATTCGCGTCATTCACCTGGCTCATGACGCTGACGGGCATTACCTGGCCAAACCCCTTGAAGCACTGGCCGCGCAGCGCCAAAACCTCAGCGTCGAACGGTGGACCGCGGCCGAGTTGCCGGGCGCTTTGGCGCAACTGCGCCTTGTCTCCCGACAAACCCTGGCCTTAGTCTGCGGCTCGACGGCCAGCGTCGACGCGTTTGCCAAGCGTCTGTTCCTGGCCGGACTGCCGCGCAATCAACTGCTGGCCGATGTCTTCCTGAGCCGTGGTTGAGCGCTGAATTCTCAGACGCGAGACCTGCCATGCCCGACGCCATCCTGCTGCACCGCGAACGCGGTTTGCTGACCCTGCGCCTCAACCGCCCGGACAAGAAAAACGCCCTGACCCGCGCCATGTACAGCCAATTGGCCGACGCGCTGAAACAGGCCGACCGCGACCCCGAAATCAACGCGGTACTGATCACCGGCAGCGCCGAGTGCTTCACCGCCGGCAACGACATCGCCGATTTCATCCAGCAACCGCCGGGCGACCTCGACAGCCCGGTGTTTCACTTCATGCTCAATTTGCTGGAGTGCCGCAAACCGGTGATCGCCGCGGTGGCCGGGGCGGCGGTGGGGATCGGCACGACGCTGTTGCTGCATTGCGATCTGGTGTACGTGGCGCGGGATGCGCGGCTGCGCATGCCGTTCGTCAACCTCGGATTGTGCCCGGAATTCGGCTCCAGCCTGATCCTGCCGCGCTTGCTCGGGCAGGCCAAAGCGTCGGAGTTGTTGCTGCTGGGTGAGGGGTTTACCGGTGAGCAGGCGGCGCAATGGGGCATCGCAACCGAGGCGCTGGGCAGTGGCGAAGCCGCGTTGGCCAAGGCGCGGGAGATGGCGTTGCGGTTTGACGAGCTGCCGGCCGAGGCGGTGCGCATCAGCAAACAATTGATGCGCGCGCCGGATCGCGAGTTGATTCGCAAGGTGATCGAGGAGGAGGGCGCGCTGTTCACTCAGCGGCTGAGGTCGCCGGAGGCGTTGGCGGCGTTGACGGGGTTCATCAAACGGCATTGAGATATCCGCCGACCGCACTCCGCGCACTGATCGTTCCCACGCGGAGCGTGGGAACGATCAAACTAGTAACGATCAGTCTGAAATGAAAAAGCCCCGCCATTCACATGGCGGGGCTTTTCGTTTTCAGCAACCGGTCACTCAGACCTGCGGGTCGCCCACGTGCAGGATTTTCATGCCGTTGGTGCCGCCGGTGGTGTGGTAGCTGTCGCCCTTGGTCAGGATGACCCAGTCGCCTTTCTCCACCACGCCGCGCTTGACCAGCTCGTCGATGGCTTTCTGGCTGACTTCGTTCGGGGCCAGCGAAGCCGGGTCGAACGGCACGGTGTACACGCCACGGAACATCGCTGCGCGGGCCTGGGCTTCGCGGTGCGGGGTGAAGCAGTAGATCGGCACCGACGAACGGATACGCGACATGATCAGCGGGGTGTAGCCGCTTTCGGTCAGCGCGATGATCGCTTTCACGCCCGGGAAGTGGTTGGCGGTGTACATGGTCGCCAGCGCGATGCTCTCGTCGCAGCGCTCGAATTCCTTGCCGATGCGGTGGCTGGAAGTCTTGCTGGTCGGGTGCTTTTCAGCGCCGACGCAGATGCGCGCCATCGCCTGCACGGCTTCCAGCGGATAAGCGCCGGCAGCGGATTCGGCCGACAGCATCACGGCGTCGGTGTAGTCGAGCACGGCGTTGGCCACGTCGGACACTTCGGCGCGGGTCGGCATCGGGTTCTGGATCATCGACTCCATCATCTGGGTCGCCACGATCACCGCCTTGTTGTGGCGGCGTGCGTGCAGAATGATTTTCTTCTGGATGCCCACCAGTTCAGCGTCGCCGATTTCCACACCCAGGTCACCACGGGCAACCATCACCGCGTCGGAGGCCTTGATCAGACCGTCGAGGGTTTCGTCGTCGGCCACGGCCTCGGCGCGTTCGATCTTCGCCACCAGCCAGGCGGTGCCGCCGGCTTCATCGCGCAGTTGACGAGCGTAGTTCATGTCGGCGGCGTCACGCGGGAAGGACACGGCGAGGTAGTCGACTTCCATTTCAGCGGCGAGCTTGATGTCGGCCTTGTCTTTTTCAGTCAGGGCCGGCGCGGTCAGGCCGCCACCGCGACGGTTGATGCCTTTATGGTCGGACAGCGGGCCGCCGATGGTCACGACGCAGTTCAGTTCGGTGGCGGTGGCGGTCTCAACGCGCATCACCACACGGCCGTCGTCGAGCAGCAGCTCGTCGCCCACGCCGCAGTCCTTGACCAGGTCCGGGTAGTCGATGCCGACCACCTGCTGGTTGCCTTCGGTCAGCGGATGGCTGGTGGAGAAGGTGAACTGGTCACCGATCTTCAGCTCGATGCGCTTGTTGGCGAATTTGGCGATTCGGATTTTCGGGCCTTGCAGGTCACCCAGCAGGGCGACGAAGCGACCATGCTTGGCAGCGAGGTCACGCACCAGCTTCGCGCGAGCCTTGTGCTCGTCGGGGGTGCCGTGGGAGAAGTTCAGACGGGCGACGTCCAGGCCAGCCAGAATCAGCTGTTCGAGAACTTCCGGCGAGTTACTGGCCGGGCCAAGGGTAGCGACGATTTTGGTACGACGGACGGACATGCAAAGACTCCTCAGGTTCAAGCGCCAGCGAAGGCTACTATGCTCGAAGGGTGTAGTCATTGTTCGTTTGCACTACTTAATACTTTCTTTATTGAACACGGCAACTTTGGGACAAACGCGCCTGAAGATTTCCGACCAGGGGTCGATACAGAGCACAAGACAGGAGAACCCCCCATGCGATTCGTGCCCATTGCCGCCCTTGCCCTCAGCGTCCTCGCCGTCACGGGCTGCACCCGTTGGTCGATGAACCATCATTTGAACAACGCCTACAGCGCCTACGACCGGGGCAATTGCGAGCAGGTGATGCTCGAATTGTCCAAGGTCGAACGCGCCAGCCGTGCCCGCCCTTACGTGTGGCCGGAAGTGTCGATGATGCGCGGCCAGTGCCTCGAGCGGCAGAAAATGTTCGTCGATGCGGCGCAGACCTATCAGTTCATCATCGCCTCGTACCCCAACAGCGAATACGCCTACCGCGCCCGCGCGCGTCTGGAAACCCTGCAGAGCCTGGGCCATTACCCGACGCGCAGCGCTGCCGCCGTGGTACGTCCAACCCGCTTCTGATGGCGGTTGTCATACAAAATCTGGCTGGCTGTACAAGGTGAGCTATAGTCCAGAGACACCGGTTTGAAGCCTGCTTTCTGAACCGGCGCAACACCTGCGACTGGCATGAGATTGACGTGGCGAGCGCCACACCGGGAGCGGGGAGAGCGAACCTGACGCACAGGTCCGTTCCGAAGCGAGTGCGGCTCTGTGATGGAGCCTGGCATGGCGAACTGCGTATGTTTACCGACCGTCGAATCGAACGGCACCAGCTGCCGTATTTTCTGCGAGTGTTCAACCGCGTCACCGACAAACCCATCGGCTTTCTGGGCAACGTGTCCGAAGACGGTTTAATGCTCATCAGCCAGTTGCCGATGATGATCGGTGCCGAATTCAACCTGCGCCTGAAGATCCCTCTGGGCGAAGGATGCCAGCAGGTCATCGACCTGACGGCGTGCTGCCTGTGGTGCCACGAAGACGCGACCCCCCGACATTACGACGCCGGCTTCAGTCTGTACCGCACGCCGCCCGAATACGGGCAACTGGTCGAGGCGCTGAAGCAGTACTTCAGTTTTCAGCCGTTGCCGGCCTCGGCCTGACTCAAAACCTTCCAAAGCATCGCGGGCAAGCCAGCTCCCACAAGGACAGCGCTGATACCTGTGGGAGCGGGCTTGCCCGCGATGGCGTCATTTCAGACAACCCATAACCAAAGGCTAGGCAACAGCAATCGCCCGCTCGTTATCCAGCGTCCTCTCTGCCAGCAGCAACCCCATCTCGCTCAACTGATAGATCGCCATCGCCAGATGCCGCGGCTTGTCGTCCAGGCTGTCGGCCAGGTCGAGCAGAAGAATGCTGACCGAGGAAAAGGTCTCGTAGGTCTGGATGGCGATCGCCTCGGGGTTGATGTCCGGGTCGACCTTGAACATCTGCATGCCGCGATCGACGGAGTTACGCGTTTTTTCGGCTTTGGGGTTGAGGTAAAAGTCGAGGGCCCGGTGGGCGGCGTCGTGGAGTTTTTTTGAATCGACGGAGGCGTAGGGAGAGACCGGATCGGGTTGATCGGTCGGGCCCGTTGGATCGGTGTCCAGTGGTGGATTTGGCGTTGGTTTTTTCATTTCGCAATTCCTGTTTTAGAGCCACCACCCGATCGCGACTAAGCAAAAGGGTGGCGGCTGTGAGCAGGTTAGTCGACCGGAGGAATCGCGAAAACCGGTGCGCTCGAGAGCGCCCTGCACACAGCCACCATCGAGTGCGGGGATAGGGAATACCCGACTTGATGACGCTTATGCACCTTCGCGATACCTCTCGGGCGACTAAACCCGGCCGCTGATTGGCAGCGACGGGAGTCAAGTTACGGGCCAACGCCAAAGCGCACAAGCCGGCGGATTCTGAGGGATTTGTAGGCAATGGCACAAGGCGTCGTAGCCCGCTGTTACGACTTGCAGGACGCTGCCGGACCGGGTTGTGGGAAGAGTTACCGTTTGTCGGGACTGTCAGATCTGTCAGGTGCATCGGTGGACAGGGCCGGCGTTGAATGGCGTGACAAACCTTTGCGCCCGGTATCCCACCTTTGGAAAGCGATGGAGTTTCTCATGGCCACAGATGATGACGTCGACAAAAATGCATCCGGGGAATTACCGGAGGAGGCGCGAGCCACTGACGATGTAGATAGAGTTGTCGTTCCCGAGGAAAAGGAGGTCCGGCTGCCGTATTTCCCTCTCCGATATCCTGAAACTGACGCTCTTATTGGCTGGACCCCAGGAATTGTGTTTAGAGGTCTCGAAGCTAGTATTCGTCTTTTTATTGGCGCGCTGGATATCTATACCGAAAGAGACGGACAGTATGTTTTGTATCATTCGTATAAAGGTTTGAAGATACTTTTTCATAATTTTGTTTTTCACGCAGATGTTTTGATTTTGCCTGGAACTTATTACCTCCATATAAAACTCAATTTTTCTATGTCAAGTGATTATGAATGGATTGAAACCAATAAATTTAAGGCCGTTCATTATCCTGCATTCAAAACATCCGACGGAACCATTTTTCCTACAAACACACCTACCATAACTGGCACCGCCCACGCCGGCGCAAAGGTCCGGCTATGGCGCAATGGTGTGCCCCATAGCGATGTGGGTACCGTATCTGGCACAAGCGGTATGGGAGACTGGTCATTGAAGGCGTACCCATCTGCCGAGGGGAACCTGACAGTCTTCGTTCGGGAGGAATACAGCGGCTGGCACGGACAAATTGATTCGGGCACCATCACCGTCAAAATCGAGTTGCCGGTCAACGACCCTGTGATTAATGATCCAAAACCGGATCAAATCATCAAGGTGCCCAATCCAACGATCATTGGTAGTGGCCAGAATGGCGCAAGAATTGATATCTACAGGGAAGGTGGTGTTGGCGGGATCTATGGGACGGGCACCGTTCATGGCACGGGGTGGAGCATTCCACTGACCGAACCTTTGCCGAATGGGGCGTTTGTTTTTCATGCCGAGCAGATCACCACATCGGGGAACCGAAAATGGTCTAATACGGTGCCTGTCAATGTACAGGTTCCACCCGATAGCCCGGTCATCACTCTCCCGGCAGCCGGCACCGAGCAAGACCGTACATTCCCAATGAGCGGCACAGGGGGCATGGCTGGAGCCTTGATAGAGATCCTCCTCGATGCAAACCATTCAATTAAATTCGGCGATACTCAAGTCACCGGTGCCAACTGGAGTGTTGACGTAGATGTCGATCCAGGACGGCGCTTATTGGTCGCGCGGCAGACCGTGCCTGGCGACCCTTTATTCGGTATCAGCGATCCTAGGGGATTCGACATCCGCCCAGCCCCATTGACCGACGTCAACGTCACTGTTCCAGATGCAACCACCGTGAAGTTTGACGGTGACGGTTATGAAGGTGCCACGGTCGCGATAACGGTGGTCAGTGGTCCAGGAGGAGCGGCACCGGGGGACGCAAAGGTCGTAAGCGGCAAGTGGGAAACCCACGCAACGAACTGGCCCGATGGCCTCTACAAGATGAGTGTGATCCAGAAGGTTTCCAACAATGCGGGGGGCTGGATCGAATCTTTGCCATATCTGTTCGAATTTCCGTTCAAGTTTCCACCTCCGTCCGATGTGGTCTCTACACCGGATTACACTACGACGTTCTCTGGCAAGGGTGTTTCAGGCGCGACGGTGTCGCTTTATGACCCGGACGGCACCACAAAAATCGCCCCGGATGCCCGAGTCGATTCCAATAGCCAGTGGTCCAGTAAAGCCTATGTTGAGTGGGGGCCTACGTATGATCGAACCGTTCGCATCCGACAGTCCGTGAATGCCCAGCAGTCCGACTTCGTCGAACACAAAGTCCGCATTCCTCCGATTGCGCCCGGCATTGACAGGGTTCCATCTGAGGGGCTGTCGCCCACCTTCACCGGCACCTGTGAATTGAACGCCAAGGTCCATCTCGTGTTCAGTGGTAGCGACACCCCGTACCCCGCCACGGTGACCGGCAGAACCTGGACCTATCAGCGTGCGGCACCTTTTGCCCCGGAGATCGATCATACCGTTACGGCGACCCAGATTGCCGCCCAGCAGACTTCGCCGGCGGCCACTGAAATATTCCGGCTCTTCAAGCCCATGATCCCGCTGGTCATCACCCAACCTGAAAAGGATTCCGAGGTCGGTCGTGACGTGATCTTTCAAGGAACGGACGGTATGAAAGGTGCCACGTTGTATCTGTGGGACTACGTGACTGGCGCTCCTTTGGGCGCTGAAAAGCTGACGGCTGACGGGGCATGGGAAATATCTGTCAAGAATCTGAAATTTGGCCGTTGGGTGGTTCAGGCAAAGCAGGAGATCGATGGGCGGGAGTCGGAGGACAGTGAGTCGCATCCCTTTCATGTCGTGTTGCTGCCCCCGGATTTTGAATCACCGCTAGAGGGCGGCAGACTGACACGAACTTCGATGATCGAAGGTAAGGGGGAACAGGGAGGGACGGTCGATGTTTTCCTGGAAGGTACTACCGAGCCGCTACTCAAACAGGTACCAATAGGCCTCGACGGCATATGGAAAGGCGAAGTGACATTGCCCGTGGGACAGAAAGTCATTCGGGCCAGGCAACATTTCGAAGACCAGACCTCCAGAGATAGCGAGCCGGTGAACTACAGCGTGGTTCCAGCCCCTCCGGTGTTGGAAACTCCTGTGTCGCAAGCGCATGTGGGCCAAGGCTCGGTCGCATCAGGTTTCGGCATTCGGGGGGATGCGATCACCGTCTGGCTGAACCGTGTGGGGGCAGTGAGGGCAGGAGAAACCACGGTGCAGGACAATGGCACCTGGTCCGTCGCCATGGACGTCGAGCAGCCTGCTGGAGAAAACTTCTTGCAGGTGACGGCCACGTGTGAGGGTTTCCAGTCCGACAGTTTCGCAGCGCGAACAGTGATTGTGGGCACCTACCGACCCGTTTTGGAGAACCCCGTCGAGGGGCAATCAGTCAGTGATCCGGTTCGTTTCGCGGGTCAAGGCCGAGCGGGCGTCATGCAGGTTCGAAGCTGGTTCAACCCCGAGCTAGAGTGGGCGCGGGCCACGGTTTCCGGCGCAAGCTGGCAAGCCGATGCGACGGGACCGTTACCCGCAGGCGGCCAATGGTGCTGGATCCAGCAAACCATCTCCGATGATGCAGGCGGCGCGACGATTTCCGACCATGTATTGAGCTCGCGCTTTGAGGTCCACCCGACGCCGCCAGGCAAAAATCCATCTGATTGTCCTGACAAACGGTCGGAATAACTGTCATTTCTGACAGTTGTCAGGTGCTGGCGACTGGCGCCTAATCGAATCAACCGAACAGATGACCCGACAACAAGTGCGGGTCGTTGGGATGTCTTTTGCCGCAAGGAAACGCACCATGGCCAAGACCCGCAAACGCCCTGCCGAACAAATGTATGAACAATTGTTCCCTACACGAGCGCGCCGCAAAAAATATCCTGGTCTGCAAGCCTATCTGAGCCAGGGGGGGTCGATTTTTCCATTGGTGGAAAATGGCATTCCGGGTCTGGTGAAGGATTACCAGATGAGTCGCGAAGATGCGCAAGCGTTCCTGCGCCAGGCCAGCAGTATGGCCATCTACGTCAGGCGGCGGTTCATCGAGCATACCTTGACGGGCGGCCAGCAGGAAAAAACCGGGAAAACGCTGAAAGAAGCCTCATCAAGCGGGCTGCTGTCAATGGTTCGGGGACCCACTTTCGAGGAATTGTTCGACCCGAAATTTGACAGTTCCTGCCCACCGAATGCGCTGGAAAGCAGGTGGTCACCTGTGGCCTATCTGGTCGAGCTGTTGCAGTGGGTCAGCAAGCGTATCGAGAGTGTCGGGCACACCGAGGCTGATTACCTTCTGCACAACCGTCGCACCGACCTGAAACTGTTGGATGTTGATTTCAACGCGGTTTATCAGTTGATCTCTGCGGTCGACATCATCAACCCTGTGCTGGAAACGTTCATCAAGACACACGGGGCAGTGACCGATCTGGTAGACGCCATGCTCGAGGCGCGCCACCCCCATGAACTGCCTTACTTCCAGCATTGGGTCACCGTCGACTCGATAGCCCGGCAGCTGGGCATGTCGATGGGTAATTTCGCGCACATGGTTGACGAGCGGTTTCCTTACTTTCTGCAAGCGGGCGGCTGGGACGACGATGCCGGCCGTGCACTGGCCCATGCATCGCGTCTGGGGCCTTACCAGCGAACGTTGTTGACTGAGGAGCCACCAGCCTTCGCTGACCGGGAAGCCTTCTTCAACGCCAACTACGGTTCGGATAATGCCGATAAGTATCAGAATCTCAATCAGTTGAAATTTTTCGGCGAGCGGACTTCACTCGATGTCCCCGGCGTTGAATCCCTTCTATCGTTCCGCGCGTTTGCACCCGTGCGTTCCGCGAATGTGACATTCACGGATGAGCCGCCACCAGGCCCGCAAAGCGCACGTTTCGGCGCAGTCTACGTAAACGCCGCAACCGACCCGCCTATCGGCATTGAAGATGACGCCAGCTTGCGTCAAACACTGACGATTGATCCGGATAGTGAAGCTGGTTTCGGATCCTACGATCGACTGAACCGCAAGGTGCGTCTGGATAAATGGCTGGACCTGCCCAGTTTCGAGGTGGATACCGTGCTGGTGGCCGCCATGCGCGCAGAAGTGCGAGGTGGTGCGAAGGCCGGACAATGGTGGATAACCCCTAACGTGGTGCATGCACTGGGACTGTTCCAACTGCTGCGTGAAAGGTATGGATGTAAACCGCTGGACTTTGCCGTCTTCCTGGATGAGATAGCGGTATATGGAATCGGCGGCGAACGCTCGCTGTTCGATCAGGTGTTCAACGGGCAGGGTGACTATCGCCAGCCCTTCATGCTCGATGGCGAGGATTTTCCGGCGATACCCGAAGTAGGTAGCAGCGACTCGACAGTCATTCAATTGTGCAGCGGTTTACAGATCGATCTGTCGACCTACGGTTACCTGGCACTTGCGATAGCCGGTGCTATGGGACTTGGCAAAAACCTGAAACGTACGCCTGCGGTCGTTTCAGCCTTTTACCGGTTGGTGAAGCTGGCGCGGTTGCTGAGTGTCACACCGGTGGAAATTGTGCTGATGCTGACCTTGATGGAAAAGGAGAAAAGCTGGCTCAACGGGCTGGCGGGTTTGCCAAGAATCAATACCGGACCGGGCGAAACGCCGGATGTCTTGAATCTCATCTATGCGCTGCATTCGTGCGTAGGCTGGTGCAAGGATCGCAACCTGCCGGTACTCGGGATGTTGCAGATGGTGGCAGAACCCCAATCCAGTGGCACGGCCTCCGAAGCGCAGCTGCAATTCTTTGACAAAGTCGCAAGTCTTCTGCCAGGGGCCCTGCTGACCAATGCCGGATTCCTGATGGCCGACGTGCCGCCTGTGCCTGCGGGAAACTGGCTCAATTTCCTGGCTTCGCTGGCCGATGCCGATGGCCTGGTGCTTGCTTTCGCCGGGAGCGAGTCGCAATACCTGATCGAAGCTCGCCTGCGACTGGACCGTGCAGTGAAGGATGGTCTCCCGGTCATGGCTCCCGAGCTGCGCGCCGCCATCGTCGAAAAAATGCTGGGTGTTCTGTTGCAGGCCAGAGAGGCGCAAGTCTCGTTGGCCAAGGAGGCTTTGGCCGTACTGACCAGCCTTGCTTCCGAGCTGGTAATAGGGGTTCTCACCTGGGCCGACACCACGGTCTATCGACTGCTGCGCGAGGTCTCCGATCGAGTCGCGCAGAACCCGCAAAATGTCCGAAGCGAGCGCTTCGTCGAAGTGGATCCGCTGCTGAAGGCTTTGGCCAATGTACAACGCTTGAGTGGGGTAGTGACAGCACTGGGGCTGAGTGCCACCGTGCTACAGGACTATCTGGATTATGGTCATCGGGCCTGGCTCGGACAGCCGAGCAAACACGAATTCTCGATGAGCACGCTCTATTACCTGACGGCGCTCACCCGTGCGTTCGAGATGAGCGAGCAGCCAGCGCAGGAACTGCTGGATTATCTGCGTGCCGTCGACAATCTGCCAGGCAACATCGCCGGAGATTCGCTGAGGCTTGCCCAGAAAGCCGGCTACATCAAGTTGGCGAGTTTCTTTCGCTGGAGCGTCGAGGAGGTGCGCGAGTGCGTCGTTCACATCGATCCATCCCTGAAGATTCTGAAAAACCTGCGTCAACTGGATCTGTTGATGCGCATCCGCACGCTGGCGGAGCACACCGGTATGGATGCCCGGACGATTTTCATGCTTGGCAGCTTGCCGGAGGCGATTGACAAGACGGCCTACGCTCAAGCGGCCGAGCACGCGCTGTTGAGCCAGTCGGAAACGCAAACGCTTGATCCGCAGTTTGCTCTTGATGTGGAGCCACTGGTTGTCAGGACGTACGGGGTGGACAACACCGAGGTCGTGGCCAACAAACCGGGAGCGAAAATCACCTTCACCGTGACACTGAAGGATGCCGACGGAGCGCCACTGAAGGGCATCAGGGTGTACTGGCAAGCCAGCCTCGGCACCATCGAGACAAAGGTCACCGATGATAAGGGAGTACTCAAGGCCGAGTTCATTCCAGGCAAGGTGCTGGGTATCGATGTGCCAAGCTTCTGGATGGATCTGTTCAGTCCGGTCGACACGACCGAAATTCGGGTTGTTCCCGACGCCACGACATTGTACTTCCCAGGCCCCTTGATGTCCGCAATTCCGCTGGCCAGCGTAGCTCCGGGCGAGGAAGTGCAGTTGTACGCCGAGCTGCGGGACGAATTCGAAAACCGTGGGGCAAACCAGCTCGTAGAGTGGTTCGCCGTTCCTGTCGAAAGGGATGAAGGCAAGTCGGCCGTCATCCGGCCATCGGGGCAATCCTTCACCGATCAGCAAGGGCTGACAAAAGTATTTGTCCATGCGCCGGAAGGTGGAACGTTCACCTTTGAGGTCCGCAGCCAAGGCAGTGATAAAGGCGCTTTTTTCCAACCGATCCATTTCCTGCCGCCGGCTTGAGTCGGGTCGCTCGCTGGGCGTGAAATTTACGATGATTGCTTGAGGAGCAAAGACCATGGCATCGATTGGAAACATTGGCGGGTTGCAGGAAAAGCGTCGTCAGGCGTTGCTCGCGTACGCCATCGGGCAAGTCCGCAAAGACAACGTCAAAAAGTACCCCTTTCTGAATACGGCGGAAGATATCCTGGAACTTCTTCGGATGGATCCTCGGGATAGCCATCTGGTGCAAAGCGCCAAGGTCGCCGAAGCGGTGAGTTGTGTGCAGCAGTACATTCGCGCGGTGTATCACAAACTCGAGCCTGGCTTTGAGGACGTCGAATTCGAGAAGAAGGATCTGGAAGCGTGGAATTACTCCGACGACTACTCGACCTGGGCGGCGGTGAAGATGATCCAGACCTTCCCGGAAAACGTCGCTCACCCGGCTGTGCGTATTGGCAAGACCAGTCTGTTCAGAACATTTGAAAACGACTTGAACCAGGCACGCCTCACGACTGACAGCGTTCAGGCAGCGATGCAGACGTATCTTGAAGAGTTCGTGAAAATTTGCGATCTGGAAATGGTCAGTGCCTATATGGACGGAAAGTCTCCGGAACTGGCGGAATATTATTTCGTCAGTCGTACACGCAGTGATCCGCGCCAATACTATTGGCGAAAGGCCGAGGTTGAAATCGGATCCAAAGAAAAAGCGTTGAACCCGGCAGCCTGGAGTGAGCAGTTGCCCGTGGATATTCCTGTTGACGTACAGGTGCTGGATATGCGGCTAGTGGTCTGGAACAGGCGACTGTGTATCGTATGGGCCACCTGGCGCGACAGGGTCGAGCAGAAGGATCAGTTTCTACCCGACAAACTGGACATTTACGTGGCCTTCAAGCGCCAGAACGATCAGTGGTCGCCGCCGACGACGTTGCTCACCCGGGAATTTGCGGAACGAACTTCTCCGGTTGGCGCCCGGCTGATCGCCACTGTCCGGTCTGATTATCAGGATCCCAAGAGCAAACTCGGGGTATTGCTGACCACGGGCAACGGCGCCATCCAGGAGAGCTCGGTGCATGATGTGTTCTTGCGCTCGGTCCCTCATGACAATGGCGCATGGCTCGAGCATGTGGCGAGCAAGCGCTTCACTGGCATTGAAATGATTCAACATCCGCTGATGAATCAACCGGGGGTGGTGGCCAGTGATTCATCGGCAGGCGATCTGACGGGGTTTCTGGGATTGCACGCCACGGCTCATAGCGTCGACACGGATGATGTGCTGGTGGTTCAGGGTTATTGCTGGTTGACGGGGCTTTCCGGAGCCGACGTTTCCCTGACGCTGACCCTGGTAGACCGGGGTGCCACTGATCCTGAACCACTGACCGGAAACTATCCACGGGCAGGCGGCTGGAACACCATTACGCAGGTTTTTACTCGCCCCAAGGGTTACTGGACACAACCGGTTGTCTTCACATTTGGCAGTGCCGCCCAAGGGATCAAACGCTTCGAGGTCCGGGTCAAGGATCTGACGGATTTCGTCGTTCCGACCCTGCTCAAGAACACCCAGAACGCGGCGCAGTTTCTATCGTTCAACCAGGAGCATCTTGAGCTCAAGTTCACCCGGCTCAATACGCTGTTCGGCCCCGAACTGGTGTCGCTTGCCAGCATTTCCGTCGATAACGTGCTGGACTGGTTCACTCAGTTCCTGGAGGAGCCGGGGCCTTCGAGTACGCCGTTCGAAGAGCCAAACGGTATGTTCGACAGTGCCAATGGCCGACATTTCTGGGAGCTGTTTTTTCATATGGTGCATCTGATCGCCACGCGTCTGCGCGATGAGGAGCGTTTTCAGGAAGCGCTCGACTGGCTCCGGCACCTGTTCGATCCCAATGGGCCGGCCGACCCGAAGGATCCGCCCGTGGACAATCCACGACCGCAGTACTGGCGATGCCGGCCGTTGATCAACGACGGCAACTGTGGACATGAAGTCTGGAATCCGATGGACCCCGATGCCATTTCTTATGGGGCGCCCAGGCACTACCGGATTCTGGTGTTCTGCGATTACGTTAAGACATTGATTGCAGAGGGGGATTGGCTCTATCGCCAACTGACCCGAGACAGCCTGGCAGCGGCCAAACTGTGTTACGTCCATGCTCAGTTTCTGATGGGCAAGGCACCGTCGGTTCGCGCAGTGAACCGCTGGCAATCGATCAAGCTCGGCGCCCTTTTGTCCGCCAGCGAATCGCGACCCAGGCTTGAGGCCTTTGAAAAGACACTGGTGTTCAGCCGTGGGGATTTTCCGCTGGCCACCGATGCCGACGCCCGTTCAGGATTGCTCGGCTCGGAAATTTTCATAAACCCTCTCAATGAGCAGCTGCTTCGACTTTACGCGTTGCCTGGCGTACGCCTGGGTAACTTGCGCAGCAATCGCAGCATCGACGGTACGCCACTGCTCACTGATTTGTACTCTCCGGCCGCAGATCCCAGACAACTGATGCGCGATCTGGCTGCCGGGAGCAGTGGTGCGCCAAGGCCGATGGGGGGGCGATTGAAAGTCATCCCCTTCCGCTGGCGTGTCTCGTTCGAGGTCGCAATGCGCGCTGCGCAGATGTTGTCGGAGTTTGGTGCGCAGGTCCTGAATCTGATGGAGCGAGCGGACCAGGCTGAGCTGCAGGAAACCCAGCAACAGCAATTGGTGGAGCTGGGCGACTTTGCTCACAAAATGCAGGAGCAGACCCTCGAACAGTTACGTCTGCAGGTCACTGCGCTGGAGCAGAGCAAAGCCGTGGCACAGGAGCGTGCCGACGCTTATGACCGACTCTATGTCGAAGACATTTCGGCGGTCGAATACGAGGTGATGGACAAGATTCAGTTATCGAAATCGCTTTCACTCGTCGCTTCCAGCATCAAGCCGGCTGGCGCAGCCATTGCCGCGTTACCCAACATTATTGGATTTTCGAACGGCGGACACAGGGTCGATAAAATCACCGATGCCGTGGTGTTCGGGCTGAGCGTTGCCGCCTCGGTCAAGCAAATGGAGGCCGACAAACAAGCGACGACCGAAGCCTACCGGCGCCGCCGCAATGATTGGGACCTGCAGCGCAAACTGGCACTTGCGGAAGTCCGCGCGCTGGATGCACAGATCAGCGCGCAGAGACAATCGGTCCTGGCGGCTCAGACCAATGTGGAGCAGACCCTGCGAGCCAATGCCCATGCATTGACGATCTTCAACTTCCTCAAAAAACGCGCGACCAGGGCCGAGCTGTTCAGATGGATGCTGGGACAGCTCAAAGCGCTGCACTATCAGGTTCACGATGCGGCTGTCGCCCAGTGTCTCAGTGCGCAGGCATCGATGAGCGCCGAGACCGGCGATTACGATTCACCGCGCACCCTGCCTCAGGTCTGGCAGGATGCTCGTCACGGTCTGACGTCAGGTGAGCATCTGCGAATGTGGCTGCTGGGCCTGGAGCGTGACTACATGCAGCGTTATCAGCGGCGGCTGGAGCTGCGCAAGACGGTATCCCTGCGCCAATTGTTCGATGACACCATTGATCCTCAGTTCGCTCTTTACAGCTGGTCGGACGCACTGGCGCAATTGACGTCAACGGGATCGCTGGATTTCTGCCTGACCCAATTGCGGTTCGATCGCGATCATCCGGGGCATTACTGCCGGCAGATCAGTTCGGTCGCGGTCCATCTGCCCGTCGTGAAAGGCCCTTATCAGGATGTGCATGCAACGCTGGTGCAGATCAGCAGCAAGATCGCGACCAAGGCAACAGCGCAATCGGTCGCGCACTTACATGCCCCTGCTGGTTCCGTGGCGCCTTCCGATGTGTTGATCAACCTGCTTGCCGGCCAGTCGATTGTCGTATCGACGGGAGTGGCCGATAACGGCCTGACCAGTCAGAAACCCGACGAAGGCTTGCTCAATCCGTTCGAAAACACCGGAGCGGTCTCCTGCTGGCAGTTGAAGTTCCCCTGGCCGCTGAAGGAACCACAGTCCTCCATCCTGCATTCCCTGACGGACATCATTCTGGAGATCTGTTTTACCGCCAAGGCGGGCGAGCCGACCTTCATTCGTCAGGTCGAGGACATGGTGACCTTGGCCGAGGCACCCGACAAAAACAAAAAGCGCAAAGGAGCGGGCAGACATGCGTAAACAGAATGTACTCGCCAACCAGAGCCTGGTGAAAAATGGGTCGTTCCGTCAGATCTTGACCGATTGGACGGTGTATCCGAGAGGCAGTCCCTGGGTTCAGGTTGTGAGACAGGATTACAACGGCCTGCCAGTCAATACATTGTCCGTCGGGTATGCGGCCTCAGTCAGCCAGGAAATCGTCGCACCCATGGATCCAGGCGTTGACGCGGTCTATGTCCTGAAGTTTCTGTGTGAATCGCGTCATACCGGCACAGGTTTTGTACGCATCAACAGCGAGGGAATGCCGCCGCTGGAGATTCCGATTCCTCCTGGCCGCCAAAGTGACGAAGAACAGCCGCTGGCGTTTGAGCCGGTCCCGTACGAGGTTGCGCTGGATTCGACGTTCCGCGCGGGTGCCACTCTGACATTCAGTGTGACCAGCGCGCCAAGTGAGCCTGATGGCTATCATTTGTTGCTGTACCTCACTGACATCACCATCGAATTACACCTGCAGCCGTTGGTGTTGCAGGCCTTCAGCCTCGACGAGGAGTCACACCCGCCGACCGCACCGGTGCCTCTGTGCCTGGGGGCGGAGGACCTTGGGATCCATCAGCTGAAGTTCTATGTCGCAGACGGCAATACCTGGCAGGGTACCGATTACTCCCTGGAGGTTGACGACAATCCGCGGGAGGCGATCGTCGCCGATCCTGACTGGTCGGCTGATCATCCGCTGGACGGGCATCGTTCGCTGCGTTGTCCGCCGCTCGACCTGACTGCGCCGCACTCGATGACACTCACGCTGTTCAACCAGTACACCGCTGAACCCTATCGGTTGGCGGCTTCGCTGTGGCATCACCGATTGAAATTTCTGCAAGTGCAGGAGGCGGCTTATTTTCCGGTACTTGAGAACAACGAAAGCGTCAAGTTTGGTGTGCAGGTGGGATCGTTTTACACGGGCCAAACACTTGAAGGGTTGACCGTTACCTGGACCGTGGTCGGGACATCCATTGAGGTTGCGGCGGACACCGATGCTGGAGGCTGGGCGTACTTCGACTATGAGCCGGACTCCGCGGGATTTTTCACCGTCATCGCCTCGGTCGCGAGCCTTTATTACGCCTCGGGTGCTGTGACGCAGAGCCTGGAAGTGCAGGTATTGGCGAAGAGCCCCTGGTCGGAGGTCATGGCCGTAGTCGCTGACAAGGCAGATCCTTGGGCGTTAAAGACCGGATGGCCAAATCGGGGTTCTCCTTATCAGCTGTTGGTCACGGTGCCAGATGTTTTGGTGGGAACGACCCTGTCGCTTGAATGGGAGGGCGATTCCCAAGAGCAGCTGAAGGTCGTCGTCAACCCGGCGATCAAGGAAGATGTGCTGGTAACGCCTACTCGTGAAGTGCTTTGGACGATGACAAACGCGGATGAGCTGGACGGCCGGTTCGAGGTGCGGTTGATCTGCTCAAAACTGCTCAAGCCATCGCCATATAAAAGCATGCGGCTGGCACGCAACGAGATCGAAATTGGCAGTGTGCGCGAGGCGGACAAGACTTGCGTCGTGGATGAGAATGAAAGTGCTACCGTTCAGGTCGAGGTATTGCATCTGGTGGCGGATGGCGGCGGTGATCCGGTTCAGGGAGCGTTGGTCAAGTGGCTGTTGCCGGGCGGGAGCACTGTCGTTTCGACCACAGGCGCAGGTGGCTGGACCAGCCTCAACTGGCAGCCGCCCAGCGCCGGAAACCATTCGGTTGTTGTACAGATCCAGGCGCACCCGGACGCCATACCGGTCGAAAGGACTTTTGTCATCCCGGCAGTTGCGACCAGCCCCTGGAAAAGCCACGTCAGGTTTTTCCTTGATGGCGATGAAGTCGAGCGCAACACGCTTGGGTTGCTCTGCCGCCGTGGACAGACCCATACCCTGAAAGTCTTGCCGAACGCCGCCAGCCCGTGGATCGGGAAAAATATCAGCCTGCACTGGCGCAAGGCGGATCCTTTGATCGGATTGACCATCAGTGAACTCGGGTTACCCAAAACGCTGCTCCTCGAGGGTGTCGAATGGACGCTTTACTCTCAGGCAGGCACCAGTCAAAGCCGGCCGTTCGAAGTCGAGTTGCATAGTGAAGGCGAGTCCAGTGTCCGCGAGTTGTCCGGGCGTTTGATGCACCTGGATCTCAAGGAAGAGCTGAGCCAGCTGCTCGATCAGGTTTTCGCACCACTGACCGGTCAACCGTTACGCCCCTGCCTGGGTGCGCTTCATCAGTTCAACGCTTTACCGAATGCGCTCAGCCCATTGCTGGGGCTGAACCTGTTTTTGGAGTGGACGGGAACGTCTGCCGCCGAGTTGGGTGCAACGGTAACCCCTGCACTGGACCGGCCGCAGCGCCTGGACGCCGGCGGGGCGATATGGGCGCTGGACTTTCTCAGTGCGGTAGCCGGCCAATTCATGCTGACCTTGTCTTTGCCTCAGCTTGGTTTTGCCTTTACTGCCACGCCTATGGTGCTGGATCACAACAAGCTCAGGCTGATGGAGTTGCGCGGTCCTGCGATAGACCCTGTCGTCGGGATGGACAATGCGTGGATTTGGGCCTGGGTGGTTTCTCATTTTTCCGGTGAACCGGTTGCAGGTGCGACGGTGACATGGGAGGCCGAAGGTACAAGGGTTGAAGTCAAGACCGATGACGAGGGTAAAAGCGGCTTTGCGTATGCACCGAAATCCCCCGGAGCGCATCCGGTCACAGGTTCGATCATCAGCCGTTTTGACGACTTTCAAGAGTCGCGCTCGACAGAGTGTAATGCCTTGGGAGTCGATCCCTGGGAGCAGATGTTGTCCGCTTTCGACGGATTGCCCCAACATCCGCTCGGGACAAACACCTACTTCCCGCGCCGCAAGTCGGAGCATGCACTTGAGGTTTCGGCACCCGTTGGCAATGCCTTGATCGGACGCACGCTGACCCTGGGGATGAGCGGCGAGGGGCCTGCCGGGCTGGGGATCGCTTTCGTCCCGGCCAACACACTTGGGTTGGCGCGAGTATTCAACGGTACTTGGCAAATTCCGTTCTCCGTAAAGGATCTGAAGGACGGCAGCTGCGCACTATGCCTCGCCGCCGAGCGGCTGGTGCGACTGTCGCCGCCGATGCATATGTCGGTGGGGAAAGGCGATCAGGTGCTGACGATCAGTACAGCCAATCGTGCCGCCCCGATTCTTTATTGGGGAGACGCGTTTGCTGGAGTCGTGAGGGTTCTCTCGTCGATAAGCGGGAAGGCGATGGTCGGTGTAGAGGTCAATTGCTCAGGAGAAAACGGAGAGACTTTTACCACCGTCACTGACTATTACGGGAATGCGAACGTGCGGTTCGTCCCGAAAGTTCCTGGTCCGTCAGCTGTGATTTGCTCCGTGGGGGCGGGGGCGACTTCGCAGTCGGTTACGCTCCCATATGAGTTGTTGGAACCACGGGAAATAGCGTCGCTCACCAGTCCGAATACTTCAGGTCCTGTTGGGACAAGAGTTTCAGCAGAGATTCTGGTGGTGTCGGCGCGCAATGGCCAGCCACTGCAGAACGTCGAAGTCAAATGGGCATTTTGGGATCTCGTCCTTCCACCATCGACGACGGACGGTGTGGGAAAGGCGAAGGTGGAATTCAGACTGCCCAACATGAACCGTGCGCTTCTCGAAGCGACCGTGGAGGGTGGGCTTGCTGGTTGGGCAGGAAAATATCTCGAATTCAGGATGGTGCCAAATGTCTAGCTCATCTGTTTCTTCTCAGACCTGGCTGCAAAATTTCAGACCTTACGTGAATGGCGAAAAAGTGAGATGGCCAGACCTGCATTTGCATCTGGTGGCGGGAGAATGCATCGATCTGACGCTGGAGTTTGAATACAGCTATTTGATTGGCGATCCGGAGTCTCCTCTGAAGTTGTGTTGTGAGCCGGACGCGGAGTCATTGGGATTGGTGTGTGATCCTCCCTTCGGACAACTGGTCGAAATGGCAGAGGGGCTTATTCAGCTGACTTGGCATATTTGTGCCCACAAGACATCCGGTTCACCGTTTGAACTGCATTTTGAGATGCCTTTGTATCCTGGGATGCCGCCTTCACCGCCGGTTCCAGGGGAAGTTGCGGCCGTATTTATCGATTCGCTTAGTTGCGATCGAACTGAGGCTTATGTTGGATACGAAATCAATGCTCAGGCCTCCATGTTGGCTTTTCCCGGCAATCAACCTGTGCCAGGGGTCAGGCTTAATTGGAGCTATGCGGAGAAGTCTTTACCAGACTCCACTTCGGGAAATGATGGCAAAGCGTTAAATACTTTCACTGTCGAGTTGGGCGACCATACTTTGGCAGTGGCTCAGCCTTCGGGAGATTCCGACTCAAGGACGCAGAAAATTACGGGGCTGCCGATGCCGGATGCAACCTTTTATGGAGCATCAATCGAACCAAAAAGGTTACATCTTGGGGAAGCCATTCATGTAAGCCTGGTGGCTCAGGATCGATTTGCAATGTCGAGAATAGAAGGCATACAAGTTGTTTTGGCAGTAGATGGAGAAGTGATCGGTAAGAGTTATTCGGATAGTTGGGGAAACATCCGTATGACGTTCACGCCTGTTCACAGCGGATCCGGGACGATATCGGTTCATATGCATGCCCAGACAGAAAGCAGCGCGTCTTCATCATTTGTAGTTTTAGCTGCTGAATGATGGAAAGAATCTCCATGTGGGCATGATTTTTAGGCCCGGAAGCTCAGCGGATATTTATTGATAGGCGTATGGAAAATGTCCAAGCATTTACTGTCTTCGACCTGGCGCGCTAATTTCAGACCTCATCTCGATGGTATTAGAAAGAGATGGGAAGATTTGGTATTGAATCTGGTCTCAGGCAAGCGTTATCAACTGAAACTGGAATTTGATGACAGCTATTTGATTGGTGATTCCGAGTCACCTATTGCCATTCATTTCGTGCCAAGCGGCGATGTGAGTGGCATTGAAGCTGTTCCTCCAGAAGGACAACTCATTGAAATGGTGCGGGATCCGGATACGTTCAGCAGCTTGATATGGACCCTTTCAACGGAGCACGCGCACCCTGGCCCTTTCCATATCTTTTTCAGAATGCCTCTTTACGTCGACATGCCTGATTCGCCGGAAATTTCAGGGAAAATCGAAAATCTGATCATTGACTCACTGACTTGTGATCAAGCTGTTACGTATGCCGGGTATGAAATCAATGCTCAGGCAGTGGTGCTGGCTTCTCCCAGCGGTCAGCCCGAATCAGGCATCGCCCTGAAATGGACTTACGGGGGAAAGTCCTTGCCCGATTCCATCACAGATGAGAATGGCATTGCATCCGTTAGATTTGCGGTACCAGACGTTGGAGAGTACGACCTGACAGCCACTCTGGTTTCTGGTTCACACGATACAAAGACCCTGCGCATTGTTGTTCAAGAACTTCGGCGTGCAGGTATTGAAAGGATGACACAGTATCCCTTCGAACTGCCGGTCGGACAGACTGCGGAAATTGCAGCGTTTGTACGAGACTGGTACACCTTGCAGCCGCTGGCAGGGCGAACAGTCCAATGGACATTCAATGGATATGAGTTCGACGTCAGCTATACGGATTCAAACGGCCGGGCAACAACTCGTTGGCTTGCGACTGGGGCCGTCACGGGAGTTGTATATATTTGGGCTCATGTCCATAGCCCGGATCACGTAGCGGAAAAATCCGCACCACTAAATGTTGTTCGATCCCGCGTGCTTGAATAATTAGATTATTTTTCAGGGTCGAATGGTCACTGCAACACACCGGATCTCTTCCAGTCCAGATAGCGCGTCACAAGTTTGGCACCCAACTCTTCGGCGCGCGTATCCAGTACGGGAAGTCCGTGAGCGCTCAATTGGTCATGGGTAGCGGCTCTTGCGTTCAGGTAGTCCAAAGTACCGCAATAGGACAGTGCATTGTGGAAGGTTTGCACGGGTTCATGATGCAAAAGATCAGGAGCCTTTTCCCGCAGACTGACCACCAATACCTGATTTTTCTGGATCAATTGTTTGACCGCACTGAGCAATTCACCATCGTCCTCACCTTGCACATTGGTCACCAGCACCACCAACGCCCGGCGTTTTTGCCTCGCCAGCAACTGATTCACCGCCGCCGGATAATCCGCCGAACGCCGTGTGCTATCCAGATCGTAAACACCGTTGAGCAACACCTTGAGTTGCCCCGCACCTTTGACCGGAGCAATAAACCGCGGCTGATCACTGGCAAAGGTCATGAATCCCACCGCATCCCCCTGCCGCAACGCCACATGACTCAGCAACAAACATGCATTCAACGCATGATCGAAATGCGACAGCTCCCCATCCTGACTGCGCATCTGCCGCCCGCAATCGAGCATGAAAACAATCTGTTGATCCCGCTCGTCTTCGTACTCCCGGGCAATCGGTGTGCGATGGCGGGCGGTGGCTTTCCAGTCGATCTGGCGCAGGCTGTCGCCTTCGCGAAATTCTCGTAGTTGGTGAAATTCCATTCCCTGGCCACGGCGTTGGCGCTGGCGCACGCCGAGCCGGCTCAGCCAGTTGTCGACCGCCAGCAGTTGGCCGCCGTAGAGGCGGGCGAAGTCGGGGTAGACGCGGGTCTGGTCGGTGATGTTCAGCAGGCGTTTGCTGGACCACAGGCCGAAGGGGCTCGGCAGGTTGAGCTCGCAGGTTTCGAAGCTGAAGTGGCCGCGCTTGAGCGGGCGCAGGCGATAGCCGATCAGGCTGCGCTGGCCGGGTTGCAGCTCGGTGGCGAGTGGCAGGTTTTCAAAGTCCAGGTCATCGGGGATGTGATCGAAGATTTGAATCTTCAGTGGTTGCGGGAAGTCGTGTTCGACCTCCAGCCGCACTTCGCTCCAACGACCGAGGGCCAGGCTGCCGGGCATCTGTCGTTTCACGCGGGGCGAGGGCAGGCGCTTGAGGCGCAGCGCGTCCAGCAGGCTCAGTGCAAACAGCGCCAGCAACAATCCCCAGTTGATCGACAGCAGACTCGCAGGCACCTCGACGTCCAGCGCCTGCAACGCGCCCAGCACAATGCCGATGGCCAGCAGGATCGCCAGCCAGATCAACAGCAGGCGCGAGGGTTTCACAGGCGCGGCGCCGGTACTTGGTCGAGCAGTTGCTGAAGCACTTGATCGACTTGCAGCCCTTCGATGTCCAGCTCCGGCGCAAGGCGTACGCGATGGCGCAACACCGCCAGTGCGCAGCCCTTGATGTCGTCGGGAATCACGAATTCACCGCCGCGCAACAGGGCCCGGGCGCGGGCGCAACGCACCAGTGCGATGGAGGCGCGTGGCCCGGCGCCGAGGGTCAGCCCCGGCCAGGTGCGGGTGCTGCGGGCGAGGCGCACGGCGTAATCGAGCACTTGCTCGTCCAGCGGCAGATCACTGGCGATGCGTTGCAAGGCTTGCACGTCCTTGGCCTGCAGGACGGTGCGCAGCGGTTGCACGTCGAGCATGTCGGCGCGGGTCGAACGGCTGACCTGACGCACCATGTCCAGCTCCTGATCGGCGTCGGGGTAATCCATGCGCACCTTGAGCATGAAGCGGTCGAGTTCGGCTTCCGGCAGCGGATAAGTGCCTTCCTGTTCGATCGGGTTTTGCGTGGCGAGCACCATGAACGGTTGAGCAATCGGCAGGGCCCGGCCTTCGAGAGTGACCTGACGTTCCTGCATCGCTTCGAGCAGGGCGGCTTGCGTCTTGGCCGGGGCGCGGTTGATCTCGTCGGCCAGCAACAGGTGGGTGAACAACGGGCCTTTGCGCAGTTTGAATTGTTCGGTCTGCAGGTCGTATACCGCGTGGCCGGTGACGTCGCTGGGCATCAGGTCGGGAGTGAACTGGATGCGCGCGAACTCGCCGCCGAAGCATTTCGCCAGGGCGCGTACCAACAAGGTCTTGCCGAGGCCGGGAACGCCTTCGAGCAGCACGTGACCGCCGGCGATCAGCGCGGTCAGCACATCGTCGATCACCGGGTTCTGGCCGATCAGCGCCTTCTGCAATTCGCCGCGCACCGCCTGGGCCAACTGGCTGGCGCGCTGGCGTTGCTGGGCCACGTGGCTGGGTGAGCCGGGTTCGATGTGTTCGGTCATAGCGTGTTCCTCAAGGCTTGCAGGTGGGCGACCTGACGGCAGAATTCGGCGCTGGACATGCGCCGGTTCGGTGCCGGGCTCAAGGCCTGGCTGATGGCACGGGTCGGTTGGCGGGTCAGGCGCGACAGCACCAGCCATTGTTCGGCGACGTTCAGTTGGTCGAAACCCGGATGACGGTGACGGGCGCGGCGCAGGACGTCCTGCTGCAACGCTTGCAGCAAGGTCTGCTGGCCGTTGTGACGCAGGACGAAAGCGGCACTGGCGCGCAGGTGCTCCATCAACTGTCGACGACCAGTTGGGGCGGGTGCCTGCACCGGACCGTGACGCACGCCGACATGCCACAGCCAAAGACCGATCAGCGCCAGCAAGGCGACGATGGCTTGCGGGAAATAGCGCCAGAGCAAGGTCGGCAGACCGTCGTGTTCGGTGTTGTACAACAAGGTCACGGCGGTGTCGGCGCTGAGGTACCAGAGCAGCCAGGCATTGTCGTGCTGCGCAATCGCCGGGGTTTTCCACAGATCGGCATCGGTGACCACGGTGATCGTGCCGAGGCCGAAAGCCAGTTGCATCATGTGCGTGGCTTTCGCGCTATTGGCCCAGGCCTGGGCGAGGTTTTTCGGGTCGTCGAGGTGGAACGCGGTGTCGAATCCGGCGTAGGCGGGTGCGTCTTCGTCTTCCAGATAGAGTTTGGTCAGATTCGGGAACGGGTCTTCGGCGGCATCCGGCGGCGGATCCTTGAGATCCTTGCTGAAGGATTGACGCAGTTGCACGCGGTCGAGCAGCAGGTCGTTGCTCTGGCCGGTCTTTTCATTCCAGATCGATTCGGCGACGAACACCAGCCTTCCGCCGGCCCGGGCCCAGTTCAATACCTGGTCAACCTGACGCGGAGTCATTTTCGAGCGGTCGTTGAACATCAGCAACGTGTGCTGGCGCGGATCGATTTCAGGTAGCACGGCAAGGCTTTCGGCATGGCTGACGTCGATCCCGCGCTCGCGCAGAAACATCTCCGCCGCCAGATAAGGGTTGGCTTGCGCAGCGGGAGACGGGCCGTGATCGACCTCGGCCTGGTAAGGCGTGGCCTTGAGGTACAGATAAATGCCCAGCACAGCTAGCAGGGCGACGATCAGCGCACCGCCCAGAAGCCAGAGCGCGCGCCGGTTCAACGGGCGGCTCCGTGGCCGAACAGGGAGCGCCAGCCATCACACAATTCCTGTTGCAGATGTGCCGCCGGTACGCGGTGCCCGTAGGCCATGTTTTGCCAATGGCCGGTGAGGTGACGGCTATAAGTGAGCAGATCCGGACGTTGCAACTGTTCGATCCGGGCCAGCACTTCGTTTTCGGTATCGGCGGGTTTCAGGGTCAGGTTGAAATCGTGCAGCAGATGACTGAGCAGTGCCCGGTACAAAAGCCCCAATGCCGCACGCGGCTCGGTTTGCCAGAGCTGTTCCGCGTGGCTGGCGATGTCATCGGGCAGGCTTTCCTTTTGCAGATCCAGACCGAAGGCTTGTTGTGGCAAGGGTCTTCTGTTCGCTTCGGGCGAGCGCGGACGGCGGCCGACGAATGCTTGCAGAAAATCCCGATAACGCCAGATCAACCAGCCAGCCCCGGCGATCGCCGCGCCCCACAGCACGACTTCGATCGCCTTGGCCAGGCCGTCGAGGTGTCGGCCATCCAGCCAGTCGAGCAGTGTTTTCAACCATTGCGGTGCTTCACTTTCCCTGGTTTTTTCGGCGGCAGCGGGATCTTCGCCGAAGCGATAACGGGTGACGGTTTCCTTGTTCTTGAATGGCGGTTGGTCGAGCAAGGCCTTGATGCTGTTGCGGGATGCCTCGCTGGTCAGTGGCTGGTTCAACAGACGCGGTGCATCAGGCGCAGTGGCAGGTTCGGCAGCCCAGGCTGAGGGCAACCCCGGCAACAGCAGACATACCACCAGCAGCAAGCCGATTGCGCTGCTGTTCAAACGCTGGCGCAAGCGGCGGAACACCAGTTCGATGTCCCAGGCTTCGAGGACGGTGCGGCGGTTCAGATACAGGCTGAACCCGCAGGCGACATACACCGGTTCCCAGATCATCAGGATCAGCGCATAGAACGTATTGGTCAGATGCTCCAGCCAGCGCCATTCGTGGTCCGCCGCGAAGATCAGGCTTTGCCAGTCCCAATCGGTTTCTACCTGCTGCGGCAGAAGCAGGTAGAACAACACCATCAGGCCGATCCACAGCGCCGTTTCCAGATGCACGCCGATGATCGTCAGCCACTGCGCGGCGCCAGCATTGCGTTGCAGCAGTACTTGCAAGCGCTGCTGACGCGCCGTGCCGTCGAGGCCTTCGAGTTGCAGCACGGGCAGCAGGAAGCTGCGACTCAGGCTGAACCGGCGCCAGGTCAGGCTGGCGATGAGTTGCGGCTTGAGCAGGCGCGGCCATTGGCGCAAGGCCTGTTTCAAGGTGGGTGTTTCGCCGAACAGCGCCTTGGACAGGATGTACAGCGGCAAGCGTTCGTAGGCCGGTTTCAGCCACCAGAAGATGAACACGGCGAGTGACGGTGAATCCCACAACAGCAGGCTGAGCACCGCGAACAGCGGCAGGGTGACGATGGCCCAACTGGTCATCAGCAGGCGCCGATGTTGCTGGCTCATGAGCACGCCCAGGTCCATGGCTTCCCAATTGGTGCGCGGACGGATTGCCACGGTTGCGTCACTCAGGCGCATGGCGGGTCCTTCCGGCGAACAGCAGATAGAGCGCCACGCAGAGCCAGAGCCCGGCGCCGACCAGGTATTTGGTCTGCGGCGAAACCCCGGTGCGCGACGACCAGTAGGCTTCGATAAACGCGGCGATCAACAGGAACAGCATCACGCCACAGATCAGCAGGATGCTCCGGCGCGCCGCAATCTGCAGCGCCTCGATTCGTGTAAGGCGTCCCGGCGCAATCAACGCCCAGCCCAGTTTCAGCCCCCCCGCACCGGCCAGAACAATCGCACTGAGTTCAAATGCCCCGTGCCCGATCACGAATGACCAGAAGGTCTGGCCGAAGCCGATTTCACTCAGGTGCCCGGCCACCGCGCCGATTATCAGGCCGTTGTAGAACAGGAAAAACGCGCTGCCCACTCCCAGCAGCAAACCACTGGCGAAGGTCTGAAAAGCAATGCCGATGTTGTGCATGATGTAGTAGCCGAACATCACCCAGTCTTCGCTCGCCGCGCGTTCGGCCGAACGCCCGAGGTGGCCGGCGACCGGGTCGTACATGCTTTGCATCTCGCGGACCTGCTCGGCCGGGATCAGGCTGTAGATCAATTCGGGACTCAGATACACCAGCACCCCGAAACCGATCAGGCTGCCGAAGAACAGCAGGGCGGCGGCCAGCACGAAGCGCCATTCGGCGCGCACCAGTTGTGGAAAACCGGCCAGGATGAAACCCGGCACGTCCGCGCCGATCCGGCTGCGATGCCGGTAAAGCTGTTGATGACCGCGCAGCACTTGCTGTTGCAGGGAGTCGACCAGAAAACTGCTGTAGCCGCGTTCCTGCGCCAGGGCCAGATGCTGGCAAAGGCGCCGATAAGCCTTGGGAAATTCCGCCACCTGCGAGGTGCCCTTGCCGCGTTCCAGGCGTTCGAGAGCAAGCGTGAAACGCTCCCATTCAGCCTTGTGGCGGGATTCGAAAAGGCTTTGCTTCATGTCGGCCCCAACAGGCCGCGAGCGATGCCGTTGAGCTCACCGACGGCTTTCGGCGCGCTGATGTGCAGCGGCTGAGCGAGCAATGCAGCGAGTTCATTGACCCGTGCCGTCGAAAGCTCGCCCTGGCGCTCGGCGAAAGCGAGCAGGGCACGTTGTTCAGTCTGGGTCAGCGGGATCGGCGAACGACGGGGGGCGGCATCGGGTAATTGCGGGCGCTTGAGCGGGCGTTCGCTGTAGATCACCAGCGTGCCGGCCGCGATATCGCCGAGGCGTTTGAAGGTCGGGTGTTGCAGGCAACTGATCGCACCGAGGAAATAGCCGAACGGCATCAGGTCGACAAAGCGCAGCAGATTGCGCAACAGGGAGGCCGGCCAGCCGACTGGCGTGCCATCGTCGTGCACCACCCGCAGGCCCATCCATTGTTTCCCCGGCGAGCGACCCTGACGCAGTACTTCGAACAGCACCATGTACCACCAGCTCACCCCGAACAACAGCAGTGAGCCCAGGCCGATACCGAGTTTGCCGAGCAGCGCCAGCAACATGAAAAGCAGTCCCAGGATCAGCCCGCGCAACCCCAGATCGACGGTGAATGCCACGGCGCGCACCATCAGGCCGGCGGGACGCAGCGGTAGATCGATGCCTTCCGGCGTTTCGACCTGGTGCCGCGTGTCCAGTGGCGGGGCCAGCGGTGCTTTCCTTGGCGGTGCTGTGGTCTCGAGCATGGGCTACCTGATGTTGCCGGATCGGGATGCAAGTGCGTCCGATGCTAGCAGTCTCTCGGGGGGAAACGACATCACTATGTCATACACATCCTTCAACCAAAGGTGACTGAATGATGCGGTGCTGGCCGCGACGGCGGTCGAACGCCTAGACTTTGCCGATCTTCAGTTCAGGAACCGCCCGTGACTTCCATCTTCTGGTACGACTACGAAACCACCGGCATCAACCCCCGATGCGACCGTCCGTTGCAGGTGGCCGGGATCCGCACCGACCACGAACTCAACGAAATCGACGCGCCGGTCAATCTCTACTGCCAGCCCAGCGAAGACATCCTGCCGCATCCGGCGGCGTGCGCGATCACCGGCATTACCCCGAGCCGCCTCGCCGAGCAAGGTTTGAGCGAAGCCGACTTCATGACCCGGGTTCACGCGCAGCTCGCGGCTCCCGGCACCTGCGGTGCGGGGTACAACACCTTGCGCTTTGACGACGAGATGACCCGCTACAGCCTGTACCGCAACTTTTTCGATCCCTATGCCCGTGAATGGCAGGGCGGCAACAGTCGCTGGGACCTGATTGACGTAGTACGCGCCGCCTACGCGTTGCGCCCGGACGGGCTGGTCTGGCCGACCGATGACGAAGGCAAGGTGACGCTCAAGCTCGAACGTCTGACCGCCGCCAACAACATCGATCATGGCAATGCCCACGAAGCCCTGTCGGACGTGCGCGCCACCATTGCCCTGGCCCGGTTGATCCGCGAGAAGCAGCCGAAGCTGTATGACTGGTTGTTCCAGCTGCGCAGCAAGCAGAAGGTCATGGACCAGATTCGTCTGTTGCAGCCGATGGTGCACATTTCCGGCCGCTTCTCGGCTGCGCGCAGTTATGTTGGTGTGGTGCTGCCGCTGGCCTGGCATCCGCGCAACAAGAACGCGTTGATCGTCTGTGACCTGCACCTGGACCCGCAGGGGCTGCTCGACCTGGATGCCGAAACATTGCGTCAGCGCCTGTATACCCGGCGTGACGACCTGGCCGAAGGCGAGTTGCCGGTACCGCTCAAACTCATCCATATCAACAAGTGTCCGGTGGTGGCGCCATTGTCGGTGTTGCGTGCTGACGATCAGCAGCGCCTGGGTCTGGACATGGCCTTGTATCAGGCGCGCGCCTTGCGACTAAGTGACGCACAACAAGTTTGGAAAGATAAAGTCTCGGCGATTTATGCCAGCGAAGATTTCGCCTCGAGTGAAGATCCCGAACAACAGTTGTACGACGGATTTATCGGTGATCGCGATCGTCGTTTATGTGAGCAAGTGAGGACGACCGATCCAGCTCAATTGGCGCGAGAGCAATGGCCGTTCGATGATGAACGTTTGCCTGAATTGTTGTTTCGATATCGAGCACGTAACTTTCCCGATACGTTGAATTTCGAAGAGCAAGAACGCTGGAAAATCTTTTGCCGGCAACGCTTGTCAGCGCCGGAGTGGGGGGCGCCTAATACCTTGCAATCTTTTGCCGAGGCCATGGAGCAATGGCTGCTTAGTGCTGCGCCGATGCAGGCCGAGGTGTTGGTTGAATGGCAGAACTATGTCCAGGCATTGCGCAAACGTTTGGATCTTTGAAATCGAACATATCCGGCGCTTGAATGCCGGGCATAAAAAAACGCCAGCATTCGCTGGCGTTTTTTTGTGTCACAGAAGCGCTCTGCGACAAGGGTTGCGGCTTAGCCCAGCAGGGTAGCCCAGCCTTCAACCACGTCACCGCCCCACTTGGCTTTCCACTCTTTCAGAGTCTTGTGGTTGCCACCTTTGGTTTCGATGACTTCGCCGTTGTGCGGGTTTTTGTATTGTTTAACTTTGCGAGCACGCTTGGTGCCGGTAGTTTTGGCTGCGCCGCCACGTGGTGCTTTGGTTTTGGACTCTGGATCCAGCAGCGCGATGATGTCACGCAGGGATTTGGAATATTCGCCCATCAGTGTGCGCAGTTTGCCTTCGAATTCCAGCTCGGCTTGCAGTTTGTCGTCTTGCGACAGGTTCTTCAAACGGGCTTGCAGCTCTTTGATAGCTTCTTCAGTGGCACGATATTCGTTGATCAAGGACATGATTACTACCTTATGTGGGAGTGCGCGATGGCAGGGGACAGTGCTGCAATAATAGTCAGGCTGTTTCATCAAGTAAACATTTAACCGGAGTTTTTATTTGAATTAGTTACGTTGAAAAGCCCTGAATTGAATGTTCAGTTAAATAATGTGATGGAGTCTTCACAGATATTCACACAGGTCTGTTCAAGCTTGGCTTTTGCAGTGCCATCATTCTGGCGTTTACGGGCGTCAAAAAAGCTGCGACGGGGTGCCGTAAGCCTCCGAGGGTCATCAATACTGCAGTTTTCCCGCGCAGTCGCTAGAATGGCCGCCTTTGCGAAGTTCTGGAGTTTCCCCCTCATGCGCACTTTTCGGCTGGTGATTTCTTGCCCGGACCGCGTTGGCATCGTTGCCAAAGTCAGTAACTTTCTGGCGGCCCACAATGGCTGGATCACCGAAGCGAGCCACCACTCGGATAACCAGGTCGGCTGGTTCTTCATGCGTCACGAAATCCGTGCCGATTCCCTGCCTTTTGGTATCGAGGTGTTGCGCGAGAAGTTTGCACCGATCGCCGAAGAGTTCTCGATGGACTGGCGCATCACCGACACCGAGCAGAAAAAACGCGTGGTGCTGATGGCCAGCCGCGAATCCCACTGCCTGGCCGACCTGCTGCACCGCTGGCACAGCGACGAGCTCGATTGCGAGATCTCCTGCGTGATTTCCAACCACGACGACCTGCGCAGCATGGTCGAGTGGCACGGCATTCCTTATTACCACGTGCCGGTCAATCCGCAGGACAAGCAACCGGCCTTCGATGAAGTGTCGCGCCTGGTCAAGCAGCACGACGCCGAAGTCGTGGTGCTGGCGCGCTACATGCAGATCCTGCCGCCGGACATGTGCCGCGAATACGCGCACAAGGTCATCAACATTCACCACAGCTTCCTGCCGTCGTTCGTCGGTGCCAAGCCGTACCACCAGGCTTCGATGCGCGGCGTGAAGCTGATCGGTGCGACTTGCCATTACGTGACCGAAGAGCTGGACGCCGGCCCGATCATCGAGCAGGACGTGGTACGTGTCAGCCACAGCGACAGCATCGAAGACATGGTGCGTTTCGGCCGTGACGTCGAGAAGATGGTGCTGGCCCGTGGCCTGCGCTATCACCTGGAAGACCGCGTGCTGGTGCACGGCAACAAGACCGTGGTGTTCTGATCAGACCTTTCGGTTGAAAAACAAAGGGCCTGGGCGTTCAATCGCCTCAGGCCCTTTTTTTATGACTTGTTGCAGCCCTGTAAGGAAGCGTTCATGAGCGATCCACTGGACAAAGCCACTTCCAAAGCCCCCGCCACCCTCGGCGAAGGCTGCCTGAGCCGCTATGACCCGGATGACCTGAGTCCGGAGGACGGCACGGAGTTTCCCGGCGCTGCCGAACTGTGGGAACAACTCAAGGACGAAGACGATGACCTCAAGAAGCCTGTCTGACGCTCAGCAGCTTTTTCAGCAATGGCCGGCCCAGCATCAGTAGAAACACCGGGCCACCGACCAGCAGATAGAAGTAATACGTCACCACCCGCCAGATCAGGATCGCCGCCGCCGCGGTGGATTTGCCGACCATCGGCGCCAGCAGCGCCGCCGAGGTCAACTCCGCTGCACCGGCACCGCCCGGCAACAGGCTGAATTGCCCCGCCCCCAGCGAAAGCATCTGGATCAGAAACGTCCAGGCCCACTGCACATCCGCCCCCAGACCGCGCAACGCCAGATACAGCACGCTATAGCGCAGCGACCAATGCACGCAGGTCAGGACGAACACCTTGATCAACGTCTGCCACGGCAATTTCAGCGCATCGGTGAACGCGGCCAGAAAGTGCAGCAACTGCCGCGCCCAGCGCCGTCGGGTACGCGGTTCGACGTTCATCCCGGCCAGCAGTCGTCCGCTCAAACGGATCAAACGGCGGTGATAGCGCGCGACCAGCACACAACTGAGCAAGCCCCCGGACAATGACACGGCGCTGACAGTCAGCAGCCATTCCATACGGTCGCTGAGATGCTGGAACAGCGCGTAGATCAGGATCCCGCTCAGGGCGCAGAGAAAAAACAGCAGATCACTCAACTGATCCATCGCAAACACGGCACTGCCCCGGGCCGGGCGCACGCCGCTGCGGGCCAGCAATGCCATGATCGTCAACGGCCCGCCGCTGCCGCCGGGCGTGGCGCACCAGGCGAATTCGGCAGCCATTACTACCCCAAGACTTTTGACGGGCGTGACCCGCTCACGCTGATCGCCGAGCAATAGCCGCAAGCGCAAGGTGTTGATGCCCCAACACAGCAGAACCATGGCGAACATGATCAACAGCCAGCGCAGCGGAAATGCCTGCAGGCGCTCCCAGGTTTCGCCGCCCCCGAGCAGGACGGGAACCGCCACGGCCACCAGCAGGCCGATCAGCAACAGAATGCCGCGACTCAAGCGGCACGCTCGGCTTGAATGCGCTGGCGCGTCAGCCAGTCGATTTTGGTCATGGGCACGCGTCCGTCCGCCAATAGTCGTTCAAGGGTGCGCCACCAGTAATCCCGGGAAAACCGGTGGCGCATGTCCACCGGGTGCAAGCCTAGACGAATCACCGGCGCCTGACGCCAGCGCTGCTCACGCTGTTCGCTGATGACCTTCGACATGCCGCGACGCCAGGCGCTGCGTGCGCTCCAGACCAGTCCCGGAGCCTCGACCGCAGTGAAATCCGGCAAGTGATAAAGATGCTGCGGATCGCTGGTGTAGCGCAGTGGCAATTCGCGCAATGCCTGGCGTGTGCCGGCGCTCATCAGCCAGGCCGGGGCAACGAAACCATGCAGTGGCCAGCCGTGGCGCCGAAACAGATCGATGCCCGGGCGCAGGCGGGCGAGGGCGGCTTCACGGGACAGCTGATAGAACTCGCCTTCATGGGTGTAGACCCGACGCATGAACCAGTCGCGCGCTGTACGCGGGCCGGGCTCGGTGTCTTCATGGAAATGGCCGTGCAGCGCCAGTTCATCGCCGCGGGCGACGCGCTCGTCGAGCATTCGACAGAACTCCGGGTGGGCCTCGAGGGCATCGTGTCGATGGAAATTCGGGACCACCAGCCACGTCATCGGGACGTTGCCCAACCGGTCAACGGCTTCGACAAATTCTCGATAATCGGCCCACGTGGAGGGTGCCACGTCATGCAGCACCAGCATTAACGTCGGGCGCTCGTGAGATTCAGCCATTGGCCACCCGCGGAACCGATTCGCCGAGTACGGCGTGGTAGTGGCCCAGCAGGCTGTCGACCACCGTGTTCCAGGCGTAATGCCGCTCCACGTGCTGGCGTGCCTGTTGACCAAGTACGCCAGCCCCGCGACTGAACAGCTCACGCACGGCATTGGCCATGGCTTGCGCATTGTTCGGTGCGCAGAGCAGGCCACAGGATTCGCTGACGATTTCCTCGAACGCCCCGGCCGCCACCGCCACCACCGGAATGCCGCAGGCCATGGCCTCCAGAATCACCAGGCCGAAGGTTTCCTGATCGCCGGCGTGGATCAGTGCGTCGGCACTGGCCATCAGCCGCGCGACCTGTGCGGCCGGGCAGAACCGGTCGATCACGCTGACGTTGTCCGGGACGGACGCCGGCATCGATGAACCGACCAGCAGCAAGTGATAACGCGGGCCCAGGCGCTTCATGCAGTCGAGCAGCACCGGCAGGTTTTTCTCCTTGGAGCCCCGGCCGGCGAAGATCAACAGGCGCGAGTCCTCGGCGATCCCCAGTTCGCTACGCAGCGCGGCGTCGTGGGCATCGGGGTGGAAGGTCTGAAGGTCAACGCCCAACGGTTGCACGAAGACATTACGCACGCCCAGCCCGCTGAGCTTGTCGGCCATGACCTGGCTGGGCGCGAGCACCCGGTCGAAATTGCCGTACAACTTGCGCACATACGCATCGACATTCGGCGTGACCCAGTGGCCCATGCGGTTGCCCACCAGCAGCGGCAGGTCGGAGTGATAGAAGCCGATCACCGGTACATCCAGTTGTCGCCGTGCATCGAGCGCGGCCCAGGCGGTGAGGTAGGGGTCGCCGACTTCGATCAGATCGGGTTGCAGATCCTGCAGTACGTTTCGCCAAGGGGCCAGTCGCAAGGGGAACCGATAGCCCTTGCCGAAAGGCAGGGCGGGGGCGGGAACCGTGTAGACGCCATCATCTTCACCGAAATGCGCGCCGGGTATCAGCAGGCTGTGGCGGATCCCGGGCTTCACACCCAGGCGACGGTGCTTGGCATCCAGATAGGTGCGCACGCCGCCGCTGGCCGGGGCGTAGAACATGGTGATGTCGGCGATATGCACGGTGAACGTCCCTCCGCGTTGATCTCCCTTGGTTGACCTTTATCAAGAATAGATGTTCGGTCGGGGTTTCGCGGTGGGGTGCAAGGCCGGTTTCGGAGGGATGTTGGTCGTCTTCGTCGGACAGTTGTGAACGACGAAGACGACCGGCAGAGCGGCTTTAAATGCGGAAGCTGCCAACAAGTTGCTTCAATCGCGAAGCCTGCTGTTCCAGATCCGAGCAAGCCCGCAACGTCGCCTGCAAGTTCTCGACACCTTCCTGGTTCAGCGTGTTGATCTCGGTGATATCTACGTTGATCGACTCGACCACGGCAGTCTGTTCCTCGGTCGCGGTGGCCACCGACTGGTTCATCCCGTCGATTTCACCAATGCGCTGAGTCACGCTGTTCAAACGCTCGCCGGCGAGGTTGGCGATCTCTACGCTGTCCTGGCTGTGGCGCTGGCTGTCGCTCATGGTGCTGACGGATTCGCGGGCGCCGACTTGCAGCTCCTCGATCATGGTCTGCACCTGTTGCGCCGATTCCTGGGTGCGGTGGGCGAGGTTGCGCACTTCGTCCGCCACCACCGCAAAACCACGACCGGCTTCACCGGCACGGGCCGCTTCGATGGCGGCGTTGAGCGCCAGCAGGTTGGTTTGCTGGGAAATGCTGGTGATCACTTCCAGGATCTGGCCGATGTTCACGGTCTTGCTGTTCAGCGATTCGATATTGCTGCTGGACGCGCTGAGCATGCTCGACAGCTGGTTCATGGCCTTGATGCTGCGTTCCACCACTTGCTGGCCGTCTTCGGCCAGGCCACGGGCGTCGCTGGCCTGGGTCGAGGCTTGCGCGGCGTTGCGGGCGATTTCCTGGGCGGCGGCGCCGAGTTGGTTGATGGCGGCGGCCACGCTGTTGGTGCGCGAGGCTTGCTGGTCGGAGTTGTACATCGACGAGTTGGAGGCCGCGACCACGCGCAGGGCGACTTCGTTGACCTGGCCGGTTGCCGACGACACTTCGCGGATCGAGCCGTGGATACGTTCGACGAAACGGTTGAACGCCGTGCCGAGCACGCCGAACTCGTCCTGGTTCTGGATGGTCAGGCGTTTGGTCAGGTCGCCTTCGCCATCCGCAATGTCTTCCATGGCGCGGGTCATCACGTGCAGCGGCTGGATCAGAATGCGGATCAGCATGCCAAGCAGGGCGATGATGATCGCCACGGCAATCACGGTCGCGATCACGGCGGAGGTGCGGAATTCGCTGAGCATCGAGAAGGCTTTGTCCTTGTCCACCGACAAGCCGATATACCAGTTCACCGACGGCAGGCCCTTGATCGGGGTGAAGTTGACGATGCGGGTCTTGCCGTCGACGGTGACTTCACTGAAATCGCTGCTGATGCGCGGGGTGTCCTGCGGATAGGCTTCCTTCAGGGACTTCATCACCAGGGCTTTATCCGGATGCACCAGGATCTTGCCGTCGGCGCTGACCAGGAACGCGTAGCCCATGCCGGAGAAATCCCGGGCGCTGAGGGTGTTGATCAGGGTTTGCAGGCTCAGGTCGCCGCCCACCACGCCGACGCTCTGGCCGGCCTTCTTCGCGGCGGTGGCGATGGAAATGATGGTCTGGCCGGTGGCCGCGTCGATGTACGGTTCGGTCAGGGTCGAGGTGCTGCTGCTTTCGGCACCTTTATACCAAGGGCGAACACGCGGATCGAAACCGTCCGGCATCTTCGCGTCCGGGCGGATGGTGAAGTGCCCGGTGGCATCGCCGAGGTAGGACGCCATGAAGGTCGAGGTCAGGGCTTTCTGTTCCAGCAGGCTGGCGACGGCGGCAGGCTCGGGATTGATGGCGATATTCTGGGCAGCGTTCTCGATCAGCAGGATGCGCCCGCTGAGCCAGGTCTGGATATTGTCGGCTGTGACCTCGCCCATCTCGTTGAGGTAATTGTCCAGATCCTCGCGAATCGCATTGCGCTGCAACCAGTCGTTGTACAGCGTGAACGAGGCGAAGGCGGCAATGACGATGAGGGCGGCGGCAAGCAAAATTTTGTGGCTGAAACGCAGATTTTTGTTCATGGCTTGGGGTTCCGCTAAGGTCTTATTATTCAGGGCGTGCTTCTATAGATGCTCGCTAGGTGGGCTTGATGAGTACAAGCAGGTATTTCCGCTTCTCCTTAGGGAAATCTCCGATGCGGATGTCAGTCGCATCTGTCACCTTTAGCTATCGGCCATGATCGACAAAGATTAACCATTGGGTGACCAAATGCCTGACTCCTTGCAACTCGTCATCGGCGCCGACCTCGCCGGGCAACCGATCGCTCAGGCCATGCGCCTGGCCAACCGTCACGGACTGGTGGCCGGGGCTACCGGTACCGGCAAGACCGTCACCTTGCAGCGCCTGGCCGAGGCGTTCAGCGACGCCGGGGTTGCGGTGTTCGCCGCCGACGTCAAGGGCGACCTGTGCGGCCTCGGTGCTGCCGGCAACCCTCAGGGCAAGATCGCCGAGCGCATCGCCGGCATGCCGTGGCTCAATCACAAGCCTCAGGCGTATCCTGTGACCTTGTGGGACATCCACGGTCAGTCCGGTCATCCGCTGCGCACTACGTTGAGTGAAATGGGCCCGCTGCTGATCGGCGCCTTACTGGAACTGACCGACAGCCAGCAGTCGGCGCTGTACGCAGCGTTCAAGGTGGCGGATCGCGAAGGCCTGTTGTTGCTGGATCTCAAGGATCTGAAGGCACTGCTCAATCATCTCAAGGACAATCCGCAACTGCTGGGCGAAGACGCGGCGCTGTTCACCACCGGCTCCAGTCAGGCGCTGTTGCGGCGTCTGGCGACGCTGGAGCAGCAGGGCGCCGAGGCGTTGTTCGGCGAGCCGGCGTTGCAACTCGAAGACATTCTGCAGCCGACCGCCGACGGTCGCGGACGCATTCATCTGCTGGATGCCAGTCGTCTGGTGCATGAGGCGCCGAAGGTCTATGCAACGTTCCTGCTGTGGCTGCTGGCCGAACTGTTCGAGCAATTGCCTGAGCGTGGCGATGCCGACAAACCGTTGCTGGCGCTGTTTTTCGATGAGGCGCATTTGTTGTTCGGTGACACGCCCAAGGCATTGCAGGAGCGGCTTGAGCAAGTGGTGCGGCTGATTCGCTCGAAAGGTGTGGGCGTGTATTTCGTCACCCAGTCGCCGGGCGATCTGCCGGACGATGTGCTGGCGCAACTGGGGCTGCGGATCCAGCACGGCCTGCGCGCATTTACTGCCAAGGAGCAGAAATCCCTGCGGGCGGTGGCGGATGGCTTCCGGCCGAATCCGGCGTTCGACACATTGTCGGTGCTCACCGAACTCGGGATTGGCGAGGCCCTGGTCGGCACCTTGCAAGAAAAGGGCACGCCGGAAATGGCGCAGCGGGTGCTGGTGGCGCCGCCGCAATCGCGGATCGGGCCGTTGACCGAGACTGAGCGCACAATGCTGATCGCCGGTTCGCCGTTCAAGGGCCGTTATGACAAACCGATTGATCGCGAGTCGGCCTATGAAATCCTGATGGGGCGCAAGGGGCTGGCGCCGGAGGCTGAAGCGGCGCCGGGCAAACCGGCCGCTGAAGAGCCAAGCCTGGCGGACAGGGCCGGAGAATTTCTCGGCACGGCGGCGGGGCAGGCGCTCAAGTCGGCGATGCGCCAGGCAGCGAACTCGCTGGGTAAACAATTGGTGCGCGGCCTGATGGGGTCATTGCTCGGTGGCAGCAAACGCCGCTGATCAATAAGGCTCAGGCCTTGGGTTTGGCGTGGGCGGCCAGTCGTTCCAGTGCTGCCCGCAGATTCGGATCGCTGATCCCGTCGGCGGTGGCCTGGATGGTCGCCGCCGCATCCGTCGACAGATCGATCGTCGGCCCGTTCGCCTCGCGCTGGAGGGTCGGTGGCCGCACGGCGAACTTGATCCGCGTCAGATTGGCGAACTCGTCGAACATCTGCAGTTGCCGTTGCAGACGTTTCTGCTGATAGCGCAGACGCGTGGCCCAATGACCGTCGGTGACGATCAGCAACAGTTCGCCTTCGCGCCACTTGGCGACGTGGCAGTGTTCACGGGCGGCGGGTTGCAGTTGGCTTTCGAGCAGACGTTGCAGATGAGCCAGGCGCTGGGCGTGACCGAGGATGGCTTTCAACGGCCTGGCTTCGCGTAGCAGAACGGCGGGCGCTCTGGCTGTGAGAGGGCGAAATGCCATGATCTAGGACCTGAAGTTGCAGAGGCGCCATGGTAGCAGATAGCACCCATTTCACTCGCCCATTGCTTTTGTCCCTGCTTTGCCCATTAAATCAACGACTAACTTCTTCGCTGTACGGCTTGAAGTTGAGCAAAACGCCCCTATTTTAAGTGAGCCCCGTCAAAGCGCAGTGCCAGCATCGTGGAATATCCCCACTTTCCTCACCACCGTTTCCGGGTAGAATGCTCGTTCGCATGCGGCCATGAGGGCTGCACGGGCGACTCACGGGGCCGCCCTCCATCCCTTTAGTGTGGAAGATCCTGCCGATATGTTTGCGCCTTTGTTAAAGAAACTTTTTGGAAGCAAGAACGAGCGTGAAGTCAAACGCATGCTCAAGACGGTGCAGCTCGTCAATGCCTTCGAAGAGAAGATGGTCGCCCTCTCGGACGATCAACTGCGCGCCAAGACCGCAGAGTTCAAAGACCGCATTGCCAAGGGGGAGACCCTTGATCAGCTGTTGCCGGAAGCCTTTGCGGTTGCCCGCGAAGCCGGCAAGCGGGTCATGGGCATGCGCCACTTCGACGTCCAGCTGATTGGCGGCATGACCTTGCACGAAGGCAAGATTGCCGAAATGCGCACCGGTGAAGGCAAGACCCTGGTGGGTACCCTGGGCGTTTACCTCAACGCGCTGTCCGGCAAGGGCGTGCACGTTGTGACCGTGAACGATTACCTGGCCCGCCGCGACGCCAACTGGATGCGTCCGCTGTATGAATTCCTCGGCCTGAGCGTCGGCATCGTGACGCCTTTCCAGCCGCCGGAAGAGAAACGCGCCGCCTACGCCGCCGACATCACCTACGGCACCAACAACGAATTCGGTTTCGACTACCTGCGCGACAACATGGCGTTCAGCATGGAAGAGAAATTCCAGCGCGAACTCAATTTTGCCGTGATCGACGAAGTCGACTCCATCCTCATCGACGAAGCGCGTACCCCGCTGATCATTTCCGGTCAGGCCGAGGACAGTTCCAGGTTGTACATCGAGATCAACAAGCTGATCCCGAAACTCAAGCTGCACGTCGAAGAAGTCGAAGGCGAAGTCACCCAGGAAGGCCACTACACCGTTGACGAGAAGACCCGTCAGGTGGAACTCAACGAAGCCGGTCACCAGTTCATCGAAGACCAGCTGACCAGCATAGGTCTGCTGGCCGAGGGCGAGAGCCTGTACTCGGCGCACAACCTGAGCCTGCTGACTCACGTCTACGCCGGTCTGCGTGCGCACAAGCTGTTCCACCGCAACGTTGAATACATCGTGCAGGACGGTCAGGTCGTACTGGTCGACGAACACACCGGTCGTACCATGCCCGGCCGTCGTCTGTCCGAAGGCCTGCACCAGGCCATCGAGGCCAAGGAAAACCTGAACATCCAGGCCGAGAGCCAGACGCTGGCATCGACCACGTTCCAGAACTACTTCCGTCTGTACGACAAGTTGTCCGGCATGACCGGTACCGCGGACACCGAAGCGTTCGAATTCCATCAGATCTATGGCCTGCAAGTCGTCGTGATCCCGACCAACAAGCCGTTGGCCCGTAAGGACTACAACGACCTGGTGTTCCTGACCGCCGAAGAGAAATACGCGGCGATCGTCAATGACATCAAGGAAAGCATGGCCGCCGGCCGGCCGGTGCTGGTGGGTACTGCGACCATCGAAACCTCCGAGCACATGTCCGCATTGCTCGAGAAGGAAGGCATCGAACACAAGGTTCTGAACGCCAAGTTCCACGAAAAAGAAGCTGAAATCATCGCGCAGGCCGGTCGTCCGGGCGCACTGACCATCGCTACCAACATGGCCGGTCGTGGTACCGACATCCTGTTGGGCGGCAACTGGGAAGTTGAAGTCGCGTCGCTGGAAAACCCGACCCCTGAGCAGATCGCCCAGATCAAGGCCGACTGGCAGAAGCGTCACCAGCAAGTGCTGGAGTCCGGCGGCCTGCAGGTGATCGCGTCCGAGCGTCACGAATCCCGTCGTATCGACAACCAGCTGCGTGGCCGTGCCGGCCGTCAGGGTGACGCCGGTTCCAGCCGCTTCTACCTGTCGCTGGAAGACAGCCTGATGCGCATCTTCGCCTCTGACCGGGTGAAGAACTTCATGAAAGCCCTGGGCATGCAGTCCGGTGAAGCGATCGAGCACCGCATGGTGACCAACGCCATCGAGAAGGCACAGCGCAAGGTTGAAGGCCGCAACTTCGATATTCGCAAGCAACTGCTCGAGTTCGACGACGTCAACAACGAACAGCGTAAAGTGATCTATCACATGCGTAACACGTTGCTGGCTGCGGACAACATCGGCGAAACCATCGCTGATTTCCGTCAGGACGTCCTGAACGCCACCGTCAGCGCACACATTCCGCCGCAATCGCTGCCAGAGCAGTGGGACGTGGCCGGTCTGGAGGCGTCGATCGCCAGCGACTTCGGCGTGAAGCTGCCGATCCAGCAATGGCTCGACGAAGACGATCACCTGTACGAAGAAACCCTGCGTGAGAAGCTGATGAACGAGCTGATCGCCGCGTACAACGAAAAAGAAGACCAGGCCGGCGCCGAAGCCCTGCGCTCCTTCGAGAAGCAGATCGTGCTGCGTGTGCTGGACGACCTGTGGAAAGACCACCTGTCGACCATGGATCATCTGCGTCACGGCATCCACCTGCGTGGTTATGCGCAGAAGAACCCGAAGCAGGAATACAAGCGCGAGTCCTTCACGCTGTTCTCCGAGCTGCTGGATTCGATCAAGCGCGACTCGATCCGTGTGCTGTCGCACGTTCAGGTTCGCCGCGAAGATCCGGCCGAAGAAGAGCAACGCCTGCGTCAGGAAGCCGAAGCGCTGGCCGCGCGCATGCAGTTCGAACACGCCGAGGCTCCTGGCCTGGAAGCGCAACCGGAACTGGTCGGTGAAGAGGTCGACGTGGCCCTCGCTGCCGCGCCGGTTCGCAACGAGCAGAAGCTGGGCCGCAACGAACTGTGCTACTGCGGTTCGGGCAAGAAATTCAAGCATTGCCACGGGCAGATCCAGTAAACCCCGTTTCAATCGCTGAAATACCCGCGCCGCGACCGGCACCAGCCGTCGCGGCGTTTTGCCATTTACACCACCGTCACTACGCTTGGCGGTGCTGACATCATTGAGTAAGGAGCGCATTCATGGCTGTTGGTCTTGGTCCTTTGCCAACGTTGCACCCGGTTGCCGGTTTTGAACTCGGTATTGCTTCGGCCGGTATCAAACGCCCGGGGCGCAAGGATGTCGTCGTGATGCGTTGCGCCGAAGGTTCCACCGTGGCGGGCGTGTTTACGTTGAACGCTTTCTGTGCAGCGCCGGTGATCCTGGCCAAGAAGCGCGTGCAGAACGCTGTGCGCTACCTGTTGACCAACACCGGCAACGCCAACGCGGGCACCGGCGAGCCGGGCCTGGCCGCCGCCGAGCGTACGACCGCGAAGCTGGCCGAGCTGACCGGCGTCGATGCCAGCCAGATTCTGCCGTACTCCACCGGCGTGATCGGCGAGCCGCTGCCGGTCGAGAAGATCGAAGGCGCCTTGCAAGCCGCGCTGGACGATCTGTCGGAAAACAACTGGGAAGCTGCCGCCACTGGCATCATGACCACCGACACACTGCCAAAAGGCGCGAGCCGCCAGTTCCAGCATGACGGCGTGACCATCACCGTCACCGGCATCAGCAAGGGTGCAGGCATGATTCGTCCGAACATGGCGACCATGCTCGGCTACATCGCCACCGACGCCAAAGTCTCTCGCGACGTGCTGCAAAACCTGATGCTGGACGGCGCCAACAAGTCGTTCAACCGCATCACTATCGACGGCGACACCTCGACCAACGACTGCTGCATGCTGATCGCTACCGGCAAGGCCGCACTGCCGGAAATCAACCGCGCCGAAGGCGAACTGTTCGCCAAGCTGAAACAGGCCGTGTTTGAGGTGTGCATGGACGTGGCCCAGGCCATCGTGCGTGACGGCGAAGGCGCGACCAAGTTCGTGACCGTTGAAGTCAACGGCGGCGGCAATCACCAGGAATGCCTGGACGTCGGCTACACCGTGGCCCACTCGCCGCTGATCAAGACCGCGCTGTTCGCCTCGGACCCGAACTGGGGTCGCATCCTCGCCGCTGTCGGCCGTGCCGGCGTGCCGGACCTGGATGTGAGCAAGATCGACGTGTTCCTCGGCGAGGTGTGCATCGCCAGCCGTGGCGCGCGCGCCGCGACCTACACCGAAGCCCAGGGCTCGGCGGTGATGCAGCAGGAAGAAATCACCATCCGTATCGAACTGGGTCGCGGCGATTGCAGCGAAACCATCTGGACCACCGACCTGTCCCACGAGTACGTGAAGATCAACGCCGAATACCGCACCTGATCCCTGCTGAAGAGGGAGGTCTGCGGACCTCCTTTTCTTCTGTCCCATGAAAGGACCCGAACATGAGCCTTCACCTGATCATCGGCGACAAACTGCTTTCCTCCTGGTCCCTGCGCGCGGCGCTGGCGCTTGAACTGACCGGCGCACCCTACACCGAAGAATTGGTCAAGCTCGGTAGGCCCGACACCCGCGAGCGGCTGCTCACGCACTCGCCGACCGCTAAGGTGCCGCTGCTGAAAACCGCCCGTGGCACCATCGCCGACTCTCTGGCGATTGCCGAATACCTGGCCGAACAGTTTCCTTCCGAACAACTCTGGCCGACCGATATCGCCGCCCGTGCCCAGGCGCGATCCGCCTGCGCACAGATGCACAGCGGCTTCTTCGCCATGCGCAATCACATGCCGTTCAACCTGAGCCACGATGCGCCGCTCAATCCGGTGCCGCCGGAGGTGAAGGTCGACATCGAGCGCATGCTCGCGCTGTGGGCCGAATGCCGCGCTGTCGCGACCGAGCCTGGGCCTTATCTGTTTGGTCGAGTGTCGCTGGCCGATGCGTTCTTCGCGCCGATTGCCGTACGCCTGCGCACCTATCAGGTGAAGCTGCCGGCCGACGATCAAGCCTATGTTGAAACCGTCTACCAATGGCCGGCCTTCAAGGCCTGGCAAAAGGCTGGACTGGAGGAATTGCAGTCGTGAAACGTGTACACGTCGCCGCCGCCGTCATTCGTGACGGCAGTGGCAAGATTCTGATCGCCCGTCGTGCCGATACCCAGCATCAAGGCGGCCTCTGGGAATTTCCCGGTGGCAAGGTCGAGGCCGATGAGTCGGTGCAAACCGCGCTGGCCCGAGAGCTGCACGAAGAGTTGGGCATTGTCGTTGGCGCCGCTCGGCCGCTGATCAAGGTGCGTCATGACTACCCGGACAAGCAGGTGTTGCTGGATGTCTGGGAAGTTTCGAGTTTTACCGGTGAGCCCCACGGCGCTGAAGGTCAGCCCTTGGCCTGGGTGTCGGCCAGGGAGCTGACGGATTACGAATTCCCGGCGGCCAACCAGCCGATCGTGGCGGCGGCGCGTCTGCCTGCCGAATACCTGATCACCCCGGAAGACCTGGAAACCCCGGCCTTGCTGCGCGGTATCCAGAAGGCAATCGCCGGTGGCATCAAGCTGATCCAGCTGCGTGCGCCCAATGGTTATGATCCGAAGTACCGCGATCTGGCGGTCGATGCGGTCGGCCTGTGCGCCGGCAAGGCGCAGTTGATGATCAAGGGCCCGTTCGAGTGGCTGGGGGATTTCCCGGCGGCCGGCTGGCACATCACCTCGGCGCAGTTGCGCAAATACGCCGCTGCGGGGCGTCCGTTACCGGCGGAGCGCTGGTTGGCAGCGTCCTGCCACAACGCTGAAGAACTGGCACTGGCCGAGCAGATGGGCGTGGATTTCGTCACTCTGTCGCCGGTGCAGCCGACCCTGACTCACCCGGATGCACAGCCGTTGGGCTGGGAGCAGGCGTCGACGCTGATCGAAGGCTTCAGCAAACCGGTGTTCCTGTTGGGCGGAGTCGGCCCGGCGGAGCGCGAAAAAGCATGGAATGCCGGGGCTCAGGGTGTCGCGGGGATTCGGGCGTTCTGGCCTGAGGCCTGAGGCCTGAGGCCTGAATTAGCATTGATGCGACTGCCCCCTTCGCGAGCGGGCTCGCGAAGGGGGCCTGACTGGCGCTACTGATCCGAAGGTTTCGCCGCCGGTTGCCACAGAATCTCGGCAATACCCTGGCGCCGGGCGATCAGCCTGGCCGCCACAAACAACAGATCCGACAAGCGATTGATATACGCCAGGCCAACCCCGGCCAACGGTTCGATCGCATTCAAATGCTGACAACGCCGCTCGGCACTGCGCGCCAGGCTGCGGCAGACGTGGGCCTGGGCAATCAGCATCGAACCGCCCGGCAGAATGAAATTCTCCAGCGGCCCCAGTTCCTCGTTCCAGACATCGATAGCGGCTTCCAGCCGTTCGATTTCTGCTGCGTTCAATGCCTGATATTCCGGCATCGCCAGCTCGCCACCGAGATCGAACAATCGGTGCTGGCAGGGCGCCAACACATCGATCAGCTCATTCAGCCCGGGGCAGATTTCGCGCTCGGCGATCAATCCGGCCAGCAGTACACCGACCTGACTGTTCAGCGTATCGACCTCGCCAATGGCTTCGATGCGCGGGTGATCCTTGGGCACCCGGCGGCCGTCGCCGAGTCCGGTTTCGCCCTTGTCGCCGGTGCGGGTGTAGATCTTCGACAGGCGAAAGCCCATGGTTTACCTCGGTAGTTGATTGGTTTCGGCGGCGATGGGCGCCGGTTGCGCCAGTGGCAGGCGCAGGGTGAAGCAGGTGCCTTGCCCCGGCGCCGACTGCACTTCCATCTGGCCTTTGTGGTTGTTGGTGATGATGAAGTACGACACCGACAGCCCGAGGCCCGTGCCCTGGCCGATTTCCTTGGTGGTGAAGAACGGCTCGAAGGTGCGCTTGCGCACGTTCTCGCTCATGCCGATGCCGTTGTCCTCGACTTGAATCTCGGCCCACGGCGGATTGAGCCGGGTGCGCAAGGTGATTCGCCCTGGCTCGCTGTCATCTTCGCGCTGGTGGATCGCCTGCGCGGCGTTTTTCAGCAGGTTCAGCAGCACCTGTTCCAGTTCGTTGGCAGTGCCGGGCACCGGGCCCAGCGCCGGGTCGAACTGGCGAATGATTGCCTGACCCTTGAAGTCGAACCCGATCGCCAGGTCGAAGTCGTTGCCGGCGATTTCCACGGCTTGATCGATCAGCGCCGGCAGGTCGCACGGCGCCATCTGGCGGTTGCTGCGACGGCTGAAACTGAGCATGTGGGTGACGATTTTCGCCGCCCGGGCGCCGGCCTGCTGAATGCCGTCGAGCAGTTGCGGGACTTCCCGGCCTTGCAGATAACGGTTCACGGTATCGAGTTCGATGCCCAGTTGCTCGGCCTGCTCGAGGTTCTTCGGCAGGTCCGGCGACAGGCGTCGGCGAATGTTCTGCACGTTGTGCAGGATCGCCCCCAGCGGGTTATTGATCTCGTGGGCCATGCCGGCGGCGAGGCCACCGACCGACAGCATTTTCTCCGACTGCACCATCATTTCTTCCAGCGACAGGCGCTGGGTGATGTCGTCGATCCGGATCACCACGCCGCGCCCGGCACCGCCCATCAACGGGTAGAAGGTGAGGGCGTAGTGCTTGGGCTCGTCGTCCTTGAACCACGTCACCCGCTCGATTTTCGCCACAGTGTGCTGTTCGACGGTCTGCTTGAGTTGCGGCAGGAACGGCTTGAGCGGCTCGAACGCGAGGAAGATCGGCTGGTTAAGCGCTTCGTCCAGTCGTGTACCGGAAAGGGCGCTGGCCTCCTGGTTCCACTGCGTGACGTAGAGCTGTTCGTCGAGGGCGATCAGCGCCGAGGGCATGGAGTCGATGATGCTGTTGAGGTAGTTCTGGAACCCGGTGAGTTTCTTCTCGATCTTGCTGCGCACCTGGACTTCCAGTTCCAGCTTGCGGTTGGTGTGGCGGGTTTCTTCGGCCAGCCCCTGGGCCTGATCGTAAGCCGCCTGGGAATCATCGCGGGCACGCTTGAGTTGCTGCTCCCTCGCCTCGATGCGCGACAGCATGGTGTTGAACGCTTCGGCGAGGCTGCCGATTTCGTCATGGTTGCCCCGGGAGGCGCGCAGGGCATAGTTCTCCTCGCGGGTTACCTGACGGGACAGTTCTTCCAGTTGATGAATCGGCCGGGTGATCAGGCGCTTGATCTGCCGGGCGATGACCAGCCACAGCAGCACACTGAAAATCAGGATCCCCAGGCTGGCCGTGAGTGTGCCGGTATAGAACGCCACCGGCAGCTCGCTGCTGGCCACCAGCAACAGATGGCCCGGCGCGGTGCCGGGGCGGGGCAGGGTGATCAGTTGATTGCTGCGAAACTCGGTCAGTTGCCAGGCTTCGATGTGCCGGTAGCGTTCCGGCAGGTTGAGTTTGTCGCCGTGTTGCAACTGCGCCAGACGTTCGCCTTTGCCGTCATATAAAGCGGCTGCACGCAGCGGAGAATAGCTGTCGAGCTCCTTGAGCAGACGCTCGGCGCTTTGTGGCGATTGCAAGGCTTCGGCCACCAGGCTCGGGTTCGACACCAGCCGGCCGATGGTCTGCAACGCCTGGGGCGCCATGCTTTCCTGGGAAATGTAATAGGCGGCGCTGATAAAGGTCAGGTTGGCGACCAGCAACACGGTGGTCAACAGCACCAGCAGGGCGGCCAGCAGTTTCTGGCCGACCGGCAGGTTTTCAAGACGCTGGCGCAATGGCATCAGGTTTATCGCAGCAAAGGAACAAGTGGCCAGCGTAGCCGCTGCTCAGTCGACGGGCAATCCGAGACTGTGCAGATGGGCAGTCAGGCGCTGCTGCAACTGCTTGAGATGCGGCAGGTTCAACTGATGACGCTCTGCAACCTTGCAGGCATGCCCAAGCAAATAGCTGATCTCGGTGCGGCGCTGGCTGGCCACGTCCTGATACATGGACGAGAAATTCGCCGCCGTGGCCTGGATCACCCGCTCCACTTCCTGTTGCAGGTTGTCCGCCGCCGCCGGTTGCCCGCAGCGTTCGAGCAGCTCGGTCAGTTCGCCGCACAGCGTGGCGACTTCGCAGTGATGTTGCTGCAAGCCACCGTTGCGGCAGTCGTGCAGCACCGTCAGCGGATTGATTGCACAGTTGAGTGCCAGTTTGCGCCACAGACGAGTGAGGATATCGGCGCTCCATTCATGGGGGATTTTCGCCGCCTCGAGATCGTCCAGCCAGATCGGCGCTACCGGATGACCGGCGTCCCCCAGCCAGGTGTAACCGTGGCCGGCGAACACCACGCGCCAGTCGCCGTCGCGAAAGGCGCCTTCGGTGCTGGAGGCGCTGATGCAGCGGGCCTGCGGGACTCGCGCGGCGACCGCTTCCTGGCTGCCGAGGCCGTTCTGCAAGAGGATCAGCTCGGCGTCCGGTGCCAGGCGATGGGCAAGTCCGGCCACAGCCGCTTCGGCGTCGTAGGCCTTACACGCCACGAGCAGGCGGCGGATCGGTTCGGGGCTGTCCGGGGTTTCGCCGGGGATGGCGTAACTGCTGGCCACGCCTTGTTCGACGAGGGTCAGGCCGCCCGCCGTTGCATAGTCGTGCAAGCGGTCAATGTCGCGCAGGATCAACCGAACCGGCAGGCCGGCCCGGGCCAGGCGCGTGGCCCAGAGCGTGCCGAGACTTCCGGCGCCGAGGACATGCCAGGGGGTGGACATCAGTTTTTCACTCGGTAAGGTACAGGCATGCAAGGCTCGCCGTGTCGGTGGGAAAAGACCCGTTATAATGAGCCCGATTTTAACCGCAAGCCAAGCGCGCCGCGTCCCGTACGAGCGCGCCTTTTTATTGGAGAGATTACATGCCGTCGTTCGACGTGGTATCCGAACTGGACAAACACGAACTCACCAACGCGGTCGAGAACGCCGTGAAGGAACTCGATCGTCGTTATGACCTGAAAGGCAAGGGCAGCTTCGAATACAAGGAAAAGGATCTGACCGTCCACCTGACCGCTGAAGCCGATTTCCAGCTGGAAGCGATGATCGAGATCCTCAAGCTGGCCCTGGTCAAGCGCAAGATCGACGTGCAGTGCCTGGAAGTCAAAGACTCCTTCGCCTCGGGCAAGCTGATGAAGCAGGACGCTGTCCTCAAGGAAGGCATCGACAAAGAACTGGCGAAGAAGATCGTCGGCCACATCAAGGAAGCCAAGCTCAAGGTGCAGGCCGCCATTCAGGGCGAGCAGGTGCGTGTGACCGGCAAGAAGCGTGACGACCTGCAGGAAGCCATCGCGGCCCTGCGTGCCAAGGAATTTGGCATGCCACTGCAGTTCAACAACTTCCGCGACTAAGCTTTTCGGTCGGAACCTCTCGGCGTTTAATGCGTCCGAGGCCCAAGCAACGGCAGAAACGATTGAGCCCTGTTCGGTTCGGTCTTTCTGCCGCTGGTTTTTACAGCCCGGGAAGCCGGCAATCAGGAGATGAAAGATGGATTTGAATGCTGAGGTGGACAACCTGGTCAAGGCATCCCAGGCGTGGATTCCGATGATCATGGAATACGGCAGCCGTGTGCTGCTGGCGGTGATCACCCTGGCCATTGGCTGGTGGCTGATCAACAAGGTCACGCAAAAGCTCGGCGGCCTGCTGGCCCTGCGCAATGCCGACCTGGCGCTGCAAGGTTTCATCAGCAGCCTGGCCAACATCATTCTCAAGGTGCTGCTGATTGTCAGCGTGGCGTCGATGATCGGCGTCGAGACCACTTCGTTCGTTGCGGCGATCGGTGCGGCCGGCCTGGCCATCGGTCTGGCGCTGCAGGGCAGCCTGGCGAACTTCGCCGGCGGCGTACTGATTCTGTTGTTCCGTCCGTTCCGCATCGGTGACTGGATCGAAGCCCAGGGTGTGGCGGGTACCGTCGACAGCATCCAGATCTTTCACACCGTGCTGCGCACCGGTGACAACAAGACCATCATCGTGCCAAACGGCAATCTGTCGAACGGCATCATCACCAACACCAACCGTCAGCCGACCCGCAAGGTTGTGTTCGACGTGGGTGTGGATTACGAAGCCGATCTGCAAAAGGCCCGTCAGGTGCTGCTGGATCTGGCCAAGGATGATCGTGTTCTGCAGGATCCGGCACCCCAGGCCGTTATTTCGACACTGGGTGACAGTTCGATCACTGTTTCCCTGCGCGTCTGGGTTAAAACGGCGGATTACTGGGATGTGATGTTCATGTTTAACGAACAATCCCGTGATCGTTTAAAAACTGCCGGAATTGATATCCCGTTTCCGCAACGAGTGATTCGTGTGGTTCAGGAATCGGCAGTGTAATGATAGGTTGCTAATTAATTGCCTGACTTATCGGTCAGGCATCTATTACAAGTGACAGGCAATAAAAAAGGCCCATCCGAAGATGGGCCTTTTTGTTTTGTTACCGCAACTAACTCGGTGCGATTACAAAAGCGACAGCGGGTAGTCGACGATCAGACGGAACTCTTTGGTATCGCCTTCACCTTCGTCGGCGTTAGCGAAGTGCCAGGCTTGGCGAATACGGAAGGACAGGTCTTTGGCCGGGCCAGACTGAACTACGTATTTGGCTTCGAAGTTGGTTTCGTTGTGTTTGCCATCTTCGCCATACAGACCAGCGTAGGCGCTGCCTGCTGGAGTGTGGGTACCGTCGATGTCCCAGCCTTTAACGTAGCGGGTCATGAAGCTCAGACCTGGAACGCCGTACTCGGCCATTTTGATGTCGTAACGGATCTGGGCAGACTTCTCGCCCGGGGCGTTGAAGTCAGAGTACTGGATGGAGTTGGCGAGGAAGATCGAGTCGCCGCCACGGTTGTTCTTGCCCACGCCGATGTAGTCGAACGGAGTGTCGCCGTTGACCTTCTGGAAGGCCAGGGTGATGGTGTGCGCTTTCAGGAACGAGAGAGCGGTGGCCAGGGAGAACGCGGTGTTGCTGATGTCACCGGCTTTCGCGCTACCGGTGTCGGTGGTGCGATAGATGTTGAAGTCGGTGTTCAGCGAAGTGTCACCACCAAATGGAGTGGTCAGGTTCACGTTGGCGTAGTACTGGTTCCAGATGTCTTCCAGTTTGGCGCCGTAGAGCGATGCGCTCAGGTTTTCGGTGATGCCGTACTTGCCACCGAAGTAGTCGATGGTGTTGGCTTCAACACCAGCGTAGGTCGCGTACAGACCACCTTCACGGGCGTTGCGGTCCTGGCTGGTTGCCGAGTAGAAGTGACCGGCTTCGAGGTCAAGGTCTTTGATCTCGCTGCTCTGCAGTTGGAAACCGCTGGCAGTTTGCGGAAGGATACGGGAGCCGCCGACAGCGAACACCGGAGCGGTGCTAGGCTGCATGTCACCGATTTTCAGCTCGGTTTTCGATACGCGGAACTTGATGGCAGCGCCGGCTTTGCCTTGGCTGTCGTCAGGGTCGCGGGAACCGTTTGCATTGAACTCGTTGCTGCGGCTCATGTTGCCGGAGCCGCTGGTGCCGGCACCGCCGTCCAGTTTGATGGCCAGGTAGCCGAACGCATCAACGCCGACGCCAACAGTACCTTGGGTGTAACCGGAGCTGAAGTTGCCCCAGATACCCTGGGTCCAGTCTTTTACGTCACGGGCACCGTCTTTGTTGTCACGGTTGAAGTAATAGTTGCGAATCAGCAAATCAGCTTTCGCGCCTTCAACGAAGCCTTTGGCTTCTGCCTGGTCACTTACGAACGGTGCGGCCGTAGCCATCTGAGTACTGGCGGCTGCTGCAACTGCCAGTGCGATCATGCTCCACTTCATCACGCGCATCGTGATTTGCTCCTTTGGTTTTAGAAGAGTACTGCCGTCCCACCTGTTTTATTATCTGGGCGGCTCTTTCTTTTTGTGTCGGCGCAAACTTATATCACGCCGACCATGTTGGCGATACTTGCGCATTCAACCTTTCAGCTTCTTTACGAGCGTGTCGCAATCGGCTTGGTAGATGTCGCAAATTTACAGTCCAAATGCAATGGGACTGACAACTTCAGCGCTGTTTTACAGGGCTTGAGCATCGGTAAAAAAGAGTCCCTTGGCAAAACGCTTGAATCTCCATCGGGCAACCCTGCCACTGTTTTTATTGGGCTCAAGGCATCCACTTCTTGTGATGCGCTTATAGTCCATATGGGTATGAATGCAACAAGCGTGCACAAACCGCTGAATTGTTCCGGTTTTTTTCAGAGCGCTCGTCTGACGCTGTAAAAACCTCATAAAACCGGGGGCTTCGAGGGCCTGTCAGTCAGGCTTGACGCCATCCTTCGCATGGTGTTGCTCCGTGAGTTTTGCTACGCGACAACCAAAAACGTTACCGGTTCACCCCGTCAGTGAGTATTCGGCGGATGCCCGACGCACTGAGCGTAGACGCACTGTGCGGTTTTGGTGCAAAAAATTTCAATGGCTGTACTGAATTCATACAGTTGGGTCGCTGGATGAACGTAGAGGCTCAGGTGTCAGGCGGTCATATTGCTCGGTTCGTTCGCGCTCCCGGTTCCGTTCTGGTGCGCATGAGTCATAAATGTCACATCCCGGGGCGTGGAGGAATTCTTGCCGCAACCCTGTTCGCCGTGAAGGTCGCTCCAATCGCAGGTATGCTGCCGTCCAGTCGCTTGGTGCACTGCTTTCAAAGCAGGGCGCTAAGCTGTAAACAGGTCATTTCGCCGGGAGTGCGCGCAGTGTTTGCTTTAGATTCACGACTTCAACAGGACACGCTGACCATCGGCGATTTCCCGCTGTGCCGACTGCTGTTGTCCAATGACGCCAACTACCCGTGGTTCATCCTGGTGCCACGCCGCGACGATATCAGCGAGTTGTTTCAGTTGGATGTCGCCGACCAGCAGCGCCTGTGGCAGGAAACCACCGCATTGGCCGAGGTGCTAAAGGATTCCTTCGACGCCGACAAGATGAATGTGGCGACCCTGGGTAACGTGGTCAGCCAGTTGCATATGCATGTGATCGTGCGTAAGCGGGACGACGCCGCCTGGCCGGCGCCGGTCTGGGGCAAGCACCCCGCCAAGCCTTACAGCGCCGAGCAAGTGGCCGCGATCCGCGAGCGCCTGCGCCTGGTGCTGGACGAAGATTTCACCTTTCTGGAGGGCTGAGTCATGAGCCTCGAACAACGTGTTACCGAGCTGGAAAGTCGTCTGGCATTTCAGGACGACACCATTCAGGCATTGAACGATGTGCTGGTGGAGCAGCAGCGAGTGGTCGAGCGTCTGCAATTGCAGATGGCAGCCGTACTCAAGCGCCAGGAAGAGATGGTGGGGCAGTTCGGTTCTTTTGAAGAAGACGCACCGCCGCCACACTATTGAGAAGTGCGCGGGCATGCTCCCGTTAAAACGCATTCATTAAAAAACCGCGAACAGCCAGGCTTTTCGCGGTTTTTTATTGCGGGACGTGGATCAGCGGCGCGGCAGGGCGGCGATCACGTCTTCGGCCTGCAGGCCCTTGTCACGGTTCATCACCGAGAACTCCACACGCTGGCCTTCGACCAGAACGCGGTGGCCTTCGCCACGGATGGCGCGAAAGTGCACGAAAATATCATCGCCGGAATCCCGGGAGATAAAGCCGAAGCCCTTGGAGGTGTTGAACCACTTGACGGTGCCGGTATCGCGGTTGCTCATGTCGTAGCTTTGCGTAGCGGCGGCCGGTGAAGATTTATAGAAGCTGACCGCCAGGTGCAGAACCACGGCGACCAGTGCGATCACCAGGCTGAACAGCACGGCTGGCTGGCCGGCGATGACAGGCATCGGCGCGATCAGGGTCAGGGTTTGCAGGACGACAGTCAGGACCAGCAGGGCGCTGACCAGATTTTGCAGATGCTGGCGCGGACCTTTGTTCCAGTAAGGGATGACTGGCGCAAGGATCAGGTTCAGCAGGCCGAAAAAGGCCAGGTAAAGTGCATCGGGTTGTTGCAGGTAAGGTACCGCTTCGGACTTCAGGCTGGGTATGAAGGACAGCAGCAAGGCTGCTGCGCCCATTAGCAGGTGGACGATTTTCAACATTTTTATTGACTCACGTTATGACGGCTCACAAGGAAGAGCTGAAGGCGCACGGTTCGCTTCGGAACAATAAGAGGCGTTGGACACGTGCACGACATCAGCCTATGCGCAGGCCCGGAAAACGGGGCGTAGCGACACACTGCCTATTTAACAGCAAAGCCTGCAGCTACTCAAATTACCCCGGCCAGTGGCAGGTACCGGACGATTTGTCGCGTCTATCGGGTTCATACGGGGGCTGCGGGGCAGGGGTGGCCTTGCTACAGTGAACCGACATCTGCTGGATGAATTCAATCGCCGTTAGGGGGTAAGCATGGCAATCGATATCGGTATCAGTGAAGAAGACCGCAAATCCATCGTCGAAGGGCTCTCGCGCCTGCTGTCGGACACCTACGTGTTGTATCTGAAGACCCACAACTTCCACTGGAACGTCACCGGACCGATGTTCCGGACCCTGCATTTGATGTTCGAGGAGCAATACAACGAACTGGCCCTGGCAGTGGACTCGATCGCCGAACGCATCCGGGCGCTGGGGTTTCCGGCGCCGGGCGCGTACGCGACCTACGCGCGCCTGTCTTCCATTAAAGAGGAGGAGGGCGTGCCGAGTGCCGAGGACATGATCAAGCAATTGGTCGAGGGTCAGGAAGCGGTCACCCGCACGGCGCGGGGGATTTTCCCTCTGCTGGACAAGGTCAGTGACGAACCGACCGCCGACCTGCTGACCCAGCGCATGCAGGTTCATGAGAAAACCGCGTGGATGTTGCGCGCGCTGCTCGAGGCTTGATGACGGAAAGCGCACGGATCCTTCGCTCGTGCGCTTTTCTCTTTTTTTCCGGAAAAATCATTCGCGACGGTAGGAAACAAGGAATACGCCCCACCGCTCCACGATCCTCCGTATCGCGTTGGCTTATCCTACGTGGATGGTCAAAAAGTCATCTGGATCTGCCTTTGCACCTGCGCTTTTAATGAGGTCACAGGAAATCGCCTTGATCACAGGCGCAGGAATGACAAAGGAGTGTCAGCGATATGGAAGGTGGAGACAGGCGAGGCGGCATTGCCGTCGGTTTGCAGCAGGACAAGTTCGGGGAGCCGTTTCTCGGCGGGTTCGACATGGCGTTGATCCGGCCGCTGTCCCGATCGGTACGCTTGAACGGTTTCGCGACCTGCATGCGGCTGGAGCAGGTTTACTGGAACATTCTGGGCCGGATGGCCGAGGACAATTGCTGTTCGGTCGGCACGCTGTTGTCCCGTGTCGATCGTGAAGTGCACCTGCGCCATGGCGGGGTGAAAAACTTTAGCGGTCTGGTGCGGGTGGTATGTGTGGTGCATGGCCTGCGGGATTCTCCGGGTATGCACGACGCGGGTTGTCACTGACGAGACGGCCTGTGCAGTCTTCCGGCTGCACAGGCCGCATTTAATGGATATAATCCCGCCCTTTCGCCGCACAGCCCTGCGCGTGCTGGCAATCTGATTGCCGAGACAACCCCATGCCGATGTACGATTACCAATGTGCTTCCTGTGGTCATCAGTTGGAAGCCATTCAAAAGATCAGCGACGCACCACTGGTCGATTGCCCTGCCTGCCAGGCGCCGGAACTCAAGAAGCAACTGTCGATGCCGGGCTTTCGCCTCAGCGGCAGCGGCTGGTACGAAACCGATTTCAAGACCGGCGCGAAGAAGAATCTGGCCGGTGGCGACAAATCTGACTAGGGTTCAAACCCAGGTCGAACGACACGCGCGAGTTTCCACAGGTTGCACAGTGCTTGAGTGCAGCGGGATCTCCACCGAATTTCGAATTACGAGAAGCGAACCACTACCATGATGCGCAGCCATTATTGCGGCCAACTGAACGAAAGCCTGGAAGGCCAGGAAATTACCCTTTGCGGATGGGTTCACCGTCGTCGCGACCACGGCGGGGTGATTTTCCTCGATATCCGTGATCGTGACGGTCTGGCCCAGGTAGTGTTCGATCCGGATCGCGCCGAGAGCTTCGCCGCCGCCGATCGCGTGCGCAGCGAATACGTCGTGAAGATCACCGGCAAGGTGCGTCTGCGTCCGGCCGGTGCCACCAACGCCAATATGGCGTCGGGCATGATCGAAGTGCTGGGCTACGAACTGGAAGTGCTGAACGAGTCGGAAACCCCGCCGTTCCCGCTGAACGAGTTCTCCGACGTCGGCGAAGAAACCCGCCTGCGTTATCGCTTCCTGGACCTGCGTCGTCCGGAGATGGCCGAGAAGCTGCGTCTGCGCTCGCGTATGACCACCAGTATCCGTCGCTATCTGGACGAGAACGGCTTCCTCGACGTCGAAACGCCGATCCTGACCCGTGCCACTCCGGAAGGCGCGCGCGACTACCTCGTACCGAGCCGTACCCACGCCGGCTCGTTCTTCGCGCTGCCGCAATCGCCACAGCTGTTCAAGCAACTGCTGATGGTCGCCGGCTTCGACCGTTACTACCAGATCGCCAAGTGCTTCCGCGACGAAGACCTGCGTGCCGACCGCCAGCCTGAGTTCACTCAGATCGACATCGAGACCAGCTTCCTCGACGAAAAAGACATCATGGGCCTGACCGAAGGCATGATCCGCAACCTGTTCAAGGAAGTGCTGGATCTGGAATTCGGCGAATTCCCGCACATGACATTCGAAGAAGCCATGCGCCGTTACGGTTCCGACAAGCCGGATCTGCGTAACCCGCTGGAGCTGGTCGACGTGGCCGATCAGCTGAAAGAAGTGGATTTCAAGGTCTTCAGCGGCCCTGCCAACGATCCGAAATGCCGTATCGCCGCACTGCGCGTTCCAGGCGGGGCGAGCATGCCGCGCAAGCAGATCGACGACTACACCAAGTTCGTCGGCATCTACGGTGCCAAGGGTCTGGCGTACATCAAGGTCAACGAGCGTGCTGCCGGTGTTGAAGGTCTGCAATCGCCGATCGTGAAAAACATCCCGGAAGCCAACCTGAACGTGATCCTCGACCGCGTTGGCGCAGTCGACGGCGACATCGTGTTCTTCGGCGCCGACAAGGCCAAGATCGTCAGCGAAGCCCTGGGCGCGCTGCGTATCAAGCTCGGTCACGACCTGAAGCTGCTGACCTGCGAATGGGCTCCGATGTGGGTTGTCGACTTCCCGATGTTCGAAGAGAACGACGACGGCAGCTTCTCCGCGCTGCACCACCCGTTCACCGCACCGAAGTGCTCGCCGGAAGAGCTGGAAGCCAACCCGGCCGGCGCTCTGTCCCGTGCCTACGACATGGTGCTGAACGGCACCGAACTGGGTGGCGGTTCGATCCGTATCCACCGTAAAGAGATGCAACAGGCGGTGTTCCGTCTGCTGGGCATCAACGAAGCGGAACAGGAAGAGAAGTTCGGCTTCCTGCTCGACGCCCTGAAATACGGCGCACCGCCACACGGTGGTCTGGCCTTCGGTCTGGACCGTCTGGTGATGCTGATGACTGGCGCCCAGTCGATCCGTGAAGTGATCGCCTTCCCGAAAACCCAGAGTGCTGCCGACGTGATGACGCAGGCGCCGGGTGTCGTGGACGCGAAGGCATTGCGCGAACTGCACATTCGTTTGCGCGAAACGCCGAAGGCTGAGTAAGACGGGCCTGAAGGCGCATCTTCGGATGCGCCTTTTTTCTTTCTGCAGTGATTGAAAACAAGATTTTTTTGCTGGCCGATGCACCTGCATGGCGGGCATTGTTCAAGAGAATTCGGAGCGAGTTATGGCAGGTCATTCCAAGTGGGCGAACATCAAGCACCGCAAAGAACGCCAGGATGCCAAGAGAGGCAAGATCTTCACCAAGTGGATCCGCGAACTGACCGTTGCGGCCCGTCAGGGTGGCGGTGATCCGGGCTCCAACCCGCGTCTGCGTCTGGCGCTGGACAAGGCGCTGGGCGCCAACATGAGTCGCGACATCATCGACCGTGCCGTGGCCCGTGGCGCCGGTGCGACGGAAGCCGACAACGTTGAAGAACTGACCTATGAAGGTTACGGCCCAGGCGGCGTGGCGGTGATGGTCGAGTGCATGACCGATAACCGCAACCGCACCGCAGCAGCTGTTCGCCACGCGTTCAGCAAGTGTGGCGGCAACCTCGGTACCGACGGTTCGGTAGCCTACCTGTTCGAACGCAAGGGCCAGATCAGCTTTGCCCCGGGCGTGGACGAAGACGCGCTGACGGAAGCGGCGCTGGAAGCCGATGCCGACGACGTGGTCAGTCACGAAGATGGCTCGATCGACGTGTTCACCTCGTTCACCAGCTTCTACGCGGTACGCAATGCCCTGGAAGCCGCAGGTTTCAAGGGTGATGACGCGGAAATCGTCATGCAGCCGACCACCAGCGCCGAACTGGATCTGGAGGGTGCCGAGAAGGTGCTCAAGCTGATCGACATGCTGGAAGACCTGGACGACGTGCAGAACGTCTACTCCAACGCGGACATTCCGGAAGACGTGGCCGCTCAGCTCGGTTAAGAGCGACTAGGCTCAATGTGGGAGCTGGCTTGCCAGCGATGGCGTCGGCACATCAGCTAATGATGGTGCCTGACACACCGTCATCGCTGGCAAGCCAGCTCCCACATTTGTTTTTTGTGTTTTTTCGAACCAGCAGGCTTATGACTTTAATTCTTGGTATCGACCCCGGTTCGCGCATTACCGGTTACGGCATTGTTCGCGATACCGGACGCGGCGGTTGCATCTACGTCGCCTCGGGTTGTATCCGCACTGGTGCCGGCGAGCTGCATGAGCGGTTGCAGATTGTCTACCGCGGCGTGCGGGAAATCATCCAGACCTACGGCCCGGTCACCATGGGCATCGAAAAGGTGTTCATGGCGAAAAACGCTGATTCGGCGCTCAAGCTCGGGCAGGCCCGTGGGGCCGCTATCGTTGCCGGCGCCGAAGAAAGCCTGGAGATCGCCGAGTACACGGCCACTCAGGTCAAGCAGGCTGTGGTGGGAACCGGTGCTGCCAATAAAGAGCAGGTGCAGATGATGGTCATGCACATGCTCAAGCTGACCAGCAAACCGCAAATCGACGCATCGGATGCCCTGGCGATTGCCATTTGTCACGCCCACACCCGCTCCAGTCTGTTACCGCACGGCTTGGGAACGGCACGCAGTCGTGGCGGGCGCCTGCGTCTCTGATAGCATCAGCAGTCATTTTTACGGAATGTGGATTTCGTGCCTGGGTTGTCGGCCGTGAATCCATGCTCTGTCGGTCGCCAGCCCACGGCTGGCCAACGCTCAAGGATCTGAAACGTGATTGGACGCTTGCGCGGTACTCTGGCTGAGAAACAGCCGCCGCACCTGATTCTGGATGTAAACGGCCTCGGGTATGAGCTGGAAGTGCCCATGACCACCCTTTATCGTCTGCCGTCGGTCGGTGAACCGCTGACCTTGCACACCCATTTGGTCGTACGCGAAGACGCACAGTTACTCTATGGTTTTGCCGGCAAGCGTGAGCGAGACTTTTTTCGCGAGTTGATCCGTCTCAACGGTGTAGGGCCGAAACTGGCCCTGGCCTTGATGTCGAGTCTGGAAGTCGACGAACTGATCCGCTGCGTACAGTCCCAGGACACCTCGGCGCTGACTAAGGTGCCGGGCGTGGGCAAGAAAACCGCCGAGCGTCTGCTGGTCGAGCTCAAGGATCGCTTCAAGGCCTGGGAAACGTCGCCGGCCATGTTCGCGCTGGTGCCGAACCAGCCGGACGGCCCGGCGCCAGTCAATACGGCCGAGAACGATGCGGTCAGCGCGCTGATTTCCCTGGGCTACAAGCCACAGGAAGCGAGCAAGGCGATTTCCGCGATCAAAGAGAAAGGCCTGAGCAGCGAAGACATGATTCGACGCGCCCTGAAGGGAATGATTTAAGTGATTGAAGCTGATCGTCTGATCGCCGCCACGCACAGTCCGCGTGAGCGCGAAGAAGTCCAGGATCGGGCGATACGTCCCGTCAGCCTGGCCGAGTACATCGGCCAGCCGACCGTTCGCGAGCAGATGGAACTGTTTATCCAGGCCGCCCGTGGCCGTAGCGAATCCCTCGACCACACCCTGATCTTCGGTCCGCCGGGGCTGGGTAAAACTACCTTGGCGAACATCATTGCTCAGGAAATGGGTGTGTCGATCAAGAGCACTTCCGGCCCGGTGCTGGAACGTCCGGGTGATCTGGCGGCGCTGTTGACCAATCTTGAGCCGCACGACGTGCTGTTCATCGATGAAATCCATCGTCTGTCGCCGATCGTCGAAGAAGTGCTGTACCCGGCCATGGAAGATTTCCAGCTCGACATCATGATCGGTGAAGGTCCGGCGGCGCGTTCGATCAAACTTGATCTGCCACCGTTCACCCTGGTTGGCGCGACGACGCGGGCGGGCATGCTGACCAACCCGTTGCGCGACCGTTTCGGCATCGTCCAGCGTCTCGAGTTCTACAGCACCGCTGACCTGGCGACGATTGTCAGCCGTTCGGCGAATATCCTCGGCTTGCCGCTGGATCCGGAAGGGTCTTTCGAGATTGCCCGTCGTGCACGTGGCACGCCGCGGATCGCCAACCGACTGCTGCGTCGGGTGCGGGATTTCGCCGAAGTCCGGGCCAAGGGCCACATCACCAAATCCGTCGCAGATCTGGCGTTGAACCTGCTGGATGTCGACGAGCATGGTTTCGATCATCAGGACCGGCGTCTGCTGTTGACCATGATCGAGAAGTTTGACGGCGGCCCGGTAGGCATTGACAGTCTGGCGGCGGCGATCAGCGAAGAGCGCCACACCATTGAAGACGTGCTCGAGCCGTACCTGATTCAGCAGGGCTACATCATGCGTACGCCGCGGGGCAGGGTGGTTACCCGTCACGCGTACCTGCATTTTGGTTTAAACATTCCGACACGAATGGGCGAGATGCCCGTGGTAGACGAGTTTCTCGATGCCGTGGACGATTGATACACATTTATTGTCGATTTATTCAGCGTTTGTACTGTCACAGGACGGTACTTTTGCGGTAAAGCCTTCCAACAATGAAAAACAGTTGCCTGGCCGGATTGGCAACCCGAGGAGTAAGCACTAGAGTATGCGCGCGCAAAACGGGCTTGAGCCGTTCGCACATCGTTGTCGCGTTTATTACGAGGACACCGATGCGGGCGGCATCGTGTATTACGTTAATTACCTCAAGTTTATGGAACGGGCTCGAACCGAGCGGCTCCGGGAGCTGGGCTTTGCCCAGTCGGCGCTGGCAGGGGAGGACCTGTTGTTCGTCGTGCATTCCAGCGAAGCGCGTTATCACGCGCCGGCGCGACTGGATGACGAGCTTCTGGTAAGCGCTGATGTAATCGAATTGAACCGTGCCAGCCTGCGCTTTCGACAGCAGGTCAGGCGGGCAACGGATAATGTGCTGCTCTGCGAAGGGCAGTTTCTGGTGGCCTGTGTGCGCACTAACAGTTTGAAACCCCGGGCCCTTCCCGAAGACCTGCGTGCGGCCTTTGCCGACGCGGTCGGCACGGGTACACACTCAAAGCAGGAGATAAAGCGTGGAAGCTAACGTCGTCGACCATTCCTCCATGTGGAGCCTGGTCAGCAATGCCAGCATCGTGGTGCAGTTGGTAATGTTGACTCTGGTGGCCGCATCGGTGACCTCATGGATCATGATCTTTCAGCGCAGCAATCTGATACGCGCCGGTCGACGTGCCCTCGAGAGCTTCGAGGAGCGATTCTGGTCGGGTATCGACCTGTCCAAACTCTACCGTCAGGCTGGCAGCAATCCGGATCCGGATTCCGGCGTCGAGCAGATCTTCCGTGCCGGCTTCAAGGAGTTCTCCCGTCTGCGTCAGCAGCCAGGCGTCGATCCTGAAGCGGTGATGGAAGGCGTGGCCCGTGCCATGCGCGTCGCCATCTCCCGTGAGGAAGAGAAACTCGAGCAGAGCCTGCCGTTCCTCGCCACCGTAGGTTCCGTCAGCCCGTACATCGGTCTGTTCGGTACCGTCTGGGGGATCATGAACTCCTTCCGTGGTCTGGCCAGCGCCCAGCAGGCCACTCTGGCCACCGTCGCACCCGGCATCGCCGAAGCCCTGATCGCCACCGCGATCGGTCTGTTCGCCGCGATCCCGGCCGTTATTGCTTACAACCGTTTCTCTGCCCGCAGCGAAACCTTGCTGAGCCGCTACTACACCTTCGCCGATGAGTTCCAGGCGATCCTGCACCGCAAAGTGCACACCAGCGAAGAATAAGCAGGTATTTCCCGATGGCTTTAATCACTCGAGCCCGACACAAGCGCAAGCCGGTCGCCGAGATGAACGTAGTGCCTTACATCGACGTGATGCTGGTGCTGCTGGTCATCTTCATGGTGACTGCGCCGATGCTCAATCAGGGCGTGAAAGTGGATCTGCCCAAGGTTTCCAGCGAAGCCTTGCCGCAGGACAACAACACCCAGGTGCTGACCATTTCGATCAAGTCGGACAAGACCTACTACTGGAACCTTGGCAGCGAAGTCGACACCGAGAAGCAGCAGGACCGGGCCATGACCCTGCCACAGATGACCGACGCGGTGACCAAGATCATTCGCGCCGGCACTGAAGGCGGCAAGCGTACCCAGGTCTTCATCCGTGGCGACAAGTCCGTCGATTATGGCTCCGTCATGGGCGCCATGGGCGGGTTGCAGAAAGCCGGGGTCGGTAACGTTGGCTTGATCACCGAGGCGCCCTGATGCAGCAACAGCGAGAGCCGTCCGCCTCGGAAAGCTACTTCTGGCCCAGTGTCTGGGCGATTGGCTTGCACGTGCTGGTGTTCGGCATGCTGTTCGTCAGTTTCGCCCTGACTCCGGAGTTGCCGCCGGCCAAGCCGATTGTCCAGGCGACCCTGTACCAGCTGAAATCGAAAAGTCAGGCAACCACCCAGACCAATCAGAAGATTGCGGGTGAGGCGAAGAAATCCGCCGCGCGCCAGACCGAAGTCGAGCAGATGGAGCAGAAAAAGGTCGAGCAGGAAGCGGTGAAGGCTGCGGAACAAAAGAAAGAAGAAGCGGCTCAAAAGGCCGAGGAAGCCAAGAAGGCCGATGAGGCGAAGAAAGCGGACGAGGCGAAGAAGGCTGATGAAGCCAAGAAAGCCGACGACGCGAAGAAAGCCGCCGAAGCCAAGAAGGCAGAAGAGAAACAATTGGCTGATATAGCCAAGAAGAAAGCCGAAGAAGAAGCCAAGAAGGCTGCTGAAGAAGAGGCCAAGAAAGCGGCCGCTGAAGAAGCCAAGAAGAAGATCGTCGAAGACGCGAAGAAGAAAGCCGCCGAAGACGCCAAGAAGAAAGCTGAAGCTGAAGAGGCGAAGAAGAAAGTCGCCGAAGACGCGAAGAAGAAAGCTGCTGCCGATGCTGCGAAGAAGAAAGCGCAGGAAGCGGCACGTAAATCCGCCGAAGACAAAAAGGCTCAGGCCCTGGCAGATTTGCTTTCCGACACGCCGCAGCGCCAGCAGGCCTTGGCCGATGAGCAGGGCGATGAAGTCGCGGGCAGTTTCGATGACCTGATTCGTGCGCGGGCAGCGGAAGGCTGGGCACGTCCACCTTCGGCACGCAAAGGCATGACGGTTGTGCTGCAGATCGGCATGTTGCCGGACGGTACGGTGACTTCGGTCAGCGTGGCCAAGTCCAGTGGCGACGGTCCGTTCGATGCGTCGGCAGTGGCAGCGGTCAAGAATATTGGACGTTTGACGGAAATGCAGGGAATGAAGCCGAGCGATTTCGCTCCGTATCGTTCATTCAAGATGACATTCACACCTGAGGATCTAGCCTTGTGAGAAACCTTCTTCGAGGAATGCTGGTCGTGATCTGCTGCATGGCAGGGATCGCGATGGCGGATGAAAAGAACATTCTGGTCACCAGCGGCAGCGATCGGGCAACGCCGATCGCCGTCGTACCGTTCGGTTTCCAGGGCGGTGCCGTCCTGCCGGATGACATGGCTGAAATCATTGGTAACGATTTGCGCAACTCGGGCTATTACTCGCCGATTCCAAAGCAAAACATGATCAGCCAGCCAAGCCAGCCGAGCGAAATCATCTTCCGTGACTGGAAGGCGGTGGGCGCGCAATACATGATGGTCGGCAGCATCGTGCCGGCCGGCGGCCGTCTGCAGGTGCAGTGGGCTCTATTCAACGTCGCCACCGAACAGAAAGTGGCTGACGGCAGTGTGTCCGGTACCACCGAACAGCTGCGTGACATGGCGCACTACATCTCGGACCAGTCGTTCGAAAAACTGACCGGCATCAAAGGTGCATTCTCGACTCGCCTGCTGTACGTCACAGCCGAGCGTTTCTCCGAGAAGAACACCCGTTACACCCTGCAGCGTTCGGACTATGACGGCGCCCGCGCCGTGACCCTGCTGCAATCGCGCGAGCCGATCCTGTCGCCGCGTTTTGCACCGGACGGCAAGCGTATCGCCTACGTGTCGTTCGAACAGAAGCGTCCGCGCATCTTCATGCAGAACATCGACACCGGTCGCCGTGAGCAGATCACCAACTTCGAAGGCCTGAACGGCGCGCCTGCCTGGTCGCCGGACGGCAATCGCCTGGCGTTCGTACTGTCGAAAGACGGTAACCCTGACATCTACGTGATGAACCTCGGTTCGCGTCAGATCACTCGCGTGACTGCAGGTCCTGGCATCAACACCGAACCGTACTGGGGCAAGGATGGCTCGACCATCTACTTCACCTCCGACCGTGGCGGCAAACCGCAGATCTACAAGACCAGCGCTGGTGGCGGCGGTGCCGAGCGTGTGACGTTCGTGGGCAACTACAACGCCAACCCGAAGCTTTCGGCGGATGAAAAGACCCTGGTGATGATCCATCGTCAGGACGGTTTCACCAATTTCAAAGTGGCGGCTCAGGATTTGCAGCGCGGAAGTGTAAAAATCCTCACTGATAGCACTCTGGACGAGTCGCCTACTGTTGCGCCCAACGGCACCATGGTAATCTACGCCACCCGCCAGCAGGGCCGGGGAGTCTTGATGCTCGTGTCCATTAATGGACGCGTGAGGCTCCCGCTTCCTACCGCTCAAGGCGAAGTCAGAGAACCGTCCTGGTCCCCTTACCTGAACTGACGCGGCGCTTTACGTTTTACTTAACACACTGGGGTTCATTAGGAGTTTCACGATGGAAATGCTGAAGTTTGGTAAATTTGCTGCGCTGGCTCTGGCCATGGCTGTAGCTGTAGGTTGCTCGTCCAAAGGCGGCGACAACGCCGGTGAAGGCGCTGTTGATCCAAACGCTGGTTACGGCGCAAACACTGGTGCAGTTGACGGTTCCCTGAGCGAAGAAGCTGCTCTGCGCGCAATCACCACCTTCTACTTCGAATACGACAGCTCGGACCTGAAGCCAGAAGCCATGCGCGCTCTGGACGTTCACGCCAAAGACCTGAAAGCAAACGGCGCTCGCGTTGTTCTGGAAGGCAACACCGACGAACGTGGTACTCGTGAGTACAACATGGCACTGGGCGAGCGTCGTGCGAAAGCCGTTCAGCGCTACCTGGTACTGCAAGGTGTTTCCCCAGCTCAGCTGGAACTGGTTTCCTACGGCGAAGAGCGTCCAGTTGCTACCGGCAACGACGAGCAGTCCTGGGCTCAAAACCGTCGCGTCGAACTGCGTAAGTAATTCGATATGCGAACGTGCCGTCGTGCTGTAACTGTTCTGGCTCTCAGCCTCGCGCCGCTTGCGGCGTGGGCTGCGGTTCCTGTGGTCGATGACAACTCCGGTTATAACAATAGCGGGAGCAGTTATCCGCCTGCAGGTTACGGTACGAACGGCGCCTATGCCGGGGGAGCGGCTTCGGCCCCTGCCTCGGCACAAGGCATGCTGTTCAACCAACTGCAACAAATGCAGGATCAACTGTCGCGCCAGCAAGGCGTGATCGAAGAACTGCAGAACCAAGTTTCGCGCATGAAGCAGGAATCCCTGGAGCGATACCAGGATCTTGATCGGCGCATAGGATCCGGCGTTGCACCTGCCGCGACTCCCGAGAATTCTTCTGCCGGTGGCGATGCAAGTGCTGCTGCCGGTGCCGCCGCTGGAGCCGGGGCTGCTGCGGCCGCCCAGGCACCTGCCGCAGGTGGCGAACCGGCTGATCCGGCCAAGGAAAAGCTGTATTACGATGCAGCTTTCGACCTGATCAAGGCCAAGGATTTCGACAAGGCCAGCCAAGCGTTTGCCGCTTTCCTGCGTAAATACCCGAACAGCCAATACGCGGGCAACGCCCAGTACTGGCTGGGTGAAGTGAACCTGGCCAAAGGCGATCTGCAAGGTGCAGGTCAGGCTTTCGCCAAGGTTTCACAGCTGTATCCCAAGCACGCCAAAGTGCCGGATTCGCTGTACAAGCTGGCTGATGTAGAGCGTCGCCTCGGTCATACCGACAAGGTCAAAGGCATTCTGCAGCAGGTGGTGGCCCAATATCCGGGCACGTCCGCCGCTCAGTTGGCCCAGCGCGATCTGCAACGCATGTAACAGCTTTGACCCGTTTGGAAGAAACCCGCGCTTGTCGCGGGTTTTTTCGTTAGAATTCACGCCCTTTTATGAAACACGCTTCTGGTGATCTACGCGTTGGCGGGGTTGCCTGAAGTGCCTGACGGAGGCGGACAGCCTGTTTAGCTGTTACGCCCGTGGCGACTATGCAAGACACATTGAGAATTACCGAAGTTTTCTACTCGTTGCAGGGGGAAACGCGGACTGCCGGGCTGCCCACTGTTTTTGTGCGCCTGACCGGTTGCCCATTGCGTTGCCAATACTGCGACAGCGCCTACGCGTTCAGCGGTGGCACGATCCGTACCCTCGACGACATCCTCGAGCAAGTGGCCGGCTTTCGCCCGCGCTACGTCTGTGTCACGGGCGGTGAGCCGCTGGCACAGCCCAATGCCATCCCTTTGCTCAAACGGTTGTGCGATGCCGGCTACGAAGTCTCGCTGGAAACCAGCGGCGCCCTCGACATCTCGGCGGTCGATCCACGGGTCAGTAGGGTGGTCGACCTGAAGACGCCTGACTCCAAAGAAGCCCATCGCAACCGTTACGAGAACATCGATCTGCTGACGCCCAACGATCAGGTGAAGTTTGTCATCTGCTCGCGGGAGGACTATGACTGGGCGGTATCGAAGCTGATCCAGTACGGTCTTGAGCGACGTGCAGGTGAAGTGCTGTTTTCCCCAAGTCACCACGACCTGAACGCTCGGGATCTGGCGGACTGGGTGGTGGCGGATAACCTGCCAGTGCGCCTGCAACTGCAGCTGCATAAATATCTATGGAATGATGAGCCGGGGCGCTGAGATGACTGAACAACTGAACACTAGCCAAAAACGTGCGGTAATCCTGCTGTCGGGTGGTCTGGACTCGGCTACGGTGGTGGCCATGGCCCGCGCTGAAGGCTACGCCTGCTACACCATGAGTTTCGATTACGGTCAGCGTTCCCACGCCGAACTGCATGCCGCTGCGCGCGTTGCCCGCGATCTGGGTGTGGTCGAGCACAAGGTGATCGGCCTGAACCTGAACGGCATGGGCGGCTCGGCCCTGACCGACACCAGCATCGACATCCCGGAAGAGCTGGGCGAAGGCATCCCGGTGACTTACGTGCCGGCACGCAACACGGTATTCCTGTCGCTGGCTCTCGGCTGGGCTGAAGTGCTCGGCGCCCGTGACATCTTTATCGGCGTCAACGCAGTGGATTACTCCGGTTACCCGGATTGCCGTCCCGAGTTCATCGAGTCGTTCGAGCGCATGGCCAATCTGGCGACCAAGGCTGGCGTCGAAGGTAATGGTTTCCGCATCCAGGCACCGCTGCAGAACTTGAGCAAGGCGCAGATCGTCCAGGCGGGCGTGAAGCTTGGCGTTGATTACGGGCTGACCGTTTCCTGCTATCAGGCTGACGATGACGGCCGTGCTTGCGGTAAATGCGACAGCTGCCGACTGCGTGCAGAAGGCTTCGCGGCGGCCGGAATCAGCGACCCGACACGTTATTTTTGATTTTTTTCAAATTAGGTGTTGAATAGTCCTTAAAAATCAGTATTATACGCGCCACCACACAGCGGGTCGTTAGCTCAGTTGGTAGAGCAGTTGGCTTTTAACCAATTGGTCGTAGGTTCGAATCCCACACGACCCACCATATTTGGCGGTTTAGAAAATCCGGAAGGCCCACTAAAGTGAGGATTTCCGGGTTTTTTTTTGCCTGTGATTCGGGCATCTCTCCCTTCGTTTCTTCCTGCCGTGACGCAGGTCAGAATCATCTTTTGTATCAACGGGATATTCTGTAGCCTTGCGCAGCTTCAATGCTGTCCGTGCCTGATAATACTCACTCTCCCGGCGGTACCCTCAAGCGGTCCGGAGCCGGGTGTATACTCGACTTTCGCGCGAATGCGCCTGCAGGTCTTGCGAACATGACGCAGATTTCCGAACGCCTTCTGGTACAAGCCCACCTCGACGCCAAACAGCCCAAACCGCTGACGGCCGAGGAAGAGGCTTATTACCGTTCCGCCATCGCCGCCGAGCTCAAGGCTCAGGACGCGGTGCTGGTTGCCCACTTTTATTGCGATCCGATCATCCAGGCCCTCGCCGAAGAGACCGGCGGTTGCGTTTCCGATTCACTGGAAATGGCCCGCTTCGGCAACGCCCATCCGGCCAAGACCGTGGTGGTCGCCGGCGTGAAATTCATGGGCGAGACCGCGAAGATTCTCAACCCTGAAAAGCGCGTGCTGATGCCGACCCTGGAAGCGACCTGCTCGCTGGATCTGGGTTGCCCGGTGGACGAGTTCTCGGCGTTCTGCGATCAACATCCGGAGCGCACCGTGGTGGTGTATGCCAACACCTCGGCCGCCGTCAAAGCCCGGGCCGACTGGGTGGTGACATCGAGCTGCGCGCTGGAGATCGTCGAAAGCCTGATGGACAACGGCGAAACCATCATCTGGGGGCCGGACAAGCACCTGGGCACCTACATCCAGCGTCAGACCGGCGCCGACATGCTGCTCTGGGATGGTGCCTGCATCGTTCACGAGGAATTCAAGTCCAAGCAGCTGGAAGACATGAAAGCGCTGTACCCGGACGCCGCCATTCTGGTGCATCCGGAGTCGCCGACCTCGGTGATCGAGTTGGCGGACGCTGTCGGTTCCACCAGTCAGTTGATTGCCGCCGCTCAATCGCTGCCGAACAAGACTTTGATCGTCGCTACCGACCGCGGCATCTTCTACAAGATGCAGCAGCTGTGCCCGGACAAGGTCTTCATCGAAGCGCCAACCGCCGGTAACGGCGCGGCATGCCGCAGTTGCGCACATTGCCCGTGGATGGCCATGAACACCCTTGAGCGCACGCTCAAGTGCCTGAAGGAAGGTTCGAACGAGATCTTTGTCGACCCGGCTCTCATTCCTCAAGCGATCCGCCCGCTCAAGCGCATGCTCGACTTCACTCAAGCCGCGCGGATGAAACTGGCCGGCAACGCCTGACCTTGCGACGCAAACAAAAACGCCCCGATTGGATCGGGGCGTTTTTGCATCTGGAGGATTATTTGGCTTTCTTCGGAATTCGCACAAGCTGCGTGTCGGAGTAGATGTCATGCCAGGCGCGTTTCTGTTTGTCGAACAGTGACCAGAAGAACCCCAGGCCCAGGCAGAGCCACGATGCAATCGACACCATGAACCGCAGCAACGCCTGCCACAGGCTGATTGCAGTGCCATCAGCGTTCTGCACGCGAATGCCCCAGACCTGCATGCCCAGCGTCTGCCCGGCGTGAGTCCAGAACTTGGCGAAGAAACCAAACAGCACCAGCAGCAGCACCGTGGAGTAGAGAGGATCGCCATCCAGCTGCCCGGCGTCGGTCAGAACCCGCAGACGCTCCTCACCGATGATCGCGGCCTGGATCATCTTGTAGACGCCACCGGTCACGATCAGCAGGGCGGTGCACAGCAGAAAGTCATAGAACATCGCTGCCAGACGACGGCCTAGGCCGACGGCGGGGAAATTGCCCTGGGGCGTGAGCAGGTGTTTCGACATGGCAGCCTCTGGACGGAAAGTGAAGCGCCATTTTACGGATTTGCGCCCACAAAAAAGCCCCTGATATCAATATCAGGGGCTTTTTCGTTACAGAAAATCAGGCTTCTGCGATGACTTCGTCAGCTTGCATGCCTTTCTGGCCTTGCACTGCAACGAAGGTCACTTTCTGGCCTTCTTTCAGGCTCTTGAAGCCGTTGCCCTGAATGGCGCGGAAATGCACGAACAGATCCGGACCGCTTTCTGGAGTGATAAAACCAAAACCTTTCTCGTCGTTAAACCACTTGACGGTACCGCTCTGACGTTGGGACATTTCTTATTTCCTTTGACGCAAAAATTGATGACAGTCTCTTCCTCATGAAAGAGTACTGGGGCTGGTTGCAGGAGAGTAAGAAGACGTCGAACGGGATGTAGCTAACTTGTAGGCTACTGCCCAGGTCACGATTCCAAGCTGACCCATGCAAACACAGTGGACAAACTCTACGCCAACTACGGGAGGAAAAACAAGCCCCGCGAAGGCCCCGGTTTTCCTGCCCTTGCCGGCACTTAGTCGATTCACTAGTCCGGCTTATACGATTAGCTTGTTCAATTGTTTTCGAACGTTATAAGCCAAGTTCATATTCGAATCGAATGTAAACAGAGTGCACTGTTTTATGGCGATTGCGTTACACATTAGTGCACGCATAACGCAATCGCGTTACTTATAGAAACAGTCAATCAACCGCGATAGTAGCGTTGTGGAACAAATGGCATTTTGCTTACAAGCAATGGCACCTTTTTCCCACGGACAATCGCCCAGACTGGCGTATCGAGTGCGACGTAGGCGCTGTCCAGGTAACCCATGGCCAACGGGCCACCCAGGGTCGGGCCGAAACCGCCACTGCACACGCTGCCGATGATCTCGCCCGCTTCGTTGACGATCTCTGCACCTTCTCGGACCGGCGTACGCTCTTGCGGCAGCAGGCCGACGCGTTTGCGCGACACGCCGTTTTGCTGTTGAGCGAAGACTTGCTCCGCACCCGGGAAACCACCGGCGCGCGCACCATCGGCACGCCGAGGTTTGGAGATTGCCCACAGCAGGCTGGCTTCGATCGGGGTGGTCTCGGTGTTCATGTCGTGGCCGTACAGGCACAGGCCGGCTTCCAGGCGCAGCGAGTCACGGGCGCCGAGGCCGATGGCGGCGACTTCCGGTTCGGCCAGCAGGGCGCGGGCGAGTTTTTCCGCGTCGACTGCCGGAACCGAGATTTCGAAACCGTCTTCACCGGTGTAGCCCGAACGGCTGACAAAGCAGTCAACGCCCAGCAGCTTCACGCGAGTGAATTGCATGAAAGTCATTTTCGCCACTTCCGGTGCCAGGCGTGCCAGCACGGTCACGGCGGCGGGGCCTTGCAGGGCGAGCAGGGCGCGTTCTTCGAACAGTTGCTCGATCTTGCACTGGTCGCCGATGTGTTTTTGCAGATGGGCCAGATCCTGGTCCTTGCACGCGGCGTTGACCACCAGGAACAGCTCGTCGTTGCCGAGATTGGCGACCATCAGGTCATCGAGAATACCGCCGGTTTCGTTGGTGAACATCGCGTAGCGCTGCATGCCCACCGGCAGATCGATGATGTCCACCGGCACCAGGGTTTCCAGGGCTTTGGCGGCATTGGCGCCGGTCAGGCGGATCTGGCCCATGTGCGAGACATCGAACAGCCCGGCCTGCTCACGGGTGTGCTGGTGTTCTTTCATCACGCCCAGCGGGTATTGCACCGGCATGTCGTAGCCGGCGAACGGCACCATGCGGGCGCCGAGTTCGAGGTGCAGAGCGTGCAGCGGGGTTTTCGACAGTTGTTCGGTGGACATGCGTGACTCCTTGATTCACACCAACCCTCTCCCGGAGGGAGAGGGGGCCAGTTTTGTGTTCTCTCCCAAAGGGAGAGCGAGTTTATGGCGCGATCAGCACTCGATAATGTTGACCGCCAGACCGCCACGGGCGGTCTCCTTGTATTTGCTTTTCATGTCGGCGCCGGTCTGGCGCATGGTGCGGATGACCTTGTCGAGGGAGACGAAGTGCTGCCCGTCTCCGCGCATGGCCATGCGCACGGCGTTGATCGCCTTGACCGAACCCATGGCGTTGCGCTCGATGCACGGCACCTGCACCAGCCCGCCAATCGGATCGCAGGTCAGGCCGAGGTTGTGTTCCATGCCGATTTCAGCGGCGTTTTCGACTTGTTGCACGCTGCCGCCAAGGACTTCGCACAACGCGCCGGCCGCCATCGAACAGGCCACGCCGACCTCGCCCTGACAACCGACTTCGGCACCGGAGATCGAGGCGTTTTCCTTGTACAGAATGCCGATGGCCGCGGCGGTGAGCAGGAAGCGCACCACGCCGTCATCGTTCGCACCGGGAATGAAGCGCATGTAGTAATGCAGCACCGCAGGGATGATCCCCGCTGCGCCATTGGTTGGTGCCGTGACCACGCGCCCGCCGTTGGCGTTTTCTTCGTTGACGGCGAGGGCGTAGAGGTTGACCCAGTCCAGCACCGACAGCGGATCGCGCAGCGACGATTCCGGGTTCTTGCACAATTGCCGGTGCAACGCCGCCGCCCGCCGCTTGACCTTCAGACCGCCCGGCAGAATGCCTTCGTTGCGACAGCCGGCGGCCACACAGTCCTGCATCACTTGCCAGATTTTCAGCAGGCCGGCACGGGTTTCCGCCTCCGGGCGCCAGGCGCTTTCGTTGGCCAGCATCACCTGACTGATCGACAGACCATAGGTGGCGCAATGACCGAGCAAGTCCTTGGCACTCTTGAACGGGAAGGTCAGCGGGGTGGAGTCTTCGACGATGCGGTCGGCGCCGGCCGCATCTTCGTCGACCACAAAACCACCGCCGACCGAGTAGTACTCGCGGCTGCGGATTTGTAATCCCGCCGCATCGAAGGCGCGGAAGATCATGCCGTTGGGGTGATAGGCCAACGGCTTGCGGATCATGGCCAGGTGTTCTTTCTCGTTGAACGCAATGCTGTGTTCGCCGAGCAGGTTCAAGCGCCCGTTGCCACGAATCTCCGAGAGACGGGCGGCGACGGTTTCAGTATCCACGGTGTCCGGATGTTCACCTTCCAGGCCCAGCAGTACGGCCTTGTCGCTGCCGTGACCCTTGCCGGTGGCGCCGAGGGATCCATACAACTCGACCCTGACGCTGGCGGTGGCCGACAACAGGTTTTCCCGGCGCAGTCCTTCGACGAAGCGCGCGGCAGCGCGCATCGGGCCAACGGTGTGGGAGCTGGAGGGGCCGATGCCAATCTTGAACAGGTCGAACACGCTTAACGACATGGTTGTTCTCCGGTTTCTTGTTATAGGAATTGGCGGGATATCAGGCTTGATGCATTTCGTGTGGGAGCTGGCTTGCCAGCGATGGCGGAGTGTCAGGCAACAGGGATGGAGGCTGATTCGCCCTCATCGCTGGCAAGCCAGCTCCCACAGGGATTTTTGGTGTTGCTGAAATCGGGGCAAGTAAAACCTGCCCCTCATTCGTTTAAGCGTAGCTTTCGATCGACGGGCAGGCGCAGACCAGGTTGCGGTCGCCGAACACGTTGTCGACGCGACCGACCGGCGGCCAGTACTTGCCTTCGATCAACGACGCCACCGGGTATACCGCTTGTTCGCGGCTGTACGGGTGAGTCCACTCGCCGACCAGCTCTGCCGCCGTGTGCGGAGCGTTCTTCAGCGGGTTGTCGTCCTTGTCCAGGGTGCCGTTTTCCACCGCGCGAATTTCTTCGCGGATGCGGATCATGGCGTCGCAGAAGCGGTCCAGTTCTTCCTTGGATTCGCTTTCGGTCGGCTCGATCATCAGCGTGCCGGCCACCGGGAACGACATGGTCGGGGCGTGGAAGCCGAAGTCGATCAGACGCTTGGCGACGTCATCGACGCTGATGCCGCTGCTGTCTTTCAACGGGCGCAGATCCAGAATGCACTCGTGCGCCACCAGACCGTTGCTGCCGGTATACAGCACTGGGTAGTGCTCTTCCAGGCGACGGGAAATGTAGTTGGCATTGAGGATCGCCAGTTGCGAAGCGCGCTTCAGGCCTGCGCCACCCATCATGCGAATGTACATCCAGGTGATCGGCAGAATGCTCGCGCTGCCGAACGGTGCTGCGCAGACCGCGCCTTCCTTGCGTTCCATGTGGCCGTGGCCCGGCAGGAACGGGGTCAGGTGCGATTTCACGCCGATCGGGCCGACGCCCGGGCCGCCACCGCCGTGCGGAATGCAGAAAGTCTTGTGCAGGTTCAGGTGCGAGACGTCGCCGCCGAACTTGCCCGGTGCGCAGAGGCCGACCATCGCGTTCATGTTGGCGCCGTCGATGTACACCTGGCCGCCGTTGTCATGAATGATGCCGCAGATTTCGCGGATGCCTTCTTCGAACACGCCGTGGGTCGACGGGTAGGTGATCATCAGCGCCGCGAGGTGTTCGCGGTGCTCGATGGCCTTGGCGCGCAGGTCTTCGATGTCCACGTTGCCACGGGCGTCGCACGCGGTCACGACCACGCGCATGCCGGCCATGTTGGCGGTCGCCGGGTTGGTGCCGTGGGCGGACGACGGGATCAGGCAGATGTCGCGACGGTCTTCGCCACGGCTCTGGTGATAGGCGCGAATCGCCAGCAGACCTGCGTACTCACCCTGGGAACCAGCGTTCGGCTGCAGCGAGATCGAGTCGTAACCGGTTGCGGCGCAAAGCATCGCTTCCAGTTCGTCGGTCAGTTGCTGGTAACCGGCGCTTTGCTCGGCCGGGGCGAACGGGTGCAGGGCGCCGAATTCGGCCCAGGTCACCGGGATCATTTCGCTGGCGGCGTTGAGTTTCATGGTGCACGAGCCCAACGGGATCATGGTGCGATCCAGCGCCAGATCCTTGTCCGCCAGTTTGCGCAGGTAGCGCATCAGCTCGGTTTCCGAGTGATAGCGGTTGAACACCGGGTGGCTGAGGATCGGCGACTGACGAACCAGCGAAGCCGGAATCGTGCTTTGCGCGGCAGCGGCCAGCGCAGCGAAATCCGGCAGAGTCTTGCCGTCGGCGAACAGGCCCCACAGGGTTTCGATGTCGGCCTGGGTGGTGGTTTCGTCGACCGACAGGCCCAGACGCTGAGTGTCGATCACACGCAGGTTGATCTGTTGGGCGCGAGCCTTGTCGTGCAGCGCGGCGGTTTGCGCGCCGGTGGCGAGGGTCAGGGTGTCGAAGAAGCTCGCTTGCTCGACGTTCACGCCCAGTGCGCTCAGGCCCTTGGCCAGAATCGCGGTCAGGTGATGCACGCGGTTGGCGATCTGGGTCAGGCCTTTCGGGCCGTGATACACGGCGTACATGCTGGCGATGTTGGCCAGCAGCACTTGTGCGGTGCAGATGTTCGACGTGGCTTTCTCGCGGCGGATGTGTTGCTCGCGGGTCTGCATCGCCAGACGCAGGGCCGGCTTGCCGAAGCGGTCAACCGAAACACCGACCAGACGGCCCGGCATGTCGCGCTTGAACGCATCTTTGGTGGAGAAGTAAGCCGCGTGCGGGCCACCGAAGCCCAGCGGCACGCCGAAGCGTTGCGCGCTGCCGATGGCCACGTCTGCGCCGAATTCGCCCGGCGGAGTCAGCAGGGTCAGGGCCAGCAGGTCAGCGGCCACGGCGACCAGTGCGTTGGCAGCGTGGAAGCGTTCGGTCAGTTCGCGGTAGTCGAACACATCGCCGTTGCTGGCCGGGTATTGCAGCAGTGCGCCGAAGAACGGCGTCACGTCGGTCAGTTCGCGCTCATCGCCCACCACCACGTCGATGCCCAGTGGCTCGGCACGGGTGCGCAGCACGTCAAGAGTTTGCGGGTGGCTGTGGATCGAGGCGAAGAACTGGTGGCTGCCCTTGTTCTTGCTCAGGCGTTTGCAGAAGGTCATGGCTTCGGCAGCGGCGGTAGCTTCGTCGAGCAGGGAAGCGTTGGCGATCGGCAGGCCGGTGAGGTCGCTGATCAGGGTCTGGAAGTTCAGCAGCGCTTCGAGACGGCCCTGAGAAATTTCTGGCTGGTACGGAGTGTAAGCGGTGTACCAGGCCGGGTTTTCCAGCAGGTTGCGCAGGATCGGCGACGGCGTGTGGCAGTTGTAGTAACCCTGGCCGATGTAGGTCTTGAACAATTGATTCTTGCCGGCGATGCCTTTGATCATTGCCAGGGCATCGGCTTCGCTCAGGCCGTCGTCCAGACCGAGCACGCTGGTGCCCTTGATGCTTTCCGGGATGACGCTGGCGCTCAGGGCTTCGAGCGAGTCGAAGCCGAGGCTGTTGAGCATGGCTTGCTCGTCACCGGCGCGCGGGCCGATGTGACGGGCGATGAATTCGTTGGCAGTGCCGAGATTTACTTGGGTCATGTCAGGTTCCTCAGGCTTCGGCTTGGGCTTTGATCAGGCGGTCGTAGGCGTCCTGATCCAGCAGCTTGGCGACGGCGGTCGCGTCGGCTGGCTTGAAGCGGAAGAACCAGCCTTCGCCCAGCGGATCTTCGTTCACCAGTTCAGGGCTGTCTTCCAGGGCCGGGTTGGTGGCCAGGACTTCACCGTCCAGTGGCATGTAAACGCCGCTGGCGGCTTTTACCGATTCCACGGTGGCGGCTTCGGCGCCTTTCTCGTAAGCCTGCAATTCAGGCAGTTGCACGAACACCACGTCGCCCAGGGCGTTCTGCGCGAAAGCGGTGATGCCAACGGTGACAGAACCATCGGCTTCGGCGCGCAGCCATTCGTGATCTTCAGTAAAACGCAACTCGCTCATGGAATCTCCTAGGGGCCAGACTCGTCTGGTGGACGCGGTGGAATACTCGGGCGGCAATGCCCTGATTTTATGAACGGTTACTTAGCAAGAACGCGGCCAAAGTAAAAATATCGTTATAAATCAATGGTTTGATTGATTTTAGGGCGAGCGCGAGTGCACTGTCTGTAGCGAAATCGCTACAGCGTGAGGCGAAGAAAAAAGCTGAACCGGATCAAAGCCTTGCACAGCGGTGATCGGAGGAGGGTGTAGCGATATCGTTCCGCTGTAGCGCTTTCAGTACAGATGGAGGTCGCTTTTGAACGGATTTCGAATCCGTCACATACCGTGTGGGAGCAAGCCCGCTCCCACATTTTTGACCGAGTTCGGTTCAGGGCTTGTTGGGGATGCCGTACTTGCGCAGCCGATGGGCAATTGCGGTGTGCGAGGTCTGCAGGCGGCTGGCCAGTTGGCGGGTCGAGGGGTAGCTGACGTAGAGCTTTTCCAGCAGCGATTTTTCGAAGGCTTCGACCGCTTCTTCCAGGCTGTCGACATCGGTGTCGGTCTGGCGTGCCACGGAGGTGCCGGCGATGTCGAGGTCGCCGATGTCCACCAGGCTGCTTTCGCAAATGGCGGCGGCGCGGAAGATCACGTTCTGCAATTGCCGCACGTTGCCTGGCCAGCGGTTACCGAGCAGCGCCGGATAGGTGCCCGGGGCCAGGCGGCAGACCGGGCGCTGGATCTGCGCGCAGGCCTGCTGCATGAAATAGCGCGCCAGCAACAGAATGTCCTGACCACGTTCACGCAGTGGCGGCACTTCGACGTTGAGCACGTTGAGGCGGTAGAACAGGTCTTCGCGGAACAGGCCTTCGCTGACCATTTTTTCCAGGTCGCGGTGGGTGGCGCTGAGGATCCGCACGTTGACCTTTACCTCTCGGTCACCGCCAACCCGACGGAAGCTGCCGTCGTTGAGAAAGCGCAGCAGTTTGGCCTGCAAGTACGGCGACATCTCGCCGATTTCGTCGAGGAACACCGTGCCCTGGTTGGCCAGCTCCATCAGCCCCGGTTTGCCGCCGCGTTGTGCGCCGGTGAAGGCGCCGGGGGCGTAGCCGAACAGTTCGCTTTCGGCGAGGTTCTCCGGCAGGGCCGCGCAGTTCAGTGCGAGGAATGGCGCACTGTGCCGGGCGCTGATGGCGTGGCAGGCGCGGGCCACCAGTTCCTTGCCGGTGCCGGTTTCGCCCTGGATCAGCAGCGGCGCGTCGAGGGCCGCGACGCGTTGGGCGCGAGCCTTGAGGGTGCGGATTGGCGGCGATTCACCGAGCAGCGCATCAAAGCCTTCGGCATGGTCGTGGTGCAACGCCGAGAGTTGTTCGCCGATGCGGTTGGGTTGATACAGGGTCAGCAGGGCGCCGGCGTCGGTGATCGGCGTGGCGTCCAGCAACAGGGTCTGGCCGTTGACGGTGATTTCCCGCAGCGGCAGGCGGAAGCCTTGTTCGAGCAGGGTTTCGAGCAGGCCCGGATCGTTGAACAGTTCCGAAACGCTTTCGCCAGCCGGCTCGCGGCCGTACAGGGCGATCAGTGCCGGGTTGGCCAGCAGCACCTTGCCGGCGCTGTCCAGTGCCAGCACCGGGTCGGTCATCGCCGCGAGCAATGCGTCGAGCTGCAAGTGCCGACGCTGGCCGGGGAGGATGTCGACCACGGTTACTGCTTCTACACCACGCACGCGAAACAGCGCATCTTTCAGTTCTTCGAGCACTTGCGGGCTCAAGGTCGGGGCGTCGATGTAGACGTTGGGCGGGATCATTTCCACCGCATCCAGATTGAGATTGCGCCCGCCGAGGATAGCCAGGACTTCCTGGGTGATGCCGACGCGGTCGATGAAGCTGACGTGGATACGCATGGGGCGGTTCTGGGTTCTGGAGTGCGGAGGGGGGCAAGTATGCCTTGATGGGGGACTGGGGTGAAATCTTGAGAATGGCGTCGTGCTCGAAATCCACCCCTCACCCCAGCCCTCTCCCGGAGGGAGAGGGAGCTGACTGAGGTGTCTAAGGTTTGACATCGACCTGAAAGAACCAGTCGATTATGGATTCGGCAGAGCAGGTTCAGGTCGGTGTAACTCTGAAATATCCCCGGATCAGTCCCCTCTCCCTCTGGGAGAGGGCTAGGGTGAGGGGGTCTTTGGGGGTTACTCGAAATGCTCGGGATTGACCGGATCCCCGGATTTCATATTCAACTTCATGCGGATGTCCTCAAACATCAGGTCGTAATGCTTGTGCACCGAGCCGATCTGGCTGTGGCTCTTGGGAATGCCGTACTTTTCGGCAATCTGCGTTACGTTGCGGGCGAAGTTGTAGGCTTCCTCCTTGGGCAGAAAGAACGGTTCGTTGACCTCTTTGCCCTGCATGCTGCCATGCAGGGTGAACTGTATCCCTTTGCCTTTCTGAGGATCGGTGAACACTTCATAGTCGAGGTGCACGTTGTAATTGACGTCGTCGTCAGTCAACGCGTGCCGCTCGATATGCAAATGACCGGGTTCGAACTGGGCCATGGTTTTCTCCTTTCAAGGCATGGGAGAAGGGCAGACCTGAGGTCTGCCCCCGGAGTTTCTTTTTATCGGTAGGTGATGCCCGGTGTCGCCGTGCTGACTCGCGTCCCGGCGGTGCCCTGGACGATGGCTTCGATGTCCGAGAGCGAACCGATCACCGCGACCTTGCCAGTATGGCGCGCAAATTCACAGGCTGCCTGCACCTTCGGCCCCATGGAGCCGGCGGCGAAGCCCAGGCGTTCGAGTTCGTCCGGGTGGGCCTGGGCGATGGCTTTCTCGGTGGGTTTCTTGAAGTCGATGTACGCCGCGTTGACGTCGGTGGCGATCACCAGCAAGTCCGCCTCCAGTTGTTCGGCCAGCAGCGCCGAGCACAGGTCCTTGTCGATCACCGCTTCGATGCCTTGCAGCTTGCCGTGAGCGCCATACATGGTCGGGATGCCGCCACCGCCGGCGCAGATCACGATGCTGCCCTTGTCCAGCAGCCACTTGATCGGACGGATTTCGAAGATGCGTTTCGGCCGGGGGCTGGCCACCACACGGCGGAACTTGTCGCCGTCCGGGGCGATGGCCCAGCCTTTTTCAGCGGCGAGTTTTTCTGCTTCGGCCTTCTCGTAGACCGGGCCGATCGGTTTGGTCGGATTCTTGAAAGCCGGGTCGTTGGCGTCGACTTCGACCTGGGTGAGCAGGGTGGCGAACGGGACTTCGAAGTCCAGCAGGTTGCCCAGTTCCTGTTCGATGATGTAGCCGATCATGCCTTCGGTTTCGGCGCCGAGCACGTCCAGCGGGTAAGGGGTGACAGAGGTGTAGGCCGCTGCCTGCAACGACAGCAGGCCGACTTGCGGGCCATTGCCGTGGGCGATGACCAGTTGGTTGCCAGGGTGGATCTTGGCGATTTGCTCGGTGGCGATGCGGATGTTGGCGCGCTGGTTGTCAGCGGTCATCGGCTCACCACGGCGGAGCAGGGCGTTACCGCCCAGAGCTACGACGATACGCATAATGCAGTCCTTTCAGAATTCGGTGAGCCTGCGGGCGCAGCCTTCGGCGACGCCCGCAGGTCAGGGTCAACGCTTACAGATCAGCCAGGGTCGACACCAGAATCGCCTTGATGGTGTGCATGCGGTTTTCCGCTTGCTCGAAGGCGATGCAGGCCGGCGACTCGAACACGTCGTCGGTCACTTCGATGCCGTTGGCCAGGTGCGGATACTGTTCGGCGATCTGTTTGCCGACCTTGGTATCGCTGTTGTGGAACGCCGGCAGGCAGTGCATGAACTTGGTGCGCGGGTTGCCGGTGGCTTTCATCAGCTCGGCGTTGACCTGATACGGCAGCAGTTGCTGGATACGCTCGGCCCAGGCTTCCACCGGCTCGCCCATCGATACCCAGACGTCGGTGTGGATGAAGTCCACGCCTTTGACCGCCGCTTTCGGGTCTTCGGTCAGGGTGATGCGGGCGCCGCTTTCCTCTGCGTATTTTTTGCAGCGATCGACCAGATCGTCGTGCGGCCACAGGGCTTTCGGCGCGCAGATGCGCACATCCATGCCGAGTTTGGCGCCGATCAGCAGCAGCGAGTTGCCCATGTTGTTGCGCGCGTCGCCCAGGTAGGCGTAGCTGATCTCGTGGATCGGCTTGTCGGCGTGCTCACGCATGGTCAGCACGTCGGCGATCATCTGCGTTGGGTGATACTCATCGGTCAGGCCGTTGAACACCGGTACGCCGGCGAACTTGGCCAGCTCTTCGACGATTTCCTGCTTGAAGCCACGGTACTCGATGGCGTCGTACATGCGCCCCAGAACGCGGGCGGTGTCCTTCATGCTTTCCTTGTGGCCGATCTGCGAGGAGTTCGGGTCGATGTAGGTGACGTTGGCGCCCTGGTCATAAGCGGCGACTTCGAACGCGCAGCGGGTGCGGGTCGAGGTTTTTTCGAAGATCAGGGCGATGTTGTTGCCCTTCAGGTGTTGCTGCTCGGTGCCGGTGTACTTGGCGCGCTTCAGGTCGCGGGACAGGTCGAGCAGGTAGCGCAGCTCACGTGGGGTGTGGTGTTCCAGGCTGAGCAGGTTACGGTTGTGAATGTTGAACGCCATGATGATTCTCCTTGGATTCGGTAATCGGCCCGGCCGCGACAGGGTCAGTGCGGCCGGGGAGATGGTCGTTTAGTAATCGATAGGGTCGCGGATGATCGGGCAAGTCATGCAGTGGCCGCCGCCACGGCCGCGACCGAGTTCGCCGGCGCTGATGGTGATGACCTCGACCCCGGCCTTGCGCAGCAGGGTGTTGGTGTAAGTGTTGCGGTCGTAGCCGATGACCACGCCCGGCTCCACGGCCACCACGTTGTTGCCGTCGTCCCATTGCTCGCGTTCGGCGGCGAAGCTGTTGCCGCCGGTTTCGACGACGCGCAGTTTCGGCAGGTTGAGGGCTTTGGCCACGACGTCGAGGAACGTGCCTTCTTCGCGACGGATGTCGATGCCGCCCTGTTTGCTTTCGTCAGGGCGCAGGGTGAAGGCGACGATCTGGTTGACCACTTCCGGGAAGATCGTGACGAGGTCGCGGTCGCAGAAGCTGAACACGGTATCGAGGTGCATCGCGGCGCGAGACTTCGGCAGGCCGGCGACGATGACTTTTTCCACGGCCTTGTTCTTGAACAGGTTCAGCGCCAGTTGGCCGATGGCCTGACGCGACGAGCGCTCGCCCATACCGATCAGCACCACGCCGTTGCCGATTGGCATGACGTCGCCGCCTTCGAGGGTCGAGCTGCCGTGATCCTTGTCCGGGTCGCCGTACCAGATCTCGAAATCGGCGTTGGTGAACTGCGGATGGAATTTGTAGATGGCGGTGGTCAGCAAGGTCTCCTGACGACGCGCCGGCCAGTACATCGGGTTCAGCGTCACGCCACCGTAAATCCAGCAGGTGGTGTCGCGGGTGAACTGGGTGTTCGGCAGCGGCGGCAGAATGAAACTGGAGTGGCCGAGGAAGTCGCGGAACATCTGGATGGTCTTGCCACCGAAGCTGTCCGGAAGGTCATCGGCGGACACGCCGCCAATCAGGAATTCGGCGATGTGTCGCGGCTCCAGGCTTTTCAGCCAGGATTTGACTTCGTTGATCAGGCCCAGGCCCACCGAGTCGGCGGTGACCTTGCGCTCGAGGATCCAGTCCAGCGCTTCGGGGTTGCCGACGATGTCGGTCAGCAGGTTGTGCATTTCCAGCACGTCGATTCCGCGCTCACGCATCTTGGTCACGAAGTCGAAGTGGTCGCGCTTGGCCTGAGCGACCCACAGCACGTCGTCGAACAGCAGTTCATCGCAGTTGTTCGGGGTCAGCCGCTGATGGGCCAGACCTGGGGAGCAAACCATGACTTTGCGCAGTTTGCCGGCTTCGGAATGGACGCCGTACTTAGCTTTTTCCGTGGTCATTTCGGTGATCCTCCAGAGTGAAAACGTTGGGCAATTACAGAGTCAGGAAGCCGTCATACAGTCCGTAGGCAGCCACCAGGGCGCCCACGACCACTGCGGCGAAAATCAGCTTCTCGACGTTGGTGAAAACCGGTTGTTTGAGTTCGAGCTTGGCCTTGGCGAACAGGATCGCGCCGGGGGCATAGAGCAGGGCCGAGAGCAGCAGGTACTTCACGCCACCGGCGTAGAGCAGCCACACCGCATAGATCAGGGCGATGGCGCCGATGATCAGGTCCTTGCGCCGTTCGGCCGCGAAGCCTTCGTAGCTTTCGCCGCGCACCGCCAGCAGCAGGGCGTAGGCCGCCGACCACAGGTACGGCACCAGAATCATCGAAGTGGCGAGGTAGATCAGCGACAGGTAAGTGCTGGCCGAAAACAGAGTGATGATCAGGAACAGCTGCACCATCGCGTTGGTCAGCCACAGGGCGTTGACCGGCACGTGGTTGGCGTTTTCCTTGCGCAGGAACTCCGGCATGGTGTGGTCTTTGGCAGCGGCGAACATGATCTCCGCACACAGCAGCACCCACGACAGCAACGCCCCCAGCAGCGAGATGATCAGACCGACGCTGATCAGCACCGCGCCCCAGTGACCGACCACGTGTTCCAGCACGGCGGCCATCGACGGGTTCTGCAGTTTTGCCAGTTCCGGCTGAGTCATGATGCCCAGCGACAGCACGTTCACCAGCACCAGGAACAGCAGCACGGTGATGAAACCGATCACGGTCGCCTTGCCGACGTCCGAACGTTTTTCCGCCCGGGCCGAGAAGATGCTCGCGCCTTCGATGCCGATGAACACCCACACGGTGACCAGCATCATGTTGCGCACCTGGTTCATCACGCTGCCCAGATCCGGGTTTTTCACGCCCCAGATATCGGCGGTGAAGATGTCCAGTTTGAAGGCGAAGATCGCGATCAATACGAACAGCAGCAGCGGCACGACCTTGGCGACGGTGGTCACGAGGTTGATGAACGCCGCTTCCTTGATCCCGCGCAGTACCAGAAAGTGCACGCCCCACAGCAGGACAGAGGCGCCGATCACGGCTGCAACGGTGTTGCCCTCCCCAAAAATCGGAAAAAAATACCCGAGAGTGCTGAACAGCAGAACGAAGTAACCGACGTTGCCCAGCCAGGCACTGATCCAGTAACCCCAGGCCGAAGAGAAACCCATGTAATCGCCGAAACCGGCCTTGGCGTAGGCGTAGACACCGCCGTCCAGGTCAGGCTTGCGATTGGCCAGGGTTTGGAAGACGAAAGCGAGGGTGAGCATGCCGACAGCGGTGATGGCCCAGCCAATCAGTACCGCGCCGACATCGGCACTGGCGGCCATGTTTTGTGGCAAAGAGAATATCCCGCCACCGATCATTGAGCCGACTACCAACGCGACCAGTGCACCTAGTCGTAGTTTTCCGGGAGCTTCAGACATTGCATGACTCCATTGCAGGAGAGAAGAGTTCACAGCGTAGTTCTGTTGGCTTTTCAAACAGCTGACTTAGATCAGTGCATGGTCACATTCCATTGTTAATGAATGACTTATGAAACGTCTGATGGCATAAGGCTTCTGCGTGTAAAGCCTGTCCTAGAGGCTTTCGGCATATATAGTTGGGAACTTTTCCTATTACTTTCGAGTTATCACGCTAGTCCGTTTTCAAGGTTTGGCAAATTTTTCGCCTCTGTTTCCAGTACAGAATCGAATTATCAGGATTCGCACACAAAATTGCCTATCCGTGCTAGGCATTAGTGCCATCCGCTATATATAAAAGACGTTGATTGGCGTTATTCAATAAACGTACTTACGCTCTAACCGTTTGGTTAATACCGGTTACATGACCATGGGCGGCCAATGCCGACCTCGGGAACCTGGAGACGCTGGAATGTCGCAACCGACGCAAAAACTGCGCCTTGGCGCACTGATCGCCCTGGTGGTGGGTTCGATGATTGGCGGGGGGATTTTTTCCTTGCCGCAAAACATGGCAGCCCGGGCCGATGCCGGCGCCATCCTGATCGGCTGGGGCATCACGGCGATCGGCATGCTCACCCTGGCGTTCGTGTTCCAGACTTTGGCCAATCGCAAGCCGGAACTGGACTCCGGCGTGTATGCCTACGCCAAGGCCGGGTTCGGCGATTACATGGGCTTTTCTTCCGCGTGGGGTTACTGGATCAGCGCCTGGCTGGGCAACGTCGGGTATTTCGTGTTGCTGTTCAGCACCCTCGGCTACTTCTTTCCGGTATTCGGCCAGGGCAATACGCCGATTGCGATTGGCTGCGCTTCGGTGTTGCTGTGGGCCGTGCACTTTCTGGTGATGCGCGGGATCAAGGAAGCCGCGCTGATCAATCAGTTGACCACCGTGGCCAAGATCATTCCGCTGATCATGTTCGTGGTTATCGCCGCCGTGGCGTTCAAGGCCGATATTTTTACCCGCGACATATGGGGCCGCAGCAACCCGAATTTCGGTGGCGTGATGGATCAGGTGCGCAACATGATGCTGGTCACGGTGTTCGTGTTCATCGGTATCGAAGGCGCCAGCGTTTACTCGGCTCGGGCGGAGAAGCGCACCGATGTGGGCCGTGCCACGGTGATCGGTTTCATCGGTGTGCTGGCGCTGCTGGTGCTGGTCAATGTGTTGTCGCTGGGGATCATGAGCCAGCCGGAACTGGCGACCTTGCAGAATCCGTCGCTGGCCGCCGTACTGGAACATATTGTCGGGCCATGGGGTGCGCTGCTGATCAGCGTGGGCCTGGCCATTTCATTGCTCGGTGCGTTGTTGTCGTGGGCGCTGTTGTGCGCCGAGATCCTGTTCGCCACTGCCAAGGACAACACGATGCCGGCGTTCCTGAAAAAGGAAAACGCCAACCATGTGCCGGTCAATGCGTTGTGGCTGACCAACGTGATGATCCAGATTTTCCTGCTGATCACGCTGTTTTCCGCCGGTACTTACACCAGCCTGATTTACCTCGCCTCGTCGATGATTCTGGTGCCGTATCTGTGGTCGGCAGCCTACGCCGTGTTACTCAGCGGACGGGGTGAGACCTATGAACATGCCTCCGCCGAACGTACCAAGGATCTGCTGATCGGCGGTATCGCGCTGTGCTACGCGGTGTGGCTGTTGTATGCCGGCGGGGTGAAATACCTGCTGCTGTCGGCGCTGTTGTATGCGCCGGGCGTGATCCTGTTCGCCAAGGCCAAGCATGAGCAGGGCGAGCCGTTGTTCACCACGCTCGAGAAGGGGATTTTCACCTGCGTCATCGCCGGGGCCGGGCTTGCGGCCTACGGGTTGTACAGCGGCGTGTTGTCCCTGTGAGATTGCGGCTCGACTTTCAGGGGCCTTACGACTGGCCGGCGATGCTCGGGTTTCTCGCGAAAACGGTGGAGAGGTCACCACTGCGCCCGATGTGAACCCAATTCAGTTGCCGGCAAAGTCCACTGCAACGGCGTTCCAGCAATACGCAGCGGCGCCTGAAGCCGATGTGCCGGCCCCCATGGTGTCTGCTCCAAGCTCAAGCTCTGATCCTGTGGATATTCCGGAAGCAACGCCTGGTCAGTCCCCGGTCCATGCTCAATCAACAACTTCGCCGTCCGCGCCAGCGACAACCGCGCCGATCCACCTCGACCACTGCGTAACCGTTCAGCCAGCAACCGAATCACACTCGCCGCCATCAGATACCCCGTCGCATGATCCAGCGCCTGCACCGGCAGCGGTGTCGGTTTGTCCGCCTGCTTCCAGCGCTGCCCGGCCTCGGCGATTCCGCTGCTCATCTGCACCAGACTGTCGAAGCCCCGACGGTTCTGCCACGGGCCGCTCCAGCCGTAGGCGTTGAGGCAAACGTCGATCAGCCCCGGCGCCAGTTGTCGGCGGCGTTCGACGCCGAAGCCGAGATGTTCAAGGGCGTCGGCGCGATAGCCGTGCAGCAGAATGTCGGCATCCTTGAGCAGGCTTTCGAACACTGTGCGATCTGCCGGCACATGCAGATCCAGTCGCGCACAACGTTTGCCGAGGGTCACTTCCGGCACCACGCCGGGTTCGTTCCAGGTCGGCGGGTCGATGCGCAGCACGTTGGCGCCGAGCCCCGCGAGGAAGCGGCTGGCGGTCGGGCCGGCCAGTACGCGGGTCAGATCGAGCACCTTGAGCCCGGCCAATGGCCGCGCCACCGAGCCTTGCCAGGGTTGATGACTTTCTTCTTTCCCGTCACTGAAATGCACCAAGGGTTCGGCATTCACCGCCAACCCTTGGGGATGTTTCTGCCACTGTTCCCAGCTGCGCATCTCAGCCGCACAACCCTTGGCCTCGACCACCGCTTGCTCCAGATCGGCACTGGCCCATTGCGCGACTTTCGCCGCCATCGCTGCGCGGTCTGCACAGGCGCCGAGCACGCGTTCAGCAGCGGCGCGGTGATGCGGGGCGTTGGTGTGCAGGCGGATCCAGCCGTCTTTGGTCGCATAGTCGCCGGCCACCGGATCCCACAGCGGCGGCACTTCCCAGCCGATGGGTCGTAGCGAGGTGGCGAACCAGAACGAGGCGAGGCGACGGTCGACTTCTACGCCGGGCAAGTGACCGGTCTGCTGCTGAAGGAGTTCGGCGACTGCCTGCCCGGCAGCGGCAATGCTCGCGCAGGCAAGGTCAGTAACGGCAAACGCCGAGGGCAGGGCGCCCTCGCCGGTGAACGGAATCGGCGTGGGGGACAAGCCGAGTGCGGCTTGAATGGACGTGAGCAGATCAGTCATCGAAGGCCCTCCGGAAGAGGGCCTGATCATAGATCAAATCAGACGCGGAACTGATCCATCAATTTCATCTGCTGGCTGGCCAGGGCGTTGAGCTGGCTGCTGATCGCCGCCGATTCGGTGGCCTGTTCGGTCAGGGTTTCGGTGACGGTGCGGATCGCCGAGACGTTGCGGTTGACCTCTTCGGCCACCGCGCTCTGCTGTTCGGCGGCGCTGGCGATCTGCAGGTTCATGTCGCTGATCACGGTGACCGCGTCGCTGATCTTGCCGAGGGCGTCCACGGCCTGGCGGATCTGCCCGGCGTTGTTGTGAGCCTGGGTCTGGCTCGAGTGCATGGTCGCGACCACGCCACGGGTGCCGGTCTGGATGCGTTCGATGACCACGCGGATTTCTTCCACCGAATCCTGAGTGCGCTTGGCGAGGTTACGGACTTCGTCGGCCACCACCGCAAAACCACGACCGCTTTCACCGGCACGGGCCGCTTCGATCGCGGCGTTCAGTGCCAGCAGGTTGGTCTGTTCAGCGATGCTGCGGATCACTTCCAGCACCGAACCGATCTGCTCGCTGTTGACTGCCAGCTCTTCGACTTCGGTCACCGCTTTGCTGACTTCGTCCGCCAGTTGATTGATGTCGCGGGTGCTGCGCTCGATGATCGACATGCCGTCCTTGGCCGACTGGTCGGCGCCTTTCGCCGCGTTGGCCGCATTCGAGGCGCTGTTGGCCACGTCGTGGGCGGTGGCGCTCATCTCGTTGGAGGCGGTTGCCACCTGATCGATCTCGCGGAACTGCACCTGCATGCCTTCGCTGGTCTGGCGGGCGATTTCCGACGATTGATCGGCGGTGCCACGGGCCTCGGTGATGCTCTGTTTGATCTGGGCGATGGTCGGTTGCAGCTTGTCGAGGAAGCGGTTGAACCAGTTCACCAGTTCGCCCAGTTCGTCTTTCTTGGTGTAGTTCAGGCGCTGGGTCAGGTCGCCTTCGCCGCTGGCGATGTTCTTCAGCATTTCGGCGACGCTGTTGATCGGGCGGGTCACGCCGGAGGCGGTGAGCCAGATCAGCAGCAGACCGATCAGGCCGGCGATCACGGCCACCGCCAACGCGGTAATCATGCCGGTTTGCTGGGCATCGTCGAGCACTGCCTGGAGCTTGACCGAGTCGGCCAGCAGCACTTGTTTCGGCAGGTCGATGACCACGCCCCAGGCCCGGGAGTTGCCAATCGGATCGACCGGGTACACGGCGCGGATCAGGTCGCCCTGTTCGAGAATCTTCGGCGTGCCGGCGCTCAGCAGTTGCAGGATGTCCTTGCCTTCGGCACCGAGGGTTTCGGTGATGCCTTTGCCGACTTTGGTTGCGTCGGTGCTGTAGGCGCCCAGCACGCCGCTGCCGGAGACGATCAGCATGTGTCCGGCACTGTTGAACAGCTCACGCTGGGAATTGACGGCCGCCGCTTGCAGCGCATCCAGGGCAATGTCGATGCCGACCACGCCGATGGCCTTGCCGTCCACCAGCAACGGTACGGAAATGGTGGTCATGAGCATTTCCTTGCCGCCCACGGTATCGGCGTAAGGATCAAGCAGGCAGGTGCGCTTGTTGTCGCGAGGGCAGGTGTACCAGCTGTTGTAAGGCGTGCCGCTGAGGCTGAGGGTGGTCTTGTTCATGTCGTCTTCGACCATGATCGTGTTCAGCGACGGACCCGCAGCACGGCTCCAGTAACTGGCGAAACGCCCCGCCTCGTTGGACTGACGCGCGGCATCGTTGGCGAATTCGCTGTCCTTGCCATCCAGTCCGTTCGGTTCGAACGCCAGCCAGATGCCGAGCACCTTGCTGTTGCGTTCGAAGGCGGTTTTCAGGCTCTGGTTCAACTCTTCACGCAGGGCGCCGGCGTCCAGCGAACGCTTGGCAGCCATGACGCGCATGTCCTTGACCTGGTCGGCCAGGGCGGTGATCACCAGCAGGCTCTCGCCGAAGGTTTTCTGCACTTGCACCGCCTGTTCGGCAGCCTTGGCCTGCAGCAGGTCCTGCACACTGGCGGTGAGCATCTTGCTGCTGGAAGTGCTGACCAGTTCGTCGTTCTGGTTGGTCTGGTAAATATTGATGCCAACGATCAGCGCGACCACACCGAGCAGGCACAGGCCGGAGAGCAGGACGATTTTCAGGCGAATGGACAGAGAGTCGAACATGGGACGTTCTCGCGAATGGATGAGCTGTTGGCTAAGAGGCAGGAAGGTGCCCGGTTCGCCAAATCCATTCAGCGCCATTCAATGCTCATCGGCGCGGGGCGGACAGGCATGAATCACAAGCCGACGAGCGGTCGCGGCTAAACGTTTGCGCGGGTAAATACCCTGAAAACAAGGGGAAAATCAGGAAATTTTCGGCAACGCTTCCGGTCGTGACCAGATCCACAGGTTGCCCATCGTCATCCCCACAATCGCCAGATAGATCGGCCAGCCGTGATCGAGCATCACCAGCATCAGCGTGGCGCACAGCAACATGCTGACCGTGGCGCTGACCTTGGCCTTGCGGGCGATGATCTTGCCGTTGCGCCAGTTGCTCAGGATCGGGCCGAACAGACGATGGTTTTCCAGCCAGGCACTCAGGCGCGGCGAACTGCGGGTCGCGGCCCAGGCAGCGAGCAGGATGAACTCGGTGGTCGGCAGGCCGGGCACGACGATGGCGATCAGGCCGATGCCGAGGCTGACATAGGCGAGCAGGCCGAACAGCAGGCGGGCGAGTCGGGAGGCGGCGGGTTGGGGCATGGGCTCAGCGAGAGACTTATGAAGCGGGATGGGAATCTTACAGGCTTATGCAGTTCCCTGTGGAAGCCAGGCTTCCACAGGAATTAAGCAATCAGGCCGGTTCGGCTTCAGTCGAGTAAGCCTGTTCCAGCAACACGGTGAAGCGGTTGAACGCGTCGATCGCGCCTTGCTCCACTTCGGCTTCCTCTTCAGCGCTGAATTGCAGCGAATCGAGGGTGCGTACAAAGCTCTTCCAGCCTTCGGCACGACCGCCTTCAGGTTCGCCCAGATGACGGGCGCCAAAGGTTTCGCTCAGGTCCAGCGCCACCGCGCGTTTGATCAGGAACGCAGCGCCAAGCTTTGAACCCTCGGACACGAAAATCCAGCCGAGGGCGCGGGCCTTGCTCGGGTTTTTCACCGCGCCGGCGACTGGCGCAGGCACTTCGGTGTCGAGGTCGGCGAGGTCGGCCCTGGCGGCTTCGGCGCGGCAGCGGGCCGGCAGGTCAGGGACGATAGCGGTCAGTTCGGCATCGTTGTACAGCGACACCAGCTCCGACTGGAACAGGTATTGCGCAACCACGAAGCGGGCGAAATTGGCGCGGGTCTCGAACGGCGCGTGGGCCTTGACCAGCGCATCGAGCTTGCTGTGCGGCTCGTGGGTGATCTGGTTCAGGCGTTGCGAACGCAGGGCTTTTTCCGGGGTGCTCATGAGATGTCCTTGAAAAGAAGAGGCGCTTGATAACGAGACGTACGGGCAAGCGCCGGACAGTAAAAAAACCTCACGGCGCGGCCATGCGCGCGCCGTGAGGTCATCCGGATCAGATATCCCAGACCAGATTGATCGCGAAGTTGCGACCCGGCTGGGTCAGGCGATCGAGGTTGGCCGGTTGTGTCACCGACGCTTCGCCGACGCTGTCGTAACCGCGCACGTCATCCCACAGCCAGTATTTCTTGTCGGTCAGGTTGTAGATGCCGCCGCTGACGGTGACGTCGTCGGTGACCTTGTAATAACCGGCCAGATCGAGAATGCCGAAGCCCGGAGTCTTGAACTGACTGCTGACCCCGTCCGGCGATTTGAAGTTGCTGTCGTCGACGCGATCCTTCTTCTTGACCACGGTCCAGCTCAGCAGGCCGCCGTAGTTGTCCTGGTCGTAACCGAGGCCGAACACGCCGGTCAGCGGGTTGACGCTGTTCAACGGCTCGCCGTTGTCGTTGTTGCGTCCGTAGGCGTAGGAGATCGAACCCTGGGTATACAGGCCTTGCGGCGCGCCGAAGGAATCGAGGTTCAGACGACCTTTGACTTCGGCACCCTTGATGGTGGCGTGCTTGATGTTGCTCGACTGGAAGGTCAGCTCGTCGTAGCCAGGGGTGACGGCGTCTTCGTTGATGAAGTCGCGGTACTTGTTATAGAACACCGCCACGTCGAACGAGCCTTGCTCGAAGTTGCCGCGCAGGCCGGTTTCATAGCTTTTGCTCTTTTCCGGCTCCAGGTCCGGGTTCGGTGCCACGTTGTAGCCGGTGGTGCTGTTCTCGAAGCGGCCGTACAGGGCTTTCGCGGTCGGGGTGCGGAAGCCTTCGGCGTACTGACCGTACCAGGTGTAGTTTTCGGTCAGGGCGTAGGTCAGGCCGAATTTCGGCGAGACTTTATGCCATGTCTTGTTCGAATCACTGACCGTGCCATTACCGTCGGCGGCCACGGTGTTGAGGAATTCCTGGGTGATGTGCGGCTTGAGCTGGGTGTAGTCGTAGCGCAGGCCCGGCAGGAAGGTCCAGTTGTTCCAGCTGATCTGATCCTGGGCGAACAGGCTGTAGGTGTTGATGGTCGGGTCCGGGAAGTCGCTGGACTTTTTCAGCACGTCGGCTGCGCTGGTAGCGCCGATGGCGGTGCAGCCGCGACCGACCGCCAGGCACTTGCCGTCGCCGCTGCGCGAGCCGGTGACTTTCTGCTGCTTGATCGTGGTGCCGTAGGTCAGCACGTGATCGGTGTCACCGATGGCGAATGCCTTGTCCAGTTGCGCGTCGAAGACCCACTGTTTTTCTTCGTAGATCGTGTCGCGGGTGCGCAGGACTTTACGGGTGATCGGGTAATAGAACTCGTCGGTGCTCTGGTCGGTCTTGGCGGTCTGGTGGTTGAGGCTCCACTTCACGTTGTCCGCCAGCAGGCTGTCGAGCTCGAAGCTGTGCTCCAGGCCGAAACGCTCGCGGGTGATGGTGTCGTTGCCGGTGCGCCACTGGTACATGCCGCCGGGCAGCACGCTGTTCGGGATCGTCGGAGCACCGTTGAAGTACGGGCCGCCGTAGGCGCTTTTCTGATCGGTGTCGCGATCATCCTTGTACTTTTCGTAGGTCAGGCCCAGGCGCGAACCTTCGTTGTAGTTCCAGCCGATCTTGGCCAGCACGTTGGTGGCTTTCACGTCCTCCGGGTTGGCGGCGGTGCGTTCCAGGCCCGTGCCGTTGTTGCTGCCGTAGGAATCGGTTTCATGACCGTCGCGCTGGCTGTAGTGCAGCAAGCCGTCGAACTGGTCGGCGCGACCGGCGACGGTGGCGGATTTCAGCCAGCTCTCGTCGGCGGAGCTGTAGCCGGTTTTCAGGCGGGCGCCGACGTCTTTGCCGGGCTTGATGATGTCGTCCGGGTCGAGGGTGTAGTAGCTGACCGCGCCGCCGATGGCGTTGCTGCCGTACAGCACCGAGGCCGGGCCGCGAAGAATTTCGACGCGTTTGACGATTTCCGGGTCAACGTAATTGCGCTGAGTCTTGGCGTACGGACCATTGAAGAAACCGTCCGGCACTTCGACGCCGTCGACCTGAGTCAGGATGCGGTCGCCGTCGATGCCGCGAATGTTGTAGCCGCTGATCCCGCCACGCTGGCCGGCGCCGCCCACGGATACGCCCGGCTCGTAGCGCACCAGATCCTTGATGGTGTTGACGTTGTTGCGGTCCAGATCCTGACGGGTCTGCACGGTGACGGTGGCCGGCACGCTATTGATCGACTGTTCCTGGCGGGTGGCGCTGATGGTCACCTGATCCAGGTTGAGTGCGCCGCTGCTGGCGCGTTTTTCCAGCACGACGTTGTTGTTGCTCAGTTTGCGGAAGCTCAGGTTGGTCCCCACCAACAGACGCTCCAGGGCTTTTTCCGGTGGCAGCGAACCGCGCACGCCCGGCGACGACACGTCTTGACCCAGTTCCGCCGGCAAACCGACCTGCCAGCCGGTGACCGCGGTGAACGCATTGAGCGCCGACACCAGCGGCTGCTGGGCAATGGCGAACGAGTAATCGCCCATGTTGCGCGTCGGCTGTTCGGTGGCGGCCATCAGCGGCGCGGTGCCGGCCATCAGGATGGCGGCGGTCAGCAGCGACAGCACGCGGGAAGGGGAAGAAGTCTGGCGGGTAAGGCGAGAGGACATCGATAGCGCTCCGTGTCGCACGAATCTTTATAGGTGCTGATTGATCTCGCGAGATGCGAATCAATTGCATTGGCTATAACGAGACGAACGAGCTTTGGCTATCGAGTAAAAATAATTCTCATTTAGTTCAGAATCACCAGCGCTGGGAATTCCTGAAGCTTGGCCGAGGTGATGTGAGCGAGCGAACGCACCACGTCCAGCGGCTGGTCGAGACGGTAATTGCCAGTGACGGCGACGTCGGCTAACTGTTCGTTGGTGTTGATGATGAAGCCCGGATAGTAGCGGCGCAGTTCCGCCAGCACCTGGTTCAGCGGGCAGTTCTCGAAGATCAGCCGACCCTGCACCCACGCCAGATCGGTAGCGGCGTCGACCTTGGCCGGGTGGTCGAAACCGTTCGGGCCGATGCGGATGCTTTCTCCGGCGGACAGCCGCACCCGTGCATCATCACGGGTCGCACGCAGATCGACATCGCCACGCTGCACCCGCACCTGCGCCACGCCGTCGAGATAACGTACGGCGAACGCGGTGTCGCGCACGCTGGCTTTCACCGGGCCGGCGTCGATTTCCAGCGGCTGACTGCGGCTGGCCGGAATCTCGAAAAATGCTTCGCCCTGATACAGCCGCGCGACCCGCTGCTGATCGTTGATCGTGCTGGAGAAGGCGGAGTTAGTGTTGAGCAGGACCTTCGAACCGTCCTCGAGCTGCAAGCGCTGACGCTCGCCGACCACGGTCAGGTGATCGGCCTGCAGACGCATCGGCAGGTCGCTGAAACTGAATAGCCCGAGCAGCAGCACCGCGGCGGTGGCCAGCGGTTTCCAGTGCGGGCGCAGACGTGTGAGGACGGTGACTTTCTTCGGTTTGGCCGCGAGGTTCTGCGCGCACTGGGCGATCTGCGGGCCGTCCCAGATTGCCTGGGCCCTGGCGAACGCCTCGGCATTCAACGGATCGGCCGCCAGCCAGGCATGGAATTGCCGGGTCTGCTCCTCGTCCGGACTGCCGAGCACGATGAGCCAGTCCAGAGCCTGGTCCATTGCGCTGGCGGCGTCCTGCGCCGATGAAGGCGAAGGGGAGCGGTGGGTGTCCGTCACGGTGTTTCCTCGGCAGTGTCTGTGCACGGCTGTTTTTTTAGTGAAGCGTAAAAGTCGGGCAAGGGTAACAAAGCCCGATGATCAGTGCAGTCGATCCTGAGGTTTACAGAAAAGCCCTACGGCATCAGTCGCCATTCAAACGCTCGGCGACACCGATGCAGATGGTCATGATCAGTTTGAGTTCTTTCTGCACCGTGCTGAGAGAGACGCTCAGTTCTTCGGCGATTTCCTGATAGCTGCGCCCGTGCAGACGGCTGAGGATGAAGATTTGTTGTTGGCGGGGGCTGAGTTCACCGAGGCTCACGTTCAGACGCTCCAGCAATTGTTCGGCGTGGGCGGCGTCTTCGGCGCTGCTGGCGGGGGCGGCGACGCTGTGCACCACGTCCTGCGGCACGTCGTCGACCATGGTGCGTGAATGAATCTTGCGCGCACGCAAATGGTCCAGCGCCAGGTTGCGCGCGGTCTGGAAGACAAAGGGTTCAAGGTGATCGATGGCCCGTTCGCCCAGCGCCCGGGTGACGCGCAGGTAGGTTTCCTGCAACAGGTCTTCGGCGGTGCTGTGGTTGTTGACCATCCGTTCCAGGGTCCGCAGCAGCGAGGTGCGCTGGGCGAGGAAGACGTGATTGAAGTGTGATTGACTCACGGGAGGACCTGATCCATTTCGAGCGAATGATAATGCTTATCATCCGCCCGAATGGTCAAGTGTTGATTTGTCAAAGGTGGGTAAAGCTTTTGCCCGCTCTCAAAAGGGCGGCAGCGGTTTTATTCCGCGTTGCACAGCGCCAGGCAGTTATCGAGCATGCGGTTGGAGAAGCCCCACTCGTTGTCGTACCAGGCAAGTACTTTCAGCAGTTTGCCGCTGGCTTTGGTGTGGTTGGCGTCGAAGATCGACGACAGCGGGTTGTGGTTGAAGTCGCTCGAAACCAGCGGCAGAGTGTTGTAGCCAAGGATCTTCGAATGCTGGCTCGCGGCTTTCATCAGTGCATTGACTTCATCGGCCGAGGCTTCGCGCTTCAACTGCACGGTCAGGTCAACCAGTGACACATTGATCACCGGTACGCGCACGGCCATGCCGGTCAGCTTGCCCGCCAGTTCCGGCAGCACCAGGCCCACGGCTTCGGCAGCGCCGGTCTTGCTCGGGATCATGTTCTGGGTGGCGGAGCGCGCTCGGTACGGGTCGGTGTGATAGACGTCGGTCAGGTTCTGGTCGTTGGTGTAGGCATGAATGGTGGTCATCAGACCGCTTTCGATGCCCAACTCGCGGTGCAGCACTTGCGCGACTGGCGCGAGGCAGTTGGTGGTGCACGACGCGTTGGAAATGATCTGGTGCGACTGGCGCAGAATGTCGTGGTTCACACCGTAAACGACGGTGGCATCGGCGCCTTTGGCCGGGGCCGAGATAATCACTTTGCGTGCGCCGGCGGTAATATGCGCAGCGGCTTTGGCCCGGTCGGTGAACAGACCGGTGCATTCGAACACCACATCAATCTTTTCCGCGGCCCATGGCAGGTCGGCCGGGTTGCGGATGGCGCTGACCGAAATGCGGTCGCCGTTGACGGTCAGGCTCTCGTTGTCATGAGCCACTTCGGCGTCGAATGTGCCATGAACGGTGTCGTACTTGAGCAGATGCGCATTGATCGCGCTGTCGCCCAGATCGTTGATGGCGACGATCTGCAAATCCTGACGATAGCCTTGGGTATACAGTGCGCGCAGGACATTACGGCCGATGCGGCCAAAACCATTGATTGCGATTCGAAGAGTCATTGAACAGCGCCGCCGTCGTTTTGTTGTTGGAATTACAAGATTATTCGCATAAAAATAGAAAACAAGCCTTTTTAGTGGCAATATTTTGTTTTATCTACAACGAGTGACCTGAATCAACTGGTCCGAATGATCAACAAAACCGTTCGTCATCCCACGCGAACGGGCTTTTGATCAGCATAGACAATCAGGTCGCCACATCCGTTAGCCTGGAGTTCTACACATGCATCCCCGCGTTCTTGAGGTCACCGAACGGCTTATCGCCCGCAGCCGCGCCACGCGTCAGGCTTACCTTGCGCTGATTCGCGGCGCTGCAACTGACGGGCCGATGCGCGGCAAACTGCAATGCGCCAACTTCGCCCACGGCGTGGCCGGGTGTGGCAGCGAAGACAAGCACAGCCTGCGGATGATGAACTCGGCCAACATCGCGATTGTTTCGTCATATAACGACATGCTCTCGGCGCACCAGCCGTACGAAGTCTTCCCGGAGCAGATCAAGAACGCCCTGCGCGAAATCGGCTCGGTCGGCCAGTTCGCCGGCGGCACGCCTGCGATGTGCGACGGCGTGACCCAGGGTGAACCGGGCATGGAACTCAGCCTGCCGAGCCGCGAAGTGATCGCGATGTCGACGGCGGTGGCGCTGTCCCACAACATGTTCGACGGCGCGCTGATGCTCGGCATCTGCGACAAGATCGTGCCGGGCCTGATGATGGGCTCCCTGCGTTTCGGTCACCTGCCGACGATTTTCGTCCCGGGCGGGCCGATGGTCTCGGGGATTTCCAACAAGGAAAAAGCCGACGTGCGGCAGAAGTACGCCGAAGGCAAGGCGACCCGCGAAGAGCTGCTGGAATCGGAGATGAAGTCCTACCACAGCCCGGGCACCTGCACCTTCTACGGCACCGCCAACACCAACCAGTTGCTGATGGAAGTGATGGGCCTGCACCTGCCGGGCGCATCGTTCGTCAATCCGAACACCCCGCTGCGTGAGGCGCTGACCCGCGAAGCCGCGCATCAGGTCACCCGCCTGACCAAACAGAACGGCAACTTCATGCCGATCGGTGAAATCGTCGACGAGAAGGCGCTGGTCAACTCGATCGTCGCGCTGCACGCCACCGGCGGCTCGACCAACCACACCCTGCACATGCCGGCCATCGCCATGGCGGCGGGCATTCAACTGACCTGGCAGGACATGGCCGACCTCTCCGAAGTCGTGCCGACCCTGAGCCACGTTTATCCAAACGGCAAGGCTGACATCAACCACTTCCAGGCAGCGGGCGGCATGTCGTTCCTGATCCGCGAACTGCTCGAAGCCGGCCTGCTGCACGAAGACGTCAACACCGTGCTCGGCCACGGCCTGAGCCAGTACACCAAGGAGCCGTTCCTCGATAACGGCAAGTTGGTGTGGCGCGAAGGCCCGACCGACAGCCTCGACGAAAACATCCTGCGCCCGGTGGCCCGTGCGTTCTCGGCAGAGGGCGGCTTGCGCGTGATGGAGGGCAACCTCGGTCGCGGCGTGATGAAAGTGTCCGCCGTCGCGCTGGAAAACCAGATCGTCGAAGCGCCGGCCATGGTGTTCCAGGATCAGCAGGATCTGGCCGACGCCTTCAAGGCCGGTTTGCTGGAGAAGGATTTTGTCGCGGTGATGCGCTTCCAGGGCCCGCGCTCCAACGGCATGCCGGAACTGCACAAGATGACGCCGTTCCTCGGCGTGCTGCAGGATCGAGGCTTCAAGGTGGCGTTGGTGACAGACGGGCGCATGTCCGGCGCTTCGGGGAAAATCCCGGCGGCGATTCACGTCAGCCCCGAGGCTTATGTCGGCGGCGCTTTGGCGCGCGTGCAAGAGGGCGATATCATCCGCGTCGATGGCGTCAAAGGCACTTTGGAACTCAAGGTGGACGCCGCCGAATTCGCAGCGCGCGAACCCGCCAAAGGCCTGTTGGGCAACAACATCGGCAGCGGTCGCGAACTGTTTGGCTTCATGCGTTTGGCCTTCAGCTCGGCGGAGCAGGGCGCCAGCGCCTTCACTTCTGCCCTGGAGACGCTTAATTGAAACTGGCTTTGGTCGGTGACATCGGAGGCACCAACGCGCGGTTTGCGTTGTGGAAAGATCAGCAGCTCGAATCGGTTCAGGTGCTGGCCACGGCCGACCATGCCAGCCCGGAAGAGGCGATCAGCCTCTACCTCAGCAGGCTCGGTCTGGCGCCGGGCGCCATCGGTTCGGTGTGCCTGTCGGTGGCGGGGCCGGTGAGCGGCGATGAATTCAAGTTTACCAACAACCATTGGCGCCTGAGCCGCAAGGCGTTCTGCCAGACCTTGCAGGTCGAGCAGCTGTTGCTGGTCAACGACTTCTCGGCGATGGCGTTGGGCATGACCCGTTTGCAGCCGGGCGAATTTCGTGTGGTCTGCGAGGGCACGCCGGAGCCATTGCGCCCGGCGGTAGTGATCGGCCCTGGCACTGGCCTGGGCGTCGGCACCTTGCTTGATCTCGGCGAAGGGCGGTTTGCCGCGTTGCCGGGCGAGGGCGGTCATGTCGATCTGCCGCTGAGCAGTCCGCGTGAAACCCAGCTCTGGCAGCACATCCACAACGAGATCGGCCACGTCAGCGCGGAAACCGCGTTGAGCGGCGGCGGCTTGCCGCGGGTCTACCGGGCGATCTGCGCGGTGGATGGTCATGAACCGAAACTCGATACGCCGGAAGCCATCACTGCGGCGGGGCTTGCAGGCGACCCGATTGCCCTGGAAGTGCTGGAGCAGTTCTGCTGCTGGCTCGGTCGCGTGGCCGGCAACAACGTGCTGACCACGGGCGGCCGTGGCGGGGTGTACATCGTGGGCGGCGTGATTCCGCGTTTTGCCGATTTCTTCCTCGAAAGCGGTTTCGCCCGCAGTTTTGCCGACAAGGGCTGCATGAGCGATTACTTCAAGGGGATTCCGGTGTGGCTGGTGACGGCGCCGTACTCGGGGCTCGTCGGTGCAGGAGTGGCGCTCGAACAATCCGGTCAATGATCATTCCCACGCCGGGCGTGGGAACCCTCGACACATCAGGCATAATCCGCCCAATTCCAACAACAAGGATGCCTTCGAAGTGAGCTCAGTCAACAAGTCGATTTTGTTGGTCGATGACGACCAGGAGATACGCGAGTTGCTGGAAACCTACCTGACCCGCGCGGGTTTTCAGGTACGGGCCACGGCGGATGGCGCCGGTTTTCGTCAGGCGCTTAACGAGGCGCCGAGCGATCTGGTGATCCTCGATGTGATGCTGCCGGATGAAGATGGCTTCAGCCTGTGCCGCTGGGTGCGCCAGCATCCGCGTCAGGCCCAGGTGCCGATCATCATGCTCACCGCCAGTTCCGACGAAGCCGACCGGGTCATCGGCCTGGAGCTCGGCGCCGACGATTACCTCGGCAAACCTTTCAGCCCCCGCGAACTGCAGGCCCGGATCAAGGCCCTGCTGCGCCGCGCCCAATTCGGCCAGGAACGCGGCGGCAGTGAAGTGCTGGCGTTCGATGAATGGCGGCTGGACATGGTCAGCCATCGGCTGTTTCACGCCGACGGCGAGGAGGTGATTCTGTCCGGCGCCGACTTCGCCCTGTTGAAACTGTTTCTTGATCATCCCCAGGAAATCCTCGACCGCGACACCATCGGCAACGCCACCCGTGGCCGCGACCTGATGCCCCTCGACCGCATCGTCGACATGGCCGTCAGCCGTTTGCGCCAGCGTCTGCGCGACACCGAAAAACCGCCGCGCCTGATCCGCACCGTGCGTGGCAGCGGCTACCAACTGGCAGCCAATGTGGTTGCCGGCAATGGTCACTGAGTTCCTGCGCACCACCGCGCGCAAAGTGCCGATGCCGCGTTCGCTGCTCGGGCGGATGCTGCTGCTGACGTTGCTCGCGGTGTTGTTCGCCCAGACGCTGTCCAGCGTGATCTGGGTGTCCCAATTGCGCGCGACCCAGCTCGAAGGCCTGGTCACCAGCGCCCGCAGCCTCGCCCATTCGATGACCGCCAGCGTCAGTTATTTCCGCTCGTTGCCGGTGGCTTATCGGCCGCTGGTGCTCGACCAATTGCGCAGCATGGGCGGCACGCGTTTTGTGGTGACACTGAATGACAAACCGCTGGGCATGGAGGTGTTGCCGGTGACGCCGCGCAAGGCCGCGGTGCTGAAAGCGGTGGATGAAGTGCTGCGCCAGTCGCTGGGCCAGGACACCGACATTCTGGTGACCTTCGTCAGCCCCGATGACTTACGGATCTTCAACGCCGGGTTGAAACTTGATGAGTTGCCGCGTTCGTGGGCGCATTACGCGTTGACCCTGGAACCGGTGAATCCACCGGTGCTGGTGACCCAGATTCAATTGGCGCCGGGTGAATGGCTGTACATCGCCTCGCTGCTGCCCGAACCCTACACCAGTCTTGAAGAACAGGGTCTGCCGACCCAGCAAGTGTGGTTCATCGTCTTCACCAGTGGTTTTCTGTTGTTGTTCATCGGTCTGCTGGTGCACTGGCAGAGCCGGCCGCTAAAGCGTCTGGCGCGAGCCGCGCGGGATTTGTCGCTGGGCGCCGACGTCGAGCCGGTGGCCGAGGGCGGCGGCAGTGAAGTGGTCGAAGTGGGCCGCGCCTTCAACACCATGCGCGAACGCATCAGCCGTTACCTGACCGAGCGTAGTCAGTTGTTCAGCGCGATTTCCCATGACCTGCGCACGCCGATCACCCGTTTGCGTCTGCGGGTCGAACTGCTGGAAGACGAACAGCTGCAAACCAAGTTCGGCCGTGACCTGGATGAATTGGAGCTGTTGGTCAAAGGCGCGCTGCAATGCGTGAAAGACACCGACATCCACGAAAACATCGAGCCGGTGGATCTCAATCATGTACTCGACTGCCTGGTGGAACCGTATCTGGCGCCCAACGGCAATGGCCGCGTGACCCAGCAGGGGCGGGCGCTGGCGGCGTATCCGGGCAAGCCATTGGCGCTCAAGCGCTGCATCGGCAACCTGATCGACAACGCGTTGAAGTACGGCCAGAACGCGCACCTGCACATCGATGACGACGAAAGCGCATTCGTGCTGCATGTCGACGATGAAGGGCCGGGCGTGCCGGAGCAGCGGCTGGAGCAGGTGTTCGAGCCGCACTTCCGCTTGGCGGGACAGCAGCAGGGTTACGGGCTGGGGTTGGGGATCGCCCGCAACATTGCTCATAGCCATGGGGGGGAGGTGACGTTGCAGAATCTGCGTGAGGGTGGATTACGCGTGACCCTGCAATTGCCGCGTTCGGCGGATTGATCTGATTGTCACCGCTCGGTGACAAAACCCGCCCCCTTCGTTACAAGACCCTCCCGGCCCGTTGTTTAGACTGCCCGCAGTCATAACAACAAAAAAGGCCACCCATGGATCACTTCAATCCGGGCTTCAGCAGTTGGCTGAACGCCCCTGCCCACCAGCAATGGCTCGCCGATGAAGGCCTGCGCCTGCTGGCGTTCGCCAAGGCTTCACGGTTGCCCGAGGGCTTTGGCAATCTCGATGAGCGCGGCCAGCTTCAGGCCGGCGCGCAAGCCGAAACCATGAACACCGCGCGCATGACCCACAGCTTCGCCATGGCCCACATTCAGGGCCTGCCGGGATTCGCCGAGCTGGTCGATCACGGCATTGCGGCCCTGCGCGGCCCGTTGCGTGATGCGCTGCACGGTGGCTGGTTCGCCGTCGCCGAACACCGTGATGGCAACACCGGCAAGAACGCCTATCTGCATGCTTTCGTCGCGCTCGCGGCCAGTTCCGCTGTGGTCGCCCAGCGTCCCGGCGCGCAGGCGTTGCTGGATGACGCCATCGACATCATCGACACGTATTTCTGGAGCGAAGAAGAGGGCGCCATGCGCGAGTTCTTCAATCGCGACTGGCGCGAAGAGGAAGCCTATCGCGGCGCCAACAGCAACATGCACGCCACCGAAGCGTTCCTCGCTTTGGCCGATGTCACCGACGACCCGCGCTGGCTGGTGCGTGCGCAGCGCATCGTCGAGCGGGTGATTCACGGGCACGCCGCTGCCAACGATTACCTGGTGATCGAGCATTTCGACCGCAACTGGCAGCCGCTGCGCGACTACAACCATGACAATCCCGCCGACGGTTTCCGTCCCTACGGCACCACGCCGGGGCACGGTTTCGAGTGGGCGCGGCTGTTGCTGCACCTCGAAGCCGCGCGGGTCCAGGCTGGCATGCTCACCCCCGGCTGGCTGGCCACCGACGCGCAAAAGCTGTTCGAACAAAACTGCCGCCATGGCTGGGACGTCGACGGTGCGCCGGGCATCGTTTATACCCTCGACTGGAACAACAAAGCCGTGGTGCGCCATCGCCTGCACTGGACCCACGCCGAGGCCAGCGCTGCCGCCAGTGCCTTGCTCAAACGCACCGGCGATGCGCAGTACGAAACCTGGTATCGCCTGTTCTGGGAATTTTGCGAAACGTATTTCATCGACCGCTGCGACGGCAGCTGGCATCACGAACTTGACCCGCAAAACCGCCCGAGCGCCGATATCTGGGCGGGCAAACCGGATCTGTACCACGCCTGGCAGGCCGTGCTGATTCCGCGTCTGCCGCTGGCGCCGAGCATGGCCAGTGCTCTGGCACACCTGTCTCGAAGCGTTCCTGTGTAACCATGTGGTGACATTCGCGCGTCCCTTCGTTACCTGCGGGGGGAAACGCTCTGTTTAAACTCGTGTGCAGCGCAAGCACCAGACTTGCATGCATAACAACAAGAAAGGTACATCTCAGATGAATGCGATTTCTCGCCTCGCTACTGTCATTTCTGTCGCCTCCCTGTTCCCGCTCGCTGTGCTGCCCCTGAGTGTTTCCGCTGCCGAATCCAAAGGTTCGGTGGAAGTCGTGCATTGGTGGACGTCCGGTGGCGAAAAAGCTGCCGTCGATGTGCTCAAGGCACAAGTCGAGAAAGACGGTTTCACCTGGAAAGACGGCGCTGTCGCCGGCGGTGGCGGTGCGACTGCCATGACCGTGCTGAAAAGCCGCGCGGTAGCCGGCAACCCGCCGGGCGTTGCCCAGATCAAAGGCCCGGACATCCAGGAATGGGCGTCGACCGGTCTGCTCGACACTGACGTCCTGAAAGACGTTTCCAAGTCCGAGAAGTGGGACAGCCTGCTCGACAAGAAAGTCTCCGACACCGTGAAGTTCGAAGGTGATTACGTAGCCGTACCGGTGAACATTCACCGCGTGAACTGGCTGTGGATCAACCCGGAAGTCTTCAAGAAAGCCGGTATCGAAAAAGCCCCGACCACCCTCGAAGAATTCTACGCCGCCGGCGACAAGCTGAAAGCGGCGGGCTTCATTCCGCTGGCCCACGGCGGTCAGCCATGGCAGGACAGCACCGTGTTCGAAGCGGTCGTGCTGTCGGTGATGGGTGTTGATGGTTACAAGAAAGCCCTGGTCGACCTGGACAACGCTGCCCTGACCGGCCCGGAAATGGTCAAGGCCCTGACCGAGCTGAAGAAAGTCGCGACCTACATGGACCAGGACGGCAAAGGCCAGGACTGGAACCTGGAAGCGGCCAAGGTCATCAACGGCAAGGCCGGCATGCAGATCATGGGTGACTGGGCCAAGTCCGAATGGACCGCCGCCAAGAAAGTCGCCGGCAAGGACTACGAGTGCGTAGCGTTCCCGGGCACCGACAAGGCGTTCACCTACAACATCGACTCCCTGGCCGTGTTCAAGCAGAAGGACGCGGGCACCGCGGCCGGTCAGCAGGACATCGCCAAAGTCGTGCTGGGTGAAAACTTCCAGAAAGTCTTCAGCATCAACAAGGGCTCGATCCCGGTGCGTAACGACATGCTCGCCGACATGGGCAAGTACGGTTTCGACTCCTGCGCGCAGACCGCTGCCAAAGACTTCCTGGCAGACGCCAAGAACGGTGGCTTGCAGCCAAGCATGGCGCACAACATGGCGACCACGCTGGCCGTGCAGGGTGCGTTCTTTGATGTCGTGACCAACTACATCAACGACCCGAAAGCCGACCCGGCCGACGCTGCGAAGAAACTCGGCACCGCCATCAAGGCTGCCAAGTAACGTCAGCGTAGAGCAGCTGCAAGCTTCAGGTCGCGCATCGGCCTGAAGCCTGCAGTTTGCAGCGGTCCTTCATTTTCTTTACTGGATCTTCCCATGAGTTCTGTTGCTGTGTTCAGCAAGGCCTCGCCGTTCGACGCATTGCAGCGCTGGCTACCGAAACTGGTGCTGGCGCCGAGCATGTTCATCGTTCTGGTGGGCTTCTATGGCTATATCCTCTGGACGTTTGTCCTGTCGTTCACCACGTCGACCTTCCTGCCGAACTACAAATGGGCAGGCCTGGCGCAATACGAGCGCCTGTTCGACAACGACCGCTGGTGGGTGGCGAGCAAGAACCTGGCCGTGTTCGGCGGCATGTTCATCGGTATCACCCTGGTGATCGGCGTATTGCTGGCAGTGTTCCTCGACCAGCGGATCCGTCGCGAGGGCTTTATCCGCACCATTTACCTGTACCCGATGGCGCTCTCGATGATCGTCACCGGTACCGCGTGGAAATGGCTGCTCAACCCGGGCATGGGCCTGGACAAATTGCTGCGGGACTGGGGCTGGGAAGGCTTCCGTCTCGACTGGCTGATCGACCCGGATCGCGTGGTGTATTGCCTGGTGATCGCGGCGGTCTGGCAAGCTTCGGGCTTCATCATGGCGATGTTCCTCGCCGGTCTGCGTGGCGTTGATCAGTCGATCATCCGTGCCGCCCAGATCGACGGCGCGAGCATGCCGCGCATCTACTGGAAAGTGGTGCTGCCAAGCCTGCGTCCGGTGTTCTTCAGTGCGGTGATGATCCTGGCGCACATCGCGATCAAGAGCTTCGACCTGGTAGCGGCCATGACGGCCGGCGGCCCGGGTTATTCCTCCGATTTGCCGGCGATGTTCATGTACTCGTTCACCTTCAGCCGTGGACAAATGGGCATGGGTTCGGCCAGTGCAATCCTGATGCTCGGTGCGATCCTCGCGATCATCGTGCCTTACCTGTACTCCGAGCTGAGGACCAAGCGTCATGACTAGTCTCGCTTCGAAACCCGCCATCAGCCTGAGTCGCGTCGCGATTTACGCGGTGCTGATCCTCGCGGTCCTGCTGTATCTGGTACCGCTGGTGGTCATGCTGCTGACCAGCTTCAAGACCCCGGAAGACATCTCCACCGGCAACCTGCTGAGCTGGCCGACCGTGGTCAGCGGCATCGGCTGGGTGAAAGCCTGGGCGACCGTTGACGGCTACTTCTGGAACTCGATCAAGATCACCGTTCCGGCCGTGATCATCTCCACCGCCATCGGTGCGTTGAACGGTTATGTACTGTCGTTCTGGCGCTTCCGTGGTTCGCAGCTGTTTTTCGGCCTGTTGCTGTTCGGCTGCTTCCTGCCGTTCCAGACCGTGCTGCTGCCGGCCTCGTTCACCCTCGGCAAGATGGGCCTGGCGAGTACGACCACCGGCCTTGTGTTCATCCATGTGGTCTACGGTCTGGCGTTCACCACGCTGTTCTTCCGTAACTACTACGTGAGCATTCCGGATGCGCTGATCAAAGCGGCACGTCTCGATGGCGCGGGCTTCTTCACGATCTTCCGCCAGATCATCCTGCCGATGTCCACCCCGATCATCATGGTCTGCCTGATCTGGCAGTTCACCCAGATCTGGAACGACTTCCTGTTCGGCGTGGTGTTCTCCAGCGGTGATTCGCAACCGATCACGGTGGCGCTGAACAACCTGGTCAACACCAGCACCGGGGCCAAGGAATACAACGTGGATATGGCGGCGGCGATGATCGCCGGGCTGCCGACCCTGCTGGTCTATGTGGTCGCAGGCAAGTATTTCGTGCGCGGGCTGACGGCCGGCGCAGTCAAGGGGTAATCATGGCTACGCTCGAACTTCGCAATGTAAACAAGACCTACGGTGCCGGCCTGCCGGACACCCTGAAGAACATCGAACTGTCGATCAAGGACGGTGAGTTCCTGATCCTCGTCGGGCCTTCGGGCTGCGGCAAGTCGACCCTGATGAACTGCATCGCCGGCCTGGAAACCATCACCGGCGGCGCGATCATGATCGGTGACCAGGACGTCAGCGGCATGAGCCCCAAGGATCGTGACATCGCCATGGTGTTCCAGTCCTACGCGCTGTACCCGACCATGAGCGTGCGCGAGAACATCGAGTTCGGTCTGAAGATCCGCAAGATGAGCCAGTCGGCGATCGACGAAGAAGTCGCCCGCGTGGCCAAGCTGTTGCAGATCGAGCACCTGCTCAATCGCAAGCCGGGCCAGCTCTCCGGCGGTCAGCAACAGCGCGTGGCGATGGGCCGTGCGCTGGCGCGTCGACCGAAGATCTACCTGTTTGACGAACCGCTGTCCAACCTCGACGCCAAGCTGCGCGTCGAGATGCGCACCGAAATGAAACTGATGCACCAGCGCCTGAAAACCACCACGGTCTACGTGACCCACGACCAGATCGAAGCGATGACCCTGGGCGACAAAGTGGCGGTGATGAAGGACGGGATCATCCAGCAGTTCGGTACGCCGAAAGAGATCTACAACGACCCGGCCAACCTGTTCGTGGCGAGCTTCATCGGTTCGCCGCCGATGAACTTCATCCCGCTGCGCCTGCAACGCAAGGACGGCCGTCTGGTGGCGCTGCTCGACAGCGGCCAGGCCCGTTGCGAATTGCCGATGGCGATGCAGGACGCCGGTCTCGAAGACCGCGAAGTGATCCTCGGCCTGCGCCCGGAGCAGATTGTCCTGGCCAATGGCGAGGGCAATGGCTTGCCGAGCATCAAGGCTGAAGTGCAGGTCACCGAGCCGACCGGTCCGGACACCCTGGTGTTCGTCAACCTCAACGACACCAAGGTCTGCTGCCGTCTGGCGCCGGATGTGGCGCCGCAGGTGGGTGAGACCCTGACCCTGCAATTCGATCCGTCGAAAGTGCTGCTGTTCGATGCCAAGTCCGGCGAGCGCCTGGGGGTTGCGGGCCTGCCGAAAACCGAGTCGCACAGCGCCAACGTGGCCCAGTTCAAGGGTCGCTGATCAACAAATGCGGGAGCGGGCTCGCCCGTTTCCGCAGGGAGCACGCGGTGCGTGGCCTGTCGCGCGCCGCATCAGATGTAAACCGCGTTAGATAAGAAGAACAGTTAATAACAATAAAACGAGGATGTAGGGATGAAGAAGAACAACAACGCTCAGCGAATCGGCCAGTTGTCAGCGGTTGCGGCAATGATGCTGGCCGGCAGCGTCCACGCGGCTGACGCGTTCAGCTCCGATTCGGAGTGGATGACCGGGGACTGGGGTGGCGAACGTACCAAGCTGATCGAGCAGGGTATCGACATCAAGATGGACTACGTCGGTGAGGTGGGCGGCAACCTGCACGGCGGCTACAACAACGACAAGACGGCGCGTTACTCCGACCAGTTCGGTCTGGGCGTGGCGCTGGACCTGCAGAAACTGTGGGGCTGGGACAACACTCAGGCCAAGATCCAGCTGACCAACCGTAATGGCGAAAACATTTCCAACGACCGTGTTGGCGATCCGCGTGCCGGCACACTCAGCTCCTCGCAGGAAGTCTACGGTCGTGGCCACATGGTGCGTCTGACCCAGTTGTGGATCAAACACCAGTTCTTCGACAACAAGCTCGACGTCAAGGCCGGTTACTTCGGCGAAGGCGAAGATTTCAATACCTTCCCGTGCGAGTTCCAGAACCTGGCGTTCTGCGGTTCGCAAGTGGGCAACTGGGCGACCAACATCTGGTACAACTGGCCGGTCAGCCAGGCGGCCATTCGCGTCAAATACAACATCAACGACGAGCTCTACGCGCAGATTGGTGCGTACAACCAGAACCCGTCGCAACTGGAACACGGCAACGGCTTCAAGTTGAGCGGCAGCGGTACCAAAGGCACCGTGTTGCCAGTGGAACTGGTCTGGTTGCCTAACCCGAACGGCCTGCCGGGCGAATACCGTGTCGGTTACTACAAGAGCACGGCCGATGCCGACGACGTTCGCGAAGACGTCAACGGTTTCGACGCGGCAACCACCGGTGACGCCTACCGCACCCACAGCAGCAAGCACGGTTACTGGTTCGTTGCACAGCAACAACTCACCAGCCACAACGGTGACAAGAGCCGTGGTCTGAACATCGCTGCCAACGCCACGTTCCATGACAAGGACACCAACTTCATCGACAACTACCAGTCCTTGATGTTTGTGTACAAAGGCCCGTTCGACGCACGTCCGAAAGATGACGTCGGTATCGGTGCGGCACGCATTCACGTGAACAATGACGTGAAGAAAAACGCCGAACTGCTCAACGTCGCCAACGGTGTTTCGGACTACGACAATCCGGTGTTCTCGCCGATTCGTGAAACCGAATACAACTACGAGATCAACTACGGCTTCCACGTGACCAACTGGCTGACCGTGCGCCCGAACCTGCAATACATCACTCATCCGGGCGGTGTGGATGAAGTGGATAACGCTTTGGTCGCTGGCCTGAAAATTCAGTCTACGTTCTGACGCGTCTGCGATAAGCTCCTCTCTATGTGCGCATATTTGCGGACAGCCAAGGCTGTCCGCTTTTTTTTGGACAGGGGTGTCGCAGCCCATGAAAGTTGAATCTGGAACCGTGGCCCATGCATGAGCATCCGCTGCAACGCTTCTTCAAATCCCTGCGCGAACGACCGGTGTTCGCCTGGGAGCGCTATCAGATGCGCGATGTGCTGGTGATCGATCATCCGCTGTGTCAGGCGGTGTTCAGTCGTCAGGGCGCGCAGTTGCTGCACTTTCAGCCGCGCGGGCAAAAACCGTGGCTGTGGTGCGCCGCGAAGTGGCCGCATGTCGGCGCGATTCGCGGCGGCGTGCCGGTGTGCTGGCCGTGGTATGGCCGTCACCCGAGCGAAAACGCGTGGCCGTCCCATGGCTGGGCGCGCCTGCTGGACTGGAAACTGCTCGACAGCAGCACCAGCGATGATGGCGTGCGCCTGCATTGGCAATTGCAGCTGTGCGACTGGCAGGTGGACCTGCACGCGCACTTGGGCGAACGCATGGAATTGCGCCTGAGTACCGAGCATCAGGACGACATGCCGTGCCAGTTGAGCCAGGCTTTGCACGCTTACTGGCGTATTGGTGATGTGAGTGAGATAGCGCTGTCTGGGCTCGAAGGAGCGCAGGGTTATGACCAGTTGAACCGCGAGGTTTGCCAGCAGGAAGGCGAGTTGCGGGTTGATGGCGGCTGTCAGCGAGTGTTCCAGCACGACGGCGAGTTGCAGCTCAAGGATCACGCCTGGCAGCGCGAGTTGTGCATCGATACCGGTGACAGCGCGGACACCGTGGTGTGGCATCCGGGTGCGCGGCCGTTGTTGGGCGTGAGCTGGGACGAGATCTCTGAATTTGTCTGTGTTGAAGCGGCGGCGGGCGGCACCGACAGTCTGCATCTGGCGCCGGGGGAGAAGGCGCATTTGAGTTTGCAGGCTTGGGCTGCTGCGTGATGATCGTCCCCACGCGGACGGTTCGACGCCTCGGCGTGGGAGCGATCAGTCGTCAGGATCAGTTGAACTCGTCACCCACCGGATACCGGCTCGCATTCAAGCTCTCTTTGATCTTGCGCAGATGCGGCTGGAAATCCACCCCGCGACGCAACGTCATCCCCGTCGCCAGCACATCCAGCACGGTCAACTGAATGATCCGCGAAGTCATCGGCATATAGATGTCAGTGTCTTCCGGCAGCGGAATATTCAGGCTCAGCGTACTGGCCTTGGCCAGCGGCGAATTCTCTGCCGTCAGGCCCAGCACCGAAGCGCCGTTCTCCCGGGCGATGCGCGCCACTTCCACCAGCTCGCGGGTGCGCCCGGTGTAGGAAATGATCACGAACAGCTCGCCGGTGTGCGCCACCGAGGCAATCATCCGTTGCATCAGCACATCGGCGTGGGCGGTGACCGCCAGGTTGAAGCGGAAGAACTTGTGCTGTGCATCCAAAGCCACCGGAGCCGAAGCACCGAGGCCGAAGAAGTGGATCTGCCGGGCCTGGATCAACAGGTCGACGGCGCGGCTGATCAGGTTCGGGTCCAGCGCCTGGCAGGCGCTGTCCAAAGACGCGATCGCACTGCCGAAAATCTTCTGCGTGTAAGCCTCGGGATTGTCGTCGGCTTCTACTGCACGGCTGACATACGCCGCGCCGCTGGCCAGACTCTGGGCCAGTTGCAGCTTGAGTTCGGGGTAGCCGCTGACACCGAACGAACGGCAGAAACGGTTGACCGTCGGTTCACTGACCGACGCCGCCTGGGCGAGGGCGGCGATGCTGAAGCGGGTGGCCTGCTGTGGGTTGAGCAGGATCACTTCGGCGACTTTGCGTTCGGCCTTGTTCAGCTCTTCAAGGCGACTCTGGATCTGTTCCAGTAAATTTCGCACGCGGTCCATAAGAATTCCTAGATTCACCGGCGCCGATAAGCGCGCGGCTATGCAAATTGGGCCTTTGATGTGGCCCGTGACGGTGGCCTATCCTACTGATGGCTCCGACCGACCACCACTCGGAATCTGTATTTTGCGAAAATGTTGTGGTTATTACTACATTTTCCCTTGAGTGATGCCTTGAAAAAAGGTATTTGTAGCTTAACTTGATAAAAGAACAAACATCATGCCTTCGATTACGGTTGAACCGTGCACCTTCGCCTTGTTCGGCGCCTTGGGCGATCTGGCCCTGCGCAAGCTGTTTCCTGCCCTTTATCACCTGGATGGCGCCGGCCTGCTGCACGAGGATACGCGCATTATCGCACTGGCCCGTGAGGCGGGCACCGAGCAGCAGCACCTGGCGTTCATCGCCGCCGAGCTGCGCCGTTACGTGGGCAAGGAACTGGACGAGGCCGTGGCCGAGCGCTTTCTGGCGCGCCTGACCTACCTGCACGTCGACTTCCTCAAGGCTGAAGATTACATGGCGCTGGCCGAACTGGCCGGCAGCACGCAACGCATGATTGCCTACTTCGCCACCCCGGCGGCGGTGTACGGCGCGATCTGCGAGAACCTGGCGAACGTCGGTCTGGCGGAAAACACCCGCGTGGTACTGGAAAAACCGATCGGCTCCGACCTCGAATCCTCGCGCAAGGTCAACGACGCCGTGGCGCAGTTCTTCCCGGAGAACCGCACCTACCGCATCGACCACTACCTGGGCAAAGAAACCGTCCAGAACCTGATCGCCCTGCGTTTCGCCAACAGCCTGTTCGAAACCCAGTGGAACCAGAACTACATCTCCCACGTGGAAATCACCGTGGCCGAGAAGGTCGGTATCGAAGGTCGCTGGGGTTACTTCGACAAGGCCGGTCAGTTGCGGGACATGATCCAGAACCACCTGCTGCAACTGCTCTGCCTGATCGCCATGGACCCGCCGGCCGACCTGTCCGCCGACAGCATCCGCGACGAGAAGGTCAAGGTGCTCAAGGCCCTGGCGCCGATCAGTCCGGAAGGTCTGACCACGCAGGTGGTGCGCGGCCAGTACATCGCCGGGCACAGCGAAGGCAAGTCCGTGCCGGGCTACCTCGAAGAGCCGAATTCCAACGCCCAGAGCGACACCGAAACCTTCGTCGCCCTGCGTGCCGACATCCGCAACTGGCGTTGGGCCGGCGTGCCGTTCTACCTGCGCACCGGCAAGCGCATGCCGCAGAAACTGTCGCAGATCGTCATCCACTTCAAGGAGCCGTCGCACTATATCTTCGCCCCCGAGCAGCGCCTGCAGATCAGCAACAAACTGATCATCCGCCTGCAACCGGACGAAGGTATTTCCTTGCGCGTGATGACCAAGGAGCAAGGCCTGGACAAGGGCATGCAACTGCGCAGCGGCCCGCTGCAACTGAATTTTTCCGACACCTGGCGCAGCGCTCGGATCCCCGATGCCTACGAGCGGTTGTTGCTGGAAGTGATGAACGGCAATCAGAACCTGTTTGTCCGTAAAGATGAAATCGAAGCCGCGTGGAAATGGTGTGACCAGCTGATCGCCGGGTGGAAAAAATCCGGTGACGCGCCCAAGCCGTATGCGGCCGGGTCGTGGGGGCCGATGAGCTCCATTGCATTGATCACGCGGGACGGGAGGTCGTGGTATGGCGATATCTGATGTGAAACTGCCCGAGGGCGTGAATGCCCATGAATTCAAGAGCCCGGTGCTGCTCGCCGAAGGCCTGGCGCTGAATGTCGCCAAGCAATTGAGCGAAGCGTTGGCGGCACGCGGCAACGCCGTGCTGGTGGTGTCCGGCGGCCGTAGTCCGGTGGCGTTTTTCCAGCATCTGGCCAAGCAGGAACTGGACTGGTCGAAGGTCGTCGTGACCCTGGCCGACGAACGCTGGGTGCCGGTCGAACACGCCGACAGCAACGCCGGCCTGCTCAAGCAGTATCTGCTCAAGGGCCCGGCGGCCAAGGCGCAGTTCCTCAGTCTCTACAGCGCGGCGGCCAATGTCGAGCAGGCTGCGGAGCAGGCCGATCGTTTGCTCGCCGAGTTGCCGCCCATCGACGTGCTGGTGCTGGGCATGGGCGATGACGGTCACACCGCCTCGCTGTTCCCGGACAGCCCGAACCTGGCCGAAGCCCTGCAAGCCGACGGCACCCGTCGCTGCTGGCCAATGCTCGCGCCCAGCGTGCCGCGTCAGCGCCTGACCATGAGCCGCGCACTGCTGGCCTCGGCCCGGCACAAGATTCTGTCGATTTCCGGTCAGTCGAAACTGACCACCCTGAATGCCGCACTGGCATCCAACGATGTCGCCGCCATGCCGGTTCGCGCGTTTCTGCAACCTACGTTAGAGATTTACTGGTGCCCATGAGCCAAGGAACAGCCGCTATGACAACCCCATCCCCGACCGTTTCCATGGCGGACAAAGTTGCCCTGATCGACAGCCTCTGCGCCAAGGCGCGGATCCTGCCGGTGATCACCATCGCCCGCGAACAGGACGTGCTGCCGCTGGCCGACGCCCTGGCCGCCGGTGGTCTGACCGCGCTGGAAGTGACCCTGCGTTCGCAGTTCGGCCTCAAGGCGATCCAGATCCTGCGCGAACAGCGCCCGGAGCTGGTGACCGGTGCCGGCACCGTGCTCGACCGCAATATGCTGGCCGCGGCCGAAGCCGCCGGTTCGCAGTTCATCGTCACCCCGGGCATCACCCGTGACCTGCTGGAAGCCAGCGTCGAAAGCCCGATCCCGCTGCTGCCGGGCATCAGCAATGCCTCCGGCATCATGGAAGGCTATGGCCTGGGGTATCGCCGCTTCAAGCTGTTCCCGGCTGAAGTCAGCGGCGGCGTGGCGGCAATCAAGGCCCTCGGCGGCCCGTTCGGCGAAGTGAAATTCTGCCCGACCGGCGGCGTCGGCCCTGCCAACATCAAGAGCTACATGGCGCTGAAAAACGTCATGTGCGTGGGCGGTAGCTGGATGCTCGATCCGGAGTGGATCAAGAACGGCGACTGGGCCCGCATTCAGGAATGCACCGCCGAGGCTCTGGCGCTGCTGGACTGATCTTCAACTGACACTTCGTTGTGTGTTCTACGGCTTTACGGTGCGCTTGGTCGGTGCACCGTTTTTTTTTGCCCGAAAACCTTCGATATCTCGAGATACATAGTTACCGCACCTGGCTGCGCGTGTGGCGTTAACCTGCGTTCATCTTATGGAAGAGAGAGCGCGTCATGGATCACCAGCCTTCAGCTCCAACGGTTTATCAACTGGCCCCCGAGCAAGTCGCCGGGCCATATTTCCGCAATCCCAAGCTGCTGCGCCGCAACATCAGCGAAGGCGCCGAAGGCCTGCCGTTGCTGCTGCGCCTGACCATCGTCGATGCCATGACCGCCGAGCCGGTCAGCGGTGCGCTGGTGGATATCTGGCACTGCAACGCACGCGGCGCCTATTCCGGCTGGAGCCGGGTGAACCCGGATCTGGAAGTTGACGTTGAGGATATCGGCTCGATCCCGCGAACCGACGACGACACTTATTTGCGCGGCGGTCAGTTCAGCGACCACAAGGGCAGGGTGCGCTTCACCACGATCTATCCGGGTTTCTACGCCGGTCGCACCCTGCATGTTCACGTGGCGGTGCGCATCGTCGCCGGCAACGAATACCTGGAGGAGCGCAATGTGGCCTGGGTCGGGCAGCTGTATTTTCCGGAGGTGGTTTCCCGCGGCGTGCTCAATGCCAAGGCCTACCGCGGGCGCAGTTCGCTGCCGGTGTGCAACAACGACGATGCCTACTACGCCAACATGGGCGGCGAAGAGTCGACCCTGACGGTGTGGCCGATCGGTCGTGATTCACACGAGGACGGGTACTTCGGCCACCTCACGATCGGCATCGACACCTTTGCGGTGTCGTCGCAGATCAAGCCCGAGGACTTCGACAAGTACACGGTTTAACGCAGTTCATTCAACGCCAGAACCAGCTGCTGAATCTCCGCCGCCGTCGTGGTCAGCGACGGCGTGACACGGATGCACGGCCCGCAGGCAGCGCCGTTGCGCACGACAGTGAACAGGTTGTAGTCGTTGAGCAGGCGTTCGACCATCGCCTGCTGGTCGGCATGCCGGGTAAAACGCATCGAGGTGATGCCGCAATACAGACGCGGATCGTCCGGGGTCATGACTTCAATGCCCGGCAGGTTGCGTACGGCACTCACCCAAAGGTTGCGCAGGTAGTTCACCCGCGCGCCCTTGGCGGCCGCGCCACCCAGTGAGCGGTGTTCCTCGAACACCAAAGGCAGGGTCATCAGTGCCGGAATGTTCGGCGTGCTGTAGGGCGTGCGTGAGCGGATATCGCCCGCCGAAAAATGCATCTCGCCCATGTCCGGGTCGATGTCGGCCAGGCGCTGTGGAGCTATGTAGAGAAAACCGAGAGTCAGCGGCGAGCCGATCCACTTGTGCAGGTTGTACCCGGCGAAGGCGATGCCCAGCGCTTCGAGATCGAACTCGATCTGGCCAAGGGCATGGGCACCATCAAGGATGATATCGACCCCATGTTCCTTGGCCAGCGCGGCAATGGCCTGCACCGGCATCACCAGCCCGGTACGGTGAGTGACGTGAGTAAGGGCCATCAGCTTGAGCTTTGGATGGCGGATGAAGGCTTCGCGGTACGTGGCCAGCAGGCTGTCGAAGCTGGCGGGGTGGGCGTGCTCGATCTCGATCACCTCGACCCCGTGATGCTGTGCCAGCCAGCGCATCGCGCCCTTGACCGTGTCGTACTCCAGATCGCAGATCAGCACCTGGTCGCCAGGTTGCAGGCGGTTATAGTTGCGGATCAGCGATTGCAGGCCGGCAGTGGCGTTGTGGGTGAAGGCCACACTTTGCGCGCGCACGCCGATCAGCTCTGCCAGTTGCGCACGGATGTCGAGGCTGTCGTGCTGCTCGAAACGCTGTCGCACGTAGATCGAGTTGCTGTTGTTGATCAGCTCGATGTTGCGCTGGTACTCCTCGACCACGGTGCGCGACATGCGCCCGAAATAGCCGTTCTCCAGATTCACCGGGCCGGGGTGGCGGTCGTAACGGTCGGCGAAGGTTTGCCAGAAAGCTTCGTCTCGGGCGCGGCGGGTGTTATCGGGCATGGTCGACTCGACTCGGATCAGGGTGACGCCTCAGTGGCGCGGGGCAGGTTTGCCGTGTTTGGCGCGCAGCGGTTCGAGCAGTTCCGACAGGCCGTTGTGATCGATTTCCTGCATCAACGCCAACAGCCCGCCCAGTTCGCCATGGGGAAATCCTTCCCGGGCAAACCAGTTCAGGTACGGGCCCGGCAGGTCGGCAATGATCCGGCCCTTGTATTTGCCGAAGGGCATTTCGCGGGTGATCAGCAGTTCGAGCTTTTCAGGGTTCATCGTTGGAATCGTCTGGCTTTGAAAACACTTCGGAAAATACAGGCATTCTGCATGCAGGCCAAATGACAGATCATGCAAATAACAGGCATACAGATTTCTGGATTATTTGTAAGTTATTGAAAATCAAAGATTAAATTCTTTTAGTGAAGCTGGCACGACCACTGCAACACTCCTTGCATCTTTCACCCACGCAAGGAATTGAAAAATGACTGACATGAATAAAGAAGCCATCTCCGTCCTCAACGACCTGATCGAAACCAGCAAGGACGGTCAGGAAGGGTTCAAGACCTGCGCTGAAGACATCAAGCACCCAGAGCTGAAAACCCTGTTCGTGAAACGCTCCGCCGATTGCGCAACCGCTGCGGCCGAGTTGCAAGCCGCCGTGCGTTCGATGGGTGGCGATCCGGAAACCTCGACCAGTGTCAGCGGTGATCTGCACCGTCGCTGGGTCGACGTCAAAGCGATGTTCACCGGCAAGGACGAAGAAGCGGTGCTCAACGAAGCCGAGCGCGGTGAAGACCACGCCCTGAAGGCTTATCGTGAAGCGATCGAGAAGATCAACAAACACAATCTGGTCGGCATTCGTGACCTGGTCGAACGCCAGTACCACGGTGTGCAACGCAATCACGACCAGGTGAAGGCGCTGCGTAACCAGGCTCGCGCACGCTCGTAAGCGTTCGAAGCCCACAAAAAACGCCAGCTGGTCTGGCGTTTTTTTGTGCCCGGATTTGATCGAGGGCGAGGGCGATCAACCGATGCTGATGGCCGGCAGCGTCGGCAGGGTAACGGTCTGTTGCTTGCGCGGCGCCAGGATCTCGGCCTCGCCGTCCACCACCAGCTCATCGCGCTGATTGAATACGCGAGTGGCGATGCGCACGCGGAATTTCGGCAGTTTCTCAAGGATTTCCAGGCGCACGGTCAGGGTGTCGCCGATCTTCACCGGCTTCTGGAAGCTCATCTGCTGGCCGATATAAATGGTGCCCGGTCCAGGCAGCTCGCAAGCCACTGCGGCACTGATCAGCGCGCCGCTGAACATGCCGTGGGCGATGCGTTCCTTGAACATGCTGGCGGCGGCGAACTCGGCGTCCAGGTGCACCGGGTTGTGGTCACCGGACATCGCGGCGAACAGCTGAATGTCGCGTTCCTCGACAGTCTTGCTGTAGCTCGCGGTCTGGCCCACTTCGAGGGCTTCGTAAGGGATGTTGGTAACCTGGGTCATGGGGCTGAATTCCTGTGACGGATGAAATGAATCCAAAAAAAAATTATTCGCTGCGGTGTGGCCGGCGATGGCTCAGGGCCTGTTTGATCCAGGCCAGCACATCGGCGGTCACTTCGTCGCGGTTGCTCTCGTTGAACAATTCGTGCCGGGCTTGCGGGTAGATCTTGAGTTGCAGGTTCTGGCTGCCGGCTGCGCGCAGGGCGTTGGCCAGATCAGTCAGACGCTTGCCTTCGCTCACCGGATCACATTCGCCGCCAATCACCAGCAGCGGCAGGCCCGGATCAATCTGGGCGAGATTGGACGCTTTGCTGATTTGCTGCAACCCGCCGAGCAGGTCGATCCACAACTGATTGGTGCAACGAAAGCCACACAACGGGTCGGTGGCGTACTTGTCGACCTCGACCGGGTCGCGACTGAGCCAGTCAAACGCGGTGCGCGCCGGTTTGAATTTATTGTTGAACGAGCCAAATGACAGCCACTCGATCAGTGCGCTGCGGCCCTTGGCGCCCTGGCGCAGCTTTTCGAACCGGGCGATCTGCCGGGCCGCGCGGTACAGCGCGACCGGCTGGAAATTCGAGCCGCTGAGAATCGCGCCGTGCAGGCTGGCGCTGTGATGCAGCAGATAAGCCTGGGCAATGTAACTGCCCATGCTGTGCCCGAGCAGCACGATCGGCACGCCCGAATGACGTTGGCCGAGGAACTGGTTGAGACTCGCGAGATCCCCAACCACCTTGCACCAGCCGTCGTCGTCAGCGAAGTGCCCGAGCGTCCCATGATCGGCCGTCTTGCCATGGCCGCGTTGATCGGGTGCGTACACACCGTAGCCTTCAGCGCAGAACGCCTCTGCCAGCCGTGCATAGCGACCGCTGTGTTCGGCCATGCCATGGGCCAGCAGAATCACCGCTTTCAGCGGCGCGTTCGGCAGCCAATGGTTGACGAAGAGGCGGCTGCGGTCACTCGCGTCCAGCCAGAAGGTGTCGTGGATCATGGCGATTCCTTTTGCGGCCTGTTTTTGCTCAAGAGTCGTGCAGAGGTTGCATTGTATAGCGCGTCCGATCAGCTCACGCCACGGCAGGAAGATTCACACGATCAATGAGGACCTTGCCCATATTTGCCTGATTGACCATAGCTGCTAGTGTCCGTGAAGCCCCGCTTTTTGCTCTCGGCTTTTTCAGGGACAGAAAGAAATGACAGCGAAGCGGCCCCGGATCGGCTCAGGTAAAGAGGACAAGAACAATGCAACCTGATTTCTGGAATGACAAACGCCCGGCGGGCGTACCCCTGGACATCGACGCGGGTGAGTTCAAGTCGGTGATCGAGGTGTTCGAGCGTTCCTGCAAGAAATTCGCTGATCGCCCGGCGTTCAGCAACATGGGCGTGACCCTGACCTACGCCGAGCTGGAGCGCCAGAGCGCCGCCTTCGCCGGTTATCTGCAAGCCCACACCGACCTGGTGCCGGGGGATCGCATCGCGGTGCAGATGCCCAACGTCCTGCATTATCCGATTGCCGTGTTCGGTGCTCTGCGCGCCGGGCTGATCGTGGTCAACACCAACCCGCTGTACACCGCGCGGGAGATGCGTCACCAGTTCAAGGACTCCGGTGCCCGGGCGCTGGTGTACCTGAACATGTTCGGTCAGAAGGTCCAGGAAGTGCTGCCGGACACCGACATTCAGTACCTGATCGAAGCGAAGATGGGCGACCTGATGCCCACCGCCAAGGGCTGGCTGGTCAACACCGTGGTCAGCAAAGTGAAGAAAATGGTCCCGGCGTACTCGCTGCCCCAGGCGATTTCCTTCAAGAGCGCGTTGCGCATGGGCCGGGGCCTGGGCATCAAGCCGCTGAAGGTCGGCCTGGATGACATCGCCGTGCTGCAATACACCGGCGGCACCACCGGCCTGGCCAAGGGCGCAATGCTGACCCACGGCAATCTGGTGGCGAACATGCAACAGGTGCGCGCCTGTCTCGGCCAGTTCGGCAGCGACGGCCAGCCGCTGCTGCGCGAAGGGCAGGAGGTAATGATCGCGCCGCTGCCGCTGTACCACATCTATGCCTTCACCGCGAATTGCATGTGCATGATGGTGTCGGGCAACCACAACGTATTGATCACCAACCCGCGTGACATCGGCGGCTTCATCAAGGAGCTGAAGAACTGGAAGTTTTCGGCGCTGCTGGGGCTCAACACGCTGTTTGTCGCGTTGATGGATCATCCGGACTTCAAGACCTTGGATTTCTCCACCCTCAAGCTCACCAACTCCGGCGGCACCGCGCTGGTCAAGGCCACCGCCGAGCGTTGGGAGCAGATCACCGGTTGCCGGATCACCGAAGGCTATGGGCTGACTGAAACCTCGCCGGTGGCCTGCACCAATCCGTACGGCGAGCTGTCGCGGATCGGAACGGTCGGCCTGCCGGTGCCGGGCACCTTGTTGAAAGTCATCAACGACGACGGCGTCGAGCAGCCGCTGGGCGAGCGTGGCGAACTGTGCATCAAGGGCCCGCAGATCATGAAGGGCTACTGGAACAAGCCCGAGGCCACCGCCGAAGTGCTGGATGCCGAGGGCTGGTTCAAGTCCGGCGACATTGCAGTCATTGACCCGGACGGGTTCGTGCGCATCGTCGACCGCAAGAAAGACATGATCATTGTCTCCGGTTTCAACGTGTACCCGAACGAGATCGAAGACGTGGTGATGGCCCACCCGAAAGTCGCCAACTGCGCGGTGATCGGGGTGCCGGACGAGCGCTCAGGCGAGGCAGTGAAGCTGTTTGTGGTGGCGCGGGAAACCGGCGTGAGCCTGGAAGAACTGAAGGCTTACTGCAAAGAGAATTTCACGGCGTACAAGGTGCCGAAACATATCGTGCTGCGCGAGTCGTTGCCGATGACGCCTGTCGGGAAAATTCTGCGGCGGGAGTTGCGCGATATCGCATAAACAGACTGTGCCAAGCGCAATCGTCGGATCGCCGCCCGAAGCGGGCTCGCTCCCCCCAGGTTCACTGGTGACCCTGTGGGAGCGAGCCCGCTCGCGTTTCAAGCCCCCGAAAACCGGGACTTTCAAGGTGTTATAGGATTTTTGCTCTAAAATGACTGCCAATAGTTCTTGAGTCATTAAAGTGACCATGTGGGCCGCTTTTGGCTCTGGTCGACCCTTGGCAAAGCTGCTACTCTCGGCGCGCTTTGTGACTTCTCGGCCTTGTAAAAAGCCAGACTCACCAATAAACAAACACCAATAATAATCGCATCAAATGCGGTGCTGAATTCGCGTTGCTGAGGAGTGGGCTTCCATGATCGAAGACTTTTGGAAGGATAAGTACCCCGCTGGAATTGCTGCCGACATCAATCCAGACGAGTACCCGAATATTCAGGCAGTGTTGAAGCAATCCTGCCAACGCTTCGCCGACAAACCGGCGTTCAGCAACCTGGGCAAGACCCTCACCTACGGTGAACTGTACGAATTGTCCGGTGCGTTTGCCGCTTATCTGCAACAGCATACCGATTTGCAGCCCGGTGATCGAATCGCCGTGCAACTGCCCAACGTGTTGCAGTACCCGGTTGCCGTCTTCGGTGCCATCCGTGCCGGGCTGATCGTGGTCAACACCAACCCGCTGTACACCGCGCGGGAAATGGAACACCAATTCAACGACTCCGGTGCCAAGGCGCTGGTATGCCTGGCGAACATGGCGCATCTGGCCGAAACCGTGGTGCCGAAAACCGGTGTCAAACACGTCATCGTCACCGAAGTCGCCGACCTGCTGCCGCCGATCAAGCGTCTGCTGATCAACAGCGTCATCAAGTACGTGAAGAAGATGGTGCCGGCCTATCACCTGCCAAAAGCCGTCAAGTTCAACGACGTGCTGAGCAAGGGGCAGGGCCAGCCGGTTGCCGAAGCCAACCCGGACAGCGGCGATGTCGCGGTGCTGCAATACACCGGCGGCACCACCGGCGTGGCCAAGGGCGCAATGCTCACCCATCGCAACCTCGTCGCCAACATGCTGCAGTGCAAGGCGCTGATGGGCTCCAACCTCAATGAAGGTTGCGAGATCCTGATCACGCCGCTGCCGCTGTACCACATCTATGCGTTCACCTTTCATTGCATGGCGATGATGCTGATCGGCAACCACAACATCCTGATCAGCAACCCGCGTGACCTGCCGGCGATGGTCAAGGAACTGTCGAAGTGGAAGTTCAGCGGCTTCGTCGGCCTCAACACCCTGTTCGTGGCCCTGTGCAACAACGAAGGTTTCCGCAAGCTGGACTTCTCGGCGCTGAAAGTCACCTTGTCCGGCGGCATGGCTCTGCAACTGGCCGCAGCCGAGCGTTGGAAAGCGGTCACCGGTTGCCCGATCTGCGAAGGGTACGGCATGACCGAAACCAGCCCGGTGGCCACAGTCAACCCGATCCAGAACATCCAGATCGGCACCATCGGCATTCCGGTACCGTCGACCCTGTGCAAAGTCATCGACGATGCCGGTGTCGAGCAGCCGCTGGGCGAAATCGGCGAGCTGTGCGTCAAGGGCCCGCAAGTGATGAAGGGCTACTGGCAGCGTCAGGAAGCCACCGATGAAATGCTCGACAGCGAAGGCTGGTTGAAAACCGGTGACATCGCGTTGATCCAGCCGGACGGCTACATGCGCATTGTCGATCGCAAGAAAGACATGATCCTGGTCTCCGGTTTCAACGTGTACCCGAACGAGCTGGAAGACGTGCTGGCGGCCCTGCCCGGCGTGTTGCAGTGCGCGGCCATCGGCGTTCCGGACGAAAAATCCGGCGAGGCGATCAAAATCTTCATCGTCGCCAAACCGGGCGTCACGCTGACCAAGGAGCAGGTGATGGAGCACATGCGCGCCAACGTCACCGGCTACAAGGTGCCGCGTTCGGTGGAATTCCGCGATGCGCTGCCGACCACCAACGTCGGCAAGATCCTGCGCCGCGAACTTCGCGACGAAGAGCTGAAGAAGATCAAGGCGAAGAGCGCCGCATAAAACAAAAAGCCCCGCAGATGCGGGGCTTTTTGTTGGTGCAGGGCTTGAACGCTTACTGGCGGAACGGCGCGAAGTTCACATTGGTCCCCGCCGGGCGCATGTCCTGCAGGTACGAGTCCTTGTCGGCGCTCAGTTCCAGGCTCAGGGCGGCCTTGCGCTTGCCTTCGTTGCGGATCACCAGGCCTTCGAGTTTCTCGCGCAGAAACACGGTCGGCACTTTCAGGTGCAGCAGTTCGTCGGTGGCCGGGGTGTGCATCAACAGGTGAATCCACTCGTACTGACCGATCGCCAGACGCGAAACCGGCAAGTCGAACCACCAGATGTTGCGGTTGCGGTTCAGTTCGGCGAAGTGGCAGTTGTTGGTGCCGAGCACGGCACCGCCCAGTTCCTGGTTGCGACGGGCGATGGCCTGCTTTTTATCGAGTTTCATAACATTCCTGCGGGATCGGTTCAGTGGCGCCTGGCGCCCTTGTGGTGGGCATTCTCGGGGCAACGCTCGCAAACATAAAGCCCAACCTGCACGTCGCGACGAAATGAAACCCTGAAAATAAATGAAACTTGGCGCAAACCGGGCCAGTCAATCATTACGTACTGACTTTCCCCGTTAATGTTCCAAGGAGAATCACCATGGGTAGCACGAGCGATAAAGTGAAAGGCATGGCCAACGAAGCGGTCGGCAACGTCAAGCAGGGTGTCGGCAAAGCCACCGACAACACCAAACTGCAAGCCGAAGGCAAATTGCAAGAGAAGAAAGGCGAGGCCCAGCAAGCGGTGGGCAAAGCCAAGGACGCGATCAAGAAAGGCGTCGACAAGGCTTGATCAGGCCTTGAACGAAACAGCGAAGCGGCCATCCAAGGATGGCCGTTTTCGTATCCCGCTCACATGCGGTCACGGAACACAGTGTTTCAAAGTCGCCAAGTAAGCTACTTTGATGAGAGAAAAACGGCCCCTGAGTCGCCACGACTTCAACCTGTTTTGCGGCGAAAGGAGACGCGAATGATTTTTCCCGACATGAAAGGTCTGCCCCTGCACCGGGTGATGGTGCGCACGATCACCGAATTCGTCGACGACGAGATGTCGACCTATGCCTCGGCATTGGCCTACCAGATGCTGTTCTCGCTGTTCCCGTTCATTCTGTTCCTGATTGCCCTGATCGGTTTCCTGCACCTGCCGGACTTCTTCTCCTGGCTGCGCCTGCAATCGGAACTGGTGTTGCCGCCCCAGGCGCTGGAGCAGGTCAACCCGGTGATCGATCAACTGCAGCAATCCAAGGGCGGCCTGCTTTCGGTGGGTATCGTCATCGCCCTGTACACCGCGTCTGCCGGCGTGCGCCTGATGATGAGCGCGATGAACGCCGCCTACGATGTGGTCGAGGGCCGGCCTCTGTGGAAGCGTTTTCCGCTGTCTGTCATCTACACCGTGGGCATCGCCGGCATGTTGCTGGTGGCCGCTGCGCTGATGGTGCTCGGCCCGCAGGTGATGGGCTGGATCGCCGCGCAGGTCGGGTTGGAAGAAGTCATCGTTACCTTGTGGACCATCGCCCGCTGGCCGGTGATCGTGATCCTGATGATGGTGGCCGTGGCGCTGATCTACTACGTGATGCCCGACGTCAAACAGGAATTCCGCTTCATCACCCCCGGCTCGGTGTTGGCGGTGGTGGTGTGGATCATCGCGTCCCTGGGCTTCGCGTTTTACGTCAAGACGTTCGCCAACTACAACGCCATGTATGGCAGCATCGGTGCGATCATCGTGCTGTTGCTGTATTTCTATATTTCCTCCGCCGTGTTGTTGCTCGGCGCGGAGATGAATGCGGTCATCGAACATATGTCCAGCGAGGGCAAGGATTCGGGCGAGAAAGTCCCCGGCGAACTCGATGAACATCCCAAACAACACGTTTCCGGCCTCGGGCGCGATCATTCGCTCAAGCCGAACACTGACGAAGTCTGACCATGATCCGTGAAATCCTGAAGATGGGCGACGAACGCCTGCTGCGCATCGCCCCGCCAGTGCCCGCTGAAATGCTCGACAGTCCCGAGCTGTGGCAACTGATCGACGACATGTTCCAGACCATGGAAAGTGTCGGCGGTGTCGGCCTGGCCGCGCCGCAGATCGGTGTCGATCTGCAACTGGTGATCTTCGGCTTCGAGCACAGCGAACGCTACCCGGACGCCGAAGCCGTGCCGCAGACGATCCTGATCAACCCGCTGATCACGCCGCTCAGCCCGCTGATGGAAGAGGGCTTCGAAGGTTGCCTGTCGGTGCCCGGCCTGCGGGGCGCGGTGGATCGTTATCAGCAGATCCGTTACGAGGGCGTCGATCCCAAAGGCGAGCCGATTGTGCGTGTGGCCTCGGGGTTCCATGCGCGGGTGGTGCAGCACGAATGCGATCACCTGATCGGACGGCTGTACCCGTCGCGCATTACCGATTTCAGCAAGTTCGGTTTCACCGAAGTGATGTTTCCGGACCTCGATCCCAACGCGGACGACTGACTAAAACACGCGCGGTGCGAGCTCCATGGCAATCATCGGCTTGCTCCGCGCATAGCGGCTCAAACGTTCGGCCATGGCCTGGGGCAGGGCGGGGTCGAAGGTGAAGCCGCGCCGCTCGTAGAATCCACGCAAGTCCGGATGGCAGAACAGCCACACCGGCGCCTCCACATCTTTCACCGCCGCCGCGATCAATTGCGCAGCGATGCCCTGTTCGCGGCAGGCCGGATCAACGAACAACCCGGTCAGCCAATGCCCGCCGAACACCGGCCGCAGGCACAGCGCCGCCACGATTTCCTCCCGCCGCGCCACCCACCATTGCGCCTCGCGCACCGCTTTCATCGACGATTGATGCTGGCGGTAGAACTTGTTCATCAAGGGCCAGGACAGGTCGTCGAGCTGGCTGTAACGGATGTCGGTCATGAATCGGACTGCCGGTGCAAAAGCTGCGGATTATAAAACAACGTGCCCGCCGGGATAGGTGTATACCTGATCTCACATCCCCTCTGAGTGGAGTACGCATCATGTCCAAAGGTATGGATTCGAAAAAAGCCGCGAAGAAGAAACCGGCCAAGACCGCCATCGAAAAACGCCACGAAAAAAGGGCGAAAAAAGTCGACATTTTTGGCCATTGATCGCGCTGTACGGGAGCCCGGATCCGGGCTCCTGTCCTGTCCTTGAAAACAGCTCGCAAAAATAATCTGCAAGATTTCCCGCCGGTGTTGCACAGAACGATCAGACCCTCGTTCCGAGCCACGCCATGCCCCACTATTTTGACGATGCCCATCGCCAACAGATCGAAACCCTGCGTCAGCGCTTCACCGCGCGCACCGAGTGGCCGACCTGGCTGCTGCTGATCGGCGTGTACGTCGGCTGGTTTGCGATTGTGCTGGGCAGCGAACGGCTCGGCGTCTGGTGGAGCACGCTGCTGCTGATTCCGCTGCTGGTGCTGTGGCTGTCGGTGCAGCACGAATTGCTCCACGGACATCCGACGCGCTGGACCTTCGTCAACAAACTCCTCGGCTATGCGCCATTCGCGGTGTGGTATCCGTACACGCTCTATCGCGACAGCCATTTGCAGCACCATCGCGACGAAGACCTGACGATTCCCGGCGTCGATCCCGAAAGCCGTTACCTGAGTGCCGAACGCTGGCAGGGCAGTTCGCTGTTCGAACGCAGCCTGCACTGGCTGAACAAGACCGTATTGGGCCGCTTCATTCTTGGCGCACCGCTGGCATTGCTGACGCTGGCCGGTGAGGAATTGCAACGTCTGAAAAGCGGCGAGCGCCAGGCCTGGCTGATGTGGCTGACCCACGGCGCCCTGACCGTGCTGATGCTGTATTTCATCGCCCGCTACAGCGTGTTGCCGATCTGGCATTACCTGTTTCTGATCAGCGTGCCGGCGCTGTCGATCGCGATGGTTCGCTCCTACTATGAACATCGGCCGCATACGCAACCGGAGCAGCGCACGGTGCTCAACGAAGCCGGATGGCCGTGGCGCTGGCTGTTCCTGAACCTGAATTTTCATCTGGTGCATCACGACTTGCCGAAGCTTTCGTGGTACGACTTGCCCGAGGCTTACCGCATGCGCCGGGAGCAATGGGTGGCGCGCAGTGGCGGATTTCTGGTGCAAGGTTATGGGCAACTGTGGCGCCGGCACGGCATCAAGCCGATCGACAGCCCGCAGCATCCGTTTATTTGAGGCCAGCATGACGTCAGGTTACGCAGAGTTGTTGATGTACATCGCCCCCGAGCCGATCCGCGCGGCGAACGAGCAATGGCTGGCGCGGATTCTCGAACACCTGGGCCATTCGCGGCTCGATGCCGAAGGCCTGTCGCTGCTGGAACTCTGGCGCTCACCCGAGTTGCTGCTGACCCAGACCTGCGGCTATCCGCTGATGACCGCGCTGCGTGGGCAGGTGAGGATTGTCGGTTGTCCGCGCTACGAATTGCCGGACGCCAGCGCCGGCAACCATTGCAGCCTGATCCTCGCCCGCGCCGATGATTCGCGCCGCAGTCTGGCGGCATTTTTCGACAGTCGCGGGGTGATCAACAGCGACGACTCCAACAGCGGCATGAACCTGTTGCGTCAGCGTCTGGCGCCGTTGCACCGGGACGGGCAGTTTTTCGCCACGGTCGGCATCAGTGGTGGCCACCGCGAAAGCCTGCGCTGGTTGCGCGAAGACCGTGCCGATCTGGCGGCCATCGACAGCGTGACCTTTGCGTACCTGGCGCAATACGCCGCCGCAGAGGTCAGCGGCTTGCGGGTGGTGGCGCGCAGTGCGTTCAGCCCGACCTTGCCCTTTATCACCGCCGCCAGCACGACGGACGAGCAGATCGAATACCTGCGCCGGGCCATGAACCGCAGTCTTCAAGACTTGCCGGACGTGGCCCGATTCCTCGGTTTGCCCGAAGTCCTGCCCGCCAGCGAAAGCGATTACCTCGTCCTGCTGGATTACCAGCGCGAGGCCGAAGAGCTGGGTTATGGCCGCCTGCGCTAGTGACTTCTTGTAATTCGTTGGTGGAATATAAAAATTCTTTTTAAGTATTTTTAACGCATAAGGCACCTTGCTAGGATCGCGCCACCGGACGACCGGACATTCAGCGACCCTTGACCAAGGAGCCCCCATGTCCGGCGCCGACTCATCCCATCGCAATCATGTGAACACGTTGTTTCGCGACCATTACCAGTGGTTGTGCACACGTCTGCGTCGGCAATCGAATGATGCGGCCACGGCCGAAGACATCGCCGCCGAAACCTTCGCGCAGCTGCTCGAAGCCCCCGGCCTGACCGCCATCCGCGAACCCCGCGCCTTGCTCACCACCATCGCCCAACGCCTGCTGTATGAGCGCTGGCGGCGGGGCGACCTGGAGCGTCGGCATCTGCATCAACTGCAACAAGTGGAACTCGATCACGCGCCATCTCCCGAACAACTCGCCGACCTGTCGCAGAGCCTCAAACATCTGGACCGGACGCTCCAGCGCCTGCCAGGCAAGGTGCGCTCGACCTTTCTGCTGGCCCGCATCGACGGCCTGACCTACCCGCAAATCGCTGCCGAACTGGGCATCTCCCAGCGTTCGGTGAGCATGTACATGACCCGTTCCCAGGCCCTGTGCAATCGCCACAGCGCCAACCAAACCCTGATTTCCTCCCAGAACAAGAGGTCCGCATGAGATCGCTCAAAACCCTGCTCGGCAGTTCGCTGCTGGCCCTGACCCTGACGGCCGGCCACGTGGTGGCAGCGGAAAAAACCGCGCCGATCCACTTCGGCGACATCACTTGGGAAAGCGGCAGTTTCATCACCGAAGTGCTGCGCCTGATCGTCGAGAAAGGCTACGGCTACCCGACCGACACGCTGCCGGGCAGCACCGTCAGCCTGGAAGCGGCGCTGGCGAAAAACGATATTCAGGTGATCGGCGAAGAGTGGGCCGGGCGCAGTCCGGCGTGGGTCAAGGCTGCCGCCGAAGGCAAGGTGTTCGGCCTTGGTGACACGGTCAAAGGCGCCACCGAAGGCTGGTGGGTGCCGGAATACGTGATCAAGGGCGACCCCGAGCGTGGGATCAAGCCGCTGGCGCCGGAGCTGAAATCGGTGGCCGATCTGCCGCGCTACAAGGATGTGTTCAAGGATCCGGAAGACCCGAGCCGTGGGCGTTTCCTCAACAGCCCGACCGGCTGGACCTCGGAAATCGTCAACAGCCAGAAGCTCAAGGCCTACGCGCTGAACGACAGCTTCGTCAACTTCCGCACCGGCTCCGGCGCGGCGCTGGATGCCGAAGTGGCGTCGTCGATCAAGCGCGGCAAACCGGTGCTGTTCTACTACTGGTCGCCAACGCCGCTGCTCGGTCGCTTCAAACTGGTGAAGCTGGAAGAGCCACCGTTCGACGCCGAAGCCTGGAAAACCCTGGCCGATGCCAACAACCCCAATCCGAAAGGCACCCGCTCGATGCCGGCGAGCCTGGCGATTGGCGTGTCGGCGCCGTTCAAGGCCCAGTATCCGGAGCTGGTGACGTTCTTTGAGAAAGTCGACTTGCCGATCGATCTGCTGAACCAGACCCTGGCCGGGATGAGCGAGAAGCGCCAGCAGCCACGTCAGGTGGCCGAGGCGTTCCTGCGCGATCAACCGCAAGTGTGGAAGCCCTGGGTACCGGCTGATGTGGCGAACAAGGTGGGCAGCAGTCTGTAGTTTTTTTCTGATATTTCTGTAGTGCTGCACCGACGCCATCGCGGGCAAGCCCGCTCCCACAAGGTTCTGCGCAATGTTCAAGCCTGCGTGGTACCTGTGGGAGCGTGGCTTGCCCGCGATGGCGTTCGACCAGACAACACCTTTTTGCGCTGAACCGTTTCTCGTCCGTTTCCTGTCCGAATTCCCTCATTGCTGGCCGACTAGTGGCCTTGCGCAAGCATTCGCGCTGTCTATGCTCATTCATAACTAACTATGTCGGCCGCCATTCAAAGCGCTCAGACGGCAATCGGTTAGCCGTGGACAAAGCTGCCAGAGTGCGCAACCGAAGGCACCGGACACTGAACCGACAAGGAGCATGTTTTTAAATGGAAGTTCTTCTTCACGTTAGGAATGGCCCGCCTGCGGGCTATCAAGAAAAGGATGCCTTGATTAGAGCGTCGTCGCATGGACTCTCCGATTAATCATCGTTTATCACCTGACAACTTCCTCCCGTGGAGGAAGGCGTGTGCCTGTTCTGTGGAACGTAGTGGTGGATTCTGAAAGACCTGAACTTTCATCAAATCAAAAGAACGCGCGGAAGGTGATCGAGACATGTTCAACCTACATCACAAGGCTGATCTGCAGGAAATCGAACGTTTCAGCTGTGCCCTGACCGAAGCCAACGCCAAGCTGGCGGCGATCAGCCGTTCGATGGCAATGATCGAATTCACCCCCGAGGGCATCGTGCTGGATGCCAATGACAACTTCTGCAAGACCATGGGCTACAGCGCCGAAGAAGTGCGTGGCAAACATCACCGGATTTTTTGTGAAGAAGAATTTTATCGCAGCGAGGAATACGCCAAGTTGTGGCGTGACCTGGCCCGTGGCGAACCCATCAGCGGGACTTTCCTGCGCTTGAACAAAAGCGGTCGGGAAATCTGGCTCGAAGCCAGTTACATGCCGGTGTATGGCCCGGACAAACAGGTCCGCAGTGTGATCAAAGTGGCGGCGGACATCACCGCGCGAGTGAACAAGGAAAAAGAAGAAGAAAGCATGCTGGCCGCCATCGGCCGTTCGATGGCGGTGATCGAGTTCACCCCGGAAGGCAATGTGATCACGGCCAACGACAACTTCCTCAAGACCATGCAGTACTCGCTCAACGAAATCGTCGGCCATCATCACAGTCTGTTCTGTCACCGGGTCGAGGCCGAGTCCGCGCAGTACAAGGCGTTCTGGGCCTCGCTCAATCGCGGCGAATATCACTCGCACCGCTTCGAACGCAAGAACAAGTCGGGGCAGACCGTTTACCTCGAAGCCTCGTACAACCCGTTGTTCGACGCCAAAGGCCGGTTGTACAAAGTAGTGAAGTTCGCCAGTGACATCACCCACCAGATGACCACCTTGCAGACCGCTGCGGAATCGGCCCACAGCACCTCTGTACAAAACGACGCCTGCGCGCAAAAAGGCTCACAGGTCGTGCAGCAAACGGTGCAGATCATTCAGGATATTTCCCGCGACCTCAACGAAGCGGCGCTGAGCATCGATGCGGTCAGCAAGCAGTCGGACATCATCGGCACCATCGTCCAGACCATTCGCGGGATTGCCGACCAGACCAACCTGCTGGCGCTCAACGCGGCGATCGAAGCGGCAAGGGCGGGTGAGCACGGGCGTGGTTTTGCGGTGGTGGCGGACGAGGTGCGCAGCCTCGCGGCGCGAACCAGCCAGGCGACCGTGGAGATCGTCGACGTGGTGCGCAAGAACCATGAGCTGTCACTGAGCGCAGTGTCGAGCATGCAGTCGAGCCTGAGCCGCACCGGGCTCGGGGTGGAACTGGCGAACGAGGCGGGGGATGCGATTCGGGAGATTCAGCAGGGCTCGCGGCATGTGGTGGATGCGATCAGTCAGTTCAATGAGACGTTGAGATTAGAGTAGCGACTTGGGAATTGCCCCTCTGTATAGAGGGGCAAAATTTTCTCGATCACTCTTTTTCGGTCAAGGAAAAGCTACCAGTGGCATTTGCATAATTGGACGGGTTGCCACGCTCTTCTGCCCTGAACTTGAAGGTTCCTCTTGCAAACTTTTTCGTAACGTCTACTTCCAGAATTGTTATTTCCCCGCCCTTTGTAACTGCAGGCCAAGAGCTGACCAATCCGCTTTGATTATAAAAACCAGTGACGCTAAGGTCCTTTGTGAAGGGATATGTGCCAGTTTTGATCTCACCATAGATGTCCACTTGGGCACCTCGTAACCCGTTGGGACCTACTTGGAAACCGCCGACACGTAGATTTTTTGAGGTGACGGTGAAAAAGAGCTCATTAGTGGTGATGGTTTCTTCCGGGCCACCGTTTTCGCTCACTTTTAAACCAAACAGCCCAACTGCGTTGTTTTCCACGTTCATTTTTAATTCCTTTTCTTGGCTGAGCTGCTGGCGGAGCGACATTGCTCCTCCACGGTTGATGTTGTTTCAGCTTTGATGGGGAGGACAACTGTCAGAACTTACAGGTATCGACTCTCGGGAGTAAGAAATCGACTAGCGGTAACCGGACGGTGAGGTCAGAGTCTCGAGTGAGACTCTGCTGAGGGAAGGGATCTTCTTAGAGCGAAGCGAGGAACTTGTCCGCCGACTCGTCGCTGATCTTCGTCGAGTTGGCGTCTTGCTTGTTTTGTTTTTCGGCTTCGGCCAGCTTGATCTTGTCCTGTAGACGCTCGGCGATCTCTTTGCCGATTGCCAGTTGTTTCTCCGGCGGCATCGCTTTGATGTCGTCTTCGGTCAGGCCCATTTCCTTCAGGATACTGTCGCGCAGACGCTGTTCCGGCGTTTTGCTCATGTAGTCCTTGAATTCATCCAGGGCCGATGAGCCTGTGGATTTGCTCGGCGAAGTATCGGAGGTTTGCAGGGCGACGCGGGTCTTGGCGAACGCTTCGTCGACGTTGTCGCTGATGCGCGTGGCTTCGCTGACTTGCTGGGTCGCCAGTTGGGTAGCCGATTCCTGCACTTTGGCGGTGGCTTCGGCGGTTTGCGCCTGGGCCTGGTTTTGCAGGGTCTGCAGCATTGCGCCATGCAGACCGCCTTGCAGGCCGGCCGCAGCGGTGGCGGTTGCATCGTCATTCAGCGGCTTGGGCAGGTGAATGATTTGCTGTTGTTTTGCACTGACCAACATGATGAAAGGACCTGTAGGTAATGACTGTCAGTCCTAGGGAGCAATTACCATGCCCATCTAATAAGTTCTTTTATTTCAATGGCTTGTGGTTTTTGGTGAACCGGCAAAGCGGTCATCCCTTGCCGGAGGGCGGCAGAGGATGACCGTTGTCCGTCAGCGATGGGCGATGTTTTCCAGCGCCAGGTTTCGGGTGCCAGGACCGAAACAGCCGATGGTCAGCATCACGATCAACATGCTGGCGACGATGAACGCCAACACGCCCGGTGTCCCGAAGTGGTCGAGGAACAGACCGATCAACAGGCTGCTGAACACCGTCGACAAACGACTGAACGAATAGCAGAACCCGACGGCCCGAGCGCGGATGTTGGTGGGGAACAGTTCGCTCTGATAGGAGTGGTAACTGAAGCTCAGCCAGGCGTTGCAGAAGGTGATCATCACACCGCAGAAGATCAGGCCGACGGCGCTGGTCTGCAACGCGAACAGGGTGCCGAAAGTCATGGCGCCGAGGGCCGAGCCGACGATCTGCCACTTGTTCTCGAAGCGGTTGGCGAATTTGACGAACAGCAACGGCCCGAGCGGGTAGGCGAGGGTGATGATGAACGCGTACATCAGACTGTGGGTGACGCTGACACCCTGACCGGAAAGCAGCGCTGGCAGCCAGTTGCCGAAGCCGAAGAAACCGATCGCCTGGAAGATGTGGAAGACAATCAGCATCAGCGCGCGGCGCCGGTACGGTGGCTGCCAGATATCGGCGAAACGGCCCTTGCCCTCGACATCGACGGCTACTGCTTCCGGCGCATCCAGTGGCTGACGGTGATCCTTCTCACAACGCGCCTCGATGCCGTCGAGAATCCGGTTCGCCTCATCGAAGCGGCCATGCTGCGCCAGCCAGCGCGGCGACTCCGGCAGACGTTTGCGCAGCCACCAGATGAACAGCGCAAACACCGCGCTCGCCAACACCACCCAACGCCAGCCACTGATGCCGAACGGCGCCTGCGGCACCAGCCACCAGGACATCAGCGCCACCGCCGGCACCGACAGGAACTGCACGAAAAACGCGAAGGCAAACGCCGAACTGCGCATGCGCTTGGGCACCAGTTCCGAGAGGTAGGCGTCGATGGTCACCAGTTCGATGCCGAGGCCGATACCCACCAGAAAACGCATGCAGATGATCCCCAGCGCTGAACTCTGTACGCCCATTAAAACTGTGGCGACGGTGTACCAGACCAGCGCGAAAGTGAAGATCGCCCGCCGCCCGAAGCGATCCGCCATCGGGCTCAGCAGACTGGCGCCGAGAAACAGTCCGAGGAACGTCGCCGAGGCGAACGCGGCCTGATCGGAGAAACCGAACACGCCCTGATTGCCGATGGCGAAGATGCCATCGCGGATCAGGCCGGGGCTGATATAGGCGGTCTGGAACAGATCGTAGAGTTCGAAGAAACCACCGATCGACAGCAGCGCCACCAGCCGCCAGATCGTGGCGACTGCCGGGAGGCGGTCGATGCGGGCGGAAATCTGTGCGGCGCGTATGGGGTCGATGCCGTCGCGTTGCGCGGCGGGGGCGTGTGCAGTCATGGGCTGATCCATTTTTTATTGATGGAAAAGCTTAGCCTGCTATCGGAAATCAAGGATTGTTTATATCGGCAGTTGGCGAGGTAAAACCGACGATTTCTTGCAATATCCGCTTACCAATTAACGATTTATGTCGCAGGCGTCGGATCGGGCAGCGCCGACGCCGGCAAGCCGAATACCCGGTCGAACAGCCAGTTGAATGCGAAGGTGTAGCAAGGGATGAACACAATCAGCGCCAGATCCAGCAAAAAGGCTTGCACCAGACTGATGTTCATCCACCAGGCGATCAGCGGAATCAGGAACACGATCAGCGTCAGCTGGAATCCGACGGCGTGGGCGATGCGCCGTTTCACCGTGCGGGTGCGCGACACCTGACGGCTTTCCCAACGCTCGAACAACGAGGTGTAGATGAAGTTCCAGGTCACGGCGATGGTGGTGATGATCACCGCCAGCGGGCCGGTGCTGCCGGGTGAGGTGCCGGACAAAAGGGCGAGGCCAAGGGCCGAGAAGGTCATGCCGATCACTTCATAGAGCGACACATAGACCAGTTTGCGTTTGACGCCTTGCATGGGAATTGCCTCTTTCTTGCGACTTGTGGCCAACGGGGCTGGCGAAGGCGACGAAAGATAGCTTCAATGGCGGTGACAGAAAAAGTCAGAAGCTTTCAGTTTTATTGATAGGTAAATGAAGTGAATTTCAACAGCGAAAGCATCGAGCTGTTTCTCGCCGTGATCGAGCGCGGCTCGTTTTCCGCCGCTGCAAGGGCGTTGGGCAAAGTCCCGTCGGCGGTGAGCATGGCGATCGGCAATCTCGAGGCCGAACTCGGTTATGCGTTGTTCGACCGCAGTCACCGCGAACCGCAACCCACGGCGATGGCGCTGTCGCTGGTGCCACACGCGCGGCTGATCGCCGATCAGCTCAAGCAATTGCAAGTGCATGCGGTGCAGTTATCGCTGGGGCTGGAGAGCAAATTGTCGATTGGCGTGGCGGCGGACATTGACCGTCGACGGTTGTTGGCGGCGATCAAGGACCTCAGCGAGCGCCATCCGCTGCTCGACATCGAAGTGCTGACTGCGCCGCAGGATGATGTGCTGGCAATGCTTCACAGTGGCCGGGTCAGCGTGTGTCTGGCGTTCGCCGGGTTGAGCGTGAATGTGCTGGAACGGTTTCAGTTTGTCGGCAGCGAACGAATGATCGCCACGCTGGCGGCGGATAGCCCGTTGTTGCAGGGGCAGGATCTGTTTCTCGAGGATCTGGTGCATGTGCGGCAGATCGTGGTTGGCAGTCGCGATTTGCCGATCAGCGAAACCCGGCCACTGGTGGCCGAGTCCCACTGGCGCACCGACAACCTGGAGACGGCGCTGGAAATGGTCGAGACGGGGTTGGGCTGGGGCAATTTTCCGCTGTCGGTGGTGCAGCCGTGGCTCGATAGCGGACGACTGAAACGGCTGAATTTCCGCAACATCGAAAACGGCCTGGTGCTGCCGGTGCACGCGGTGTGGCTCAAGAGCCAGCCGCTGCAGAAGGGCGCGCTGGCTCTGGTGGAGTTGCTGGGCGGTTGAGTCAGGTGCTCTCGCGAATCTTCAGCTCGAAGCCCATGTCTTCGACCGGCCGCGCCACACTGTTGCCGGCCATCAGTGTCAGCATCTGCTCCGCCGCACGCTTGCCGATCGCTTCGCGGGGCGTATTGATGCTGCTCAGGCGCGGCACCATGTGCTCCGACATCGGCAGGTCGTTGAAGCCGAGGATCGCTACTTGCTCGGGGATCCTGATCCCGTTGCGCAGCGCTTCGAGCAAGGCGCCCTGAGCCAGGTCGTCGTTGCCGAAGAAGATCGCATCGACATCCGGATGCGCCGCCAGCAATTGCAGGAACAACTCGCCACCCAGGCCCACGGACGATGAACGCGGGGTCAGCACTTCCAGATCCGGGTCGTAGCGACCGGCCTTCTGCAACGCCTTGCGAAAGCCTTCACCGCGCAGCAGGGTGCGCTGATCGAGTTGCGCGCCGATGTACGCCAGACGCTTGCGGCCACGGGACAGCAAATGTTCGGCAGCCGTTTCCCCGGCGCTGAGCTGGGAGAAGCCGACACAGTTCACCCCGGCGGCGCTGTCCAGTTCCATCATGTACACGCAGGGAATATTGCTGGCCTCGATCATCCGCCGCGAACTTTCGGTGCGGTCAAAGCCGGTCAGCAGCAAGCCGCGTGGCTGATAGGCCATGTAGTTGCGCAGCAGGTTTTCTTCTTCATCGCGGGAATAGTGGAAGTTGCCGATCAGCACCTCGAAACCTTTGGGCGTCAGTACCCGATGAATGGCTTCCAGGGTGTCGATGAACAGCAAGTTGGACAGCGAAGGCACCAGAACCACCACCGAATGGCTCTGGGCCGAGGCCAGAGCGCGGGCGGCGGGGTTAACCACATAGTTGAGTTCCAGCGCGGCTTTCTGGACTTTTTCCACCAATTCGGTGGCGACCGTGCTGACCCCACGCAGGGCGCGGGAGGCGGTAATCGGGCTGACGCCGGCCAGACGGGCGACTTCATTAAGGGTGGGACGGCCGGTGGTGCGGGTGTTTTTATCGTTTTTAGGGGTGGTCATCGGGCGGCTTGCCAAACAAAAATCAAGGCACTAAGGTAGCGCTGTCCTTATGCAGCTGCAAATGCGTAAGCGAGGTCCTGCCTGATCCTCGCTTTTTGGCGTACGGACAAAACCTGCTGCAACCCAAAAAAACGACAAGAAGGCGTCGGCAACTTCTGCCTGTGCACTAGAGTCATAGCTAGCAAAGGTAGCGCTGTCTGCGCGCTGAGGTGTTACATGAATCATCCCATCACCGCCCTGGTCATCATGGGCGTTGCCGGTTGCGGCAAGACGTGCGTCAGCGAGGCCCTGTGCCAATTGAGCGGCGCCACTGCCATTGAAGGCGATACTTTCCATCCGGCCGCGAACATCGAAAAGATGAGCGCGGGGATCCCCCTGAACGACGAAGACCGTGCCGGCTGGCTCGACAGCCTGTGCGATGAACTGCGTCGCGTCGATGCCCTGGGCGAACGCCCGGTGCTGACTTGCTCGGCCCTCAAGCACAGTTATCGCGAAGTGCTGCGCAGCGCCTTGCCGGGCCTGGGCTTCGTGTTCCTCGAATTGACGCCTGAAGTGGCCGCCGAACGTGTGTCCCACCGTCCGGGCCACTTCATGCCGGCCACCCTGATCGAAAGCCAGTTCGCCACCCTCGAATCGCCCAAGGGCGAGCCGTTGACCCTGGCCCTGAATGCTTCGATCCACAGCGTTGAAGAACTGGCGGCGCAAGCCCACGTCTGGTGGCAGGCCCATGGCCTGAAACAGGCGGTATGAGTGTGATTGTGAAGACAGCGCTGTCCTTTCGACTTCTGATTAACCCGCTTTAATAACAACAACAAACCAGGAGACACCCCCTCATGTTTGGCATGTCCCATGACGCCTACCTGCTGCTCGATGCAGTGGTTACGGTGATCGGACTCATCGTCCTGATCACCAAGTTCAAGATTCACCCCTTCATTGCCCTGACCATCGCCGCCGCGTTCCTCGGCCTGACGTCCGGCATGCCGATCGGCACCATCATCAAGGCATTCCAGGACGGCTTCGGTGGCGTGCTCGGTTTCGTCGGAATCATCCTCGCCCTGGGTACGATGCTCGGCAAGATGATGGCCGAATCCGGCGGTGCCGATCAGATCGCCCAGACCCTGATCCGCGCGTTCGGCAAGGACAAGGTGCAGTGGGCGATGATGTTCGCCGCGTTCCTGGTGGGCATTCCGCTGTTCTTCGAAATCGGCTTTGTACTGCTGATTCCGCTGGTGTTCATCGTCGCTCGCCGCACCGGTGTGTCGATCATCAAGATCGGTATCCCGCTGCTCGCCGGCCTGTCCGCCGTGCACGGCCTGGTGCCGCCGCACCCGGGTCCGCTGCTGGCCATCGGCGTGTTCGGTGCCGACATCGGCAAGACCATTCTGTACGGTCTGATCGTCGCGCTGCCGACCGCCATCATCGCCGGCCCGATCTTCGGTACGTTCATCGCCAAGCACATTCCCGGTACGCCGAACCAGGAACTGGTCGATCAACTGGCCCGTGAAAACGATTCGGCCAACCTGCCGAGTTTCAGCATCACCCTGGTCACCGTGCTGCTGCCGGTGTTCCTGATGCTGCTGAAAACCTTCGCTGACGTGGCACTGCCGGACGGTCATTTCTTCCGCACCTGGATGGACATGATCGGTCACCCGATCTCGGCACTGCTGCTGGCATTGCTGCTGTCGCTGTACACCTTCGGTCACAAGCAGGGCATCGGTTCTCAGCAGATGCTCAAATGGCTGGACGCGAGCCTGGCGCCGACTGCCGCGATCATCCTGATCATCGGTGCCGGCGGTGGCTTCAAGCAGATGCTGGTGACCAGCGGTGTGGGCGACGTGATCGGCCACATGGCGGTCAGCGCGCAGATCTCGCCGATCCTGCTGGCGTGGCTGGTGGCGGCGGTGATCCGCATCGCGACCGGTTCGGCCACCGTGGCGACCATCACTGGCGCGGGCATCGTGGTGCCGGTGGTCGGGATGATCCCGGGCGTGAACCGTGAGCTGCTGGTGCTGGCAACCGGTGCCGGTTCGCTGATCCTGTCCCACGTCAACGACGCCGGTTTCTGGCTGGTGAAGCAGTACTTCAACATGACCGTGGCCGAGACCTTCAAGACCTGGACGGCAATGGAAACCATCCTGTCGGTGGTGGGTCTGGGCTTTATTCTGTTGTTGTCGCTGTTCGTTTAAGACTCTCTTCGTTCAAGAAGATGCAGACACAAAAAAACCGCAGTGATGCGGTTTTTTTGTGGGTGCAATTCGCGAGTTACTTGGTGCCCAGAGCATCCGCCCGGAACATTCCGCGAATCCCGCGTACCGCCTGGCGAATCCGGTCCTGGTTTTCGATCAGCGCGAAGCGCACGTGATCGTCGCCGTACTCACCAAAGCCAACACCCGGCGAGACGCAGACCTTGGCCTCGGCCAGCAGCTTCTTGGCGAATTCGAGCGAACCCAAGTGTGCATAGGCTTCGGGAATCTTTGCCCAGACGTACATCGAAGCTTTCGGGTTCTCGACCATCCAGCCCAGTTCATGCAGGCCTTTAACCAGCACGTTGCGGCGCTGGCGATACTGTTCGGCGATGTCGCGCACGCACTGCTGATCGCCTTCCAGCGCAGCAATCGCGGCCACCTGCAGCGGGGTAAAGGTGCCGTAGTCGTGGTAGCTCTTGATCCGCGCCAGGGCGCTGACCAGTTCCGGGTTGCCGACCATGAAACCGATGCGCCAGCCCGCCATGTTGTAGCTCTTGGACAGGGTGAAAAACTCCACCGCGATGTCCTTGGCGCCCGGCACCTGCATGATCGATGGGGCTTTCCAGCCGTCGTAGACGATGTCGGCGTAGGCCAGGTCGTGCACCACCAGCACGTCGTACTGTTTGGCGAGGGCGATAACCCGTTCGAAGAAGTCGAGCTCCACGCACTGCGCGGTCGGGTTCGACGGGAAGCCGAGGATCATCATCTTCGGTTTCGGGATCGAGCCGCGAATCGCCCGCTCCAGCTCGGCGAAGAAATCCACGCCCGGCACCAGTGGCACTGACCGCACCTGGGCGCCGGCAATCACGGCACCGTAGATGTGAATCGGGTAGCTCGGGTTCGGCACCAGCACGGTGTCGCCCTGATCCAGGGTCGCCAGCATCAGGTGCGCCAGGCCTTCCTTGGAACCGATGGTGACGATGGCTTCGCTTTCCGGGTCGATCTCGACCTCGTAGCGCTCCTTGTACCAGTTGGAAATCGCCCGGCGCAGGCGCGGAATGCCCTTGGACGTGGAGTAACCGTGGGTGTCTTCGCGTTGTGCAACCTGCACCAGTTTTTCAACGATGTGCGGCGGTGTGGCGCCGTCGGGGTTGCCCATGCTCAAGTCGATGATGTCTTCGCCACGACGTCGCGCGGCCATCTTCAGTTCGGCGGTGATGTTGAAAACGTAAGGGGGGAGTCGATCAATGCGCGCAAAGCGGCGCGGCGAACCTTGTTCAGCCATTGTTGCCTCGGATAACGTAAGCGCCCGGAACCGTCCGAGCGACGCTGGTCACTGCGGTGACCTGTGGCGGACGATAAGGGCAGCGATGGCAGACTGTCCAGCGCCTTTGTAAACAAATTTTTCCCAAGGAAATCGGTTAATGGAATTCACCAGCGGCTTCTTGCTGAGCCTTTCGCTGTGCCTGGACATCGGCGTGGCCAACATCGCGATGATCACCCTGGCGATGCAGCGCGGCTATTTTCAGGGCTTTGCACTAGGCCTCGGCACCTGCGTCGGCGACCTGATCTACGCGGTGCTGGCGCTGGCCGGAATGACCGTTCTGCTGCAATACGAAACCGTGCGCTGGGTGCTGTGGATCGGCGGTTCGGCGCTGTTGATCTACTTCGCGGCGAAGATGATCTATTCGGCGATCCACCACGAAGCGCAATTGGCGGCGACCGCCGAAGTGGGCCAGAACTCCCATCGCAGGGAATTCTTTCGTGGGATTTTTCTGGCCATGTCGTCGCCGAGCGCCATCCTCTGGTTCGCGGCCGTGGGCGGCACGTTGATCGCCCGCTCCGGTGGCGGCGGTCCTTTGAGCTCGACGCTGTTTCTCGGCGGTTTCCTGTGTGCCGGGCTGTTGTGGTCGGCGGGTCTGTGCTTCGCCGCGAGCCATGGCGGCAAGTTGCTGGGCGACAAACTGCTGCGCTATTCCTACATGGCATCGGCAGCGATCTTCTGCTATTTCGCGGTCTACGTGATCGTATCCGGTTATAACGAGTTCGTCGGTTCCGGCGCCGCCGAGGCCCTGCATACGCTGTAAATGTGCGAATCGGGTTTGGCTTCTATACTCCCAGCCGAACCCACTTTTTTCGTTCAAGGAGTCGAGTCATGGATGAGCAAAAACGCGTCGAAGTGGCTGAACCTCGCTTCGAACATGGACACTTCCTGCTGATTGCAGGATTTCGCGATCGCTTCACCAAAGAGACCGTTCAGGACATCTCTGCACTGTGGGAAAAACTGATCCCGCACATCGGACATATTCCGGGGCAGAAGGGCGAAGTGACCTACGGCGTTTGCAGCAATTTCGACGGCAACGGTGGTTTCGATTACATGGCCGGGGTCGAAATCCGCAAGCTGGATGACTTCCCGCAGGAGAAGTATCCGTGGATCGAAATCCTCCCGCGCCAGTACGCGGTGTTCGAACACAAGGGTTCGCTGGATCAGTTGCCGCAGACCATTGATTACATCTACAAAACCTGGCTGCCAGCCTCCGAATACAAGGGCCTCAACGCCCCGGAGCTGGAACGCTACAGCGCCGATTTCAATCCGAAGCTCAATACCGGAAAACTGGAAATCTGCGTCCCGGTGGAAAAGAAAACCTGATTGCTGACCGGCAGCGCGAACCCGCTTCGCGCTGCCGGTCGGGCTTTATTTGCCCTTGATCCGTCGTGCCCGCAACAGATCAATGCCCAGGGTAATGAAGCCGAAGAAGCTGATGCCCAACACCATCAACAAACCGATTTCCACGCTGCTCATAAACGGTTCCCCCCTCGGGTGATCAGAGACAGGCGTCAGAAATAGACCGTCTCGATTCCGAAGAAAAGCGCTTATACGCAGGCTTTACGCCCCCCGTGCGGATCGATATGAACACCTTATTCCTTTATCCTTGGCGGCCTTGTTTCTACTGATTTCGAGCCGCCATGAACACCCTCATCCGCCACGTCACCGCCGCCGACCTGGACCGCTGCTACGCCATCGAAACCCTCGCCTATGAGGGCGACGAAGCCGCGACCCGCGAGAAGATCGCCACGCGCATCGCCACCTGGCCGGACGGTTTCATCGTCGCCGAGGTGGACGGGCAGGTGGCCGGCTTCATCAACTCCGGCGCAGCGTTTGACGTGCAGATGTCCGACGAGGCGTTCAAGGAGCTGATCGGCCACGACCCGGCCGGGCCGAACGTGGTGATCATGTCGGTGGTGGTACATCCGGATAATCAGGGCCTGGGTCTGGCCAAGCGCCTGCTGGGGGAATTCATCGAGCGCATGCGCGAGCAGGGCAAGGCGACGATTCACCTGATGTGCAAGGAACGGCACATCCCGCTCTACGCCGGATTCGGTTTTGCCTACATCAAACCGTCCGAGTCCGACCACGGCGGGATGGCGTGGCACGAGATGATCTTCACTCTGTGAGCTAACGCTAAACCCCTGTGGGAGATTGGTTACTCATTTGTACGTGTCATGCACTCACCCGGGCAGGCGGGATTTCTAGTTTTTAATGAGGATTTTTTGTACCGCGCCTACCGCTCTATCAAGTACTGCCTCTTCACTTAAATCGGTGGTGTCAATCACCACCCAATTTGCCAAACCACAGCGCTCATAACTGGATCGGACTCGGTTCTGATATGCAATGAAACTTTTAAGGCGATCCTCATTGCCACCGTCATAAGCTCCGCTCTCGCTAAGACGGAACGATCCCTTTCTTTGTGCCGCGAGAGCCGGGTCAACATCGAGAAAAATCACGAAGTCTGGCTTTCTAATTGTTGAGAATACTGTTAGGGCTTCTTCTGCTAAATCTGTACTTTTAAGCAAGAAGCGCGCTAGGTATTTGTGGTACCAGCCATCTGCGATGCAATTTTTGCCAGAGCTAACTATCGGAGATATAGCAGCATGGTCTGTCGCTTGAAACCATGCGGTTATAAGGCTCATCCAGTGTTTGTCGCCTAATTGCTCAAGAGGGGCGTTGTCCGGATAGTCCCAAAGAACTTCCCGGAGTCGTGACATGTGGAATTCGGTATATCCTGAAGAAACGGGTGGGCGGTTTTTGTCGACGTAGTGCAAATCTATATTCGATTGTGAGAGGATTTCGTATGTTGCTCTTGCGATAGTCGACTTTCCTGCACCATCCGTTCCTTCAAATGTGATAAATATTCCTTGCTCAGAGGTGTAGTTCATGCGAAAGCTCCTAGGTAAGCCTCAGTATCTAGAGAGTTTCTACCGCTACCCTCTATCAATGGTCGAAATCCTTCTCTTTGATAAATTTCTGACATCTTTTTACCAATTGCACTCAGAAATTCTACGGAAGGTCGTTCTCTCGCACTGTATTGCGAGCCAGCATCTGGGTGAAATGCTGCCACTGCTGGAACTACGCCCATCTGACCAAAGTATTCGATACCCTCTATGATTGACTCTAATGGCTCCATTCCGGCAACGAATCCGGCATATACGTTGCCGCGCCCGAGAGTTTCTACAGCGGCTTCAAAAGCTTCGAGGAACCGATCCCGAGTGTAGTCACGAGATTTGCCTGGGCACACTTCTGAAAAAAGGCCAGGGTCGAATACTTCCAAGCTCATTGACATATTATTGCCGACAGTCTTGAATTTTTCGAAAAGTCGGAAGTCTTTGGGCGGCATAGAAATCAAGTGGTAGTCCAAGTGGTTATGCGCATTCTTTTCTTTTACTCTATTCAGCAAATCGATATGCATCCCATACCCTTTGTCGTAGTTACGGATTGTACCTCCGTTTAATAATACCCTACGGTATCGGCTACTCTCATCTTTGACAGCCATCGCTACTGCTTCTCCAGCAATGTCACCTTTAATTCGCATTCTATGATCTGACAGGCTTTCTCGAGCTGAACCCAGAGAGCAAAATTTACATTCATGACCGTCATTGAAGTAGTAGCAATGGCCGGGGGAGAAAATTCCAAGCGTAGAGTTTCCGTATATAGTCAGATGTTTTTCAAATAACTCGCCATTACTTAAAATTTTTCCGTAAGATTTAGGCCTGGCTGGAAAAGTAATTTTAATGATGTTTTTATTGTGGCTTAGTGCGGGAGCGTTTCGCTCTAAGATGATTTTGTATTTTGAGTGTGGGTTGTAGTTGGCGGCAGTAATGATATCGCCATCAAGAACAATTTCTTGTGGGGTTCGGATCGTTGGGTTGATTATGACGCTGTCACCTGTTCCGTATGCACGTCTTTTTTCAATATGATTCACCTCTGTTTGGAAATGCTCTAAGAAATCCCGGCTGAAATTAACGCCGTTAGCCAGTAGGGCGAGTTTCAATTTTACTGTATCGAATAGCATGATTCGGCTTCCAGTTAATTGCACTACAAAAATATTTTTATTAGATCTTCTGAAGATAAAGCAATCAATGTTCCATTATCCTTCAGGGCTTCTATGGATGGCGGTAAGCAATGCCTTGAGTGACCTTTTTCATCGAATAATGCTCCGCCTGACTCTCTCAAAATAAGTTCTGCCGCCGCAATATCACAGCTTCTCTCATGTCCAGGTGAGCCGATATCAATAAACGCATCAAGAACCCCAGCAGCAATCAGGCAGATTTCCAGCGAAGAGCAAGAGTAAACACGAACTTTGTCCGCTGACCATAAAAGCCGTTCTATTTTATGTCTTTCTTTACTGCCACGAGGACGGTGAAATGAAAGTCGCATTTGTTCTAATGATTCGGTTTTTCGTGTGTTTAACCGTTTTACAATTATTGCGGACTGAAGATACGCTCCTTCACCAAGTGAAGCGGTATAGACTAAATCTCTAGAGATGTCGTAAATCCATCCAAATACGTACTCATTACCATGATAGATGGCAACACTAGATGTGTAGTTCGGGAAACCCATAAGCGCATTGTGTGTGCCATCTAGGGGGTCAATAAGAGCGTAAAGGTCACCTTGGTCTCCAAGTTTTATTGGTGAAGTGCTTTCTTCTGAGTAAATTGTCATTTTGATACGAGATTTTGACAGGCAACTAAAGAGTATGTTCTGGCAATCTATGTCGTATTGTGTTTGGTTGAAATGCTGGTCTGCATTGGTTTTGTTAAAATCTGGAAGGCTGGACAATGTGCCGGCCCAATAGCGCCGCAACTGCTTTCTGGCTTCATAAAGACTTACTTCCAGTTCTGGAATGTATTCGCGCTTGAATAGAGCTCTCATACCGACTTCTCAGATATTAATTGCGTATGCCAGTTTTTCCGGTTGAGTTTAGATGCGTAGACTTTTACGTCGAATAGTTTTCCTGCGTAAACGGCGTAGTCTGCACTCATAAAGGCGCTGAACGTTTTGGGGAAAAGTGCTAGTGTTTTAACTTCGAAATTATAACCAAGTTTCTTTCTGATCATGTTCGCCGCTTGCCTGAGGCTTCCACCGGTATAGGCCTTGTCTATAATCAGCCATGAATCATTCGACGAAGTTGTATGAGGGAATATGTCTAGAAAATTTTCATCTCTAGTTAAAAGGCTCGGGTCATTTTGGCGATGAATTTCAGAGAAAAATATATCTGTATCTTTGGTAGCTGCCAAATATCCAAGTGCAAGCGGTAGGCCGGCTGACAATAAAAAGAGCTTATTTTTTGATATGTTTTTGATTTTCAGCCAGATAGAGTGGTCGTCATAGATGTATCTGGTATTGAGAGCAAGACTGCTATCCCAGTGTTCATAAGAAATGTATTTGCTGTAGAAAGCGCAGAATTTATTGTGGAAATCCAAGGTTTCATTATCAGTATCTATTAGCAGTCTGGTTTTTGTAAGGCCCCTATTCGTTGGCTTTACGCAGGAGAAGGGCTGGTGGGATGTCGCGAGTGCTTCTTTAATCAGGTCGCTCTTGAAATCTAATAGTTTGGTTTTGGAAGGTCCTGAAACGGCTAGTTCTGGTGAGAGACCATCTCCCTTTATCTTGCAAATGTCAGATGATTGTAATTGGGTTGTCCTTGAGTTTAAGTACTCCCATATTCGTATTACCTCTTCGTCTGACATGCCATCATAAATTGGGTCGAGGTTGCTCAAGTCGCAAACCATGACTTCCGGATGGCGGAGTTCAAAGGAGGCTCTCTGGAGATGGCAGCCGCTCATTAGCGCTTTGCGGTAAGCGTAATAATCACTGGTTTGTAAACCGGTCAGAGTTCTCCATGCGTGATGTTCGCTAATAATGGTCGTGGAATTTAAGTGCGAGTTGTAGAACAAAGGTAACGCGCTAGCATGATTCATGTTTGGAGTCTCACGAAAATGCAATCGGTTAGGTGTTTTAACTTGCGTTGTCAATTAGTAAAAACGCGATCAAGTATCTAAAGTTTACCTATTGGCTGGCTGCTGTGTATTTTCAATAAAAATGTTAATCGCCAAAACATTGTCAGCATCAGAATGAATGAACAGATTGTTAAGGTTATAAATATAGAATGTATGTTGCGGTAAAAATTTAGAAGAATTGCGCAAAGGGCGATGCCAAAAGTGTTCAACGTCAGAATGGTTAAAAGTGTGGGAGCCCAGAAATCGTCCATGCTTCTCAAAATCGTCCTGGTTAAAACATAGACGAACTCAAAAGTTAAAAAAGGAATCGAGTAAAGAGTATTGGTTTCAATTAGTTTCCTGATCGTTGAATCTGATGTATAGGTCATGGAAATGTTTTCTTTCCAAAGGACACTGGCTAGCAAAAAGGGCGCTAGTGTTAACAGGCCTGATTTTAGACCTTGGATATAAGTTTTTTTTAGTGAACCTAAATCCCTCCTGGTAAAGTGACGGGCGGCGATAAGCCCCGTCGCATTCCCTATTCCAATTGATATCATATATATGATGCTTATAAAGTGTAGTGATGCTTGGTAGGCGGATAAATTGTTTTCACCTAAGTTTTTTGAAATGAATGATAAGATGAAAAATAGAAAGCTTTCACCTCCAAAGCATAAGGCCATTGGCAAGCCTCGAGCTATATACTTAAGATACTGTTCTTTCGGTATTTGTATGGATTTTTGAGAGTTGTTGATGTAAAGGTGGATTTTAGAGTTGAAGTAGAAGAGTGCGAGAGTTGCGAAAGCACATCGTAAGCAAGAATATATGAGTATGAAGTCAGGTAGCGTGATTGCCGAGTTCGTGTTAATCAAGACTATGTAGGCGGAAGTGAGGCAAAGATTAAATGTCCACGTATAAATTACTTCATAGTGTGTTTTTTGAACTCCATTAAAAAAATTGAATATTGTAACCTGTAGATATATGGCTGGAATTGATAGGGATATCAGCAACAGTGCTTGGATGTCTTCCGTGTTGGTTAGGTTTGTGATTGGCGTGAGTGCGATTTTGTGCACAAAAAAAATTATACATATGATCAAGACTCCAAATAAAATCGAAAGCCTGAGTGATATTGTTATTTCGGATTTTATGTTGTTTGTGTTCAGATCATTTGATCCTGCTATCTTAATCAGTGTTGGAGAAAAAAATCCGATACCGGTGACAGTAATAAATGATATTGATGCCAAGGCAAATGAAGCGGAATCAAGTGAGTCAACAATAAAATGGCCAGCGAAGGAAAAGTAGATCAGTGAAGCTGTCATGTCGCCCAATCTAGAGAATATGAGCGGAATTGCTATTTTGTAAATTTCCATAAGCGGGCCGCCAGCAAGTAGCACCAATTAACAAGCATAGTGTTGTAGAAGCTCTTTATTCCCACTCTTTCAGTAAACTCAAAAGCGGCGGAGTGTCCTTTGCGGCAAAGTATTTTTTTCTGAAATAGTATTCGGACTTTGAAACTTTGTGCGTGGTCTGCTTGCGCTCATTGAATTCATTGTCGAGGGCGGCAAGAGACTGTTCTGCAGTTGGATAAATTTTTGAGCTATTTAGAATTTTTTCAATTTCTAGAAATAGCAGATCCATATATTGGAGGGTTTCTTGAATGTACGACCTGCATTCGTCTCTTGTGCTGGCGCCTTGTCTGGCTAGTGTGAAGAATTTATTCTTGATCTCATCAAATCCTTCAATGCGGTACATGTTTGAGTATACCCACTTGTAATGCTTGTTTGTTGTGCCCGTAAGGTAGGTGAAACTCATCACGGTTTTAAACATCATGTCTCTAGCTATCTCGCAACCCATCCATAAATTTTCTGATTGCCAGCAACCTTGAACATCCTGGAAAGCATAAAATACTGGAAGTTTCTCTCGGTGAGCTAAGTAGATATGTTTCTCTACGGGGATTCTTGATTTAAGTTTAAAGAATTTTTCATCGTTATTCAGAGCATGCCCGATTATTAGTCTATGGATTACATTGTTTTCTGTGTTCGTCAAAGCAGGGGCGTAAAGAAAACGTTGGTCGGAGGCAATTTCTTCAAATGTTTGTTCAATTTTGAAAAATATATTATCTATTTCTGAGTATGTTACATAGTCGGCATCGATGTGAATGCTGGTATCACCGTAGAAGTCTGTTGTATTGTGGACTTCTTCATCTTTAGTGATGTGGCGATAATTGATATCGGTAACAAACGCATGTCCGATGTGTTTCATGTTTTGCGCTTTTGGACGTTTTTCGCAAATGATAATGCAGTCGATGTCAGAATGAATTGTTCCGATCCCCTCAATTAAAGAGCCTGAAACAATCAGAGTGCTTGTGTGCTCCAAGTGTGCTTTATCGAGTAAATAGCTTTTTGGTAATGATAATTTCCCATCCAATATTGTTACGTTGTTCTCCGAAATTGAGGATTTTGATGTTTTTATTAAGGTTTCCATATTGGATGTCCTGTGTATTTAAATTTTCTGTAAACCTCGCTCATGAAGAAAGCCTAGTTTTTACTCGAGTCTTCCGTCAATATTTGGATCCAGAATCAGAAGAGCCCTACAAGTTGTTGAAGGGCGAGAGTGTTTTTGGTGAAGGAAAATTCTTTTTATTTAAGTTAACTCCTACAGATAGTTTCCGCAGAATCTGTAGGAGCTTGGCTGAGATGTTTTCTTAATAAAGACTGTCGTGCACTCTGGCCGGGGCCTCGCGATCATAGGCCTCGGCATCAAACTGCCCATCATTCAACCGCTTGTGAAACGCACCCGCCGTCGGCAGCGCCGAGCGCGGCAAGTGGGTTTCAGGGTTCCACGCATCCGAACGCACAAACGCTTTCGAGCAATGAAAGAACGCCGCCTCCACCGCCACCAGCAACACCGTGCGCGCCGGTTTGCCGTTCACCGCGAAGCTTTCCAGCAATTGCGGATCAGCGCTGATGGTCGCCGTGCCGTTGACCCGCAACGTCTCGCCAATCCCCGGAATGATGAACAGCAGCGATACCCGCGGATCGTGCAACACGTTGCGCAAGGTATCGATGCGGTTGTTGCCCGGACGATCCGGCAGGGCAAGCGTGCGCTCGTCAATGATCCGCACAAACCCTGGCGCATCGCCGCGCGGAGAACCGTCGATGCCATCGGCGCCGACCGAACTGACAATCACCAGCGGCGAGACCCGGACCATCGCCTGATAGTCCTCGTTGAGAAAACCGATCTGTTTGCGCACCGCCCGTTCGTGGGGCAAGCCGTAGATGGCTTCCAGCGCTTCGATTGAATCGATCATCGTTGCTCCCCCGACAATTAGAAGAACAGCCCCATGCGCCGCTCGTAGCCGATGCGGCCCTTGTACGCTTCGCCGCTGTCGACGAAGCCGTACTTGGCGTACAGCGCAATCGCGGCGTCGTTGTCGGCGTCCACTGACAGCTCCAGCCCTTTGATCTCCGGCCAGGCCTGGCGCGCAGCGTCAGGCAACGCCAGCAGGCAGGCCCTGCCGTAACCCTTGCCTTGGGCGCGGTGATCGACCTGCAATGCATGCAGGGTGGCGCTGTGTTCATCGGCCCATTCCGGTAACACCGGTGGGCGTTTGAGCAGCAGGAAGGCCACCGGCACGTCTTCGGCCAGCAGGGCAAAACCTTTTACGCCGGGGCCGGGTTTCGACAACAGCGTATGCAAGGCGCCGTGGATATCGCCGGAGAACTTGATCTGCTCGGCGTGGATTTCAATCGCTTCGACTTGCTGACGCTGCAAGGCGTTAAGGCTCTCGTACGGTACGAGTTTGGCTGACACGGGAATTTCCTTTTTCCTACAAAGATGAGCCTCGGATTCTAGCGACTTTGCGTTCTCTGGATTTTTTTTGTTTCAGCTGTCGATCCGGCAAATCGCCGAACGACCAAGGGTGTCTTCACAACAAAAACCACGGAGAACACCATGAGCGCACAAAGCGATATCCAGACCCTGATCAACACCTACCGCGAAGCCGTCATGACCAAGGACGTCGAGAAAGTCATGGCGCTGTACGCCGACGACATCCTCTCGTTCGATGCGATCAAGGCCCTGCAATTCAAGGGCAAACCGGCCTACCGCGCCCACTGGGTGGATTGCATGGAAATGTGCCCCGGCCCGCACATCTTTGAATTCCATGAAATCGCCATCGAGACCGCCGACAACATCGCCTTCGCCCACTGGGTCGCCAATTGCGGCGGCACCAATGAAAAAGGCGAAACCCAGAGCTGCTGGATGCGCGTCACCGCCTGCTATCGGCAGATCGGCGGTGCGTGGAAAATTGTTCACGAGCACTGGTCGGCACCGTTCGACCCGATGAGCGGCGCGACCCTGTTCGATGTGAAACCCTGATCTTCAGCCATAGTTGATCCGTCCGATTCAGGAGAATGCCATGAAGTATTTATGCCTGGTCTACAGCGATGAGCGCCTGCTGCATTCGTCGCCCGACAGCCCGGAAGATGCCGAGTGCTGGGCCTACGCCGAGTCGATCCAGGGCAGCGGCCGGATGGTCGCCGCCGAAGCACTGGAGTCGGTGCAGACCGCCACCACGGTACGGATGCGCAACGGCAAACTGTCGATCACCGACGGCCCGTTCGCCGAGACCAAGGAGCAGTTGGCCGGCTTCTACCTGATCGACGCGCGGGATCTCAACGAAGCGATTCAGGTCGCCGGCAACATTCCGGCGGCCCGGGTCGGCAGCGTCGAAGTGCGTCCCGTGCGGCAGTTGAATGTCTGAGGTCCGGGCGCGGGTCGAGCAGGTCTATCGTGAAGACTCGCGGCGGATCCTCGCGACCCTGATCCGCCTGCTCGGCGATTTCGACCTCGCCGAAGAAGCCTTGCACGAGGCGTTCTTCGTCGCGGTCGAGCGCTGGCAGCGCGACGGCGTGCCGGACAATCCGCGGACCTGGCTGGTGTCCACCGGGCGCTTCAAGGCGATCGATATGTTGCGCCGCCGTGCGCGGTTCAAGGCGTCGCAGCCGTTGTTGCTGGCGCAACTGGAGGAGCTGGAACAGTCGGAATGGGACGTTGAAGACGTGGAAGACGATCGCCTGCGCCTGATCTTCACCTGCTGCCACCCGGCACTGGCGGCGGACGCGCAAGTGCCGCTGACCCTGCGCGAAGTCTGCGATCTCACCACCGAGGAAATCGCCCGCGCATTTCTCTCGGCCCCGGCGGCGATTGCCCAGCGCATCGTGCGCGCCAAGGCGAAGATCCGCGATGCAAAAATCCCTTATCAAGTCCCGAGCCTGAGCGAGTTGCCCGAGCGCCTCGACAGTGTGCTGCGGGTGATTTACCTGGTGTTCAACGAGGGTTATTCGGCGTCCGGCGGCGCCCAGGTGACCCGCGAGGATTTGACCCGTGAGGCGATTCGTCTCGGGCGGTTGCTCCTGGAGTTGTTGCCGGACCCGGAAGTCATGGGGTTGCTGGCGTTGATGTTGCTGCATGAGTCGCGGCGGTCGGCGCGGTCGACGCCCGAGGGTGAGCTGATTCTGCTGGATGATCAGGATCGCGGATTGTGGAATGCCGAACTGATTGCCGAAGGCTGTGATCTGGTGGAAAAGGCGCTGACCACCGGACGCTTCGGGCCGTATTGCCTGCAAGCGGCGATTGCGGCGGTGCATGCCGAAGCGCCGACGGCGGGGGAGACGGATTGGGAACAGATTGTCGGGCTGTATGACGTTTTGTTGCGGGCGGTGCCGTCGCCGGTGATCGAGTTGAACCGGGCGGTGGCGGTGGCCAAGCGTGACGGGGCGCTGGCCGGGTTGACCTTGATTGAAGGAATTCTGGACCGTGGGGAGCTGCAGGACTACCACCTGGCGCATTCGGCGCGGGCGGAGTTTTGTCGGCAGTTGGGGCGGGTTGAAGAGGCGCGGGCGGCTTATTCGCGGGCGCTGGCGTTGACGCGGCAGGAGCCGGAGCGGCGGTTTATCGAGGGACGATTGCGCGAGCTGACGCTGCGCAATCCCCTTTAGTAAACGTCGAGTCAGGCTTGCTGGCGGGTAGCAGCCATCACAATCTCGCGAATACAAACCCCCTGCGGCTGCCCATACGCATAAGCAATCGCCGTCGCCACATCCTCGGCACTCAGCACCGTCCCACCCATGTCCTGCTTCCAAGCCTGATACCCGGTCTTGATCGCCTCATCCGTGGTGTGACTCAACAACTCGGTCTCCACCGCACCCGGCGCAATAGTGGTCACGCGCACGTTATGCGGCGACAGCTCTTCACGCAGGTTTTCCGACAACCCGTGTACCGCAAACTTGGTGCCGACGTACGCCACATGGTTCGGGAACGTCTTGCGCCCGGCCACCGAGCTGACGTTGATGATCGTGCCGTGCTTGCGCTCGATCATCCCGGCGACCACCGCGTGCACGCCATTGAGCAGGCCCTTCACGTTGACGTCGAGCATCTGGTCCCACTGTGCCGGATCCTGTTTGCTCATCTCGCCCAGCAGCATCACCCCGGCGTTGTTGATCAGCGCATCGGCCGGACCGAATTGCGCTTCCGCCTCGGCCACAACCGCCAGTAGCGCGGCGCGGTCGGTGATGTCGACGCGGCGGCTGAGGGTGTTCGGCAGTGCCAGTGCTTCAAGGCGTTCGATGCGCCGGGCCAGCAACAGCAGCGGATTGCCGGCCGCGCTCAAGCGGCGGGCGGTGGCTTCGCCGATGCCCGAGCTGGCGCCGGTGATGATGATCAATGGCTTGCTCATGGTTGAACTCCTGAGATAAGAAAAACAAATAACCAGATTCGCGGCGCAGTATATTTAGCCCGCTGGAGGCTGAAAAATGCCTTATTCCTCTGTCTGCTATCGGAATCTCCTATGGATATCCGCCATCTCAAAGCCTTCCTCGCGGTGTTCGAAGAACGCAACATCACCGCTGCCGCGCAACGGCTGTTCATCAGTCAGCCCACGTTGTCGGTGACCATCAAACAGTTGGAAGAGGAACTCGGCGCGACGCTGTTCGTACGTCAGCCCCGTGGTGTGGAGGTCAGCGACGAAGCGCGTCTTCTCTACCCGCAGGCGCGCCGGATGGTGGCCGAATCCGAGGCGCTGAGCCGGATGTTTCGCGGCCGCGAAAACCGTGCGCCGCTGACTCTCGGCATCGAAGGCGACATCGCCGCCAGCCACATTGAAGCCTTCGTCCGGATGGCCCATCAGGCGTTGCCCAATCTGCTGCTGACCCTGGAGGAGGGCTGCCATGGCGATGGTCGATTGGCCGTCGAGGAAATGTGCTGCGAAGACGAACTGTTCCTGCCGCTGTGGGAAGAATCCTATGTGATGGCGCTGCCCCTCGATCATCCGATGGCCAACGCGCAAGAGGGCTGGGCGCCGATTGAGGACTGGATCACCTGCCCGCAGCATCCGTCCCATCAGCGCTTGATGGCGCTGTACGGACGTTCGCCGGAAGCGGTGGCGGGGCATGCCGGTTCACTGCAACAGGCGTTGCACATGGTGGCGGCAGGTGTCGGTGTGGCCATGTTGCCGCAGTCGCTGGTCAGCGGGCATGAGCGCATCGTCGTGCGTGCGTTGCACCTGCCGGCGCCGACCCGGCGAGTGGGATTGTGTTACGCGGCGCAGGCGCTGGAGTTGCCGACGATGCGCGGGTTGCACGCGTATTTTCAGGTCAATCGCCCGGCAGCCATCGAGGCGGCCTGAGCTATTCCAGCATCTTGCTCAGCAACCAGCTCCCCGCCGGCCCCGGCGGGTACAGCCGCGACCATAGGGCATCGACGAACACCGGTTTCGGCCAGCCGCGCACCTTCAGTTCCACCAGCAAGTCATTGCCGAAACGCTCCACCAGCCAGCGCGGCAGCGGCGCCCAGCCGAAACCTTTTTCGGCCATTTCCAGCAGCATCAGATAACTCGGCGCCGACCACACCCGGCCTTTGCCGCGACTGTCATAGGGATTGACGATGGTGGCCAGGCGCAGCTCGCGATGCTGTTCAAGGACCGTTTGATCGATGGATTCCTGCGTCGCCAACGGATGCCCACGGCCCACGAACAGGGCGATTTCAGTGCGTTCGGCGACGGTCGCGGTCGCGAGGTCCGGCGGGTAGTTGTCCTGCATCTCGGCGAATGCCAGATGCGCCCGACCGCGCTGCACCAGTTCGACCAGGTCATCGCATTCGGCGATCAGGCATTCCAGCTCCAGATCCGGATAGCGCTGCTCGAAACCCACCAGTGCCGCTTCAAAACGGTCGGACTGATAAGTGTCGGAGATCGCCACCGTGAGTTTCGGCTCGACGCCCTGGGCCAATTGCCGGGCGGTCATTTCCAGGCGGCTGGTGGCGGACAGAATCGCCTCGGCCCGTTGCAGCATCACGTGTCCGGCCGGGGTCAGGGTCGGTTTGCGGCTGCTACGGTCGAACAAGATCAGGTCCAGATCGATCTCAAGACTCGCCACCGCCGCACTCACTGTCGACTGACTGCGCCCGAGTTTGCGCGCTGCCGCCGAAAACGAGCCTTGAGTCGCCGCCTGGACAAATGCCAGCAACACTTCCTGAGATGCCATGAACTATCGCCTTGATCGATGGTTATTGGTTATGAAGTATCGGTGTGGTGCTGGATCATGGCAACCATCTTCACAGAGGACTTCGGCCATGACTGCCAACAAATCCATCACTGAACGTATCTTCCAGGCCATCGGTTTCGAACTGCTGGCGATCCTGATCTGTACCCCGTTGCTGGCGTGGATCATGGGCAAACCGCTGGTCGAAATGGGCGCCGTCACTATCGCCATCGCGATGCTGGCCCTGGGCTGGAACGTGGTGTTCAACGGCTTCTTCGACCGCATGCTCAAGCGCTGGAACATCGCCCACAATGCCTGGGTGCGAGTGGCGCACGCGCTGCTGTTCGAAGGCGGGTTGATCGTGATGGGCGTGCCGCTGATTGCCTGGTGGCTGTCGGTCAGCCTGTGGCAGGCGTTCCTGCTCGACATCGGCGTGCTGCTGTTCTTCCTGCCGTACACCTACGTCTACCACTGGGGTTATGACGTGGTGCGCGAGCGACTGGTGATGCGGAGCGTCTGCCAGAGCTGAAAACAAAAAATCGCCGCCTGTGAGGGCTGCGATTTTTTTTGTCCGGGATTTTTGCAGGGTTTAGAGAAACATCCCGCCCGACGCTTCAATCCGCTGACCGTTGATCCACTGCGCCCCCGGCGACAGCAGCAGCGCCAGTGCGCCACCAATGTCATCCGGCTGCCCGGCACGGCCCAGGGCGGTGTTGCTGGCGACCATGGCGTTCAGTGCCGAATTGTCGCGCACCGCGCCGCCGCCGAAGTCGGTTTCGATGGCCCCCGGTGCCAGGATATTCACGGCGATCTGCCGCGCGCCCAGCTCCTTGGCCTGATAACGGGTCAGCACTTCCATCGCGCCTTTCATCGCAGCGTAAGCGGCATAACCCGGCAGGGTGAAACGGGCCAGACCGCTGGAGATGTTGATGATCCGCCCGCCATCGTTGATCAGCGGCAGCAATTGCTGAGTCAGGAAGAACGGCCCTTTCAACTGCACGTTCATCAGCAGGTCGAACTGTTCCGGCGTGGTGTCGGCGAAGGAGGCATGCACGCCAATCCCGGCGTTGTTGATCAGGAAATCGAAGCGCGGACGTTCAAGTTGTTGCAGCGCCTGCTCGACCCGCACGGCGAACTCGGCAAAACCTTCGCTGCGCCCGACATCCAGTTGCAGCATCACGGCGTTGGCGCCGAGTGCTTCCAGTTCCTGCACCAGCGCCTGGGCTTCATCGGCGCGGCTGTTGTAGGTGCCGATGATGTCCACGCCTTGCGCGGCGAGGTGCAGGGCGGCGTTCTTGCCCAGGCCACGGCTGGCACCTGTGATCAATGCGATTTTGCGGTTCATGGGTTTTCCTCAATGGCGATGACGGTTGATGGGGCAAAGTTTATTTATCCGCCATGAGGTGATAAACAGACTGAAACCGGAATCACTGGTCGGATTGTCCGAACAATCAATGGGTGGCACATGAACAAACTGGAACTGCTGCGCACCTTCGTCCGGGTCAGCGAATTGTCGAGTTTCACGATGGCGGGAGAGAGTCTCGGGCTGCCGCGTTCGACGGTCTCCGAGCAGGTGCAGGCGCTGGAAAATCTGCTCGGCACGCGCCTGCTGCAACGCACCACGCGCAAGGTCCAGCCCACTCAGGACGGCCTCGCGCTGTATGAGCGGAGCAAGGATCTGCTGTCGCACATGGACGAAATCGAAAACCTGTTCCGTCAGGACGAAGCGTCGCTGACCGGGCGGATCCGGATTGACATGCCGAACATTCTGGCGCGGCGGCTGATCATGCCCAAGCTGCCGGAATTCATGGCGCGCCATCCGAACCTGGAGCTGGAAATCAGCAGCACCGATCGCCGGGTCGACCTGCTCGCCGAAGGCTTCGATTGCGTGGTGCGCATCGGCGCGCAGCCGGATCAGTCGGTGGTGGCGCGGCACCTGGGGGACTTCAGCATGATCAACTGCGCCAGCCCCGCGTACCTGGAGCGCTACGGCGTGCCGCAGACCTTGGAAGATCTGGCGCAGCATCGGTTGGTGCACTACGTCGGTGTGCTGGGTTCGCGTTCGGAAGGGTTTGTCTACGAGCAGGACGGACAGGTGCACCGGGTGCCGATGCCCGGCAGTGTGACGGTCAACAGTACCGATGCCTACGAGTCGGCGTGCCTTGGCGGGTTTGGTCTGATCCAGGTGCCGCGAACCGGCATGAACACCTATCTGGACAGCGGCGAGATCGTCACCGTGCTGCCGCAGTACACCGCGCCGGCGATGGGCATTTCACTGTTGTACGCGAGGCAGCGGCATCTGCCGTTGCGGGTGCGGGTGTTCATGGACTGGCTGGGGGAGTTGATTCGTTCGACGCTCTGATTCTTGCCGCAAATCCCTGTGGGAGCAACGGCTCTCACAGGGATTGGGATGGATCAGAAGATCTGGGTAAACAGCCAATACAGGCTGCCCGACAGCACAATCGCCGCCGGCAAGGTCAGCACCCACGCCATCAGCAGATTGCGGATGGTCTTCATCTGCAAGCCGCCACCGTTGGCGACCATGGTCCCGGCCACGCCCGAGGACAACACATGGGTGGTCGAGACCGGCAAGCCGAACATGTCGGCGGCGCCGATGGTCAGCATCGCCACGGTTTCCGCCGAGGCGCCCTGGGCGTAGGTCAGGTGGGTCTTGCCGATCTTCTCGCCGACCGTGACCACGATCCGCTTCCAGCCGACCATGGTGCCCAGACCCAAGGCAATCGCCACGGCGATCTTCACCCACAGCGGAATGAACCGCGTGGCGTTGTCGATCTGCTGTTTGAACAGTTGCAGCTTGCCGCTGGTGTCGGCGTCGAAGCTGCCGACCTTGTTCTTGTCCATCAGGCGAATGGTTTCGCTGGCCAGGTACATGTCGTTACGCACGTTACCCATGGCCTCGGCCGGGACTTTCGCCAGCGAGCCGTAGCCTTTGACTTCTTCACCGATGTGTCCGGTCAGGGAGGCGAGGGCAGGAATCAGTTGCGGCGTGGCTTCCTTGCTGCGCATGTAATCCGAGAGCACGGCGCGTGGATCGGCCGGTGCTGGCAGTGGCGCACTTTTCACCAGCGCTTGCTGGGTCACTTGAGCGACAGCGGCGAATTGCAGCGATTGTTCTTCCGGCATGGTGCGATTCAGTGCATAAGCCATCGGCAGGGTGCCGACCAGAATCAGCATGATCAGGCCCATGCCTTTCTGGCCGTCGTTGGAACCGTGAGCGAAGGACACGCCGGTGCAGGTCAGGATCAGCAAACCACGAATCCACCACGGCGGCGGGGTGTTGCCTTCCGGTGCCTTGTACAGCGAACGGTTCTTCACGAATGCGCGCAACGCCAGCAGCAACAGCGCCGCACAACCGAAACCCACCAGCGGCGACAGCAGCAGTGCGTAACCGATCTTGGTCGCCTGGGCCCAGTCCACACCGCTGGTGCCGTCGCGACCATGCATCAACGCGTTGGCCACGCCGACGCCGATGATCGAACCGATCAGGGTGTGCGACGACGAGGCCGGCAGGCCCAGCCACCAGGTGCCGAGGTTCCACAGGATCGCCGCGATCAGCAGGGCGAAGATCATCGCGAAACCGGCGGACGAACCCACTTGCAGAATCAGTTCCACCGGCAGCAGGGCGATGATGCCGAACGCTACCGCACCGCTCGAAAGCAGTACCCCGAGGAAGTTGAAGAATCCCGACCACACCACGGCCACATTCGGTGGTAGCGAGTGGGTGTAGATCACCGTGGCCACGGCGTTGGCGGTGTCGTGGAAGCCGTTGACGAACTCGAAGCCCAGCGCAATCAACAGCGCTACGCCGAGCAGCAGGAACGGGGTCCAGGTGGTGACCACCGTGCCGAGTTCGTGCATGTCATGCATCAGACTGTAGGCGGTGAACAGCATCCCCATCGCCAGCACGGCGAAGAACACCACGTAAGTAAAGGGGCCGGTTTTTTTGTCGAGCGCCGGCCTGCCACTGGCAGTGGGGGCCAGGCTGGCGGTCAGGGAGGGAGTAGCCATGGGCGGACAATCCTGAGCGGGGGAAGGAGTGTCGCCCATGATCGTTGCTAAATATTACAGAGACGCTGCGACAGATCAGTGTTTGGCGGATTAGCCGCGCCGTTGGTCTTAATAATCCCGCCGCTTGCGAAACGCCCAGCGCCCGGCGATCACGGTAAACGTCGCCACCAGCGCTACCAGAATCCAGAACCCCTCCGGATCAGTGGCCAGCGGCACACCGCCGACGTTCATGCCGAAGAAACCGGCAATGATGTTGATCGGCAGCGCCAGCACCGTGACCACGGTCAGGGTGAACAGCGTGCGGTTGCTCTGTTCGTTGAGGTTGGCGGCGATCTCTTCCTGCAACAGCTTGATCCGCTCGCCGAGGGCGGTCAGGTCGTTGATGATCAGCGCGAACTCCTCGGTGGACTTGCGCAGCTCCTTAACGTCCTCCTTCTGCAACCACGGTGGCGGCCGGTTGAGCAGGCGCAACAGCGAACCCGGTTCCAGCGCCAGCAGCCGTTGCAGGCGCACCAGCACCCGCCGGTTGGCGCCGAGTTCGGCGCGGTTGGTCGACAGTCGCGAGGACAGCAATTCGTCCTCGACCTGATCGACGCTCATGCTGGTCTTGCGCACGATCTGGGTCAGCACTTCGCCCTGATCGCGCAGTAGGTGCACCAGCAGTTCCGACGGCGAGCGAAAGCACTCACCGGCCTTCACCGAAGAACGCAGCTTGTCCACCGAATGCAGCGGTTGCAGACGCGCACTGACGATCAGTTTGCTGCGCACGCAAACCCACAGCGTCGACACGTCCGACGACACCATGCTGCTGAGGTTGAACACCACGTCGTTGACCACCGCCAGCAACGCCGAATCGACATGCTCGATGCGGGTCGAGCGCGAACCTTCGTGCAGCGCTTCGAAAAATTCTTCGGGCAATTGCAGATGGCTTTTCATCCAGCGCTCGCACGCGGCGTGGGCCAGGTTCAGGTGCAGCCAGAGAAATTCATCGCCCTCGCTGTCATCTTGCAGGCAGCGCAGGGCAGTCGCCGAATCCACCTCGCGCCCGCGTTCGCCGGGGCGAAAGCGAAAGCCGTAAAGCAGGCCGAACAGGTCAGGATCACGATGGCTGATATCGAGGCTGTGGTTCATGAAGGCTCGCTGCGAGAAGGCGTCTGTCGCGGGATTTGCAGATTCACCTGAGCCGCATCATCGCAATGTCACATGACGCTTGTGTGACAGCAAAATGATGTCAAATCAACGCGTTACCGGCGGTCGGATTTTTCTCAAGAAGGGCGCTGGAACGCCGATCACGCATGAGTTAGGTTGCGCGCCTTCGGCCATGAGCCAAGGTCCGCCGACACGGATGTCCGGCAACAATTCACGTCTTACCGGGCGTGCCTCATCCCTGTCCTGAGTACCTGTGATGCTGCAAAAATCCCTGAGAGCGCAAATTCTCGCCCTGCTGAGCGGCAGCCTGCTGGCGATGCTGTTGATCGCGCTGGCCTGCTTTCATTTCCTGTCCAACGGCGTGCAGAACTACAGCCAATTGATTGCAGGTCCGTTGCACACCTCACAACTGATCGATGAAGCCAACCTGCAATTCAAGGTGCAGGTTCAGGAGTGGAAAAACGTTCTGCTGCGCGGCAAGGAACCGGCGGATCTGGCCAAGTACTGGGGCCAGTTCGAAGACCGTCAGCGCGATGTGCAGGGCATCCTCGGTGAGCTGGCCAACCAGAAAGGCCTCGATCCTGCGCTGAAAACCCGTATCGAACGCCTGCGCGAAGAACATCGTTTGCTCGGCGCTGCGTATCAGAAGGGCCGTGATGCCTACGTCGCCGCCGGTGCCGATCCGACTGCGGGCGACGCTGCTGTCAAAGGCGTCGACCGTGCCGCCAGCGATCAGATGAGCGAGCTGGTCGCCGAGTTGCGCAAGCAGGGCACCGAGCAATCGGCGCAGATCAGCGCCAGTGCCGATCGCACCGTGTGGCTGGGTCTGCTGGTGATGCTCGCGTCCGGTCTGCTGATTGGTTTGCTCAGCCTGTGGCTGGTCAACCGCAACCTGGTCGAACCGATCCGCAAACTCATCGACTACGTCACCCAGTTGAGCAAGGGGCGTCTGGTCGAGCGTGTGTCCAGCGACCGTCAGGACGAGCTGGGTAACCTGGCCGCAGCGGCCAACACCTTGCGCGATTTCCTCGCCGAAACCTTCAACCATCTGCAGCGCAGCGCCAAGGATCTGGACAGTGCCAGCGGCGAATTGAACGCCATCGCCACCGTGATGGCCGGCGGCACCAACGAGCAGTTCAGCCGCACCGATCAGGTGGCCACGGCGATGAACGAAATGTCCGCCACCGCCCAGGAAGTCGCCCGTCATGCGGCTGACGCTGCACGTGCGGCCGACGATGCCGACCAGTCCGCGCAGCAGGGCGAGAAGGTCATGCAGAGCACCATCCACAGCATCACCCAGATGCGCGGCGAAATTGCCAACACCGCCACGGTCATCCGTCGTCTGGAAGCCGACAGCGGTCGCATCGGCAAAGTGCTGGAAGTGATTCGCGGGATCGCCGAGCAGACCAACCTGCTGGCGCTCAACGCCGCCATCGAAGCAGCCCGCGCGGGTGAGGCCGGGCGTGGTTTTGCGGTGGTCGCCGATGAGGTGCGCAACCTCGCGCAGCGTACGGCGGAGTCGATCATCGAGATCAACCAGATCATCCACAGCGTGCAGACCGGTGCGGTGGACGCGGCCCAGGCCATCGACAGCGGTCAGACCCGCAGCGATGAAAGCGTCGAGCAAGTGACCCAGGCCGGCGCCATGCTCGAGCGCATCACCCACGCGGTGGAAGCGATCCGTGACATGAACCGTCAGATCGCCACGGCGGCCGAAGAGCAGACGTCGGTGGCCGAAGACATCTCGCGCAACCTGACCGAGATCACCTCGATCGCCAGCACCAACCTCGACAACGTGCAGCGCACCGAAAGCGCCAGCCAGAACCTGCACGGCCTGTCCGGCCAACTGAACGACGTCACCGCTCGCCTGAGCGTCTGACCGGCCAGTGACTGTGTACCGGTTCGGTTACCGAGTCGTTACACAGTCGATCTCAATTGGTGCAGACCGCCGCCGATGCCCGGTTATCCATAACCGGCATTGGAGATTTCCCATGGTCAGCATCACGTCTGTTTCGATCAATCAGACCGTCACTACGCCCACCAGCAAAACCTCGATTGCCGACACCGGTGACGACACCTCGACCACCGCGGCGGCCAGCACCGGCGTGAAAGCCGACACCAGCAAAGTCGCGGCGGGCGGTGGTGCGGCGCCGGCGGGCGACAGCAGTTCCAGCAGCGATGAATCGGATACGGTGAAGGAACTGCGCAAGCAGATCGCCGAGTTGCAGAAGCAATTGCAGGAAGAGCAGCAGGCGTTGCAAGCGGCTCAGGCCAAGCAGGAAAGTCAGGACGCCAAGGCTGCGGATGTCACGGCTGCGCAATCGCAGATCGCGACGACGTCGGCTTCGTTGCAGACGGCGACGGCGGCGTTGTTGGCGGCGTTGCAGGATTCGGACAGCGGTACGTCCGGTTCGTTGGTCAGTACGACCGCGTGAAGCCTTTTCCCCTCACCCTAGCCCTCTCCCAAAGGGAGAGGGGACTGACGGAGTTGAATGTTCGAGTTACGCCGACCTGAAAATCTTGTGTCGAACTCAGGTTTAGAAACCCATGGAGATCGGCTCCCCTTCCCCCTCGCCCCCTTGGGGGCGGTCCGACGTTTCGGGAGGGCTGGGGTGAGGGGGTAGGGGCTGACTGACGAAACATGGTTTCAGCCAGACACCAGACACAAAAAAGCCGCACAACCCAAAAGTCATGCGGCTTTGTTTTATCAACCAATCAAGTGTCTTGCTTGTCGCTCAGCACCTTGCCGGTGGTCGCATCGAAGTCCACATCGAACTCCTTGCCATCAGCAGTACGCAACTCAACTTCGTACTCATAACCATTGAAGTGGTTATCCAGATCCGTGTCAGTGATGGTCGCGCCCGGATGTAGTTTCAGCGCTTGTTCGTTCATCGACTCCAACGACTTGATCTTGCCCTCCTTGACCAGTTGCGGGATCTGGTCAACGCGAACGTCAGCCTGGGCCAGGCCAGCGGTGAGGGTCAGGGCGGCAGCGGTAAACAGGGCAGTCAAAGTTTTCATCGGTTATTCCTTTGGGTGATTCGTTTAAGTGAGTTCAGGTTAATGGCCGCAACTTAACTCACCCTTAAAACGCAGCGAGCAGGCTGGACTCCCGAGGGAGCGAGCCTGCTCGCGACACTGACTGACGCGCAGATTTACAGATCAGAAACCGTTGTTCTTCAACACCTGATCCACACTGGCAGCGGCCGGGCGTTTGTAGAATGTCAGCAGTTCGCTGGCGCGGTTGGTGAAGATGCCGTCGACACCAGCGGCCATGACTTTTTCGAAGTCCACCGGCTCATCCACGGTGTAGACGTGCACCAGCAGACCCTTGTCGTGGGTGTACTTGTTCATCCATGGCTGCACCAGATCCGAATAGCTCTGATCGCCGCCGTGGGTCAGCTTCGCCGAAGGGCCGGTGCCGATCGCACCCTGTGCCTTGGCGTAGTCGATCCACTGCTTGAACTCGGCTTCGGATTTCGGCTCTTGCTTGCCGTAGAACGCGTTCTTGTCCTTCTCGCCGGAGTCGGCAAAGGTCACTTTGGATTTCGGCTCGATGCTGCCTTCGCCGACCCACAGCAACAGGATCTTCGGCACCTGCGGCATTTCCTTTTGCAGCATTTCCAGGCTGCTCTTCTCGAAGGTTTGCAGGATCACCTTGCCGTTGCTCTCGCCGACGCTGGCGACGTTTTTCGCCGGTTTGGCGTCCGCCGGAATCAACCAGCCACGAGCCTGGAGTTTTTCCTTCAGGTCATGCTCGATCCCCGGGAACAGCTTCGGCTCCTTGGTTTCGATGTACAGGCCCGGCTTGTGCTTCGGATTGGCCTGGGCGATGTCGATGATTTCGTCGAGTGTCAGAATCTTCAGACCGACATAGGACGGACGCGCGCGATCGGGGTACTTGGCGTTGTACCAGCTGCCGGCGTCGAGGGTTTTCAGTTCGGCCATGGTGAAGGCATTGGCCGGGCTGTCCTTGCGCTCCGGGAACTTGGTAGCGACGTCGGTGGTGCGTTGCAGGTTGTCGTCGTGCAGGGCGAACAGCACGCCGTCCTTGCTGCGCTGCAAGTCCATTTCCAGGTAGTCGGCGCCCAGGTCGCGGGCCAGTTTGTAGGAGGCGGCGGTGGATTCCGGGGCATCGAAGGACGCGCCACGATGGGCGATCACCGCCGGGTGCGGAATGCCCTCGGAGGCAGCGAGCGCAACAGGGCTTGGCTGGCTGGCGGCGTGGGTCTGGCCGAGGCCGAGCAGCAGGCTCAGCAGCAGTGCGCTTTTGGTGAACGTGGCGGGCATGTCGAGGTCCTTTCGCAGGTATTTTCGAAGATGTACCTTTTAGCAACTCAAACGAAAACCTGCTATCGCGAGACCGACATAAACGTACTGAAAGCGAAAATTTGCGCACTTTTGTGCGTTCGTTTGCAGTACGCTTGGCCACGGCAACCGCCCCGGCAGAGGGCGCGCCTCTATGCCCTGCGTGTAAACCTTCGATCACTCTTGTGAGGTTTACCATGCGCATCACATCGCAACTCATCTGCCAGGCCGCCGACGACCTCAATGGCTTTGTCGGCCTCAACCGCAAGACCGGCCAGTACATCGTGCGTTTCAGCGAAGACTCGTTCGGCATGGACGTGGCCGATGACGGCATCATTCCGTGCAGCGAATTCGTCTGGGCACCGGCCACTGAACAGACCATGACCCTCAAGCGCGAACTGATCCAGTTGCTGCTGGACCAGAACATCGATGACCGGATCAACATCACCGAGCCGCTGCGCGTTTATATGAATAAGCGCGAAGTGCCGGAGATTGAGGCGGTGCGTAGTCTGGTGAAGGGCTGATCATCCGAATCGATAATCGCGTTCCACTTTGCACACCCGCGTATGAAAACCCGAGTACCAGGTCGAACGTCCGCGTTCACGAATCGCCTGGTGCTCGGGATGATGTTTCCACGCCAGGATCGCCGCTTCACTTTGCCAATATGAAACCGTAATTCCGAGCCCGTCCGCGCCGCGAGCCGACTCGACACCGAGAAAACCCGGTTGCTCGCGCGCCAGTTCCAGCATGCGTTCAGCGGCTTCAGCGTAGCCCTGATCACCATCGGTGCGGTTTGAAGTGAAGATCACTGCGTAGTACGGCGCTTTCGGTGTTTCGGCGATCATGCCCGCGCCTCGACACAGGCTTCGACAAACGCCCGCACCAGTGGCGGCAATTGCCCCTTGAGCGCTGCGCGTTCCGGCTGGAACAGTGTGGCGACGAAGAACACATGGTTTTTCAGTTCAATGGCGCGCAAGTCGCCTGACGAATCGTGACCCACGGCGTGCAGGTCATGGGTCAGCAACTCCCGTTCGAATTGCGGATTCACACCGTAGCGGCAGCGATAGCCTTCACGAATTTCCGACGTTTCGTACGCACTGGCGATCAACGAACCGTGCACCAGATGAATGCTGTCCACCGCTTCCACCAGCGAGCAGGTCAGCGGCGTGAGTACCGCGCGGCTGGCGTCTGGCGAGGTTTCGCCGTGCTCGGCATCGGTCCAGCCCAGCACGTGGCGGGAAAACTCCAGCACGGCATGTTGAAAACCGCCGCAGGTGCCGAGGAAAGGGCGCTGCCGCTCGCGGGCAAAGCGGATGGCTCGCAAGGCACCGACTTCGCTTATATAAGGGCTGGCCGGGACACACCAGAAGCCGTCGAAAGGTTCCAGCGGTGTCTCGGGCAGGATTCGGTCGGTGGCCAACCATTCGAAATCGACCGGACAACGAAGGTGTTCCGCCGCCATTCCGAGGGCGACCGGGATGGCTTGGTGGGCAGTAACTTGCGGGTCGAAGTCACCGATCAGGGCGATGCGCAGGGCTCTGGATTCCATGAGTACTCACTGTGCTTGTTGAGGGATGAAGCTCACTATAGATTGGCGTTCACGCACTCTAAATCGGCGTTTGCCCAAGTGATCAATGCAACCACGCAATACCGACTCGATTTCCCGGATCTGGCCCTGATTCTCGCCTTAGTGCGCGGCGGCTCTCTGGCCCGGGCCGCACAGCTGATGAAGGTCGATGTGTCGACGGTGTTTCGCGCAGTGCGCCGACTGGAAGCATCACTCGGCCAGCAACTGTTCGAAAAAAGCCGCGCCGGTTACCTGCCCACCAGCCTCGCGCAGACCCTGGCCGAGCAGGCCGAACGCGCCGAGCAAGCTTTGGAAGCGGCGCGAATCGGCGTGGAGCAGGGCGGTGAAGTGGTCAGCGGCACGGTGCGCCTGACTTGTACCGACTCCGTGCTGCAAGGTCTGCTGCTGCCGGCGCTGGCGCAGTTCATGCCGAACTACCCGGCGCTGAGCATCGAACTGAGCACCTCCAATGATTTCGCCAACCTCAGCCGCCGCGATGCCGACATCGCCCTGCGCCTGACGCGCACACCACCGGAGCATCTGGTCGGACGGGAGCTGGCGAAGATTTCCTACCGGGTCTGCGCCAGTCAGCGTTATCTACAAAAGGTTGAAGCGGCCGATCTGGCGGCGCTGACCTGGATCGCCCCGGACGACTTTTTGCCCGATCACCCGACCGTCGCCTGGCGCCGCCAGCAGTTGCCGGGGGTGACTCCCAACTATCGCTGCAACAGCATGCTGTCTGTCACGGAGTTGGTCCGCGCCGGACTGGGCGTAGCGGCGTTGCCGGACTTTCTCATCAATGAGGGGCTGCTGGCCCTGAGCGAACCACTGCACGGTTATGACACCGCGCTGTGGCTGCTGACCCGCCCGGACTGCCGCGCGTTGCGCTCGGTGGTCACGTTGTTCGACGAGTTGGGACGGGCGCTGAGGGTTTCGTGATCAGCCCTGCTGGGTCTGGCGCATGTGATCGTGCAGTTCGCGGGTCAGGCCTTCGATGCGCTCGGTCAGGTTCTTGGTCATCTCCGTGAGTCGAGTGTTCTGCTCCAGCAGCTCAAGCAGTTGCGCGGTGTTCTTCGCCGCTTGCGCCTGGCGTTCGCTGTTGGCCACGGCCAGGGCTTCGCGATGTTGCGCGTCAGCGTCCGATTGCGCTTTGTCGCGTGCAGCCTGACGAGTCTGTGCCAACAGAATCAGCGGCGCGGCGTAGGCGGACTGGAGGCTGAAAGCCAGGTTCAAGAGGATGAACGGATAAACGTCGAAATGGGTCACGCCAAAGATGTTGAGACTGATCCACAGCACCACGATCAGCGTCTGCGCGCCGAGAAAGGTTGGCGTGCCGAAAAAACGCGCAAACGCCTCGGCCCGCAAGGCGAATTTGTCGTTACCGAAGGTTGTGTTGAGGTGGGCGTGGGGGCGATGAAAGCGCAGGTGATCGACAGGGGCGGTGGATGATTCGGTTTTTTCGGTGGTCATGACGGACTCGGCAGGGCTTGGGACGTTGAGTCACTATAGCCCTGCGTCGCCCGTGTTGGCCTTATCCCGGCGCACGCTCGTTGGCAAACATGCTCACCGCTTCCACCGCCTCGCTGGCGCCGTCCCGAATCTGCAGAATCACCGTACCGGCCTGATCCGCCAGCTCCACACCTTGCGCCGCACGCCCTCGGGTGCCGTCCATGCTCTTGATCGCCTGACGGGTTTCGGTCTGGATCAGGCTGATCATGTTGGAAATTTCCGCAGTGGAGCCGCTGGTGCGCGCTGCCAGCTGCCGCACTTCATCGGCCACCACGGCAAAACCGCGACCCTGCTCACCGGCTCGGGCGGCTTCGATTGCAGCGTTCAGGGCCAAAAGATTGGTCTGATCGGCAATCGCGCGGATGGTGTTGACGATGGCAGTGATCTGCTCGGAGCGTTCGCCGAGCTGCGCGATGAGGGTTGAGGATTCGGCAATGTCGTCGGCAATCTCGCGCATTTCACTGGCGGCTTGCTGAATCACTTGCGTACCTTGCTCGGCGACTTTTCGGGTGGCCACCGAGATGTGATAGGCCGCGCTGGCACTGCGCGCATCCTGCTCGTGCTGTTCGACCCGGGCGGTCACGTCCGACGCGAACTTCACCACTTTGCACAAGCGGCCGGCGGCGTCGTAGACCGGGTTGTAATTGGCTTCAAGCCACACGGTCTGACCGCGTTTGTCGACGCGTTCGAACTGGCCCTGAAACAGTTCGCCCTGATTCAACCGGCGCCAGAAATCCTGGTAGGCGCTGCTGTTGACCAGTTGCGCGGGGCAGAACAAGCGGTGATGTTTGCCTTTGAGTTCGGCAAGGGTGTAACCCATGCGCGTCAGGAAATTCTGATTGGCGGTGAGAATATTGCCGTCGAGATCGAATTCGATCACCGCCATGGCGCGGTCGATCGCCTGCAATTTCGCATTGGCTTCGCTTTCCTGCTGCACTTTGGCGGTGACATCCATCGCGTACTTGACCACTTTCACTACGCGGCCCGAGTCGTCCTTGATCGGGTTATAGCTGGCTTCGAGCCAGATCGGACGGCCCTGACTGTCGATGCGTTCAAAGGTGCCGGACTGGAATTGGCCGCTTTTCAATCGCGACCATAATTCGGTGTACTGATTGCCACGGGCAAACTCTGGAGAACAGAAATGGCGATGAGGCTGCCCGACCACCTGTTCGCGGGTGTAACCCATGGTTTTCAGGAAGTTGTCGTTGGCGCGCAGAACGACACCGTCGACATCGAATTCGATCACTGCCATGGAGCGGTTGATCGCTTCCAACAGGCCGGCTTGTTGGTTGATGGTGTTTTGAAGATCGACGAGGGCGGTCTTGTGACGATTGAAAATCATGCTCGTGGCACTCTGGAAATAGGGCTGAAGGTGGGGTCCCTGTTTCCGCGTCAGCCAGCCAGATAGCTCGATGGCTGGAAGCAGTGTGCCAGCATCCTGGCTGGCGGATTAACTTATACAAAACTTTATAAACTTGTACAAGAAATCGATTTTTCTCAATTTTGTACAAGTTTTTTCAGGCGGGTGATCGGCTCAACGCTACGCTGATTGTGTTACGTCCCGTGTGCTTGGCCGTGTACAACGCCTTGTCGGAATCTTCGAACCACTCAAGGGCGTCGGCGTAAGAGGTTTGATAGCGAGCAAGCCCGATACTCAGGCTGACCCGCAGCTCGGAAACGTCGGGATGGCGGTATCGATCCAGTGCCTGACGCAGTTGCTCCATCAGCGCTTCAGCCTTGCTCAGGGGCAGGTTGGGCAGGATCACGCAGAATTCATCGCCACCGTAACGCCCGGCCAGCTTGCTTTCGTCGAGTACGAATTTCAGCTCATGGCTTAACTGCCGCAGCACCGCGTCGCCGACGATGTGCCCGTAACTGTCGTTGATCGACTTGAAATGATCGATGTCGATCAGCGCCAGGATGGCTTGGGAATTGTGCTGCCGGCACTGTTGGAACTTGAGGTGCAGCAGGTCTTTCCAGGCGCCGTGGTTGAGCAGTCCGGTCAGGCTGTCGGTACGGCTCAGGGCGCTCAGGGTGCGTTTGTGTTCGGCGAGTTTGATCGCCAACCGGTAGCAAACCATTCCCAAAGCCAGCGGATAAAGGGTCAGCATTGGCAGGCAGGCCAAGACCTGAGTCTGTGTAGCCGTCAGGGTGAAATGGACGCCGAACACTGACCAGCCCAGCAGCACGCCGATCACCTGGGCGAGGGCGCCCAGCCAGAACAGGCGCACGCCACCGGCGGCCACGTTGTTCATGGTCATCATCGACAGAATGGTCACGGTTGTCAGCGGGTTGAACTGGAAACACGCGGTCCAGAAACCGCCGCACACCGAGTCATAGAGCAGGTTGCGGCGTTCAGCGCGATAGGGGAAAGCCGAGCGGGTCGAGCATTGATAGGCCACATGCGGCCAGAGAAAACCGTTGAACAGCAACAGCGCCCAGAGCCAGCCCGGCATGTTCAACGGATACAGCGCGGCACCGACACTGAAGAAACCGATGCCCAATCCGATGGACCGTGGCAAGTAAATGCGCCTGGCGAATGACAAACCTTTGCCGCGTTGGTTTTCCATGATGTTCTACGCCAGATTCATTCTGAAACACTTTGCAGTGTAATTCTTCAGACAGACCGTTCATCGGCCAATGACAGACATTGTCATTTATTCCAGCGGGAAAATTCAGTGTCCTTGCGAGCCATTTACCATGGCGCAGGCCTGAGCTAGAGCTGATAGCAGGTCAGGAACATGTCGAGTGCAGAGTCGACCACGGCATTTTGCGCTGTGCTGTCGAGCGAGGGTTGGCCCAGGGAGATTTGTGGCCAGAAGGCAAAGGTTTTCAGCAGCCCTTGCACTTGATGGGCGGCGAACGCCGGATCGACCGGTTTCAATCGACCATCCGCCTGGGCGGCGCGAATCCACACAGTCACGCTTTCCTCACGTTCGCCCATGCGCGCCACCATGTTCTGCGCGCGCTCCGGCGAATGGATCGCCGCCGCGATGGCAACGCGGGCCAGATTCATGAAATTGTCGTCCGCCATCATCTGCAGTTTGGCCAGCAGCATGGTTCGCAATTGATCGCGCAATGGCTGATCGGGCTGATACGAGACGGTTTGCTCGGTGCTGATCCGTGCCCACAACTGGTTGAGAATTTCGGCGAACAGCTCTTCCTTGCTCGGAAAATGGTTGTACACCGTACGCTTCGACACCCCGGCAGTGGCCGCAATCTTGTCCATGCTGGTGACCTCGAAACCGTTGGTACGAAATTCGGTGATCGCGGCCTGGATGATGGCTTCGCGTTTTCGGTCGGTGAGGCGCTGGGGAGCTGTCATAAATTCGATTCGGCAGGAAAAGGTAAAATTACACTCGGCAGTTTACTTGTCATCCGGTTTGTTGCAACCTAGAAACTACACCGATCAGTGTAATGCTGGGTTAATCGGTGCAACCTAAAAACAGATGTCCGGCTGATGCGTGCGTGCCTTGGCCATTATCGTCCCACCGTGGAAAACCGTGAATTGCGCGGCGTTTCCGGAGTCATTCAGTCATGGCCAAATCCATTGCTTCTGCGGGCAGTCAAACACCTGAACCTTCGCGTCAGGCCGAAGGCGTATTCCGCAACCACGCGCCGTTGCAGCGCGAAGGTGTGCGCAAGATGCTGCGGATCATGTGGAACATGATCTTCCACAAACCGCGCAACACCCGGCCGGCGGCAGCCATTCCGGTGCAGCCACTGACCCGCGCGGACCTGATCGCGGCGCCCAACCGCAGCGTCTATCGCCTCGGTCATTCGACCCTGCTGCTCAAACTGCAGGACAAGTTCTGGATCACCGACCCAGTGTTCGCCGAGCGTGCCTCGCCCGTGCAATGGGCCGGCCCGAAACGCTTCCACCAGCCACCGATCAGCATCGATGAGTTGCCACCGATCGAAGCGGTGATCCTGTCGCATAACCACTACGACCACCTCGACTACGAAGCCGTGTTGAAACTGGCGGACAAGGTCAACGTGTTCCTGACCCCGCTGGGCGTCGGCGATACCCTGATCAAATGGGGCATCGATGCCGACAAGGTTCGCCAGTTTGACTGGTGGCAGGGCACCGAAGTCGCCGGCATCCGCTTCATCGCCACCCCGTCGCAGCACTTTTCCGGCCGGGGCCTGTTCGATGGCAACCAGACCCTGTGGGCTTCGTGGGTGATCATTGATGACGACACGCGGATTTTCTTCAGCGGTGACAGCGGCTACTTCGATGGTTTTAAACGCATCGGTGAACAGTACGGCCCCTTCGACCTGACCCTGATGGAGACCGGCGCCTACAACGTCGAATGGCCCCACGTGCACATGCAACCGGAAGAATCCCTGCAAGCCCACATTGACCTCAAGGGGCGCTGGCTGTTTCCGATCCACAACGGCACGTTCGACCTGGCGATGCACGCTTGGCACGAGCCTTTCGATCGCATTCTTGCTTTGGCCTGGGAACGCAGTGTGTCGATAACCACGCCGAAGATGGGCGAGGCGTTCAACCTGATGCAACCGCAACGTGGGGACGCGTGGTGGTTGGAAATGGAACAAGAGATGTCAGAAAAAGGGCGTGTTGCTTGTAGCGGCTACAAGGCTGGGTGAGTTTTCCTACCGGCACTGGTTCTTGTTGCTGACAGCCGTTTCCTGCGGCTTCGGTAGGCTTGGTCGCGAGTGAAATGACTCACTCGTGATTGGCTTAAACAAGGATTAGAAAATGAAATTCCGCTTTAAACGCAGCATGAATGCGCTGGCGCCGGCCATCCTGCTTTCGCTGAACAGTAGCGTCGCCCTCGCAGCGTCCTCCAGTGCGCCACTTGAATACGCAAGCGCCAGCGAGCTGAGTGCAATGATGGCCAGCAACGAACTGACCTCGGTCGCGCTGGTTCAACACCTCATCACACGCATTGCGGATCTGGACAAGCAAGGCCCGACCCTCAATGCCATCATCGAAATAAACCCCCAGGCTCTCGACATCGCGACCGCGCTGGATGAAGAGCGTGCGCAAGGCAACCTCCGTGGCCCGCTGCACGGAATCCCGGTCCTGTTGAAGGACAACTTCGATACTGCCGACAGCATGCAAACCGGTGCCGGTTCGTTGGCCATGATCGGGCAGCCGGCGGCTCAGGATGCGTTCACGGTCAAACAATTGCGCGATGCCGGCGCCATCCTGCTGGGCAAGGCCAACATGAGCGAGTGGTCGGGAATGCGGGACTTGTCACTGCCCTTGGGGTGGAGCGGGCGCGGTGGTCAGGGGAAAAATCCTCATGTCCTCAGCGAAAGTACTTGTGGTTCCAGTTCAGGTTCGGCGGCAGCGGTTGCCGCAGGGCTCGCTCCACTGGCCATGGGAACTGAAACCAACGGCTCGATCAGTTGCCCGGCGTCGGCCAATGGTGTGGTTGGCGTCAAACCGTCGCTCGGATTGTTCAGCCGCGCCGGCATCGTGCCAATCACCCGCTTGCAAGACACGCCGGGCACAATGACCCGAACCGTGCGGGATGCCGCGCTGTTGTTCAACGTCATACAAGGCGTTGACGCCTCGGATAGCGCCACTGCTGACGCGCCCACTGGCGTCGACTACACCGCATTGCTTTCCAGTGAAGCCCTGCAAGGCAAACGGATCGGTTATCCGATTGCATACACTGGATCCCACGCTACGGTACTGAACCCGAGTCTGGAGATGCTTGCCGCGATGGCCACCCTGGAAGAGCAGGGCGCTACGCTGGTCCCGCTGACTGTGCGTCTGCCGGACATCGATGACTACGTTAACGGCCTGATGGGCGCGATGAAGCATGAGCTGCCCGAATATCTCGCCAGCCGCCAGGGCTTGCCGGTCGACTCCTTGCAGGCTCTGATCGACTTCAACCTGGCCAATCCCGGTGAGGAGCAACATGGCCAGCAGACGCTCGAGACCATCAACGCGTCGGCGCTTTCCCACCAGGAGGCGAGCGCACTGATTACCACCATCAGCCAGAACTTCAAGGACGCTATCGATGAGCAGGTGCGTGAGCACAATCTGGATGCCCTGTTCGCCGAAGCGGACGGCTTTTCCCAGTTCTCCGCCGCCACCGCAGGCTACCCGGCAATCACCTTGCCCTCGGGCATGAACGATGACGCCACGCCGACCTCCGTGACCTTCTACGGCCAGCAGTGGAGCGAGCCACAGTTGTTTGCCATGGCGTACAGCTACGAACAGGCTTCGATGGAATTGCGTCATCCGGGGTTCAAGGAGTAAACACCTTGTTGGCAGTGCGTTGTCTTCGACTATTTCAAGCACTGCCGTATCAAGCGAACACCACCTCAATTCGGCCCTCTTTGCGAGAGCGGGGGGCCGGTTTGACCACAATCTGCACATCTCGGCCGAGGTGGGAAAGGCATTCCATCATCTTGGCCTCACTGATGCCGCGGAATTTTCCTCTCAGCATTTCGGATAGCTTGGGTTGTGATAACCCCAAGATTTCAGAAGCTTGAGATTGAGTGAGATGACGCGCTTTGATGATTTCACCGATCTTTGAGGAAAGCTGTGATTTGATCCTCATCTCATTGGCGTTTGGTATCTCTAGATCCTCGTAGATGTTCCCTCTGCTTTCTTCGATTCCAATCAATTTCGAGTTCCTTCCGCGTGTGGGCCGACCTCAACGGGTCTTTTCAATCAGCCATTGCATAAGTTTCGCGATCAACCGACGTGGGTATCGCACCTCCGACATTCCCCCCACGCCCCGGCGCAAACCCCGGGAAGAACACCAACCCCTGCGCCTCAAACCGATAGGTCAACGCCAGCCGCACCGCATCCGCCACGTCCTGCTGCGCTTCGAATCGCTGAATGTCGCCTACTGAAACCTTGGCCTCTCGCGACAACTGTTCCACGCTCCAGCCCAACATCCCTCGGGCCTGGGCGCAATGCGTCGGGGTGAACTGGAAAAGGGCGATACGTTCGAGGATGAGGTTCATCGCTGAAGAGGCCATGGTGTGCTCCGGGCTCGAGAGTGCTGATGGAAATGTACTGTGTTTTTGTACAGTTGCTTTCGGCCGGGATCAAACGCATTTTTTGATTTGCCCTAGTTCGCCGCCTCCAACCAGACAGACGGTGCCTGACCGAGGATCCGACGAAACATCGTCGAGAACGCCGCCGGGCTGTCATAGCCGAAATCCAGGGCAATCCGCGTCACCGCTTCACCCGCCGCCAGGCGTGCCAGCGCCAGTACCACGCATGCGCGCTGGCGCCATTGACTGAAACTCAGGCCGGTCTGCTGACGAAACAGTCTGTTGAAGGTGCGCAAGCTTACGTGCAGCTGATCGGCCCATTGCTGGGGGGATTGATGGGCATCCGGCTGATGCAGAAAGGTCTGACACAGTTCGAGCAGTCTTCCGTCAGACGGCAGCGGGATATGCAACGGCAACGGTGCACTGCGCACCAATTCATGCAGCAACAAGTCGATCAGCACGCCATCACGCCCGGTCAGGTCATAGGTCAGCGATAGCTCCACGGCTTCCATCAGCAAATGCCGCATCAACGGCGACACACTGATCACCTGACAACGCTCACCCAGATCCACCGCCCCCGGTTCGATATACAAACTGCGCGTGCTGACCCCCAGCATCAACACCTCATGCGCCACCCCCGGCGGAATCCACACCGCCCGCTGCGGCGGCACCACCCAGTTGCCATCATGCGTGCTGACCTGCATCACCCCGGTCGCGCCGTACAACAATTGCGCCCGCCGATGTGTATGACGTGGCAACAGATAGCCGTGGGAATAATCCGTACCGATCGCCACCACCGGGCGCGGCGTGTCATCCAGCAGATTGATCGAAAAATTGCGCATCGAGCGGCACCCAGCAGTTGGCGTAAACGCAAACATTATTGGCTGACTTGCTTAGGCAGGCCAAGCGCCGCCGCTCTATCGTCGACCGCTCCCAAACAACGGACGACACGCCATGTTCTACCTCCTGCTGACACTCTTCGGCTGCCTGACCGGCGTCACCGCCGTGCTCTTCGGCTTCGGCGGCGGCTTCGTCGTCGTCCCGCTGCTGTATCGCATGCTCACCGCCAGTCACGGCGCCGACGACCCGATCAGCCAATCCGCCATGCACATCGCCGTCGCCACCTCGACCTGCGTCATGATCGTCAACGCCCTGGTCGGCACCGATAAACACCGCCGCGCGGGCAACCTCATCCGTGATTACCTGTGGCCCCTGGGCGGGTTCATCGGGTTGGGCGCGGTCGTTGGCGCAATCGCCGCGGTGTGGGTCAGCGGCGAAGTCATTCGTTACGCTTTCATCGCCTACCTCGGCGTGACGATTGTCGATTGCCTGCTGCGACGCGGATTTCTTACGCAGTCCGAAGGCGTCATCCCACGACGATTGGGAACACTGGAAACTTCTGGCGGCGGTGTAGGCATTGGCGCCATCGCGACTTTTCTCGGTGTAGGAGGAAGCGTCATGACCGTGCCGTTATTGCGGCGTTGCGGGTTGAGCATGTCGCAGGCGACTTCGATGGCCAATCCATTGAGCGTGCCTGTGGCATTGGCGGGAACCCTGACGTACATGGCGATGGCGGGACTCAGCGAGACAAAACTTGGGCCATGGTTTATCGGGTATGTGGATCTGCTGGCGTTCGCGGTGCTGACGTTGGGCTCGATGCTGGGGATTCGACTGGCCACACGGTGGATCGGGCGGATACCGGATCGGCTGCATGCGTGGGTGTATATCGCGCTACTCATCATCGTGATGCTGGGCATGACACTGAAGTAGCACCTCGATTCCTGCGCGCATCCTCTGCATACTCCGCAGCCTTATTCACTCAGGGATCGATCCATGCTCAAGGGACTGTTGCGCCTGGCGCCATACGCTGCCGTGCTGTTTTCACTGCTTTCCACCGCTCAGGCTGACGACGGCAGACGTGTGTTTACCGGCACGCTGGGCAAGACGCCGATTGTGGTTGAGCTCAATACACAGCAGCCGGATGAAGTGACCGGTCGCTACTTCTACGAGAAGTATCACCGCGACTTGCCTCTGAGCGGTGCGTTGCAGGACAGCACGCTGACGTTGGTCGAGGGCAACAATCGCTACGGTGACGACAAGCCGCTGCCGACCCTCAGGCTCGAGGAAACCGCAGACGGCTGGCAGGGCGAATGGCAAAACCCTCAGGGCAAAAAACTTGCGGTACAACTCTCCGAGGCCAAAATCGCTGCGCCGACCGCCACCATGTTGTCCTTCATCGCCACGCTGCCCGCCAGCGAACCGTACGAATATCTGCGGCTACAGGGGCTCAAGCTCAAAGCCACGAAGAAAGAAGATTTCATGGGCTACACCTTGCAATGGTGGACGGAGCCCGAGTCAAAGATTGCCTTGTTTACCGTGGAATCCGGCCTGCCGAAAGATGACCTGCAGCGGGTCAACCAACAGTTGCTCGGGCGCTTGTGGAGCGAAGTCATCAGCTATCACGGCTGCCAGTTGCAGGGCGGGGAAAACGTCGAGTTCATGCAGCAGGCACAACCGCAACTGATCTCGCCAGCCGTGGTCAGCCTGAACATCTCGACCAGCTATTACTGCGGCGGCGCGCATCCGGACTTTGGCGATTCGCCGCTCAACATCGACGTGAACACCGGCCATCCGTTGTCGCTGGAAGACGTGTTGTGGGTAGGCGAGGGCAAACCCCTGCTGCACGCCGAGCGCGAGAGTCTGGGCGATCAGCCGCTGAGCGAAAAAGAAAGTGCAGCGCGCTCGACTTACCAGCGCGAAGTGCTGGTGCCGTGGCTGATCAAACAACTCACCATGCTCTACCCGGATGAAATGAAGAAACCGGCGGAGAGCGATGAAGACAGTTGCGACTACACCGATGAAAGCATCTGGGGTTATCCGTCCTGGCACTTCACCCCGAAAGGCCTGTACCTAGGCGCCTACTTCGCTCGCGTCGCCCGCGCCTGCGATGCGCCGGAGTGGTCGATCCTGCCGTACTCAGTCGTCAACCAACACCCCGGCGCAGTCAAACTGCAACTGCCCCAGGGCTAACCATCACGCCAGACCCGGCGCTTCACGAATGATGAAGTGATCCAGATTCTCGATATTGGCATTGAAAACCTCGAAAGGCTTTTCGGGGTTCTTCTTGCCCGGCACCTGCTTCAACTCCGGCGTCACGCCATAAAAGAAGCAGAACAACTCCTTGTCGCTGTCGATCGCGTGCTTGATCTCTTCCAGAAACGCCTTGCGCTTGCGGTAGTTGTCGATCAGCTTTTTGTTGAGATAGACACTGACCGGATAAGGCTTCTTCTTGCTGTCCTCCGGCTTCTTGAACCAGACCTTGTCCTCGAAATCGATCCGGAAACTGGCGCTGTGAAAGTCCTCGATCTTCTTGATCCGACCCCAATAAATCAGCCCCTTGTTGTCCATCAAGTACTCGATCTTCTTGAAGAACGAACTGTACGGCGCCGTATGTTCGCCAATCTTCAACGGCATGCGCTTGAGCAAATCCTTGTCCGCGAAGTTCGAAACGAAACACTCCACGGGATGGGCGAAGACACTGGTCTTGTCCGGCGCAGTCTCACGACTCGGCGATTCTTTTGAGGGGGTAGCCGCCACCCGCACCGGATCATCCCGCAACACATCCGCCGCCCCCGCAGGCGCGGCAGGCTTGCGCACATACTCACGGCGTGTCAGCAACAACTCCGACGGGAAATGCTCCTCCCGCCCGTCATCCGATTCCCCATCCGCCGCCTCAACCCCCGACGCCGACGTCTTCAAACTCACATACGGACAACCCGCCACATGCTGCGTACCGGGCAGATTCTTGAAGTGCGGTGTGCGCACGTAATTCACGTTCTTGGCGTTGAACGTACCCAACTCGTTGGAAGCATCGAACGCCTCACGACAGGCGTCGTTGGGGCACTGGAAATGCTCCTTCGCAGAATCGAACGCCACCGTCTCATCGAAATTGAGATCGCGAACGTCATAGATCGACAGTTTGTCGTCGAGGCTGAGGCAGTAGGCGAGGTCGAATTTCATGGTGGGGCTCGGGTCCTTGAGTGGGGGGAGGGGTATTATCCCCGATGGGTTGTGAAGCTGCCCCAAAACGGACAACTGGGTGAACGCGTTCTAACTGGCTGACTGCCAAATACCTTGTAGCTATTCAGCCTCTAACCCCTCGACGCTCCTATAAAACTTAGCAGTGAACTCTTCTTTGTCGCTCGAGTAATGGCAACGTCGATGGCAGTTCGGGCAGAGGGCTACTGCGTTGCTCGTACGGTCTGTCCCCCCGTTAACGAGATGTTTCAGATGATGAACTTCAAGAAAAGGTTTGCCATCAGCATCTTGGAATGGCGCTTTTTGGCCACACCCTTCGCAAATACCTTGAGAACGTTTCAGAACCCATTTTTTCACATTTAATTTGCGCGAAAGCCTAACTACCGTCGCGCTAGTCTGCTTCGGGTTGAGTACACCCGGGGGCGCATCATTCAATTCAGGTGCGGAAGGTTCGATCAGCCGGAATCGAGTCAGCTGAGTGCCTCTTCGTGAGCTGTTTCGTATCGCTTCCATGTCTTTTTTAGCCAGGATCTCTTTGATACGCGTAATGACACCGGAGCCGAGATTCTTCGCCGAAACATAGCCTGTAATTCTCGGCAGTCCCATTAAATCCATCACAGCAGAGATGTTCTGCATGCGGTACTCGACTGACGAGGCACTGCGTTTGCTCAGCGGGCCTTTTCGCAAGAGTCGATTCTCGTCCGCTTTATTGAATGGCTGATTTTGTTGTTCAAGAACCAGCATTTTTAGATAAGCGTCTACAGAAGCTTCTAGCTCCTCATCACTCCAGCCAGTTTTTTCTTTCGAAGTGTCCATACAGTCGCCGAGGGTTGAAAACCCTCGGACGATACTGAGTGGCCACCACAGCTGTCTACGAAAATTCCTACAGAAAATATCGACGGATCTTGCAAGGTCCTACGACCACCATCACTAGCCCATCGAATGCTTTGAAGCCTGAAACACCTGCACAACCTTTCTCCACCAAGGCTTCCCCGGTGTCCGTCGTTGCGTCTGATCGTTCAGCAGATAAGGCATATCCCGCAGTCGAATCCAGCCTTCATCCTGCCAATGAAGCAAGCTCAACGACATCTCCGGCCAATCCAACAAACTCAACATCGGTCGTTCCGAATGTCCTGAGTGCTCTGCATCGCGCAAGGCCGGCACCACTTGCAGAGTCAACCACTCTCGCAACAACCGGTTCCCCGGAACGTAGTGGTACACAAGCAGCGCATACACACCTGATTCGCTGAGCATCAATTGCTTTTCGGGTTGCCGAAAATACTCAATCCACAAAACGCGACGTTGATCCTTATCTAGCTTGTTGACCATGCGTTCGCACAGATGGAACCCCATCAAGCGGCCGACATCGCGGGCGCAGAACCACGTTTGGTTTTCGAGTAGAAGGGCGTGTAGTGCGAGGTTGTGACGGGAGAAGACTGTTACAGAAAAAGGATCGGGCATATCCATTACCTCTACGTTCAGAATTTTGGAGGGCCTGGCCCCAACGTAGAGTGGACTTAAGAAATCCCAACGAGCGAGGCAGCTCCACTGACGGCATATGCGTCTGTGTGACTGATCAAGCTTTCTACGTTGGGTGTTTCTTAGGCACCTGCAATTGAGCTTAGAGGTGCTTGCAGTTGGCTTCAATGCGAAGCGGCTGTAAGTGCTGTAGGAGATTGAGCGCTGCAATGTAGGGATGGAAAAGGACTACCAGCCGCCCATAAAAAAGCCCCGATCAAATCGGGGCTTTTTGCTTTCTCAATTCGACGACTCAAGCAGCAATCGTCAAATCGTGGCGAGCGAGACCATTAGTCCCAGCTAAGCGCACCACCAGTTTGGTATTCGATCACACGAGTCTCAAAGAAATTCTTCTCTTTCTTCAAGTCCATGATCTCGCTCATCCAAGGGAACGGGTTGGTCGTCCCTGGGTACTCTTCCTTCAAACCGATCTGCGACAGGCGACGGTTAGCGATGAACTTCAGGTAGTCCTCCATCATCGCCGCGTTCATGCCCAGTACGCCGCGAGGCATGGTGTCGCGGGCGTATTCGATTTCCAGCTGAGTGCCTTGCAGGATCATCTGCGAAGCTTCTTCCTTCATTTCGGCGTCCCACAGGTGTGGGTTTTCGATTTTGATCTGGTTGATCACGTCGATGCCGAAGTTCAGGTGCATGGATTCGTCGCGCAGGATGTACTGGAACTGCTCGGCGACGCCGGTCATTTTGTTGCGGCGGCCCATGGAGAGGATCTGGGTGAAGCCGCAGTAGAAGAAGATGCCTTCCAGAACGCAGTAGTAGGCGATCAGGTTGCGCAGCAGCTCTTTGTCGGTTTCGACGGTGCCGGTGTTGAATTCCGGGTCGGAGATGGCGCGGGTGTATTTCAGGCCCCAGGCGGCTTTTTTCGCGACCGATGGGATCTCGTGGTACATGTTGAAGATCTCGCCTTCATCCATGCCCAGCGATTCGATGCAGTACTGGTAGGCGTGGGTGTGGATCGCCTCTTCGAATGCCTGGCGCAGGATGTACTGGCGGCATTCCGGGTTGGTGATCAGACGGTACACGGCCAGGGCCAGGTTGTTGGCAACCAGGGAGTCGGCGGTGGAGAAGAAGCCGAGGTTGCGCATCACGATGCGGCGCTCGTCGTCGGTCAGGCCTTCCGGGTTTTTCCAGAGGGCGATGTCGGCGGTCATGTTGACTTCTTGCGGCATCCAGTGGTTTGCGCAGCCGTCCAGGTATTTCTGCCAGGCCCAGTCGTACTTGAATGGCACGAGCTGGTTGAGGTCGGCGCGGCAGTTGATCATGCGCTTTTCGTCAACGGCGACACGGGCGGCGGAGCCTTCGAGTTCGGCGAGGCCTTCGGCGACGTCGAGGGAATCCAGTGCAGCCTTGGCGCGGGCCACGGCGGCCGAGTCTTCGGCGGTCACGGCGCGGGCTTCGAGGGCGGCGGCACCGCCGGCGCTGTCGAGGCGGTCCATGTTGGCTTCGCTAGCGTGGCCGGCGTTGGCGCCTTTCACTGCTGCTACTTCACTGTCTTCTTTGTCGAATTCGTCCCAGCTCAGCATGACGTGTCGTCTCCTGCGTGAGGGCCTGTGCCCGTGTGAAAACTGATTGGTTGGTTTTTCACACGGCCGTACAGGCCGCGTTGGATGTCGTTTTTTGCAGCGGTGCTACGCAGGCAATAAACAGAAAATTTTTACGGGTTTCCGAGAGCCTCTGACGGGCGCAGGTCAGCGTTGTCGCTGCTGCGGGGCTTCAGAATGGCTTTGATCCCTGTAAGGGAATATTGCTGACCCGATTAGGGCGGCATTATAGGGAAAAAAACACGGGCGTGGGGGAGGGCGAAACAGCGCAGGGCGGTCGAGCGCGCGGGTGATTTCGATCGGAGCGAGGGTTTACAGGGCTTTCGCCGGGATTGGCCCCGGAGAAAATTTTTTCATTAATTTTTTGGCGTGTGATTGATTGCTCAAAAAACGAGCAAAAAACCGCGTTTTTCACTATATCTTGTGTTTTGCAACCCTTTTGCGCCGCTTCAAACACAACTGAGCCCGACCGAAGCCGGGCTGGAATCGACCCTCGATGTTGCGCTGAGTGATCCGATTCGGTGCAGTCTCAACGCATCAATTGGTGCAGCCGTTACCCATGATGCTGTAACGCAGGATGTGACGCTGACCCTTGGAGTCGTCGTACTCCATTTTCGCCGGAACAACTTCGCAGACATTTGGAACTTCGCTCATCGATACAACTTTGGCGATGTCCAGGTGAGTGGAGTAAGTGTATTCCTCGATAGCCGGTTGTTGCTGTGCAACATCAGTCGGAGCCTCGTCTGCCATGGCGGTTGCGCACAGACTGCTGAGGGCCAGAACCAATAAAGCTTTCATTTGACATTTACCTTCTTGAGGTCGAGTGGGGTCACGCAACCTTTTTGGGGTTGCGTGTGGAACTTCATCGTTTTGCTTTGTTACTTCAGAACTGGATTAACGGCCTTCGTGGGGGCTGTAACCTTGTTAATCGCTTTGCCTTGTCGGCGAGGTGAATTTTAGGGAGGCGGGGCAGGGGTAAACAGACCCGGTTTTGATAAACACCTTTGGCAGATTTGGTAACAATCGCTGGATATCGTGTTGGTAATGCTTTGGCTTTCCTGAAAGACCGCGTCGCCTGAATCGCTGGCAAGCCAGCTCCCACAAGGGCTGCGAAGCATTTCGGCAAGGTATTGGCAGCGTGCCTCCGGTGTATCTGGATGTTTTGTAGGGGCTTGTTACTACCATCGTCGAATGGTTCTATACGGGCGCCCCGGCTACAACAGGGTCATACAAAAACAACTATTACACCGAGGTAGGAAAGATGAGTGCGGCTTCCCTGTATCCCGTTCGTCCCGAGGTTCTGGCCAATACGCTGACCGACGAGGCGACCTACAAAGCCATGTACCAACAGTCGGTCGTCAACCCTGACGGCTTCTGGCGCGAACAAGCCAAGCGCCTCGACTGGATCAAGCCTTTCACCACGGTGAAACAGACTTCGTTCGACGATCACCATGTCGACATCAAGTGGTTTGCCGATGGCACCCTGAACGTTTCCTACAACTGCCTCGACCGTCATCTGGCCGAGCGCGGCGATCAGGTCGCCATCATCTGGGAAGGCGACGATCCTTCCGAAAGCCGCAACATCACCTACCGCGAACTGCACGAACAAGTGTGCAAACTCGCCAACGCCCTGCGTGGCCAGGACGTGCACCGCGGCGACGTGGTGACCATTTATATGCCGATGATTCCCGAAGCCGTGGTCGCCATGCTGGCCTGTACCCGGATCGGCGCGATTCACTCGGTGGTGTTTGGCGGTTTCTCGCCGGAAGCCCTGGCCGGTCGCATCATCGACTGCCGCTCGAAAGTGGTGATCACCGCGGACGAAGGCATCCGTGCCGGCAAGAAGATTTCCCTCAAGGCCAACGTCGACGACGCCCTGACCAACCCGGAAACCAGCAGCATCCAGAAAGTCATCGTGTGCAAGCGCACCGGCGGCGACATCAAGTGGAACCAGCATCGGGACATCTGGTACGAAGACCTGATGAAAGTGGCGGGCACCGTTTGCGCGCCGAAAGAGATGGGCGCTGAAGAAGCGCTGTTCATCCTTTATACCTCCGGCTCCACCGGCAAGCCGAAGGGCGTGCAGCACACCACTGGCGGCTATCTGTTGTACGCGGCCATGACTCATGAGCGCGTATTCGACTACCGTCCAGGCGAAATCTACTGGTGCACCGCCGACGTCGGCTGGGTCACCGGTCACAGCTACATCGTTTACGGCCCGCTGGCCAACGGCGCGACCACGCTGCTGTTCGAAGGCGTGCCGAACTATCCGGACATCACCCGGGTGGCGAAGATCGTCGACAAGCACAAGGTCAACATCCTCTACACCGCACCGACCGCGATCCGCGCGATGATGGCCTCCGGCACCGCCGCTGTTGAAGGCGCGGACGGCAGCAGCCTGCGTCTGCTCGGTTCGGTGGGCGAGCCGATCAACCCGGAAGCCTGGGACTGGTACTACAAGAACGTCGGCAAGTCCCGTTGCCCGATCGTCGACACCTGGTGGCAGACCGAAACCGGCGGCAACATGATGAGCCCGCTGCCGGGCGCTCACGCGCTGAAGCCGGGTTCGGCCGCACGTCCGTTCTTCGGTGTGGTGCCGGCGCTGGTGGACAACCTCGGCAACATCATCGAGGGCGAGGCTGAAGGCAATCTGGTGATTCTCGATTCGTGGCCGGGTCAGGCGCGCACCCTGTACGGCGACCATGACCGTTTCGTCGACACCTACTTCAAGACTTTCCGTGGCATGTATTTCACTGGTGACGGTGCTCGTCGCGATGCTGACGGTTACTACTGGATCACCGGTCGCGTGGATGACGTGCTCAACGTGTCCGGCCACCGCATGGGTACCGCCGAGATCGAAAGCGCGATGGTCGCTCACCCGAAAGTCGCCGAAGCGGCGGTGGTCGGTGTGCCGCACGACATCAAGGGGCAGGGCATTTATGTCTATGTCACCCTGAAGAACGGCGAAGAGCCGAGCGAGCAACTGCGCCTGGAACTGAAGAACTGGGTGCGCAAGGAGATCGGACCGATCGCTTCGCCGGACGTGATCCAGTGGGCGCCGGGGCTGCCGAAGACTCGTTCGGGCAAGATCATGCGCCGCATCTTGCGCAAGATCGCTACCGCCGAATACGAAGGGTTGGGCGACATCTCCACCCTGGCGGATCCGGGTGTGGTGCAGCATCTGATCGATACGCACAAGACCATGAACGTCGCGTAAGCGGCGGGTCTGAAGGCTGAGAAGCCCCGTCCGGCATTGCGCCGGGCGGGGCTTTTTGTTTTCCAATAATTATCGGTTTCGTCCGTCAGGCAATTCCCACTGTTACCCGTCCGCCTTCAAGTAACTGAATGTGTAACCGCCCGCTCCGCAACGGGGCGTCCGGAAACGCATTGCCCCGTTTTTGGGCCTCAAAACCCCCGGTGAAAAATAAGACACAACCCCGCGCTTGCCGGATTAGAAGGGTTTGCGAATAATAGGCCCGCAATTTGCAGCATAGATCGGTTCACTGTCTTTCGCTCTTGCATGAAATTGCAGGGCTGTCAATGTGCTCAAGCGGGTTTCTCAGTGCATCTGTAATTAGTTGTCGCATTGAAGAAATATCGGCTTCGGGCCTGTCGTTAGAATGCCGATCACTCGCTCGTCGTGGCTTGCGTTGAAGCCTTCGCGGTTTTGACTGGAATTGTCCCACGCACGCAGCAACCGATTTCGTTACACCCATTCGCATATTGGGCTGTCGCTCACTCTGCCGTTTTTGCCCTTTACCGATGGAGTCCCAAGATGAAGAAACTTGTGCTGCTTGGCGCCCTGGCACTGTCCGTGCTGTCCCTGCCGACATTCGCCGATGAAAAGCCTCTGAAAATCGGTATCGAAGCGGCTTACCCTCCATTCGCCTCCAAAGCGCCGGACGGCAGCATCGTCGGTTTCGACTACGACATCGGCAACGCGCTGTGCGAAGAGATGAAGGTCAAGTGCCAGTGGGTCGAGCAAGAGTTCGACGGTCTGATCCCGGCACTGAAAGTGCGCAAGATCGACGCGATCCTGTCGTCCATGTCGATCACTGACGACCGCAAGAAGTCCGTGGACTTCACCAACAAGTACTACAACACCCCGGCCCGCCTCGTGATGAAGGAAGGCACTCAGGTCAGCGAAGGTCTGGCTGAGCTCAAGGGCAAGAACATCGGCGTGCAACGTGGTTCGATCCACGAGCGTTTCGCCCGCGAAGTCCTGGCCCCGCTGGGTGCCGAGATCAAGCCTTATGGTTCGCAGAACGAAATCTACCTCGACGTGGCCGCCGGCCGCCTCGACGGCACCGTGGCGGACGCTACGCTGTTGAATGACGGATTCCTGAAAACCGACGCCGGCAAAGGCTTCGCGTTCGTGGGTCCGGCGTTCACCGACGTCAAATACTTCGGCGACGGCGTAGGCATCGCGGTACGCAAGGGCGACGCCCTGAAAGACAAGATCAACACCGCCATCGCGGCCATCCGCGAGAACGGCAAGTACAAGGCAATCCAGGACAAGTACTTCGACTTCGACATTTACGGCAAGTAAAGACGTCGCTCGACCCGTCCGAAATGGCGCAAGCAACAGGATCTCTGCGGTTTGCGCCATTTTTTCATCCCAACTTTCGAGGACCTGAATCATGTTGAAAGGCTACGGGGCTGTCATCCTCGATGGCGCTTGGCTGACGCTTCAGCTCGCCTTGTCGTCCATGGCCCTGGCCATCGTTCTCGGGCTGATCGGCGTCGCGTTGCGCCTGTCGCCGGTGCGCTGGCTGGCGTGGCTGGGCGATCTGTATTCCACGGTGATTCGCGGGATTCCCGACCTGGTGCTGATCCTGCTGATCTTCTACGGCGGTCAGGACCTGCTCAACCGCGTCGCGCCAATGCTCGGCTATGACGACTACATCGACCTGAACCCGCTGGCCGCCGGTATCGGCACCCTCGGCTTCATCTTCGGTGCGTACCTGTCGGAAACCTTCCGCGGCGCGTTCATGGCGATCCCCAAAGGTCAGGCCGAAGCGGGCATGGCGTACGGCATGAGCAGCTTCCAGGTGTTCTTCCGGGTGCTGGTGCCGCAGATGATTCGTCTGGCGATTCCGGGCTTCACCAACAACTGGCTGGTGTTGACCAAGGCCACCGCGCTGATTTCCGTGGTCGGTCTGCAAGACATGATGTTCAAGGCCAAGCAGGCGGCCGACGCCACCCGCGAGCCTTTCACCTTCTTCCTCGCAGTGGCGGCGATGTACCTGGTGATCACCAGTGTCTCGTTGCTGGCGCTGCGTCACCTTGAGAAGCGCTACTCGGTAGGCGTAAGGGCGGCTGATCTATGATCTTCGACTACAACGTCATTTGGGAGGCCCTGCCGCTGTACTTCGGCGGTCTGGTCACGACCCTCAAGTTGCTCGCGCTGTCGCTGTTCTTCGGTCTGCTCGCGGCCCTGCCGCTGGGGCTGATGCGCGTATCCAAGAACGCTGTGGTCAATGGCGCAGCCTGGCTCTACACCTACGTGATTCGCGGCACGCCGATGCTGGTTCAACTGTTCCTGATCTACTACGGTCTGGCCCAGTTCGAAGCGGTGCGCGAGAGCTTCCTCTGGCCGTGGCTGTCCAGCGCAACGTTCTGTGCGTGCCTGGCGTTCGCGATCAACACCAGCGCCTACACCGCCGAAATCATCGCCGGCAGCCTGAAGGCCACGCCGAACGGCGAGATCGAAGCGGCCAAGGCCATGGGCATGTCGCGCGTCAAGATGTACAAGCGCATCCTGCTGCCATCGGCCCTGCGCCGGGCGCTGCCGCAGTACAGCAACGAAGTGATTATGATGCTGCAGACCACCAGTCTGGCGTCCATCGTGACCCTGATCGACATCACCGGCGCGGCCCGCACCGTCAACGCGCAGTTCTACCTGCCGTTCGAGGCGTACATCACCGCCGGCGTGTTCTACCTGTGCCTGACCTTCATTCTGGTGCGCCTGTTCAAGCTGGCCGAGCGTCGCTGGCTGAGCTACCTGGCCCCGAGGAAGCACTGATATGGAACGCATCGACCACGTTCTGCCGTGGAGCCACCTGGGCAGCGAGCGCCGGATTTCGGTGTTCAGCTTTGGAAATAGAGAGCGCAGTGGTGGGCGCAAGGCCTACATCCAGGCCAGCCTCCATGCTGACGAACTGCCCGGCATGCGCACCGCCTGGGAACTGAAAAAACGCCTCGGCGAACTCGAAGCCAAGGGCCTGCTCAACGGCGTCATCGAGCTGGTGCCGGTGGCCAACCCGCTGGGTCTTGGCCAGTTGCTGCAAGGCAACCACCAGGGCCGTTTCGAGGCCGGCAGCGGCAAGAATTTCAACCGTGATTTCGTCGAGCTCAGCGCCCCCGTGGCCGCCAGGCTGGAAGGACAACTCGGTGATGATCCGCACGCCAACATCCGTCTGATCCGTCAGGCGATGGCCGACCATCTGGCCGAATTGCCTGAAGCGAGTAGCCAGTTGCAAGGCATGCAGCGCATCCTGCTGCAACACGCCGCCACAGCCGATGTGGTGCTGGATCTGCATTGCGACTGCGAGGCCGCGCTGCACATGTACGCCTTGCCGCAGCACTGGCCGCAGTGGCGTTCGCTCGCTGCGCACCTGGACGTGAAGGTCGGCTTGCTGGCGGAAGATTCCGGCGGCAGCTCGTTCGACGAAGCCTGTTCGCTGCCGTGGCTGCGTCTGTCGCGTCTGTTCCCGGACGCGCAAATTCCACTGGCGTGCCTGGCAACCACCGTCGAACTCGGCGGTCAGGCTGACACCACGCCGGCGCAGGCCGAAGCCTGGGCTGAAGGCATTCTGGCGTTCCTCGCCGAGCAGGGCCTGATCCGTGGCGAGTGGCCGAGCGCGGCGCACGAACCATGCGAAGGCATGCCGTTCGAAGGCACCGAAATGCTCCTGCCGCCGCATCCCGGTGTGGTGAGTTTTCTGCGCAAGCCCGGCGAGTGGGTTGAAGCCGGTGACAAGATTTTCGAAGTGATCGATCCGCTGTCGGATCGGGTCAGCACGGTGTGTGCTGGTACGTCCGGGGTGCTGTTTGCCATTGAGCGGCTGCGTTACGCCCAACCCGGTTTCTGGCTGGCCAAAGTGGCGGGGCGCGATGCGCTGCGCGACGGCCCTTTGCTCAACGACTGACTGTTTTTGTGAGAACCGACCGCATGTACAAACTTGAAGTCCAAGACCTGCATAAACGCTATGGCAGTCACGAAGTGCTCAAGGGCGTTTCCCTGAAAGCGGCCGCCGGCGATGTGATCAGCATCATCGGCTCCAGTGGCTCCGGCAAAAGTACTTTCCTGCGCTGCATCAACCTGCTCGAGCAGCCGCACGCGGGCAAGATCCTGCTCAACAACGAAGAGCTGAAACTGGTGGCGAACAAGGACGGCGCGCTGAAAGCCGCTGATCCGAAACAGCTGCAGCGCATGCGTTCGCGCCTGTCGATGGTGTTCCAGCACTTCAACCTGTGGTCGCACATGACCGCGCTGGAAAACATCATGGAAGCGCCGGTTCACGTGTTGGGCGTGTCCAAGGCCGAAGCTCGCGAGAAAGCCGAGCACTACCTGAACAAGGTCGGCGTGGCTCATCGTAAGGATGCGTTCCCGGGGCACATGTCTGGTGGCGAACAACAGCGTGTGGCAATCGCCCGTGCGCTGGCGATGGAACCGGAAGTGATGCTGTTCGACGAGCCGACTTCGGCCCTCGACCCGGAACTGGTCGGCGACGTGCTGAAAGTCATGCAGGCCCTCGCTCAGGAAGGCCGGACCATGGTGGTGGTGACCCACGAAATGGGCTTCGCCCGTGAAGTGTCGAACCAGCTGGTGTTCCTGCACAAAGGTGTCGTCGAAGAAAGCGGTAACCCGCGTGAAGTGCTGGTCAATCCGCAATCGGAACGTTTGCAACAATTCCTCTCGGGCAGCCTCAAGTAATCGCTCCCGTTATGCACCAGATTAGGTCATGCTGCGCAGCGCGCCAGATGGTCTAATTTGGTTGCAGCCGATTTCGGTTTTTCCCTCTGTTTACGTTTCGGATCGCCCGCCATGACTGCCCATCGAATTGGTTTCCTGATTTGGCCCAGCACTAAAGCTCTGACTTTGGCGCTGGCAGAGGAGGCCTTGCGTGTTGCCCAGCGTGTGCATCCGGACGTGGTTTACGAGTTGTCCTTCCTGCAGGCCGAAGCACCGGCCGAGGGTGAATGGCAACTGCCCGGCGAACCCTGGGCCGGCAAGCTCGAAAACTTCCAGAAACTGTTCCTGCTCGCCGATGAGCCACCGACCACGTTGGCGCCGGCACTCAGCAGCGCACTCAAGCAACTGGTGCGCGCCGGTTGTGTGATCGGCGGTCTGTCGGCCGGTGTGTATCCGCTGGCGCAACTCGGTCTGCTCGACGGTTACCGCGCGGCGGTGCACTGGCGCTGGCAGGACGATTTCGCCGAACGCTTCCCGAAAGTCATCGCCACCAGCCATTTGTTCGACTGGGATCGAGATCGCCTGACCGCGTGCGGCGGCATGTCGGTGCTCGATCTGTTGCTGGCAGTTTTGGCTCGCGATCACGGTGCGGAACTGGCCGGTGCGGTTTCCGAAGAACTGGTGGTCGAACGCATCCGCGAAGGCGGCGAGCGTCAGCGCATTCCGTTGCAGAACCGTCTCGGCTCCAGTCATCCGAAGCTCACCCAGGCGGTGCTGCTGATGGAAGCCAACATCGAAGAGCCGCTGACCACCGACGAAATCGCCCAGCACGTGTGCGTGTCCCGTCGGCAGCTGGAGCGGATCTTCAAGCAATACCTCAACCGCGTGCCCAGCCAGTACTACCTGGAACTGCGCCTGAACAAGGCCCGGCAGATGTTGATGCAGACCAGCAAGTCGATCATCCAGATCGGCCTGTCGTGCGGATTCTCGTCGGGGCCGCATTTCTCCAGCGCCTACCGCAACTTCTTCGGCGCCACGCCGCGGGAAGACCGCAACCAGCGGCGCAGCAGCAGTCCTTTCGAACTGTCGTCGGTGCCGCCAGAGCGCGGTTGACCGGTTAGCCCCTGCGCCATGGAGATCGACCCCATGGCGCTGGCGTTTCAGATGTCCTTCAATCTTCGATTTCGGCACTGGGGCGAGTTTGCACCTGTGGATGTTCCATGACGTCGTCAACGTTCAGGGTCATCCCCGTTTCCTGGTAGTAAGCCCGAATTCGCTGCATGGCCTGGGCGGAGAAGGGATTGCCGTACAGGTCGTAGCGATCGCCGACGTGGGCAGGCACCTCCATGAGTGCATCGGGCATTTCAGTGATTTCATTGCCCGACAGATCCACTTCCATCCAGTTGAAATTCTCCAGTACACCCTTGGGGATTTCCCTGATGCCGGTGGTGCTCAGGTCCAGGTCGGTGAGGTTCTGCAAATTGCTGAGGTCAGGTGTCAGTCCGAGCGGGTTATTGTGCAGATGCAGCAGATCAAGTTGGTCCAGACTTGCCAGCCCGGCCACGTCCTGCGGCGATAACGTGAGATTGCAGGTCGGCAGGCTCAAGGTGGTGAGTCGCTTCATCCGGAACACGGCTTCGGGGATGGAGGGCAGGTCGTAACCTTGAATATCGACGCTTTCAAGGTGGGTAAAGGCCTCGAGGAATCGACCGATCCGCGGCGAGTGATTACTGGTGCTGACCAGATAGAGATCCGAAACGTGGCCGAAGTCGGCGGTCAGTGTTGGCAACTCCCCCATGATCGGCAGCCTGAACGCAAACTGGTGGTCACTGGCGTCTGCTCCTTCGACCGGGGTTTTGCGCCAGCAAGTCAGCAATGCTTCTCGCAATGCCGTTCTGATTTGCTCTTGCATCAGGCGCTGGTCCGGGGGGAGTGGCAGCCCGGTCACCGGATGATCGGGTATGTCGTTTTCCCAGGCGGCAAGATCACCCAGCAATTGCTCGAGTTCGGCTTCCCGGCGTGCCAGCTCGATCCGGCCATCGGCCAGTGTGCCTTCGAGGTGATAGATGAAATTACTGGCCTGTTTATCGCTCAGGGCCGGGTAGAGCGTCTGGACGCGTGCGATGTCCGACGGCTCGGCCAGCACGCCAAGGTCTTCCCCGGTTCGGCGGAAGTAATCCTTGATGCGCTCGCGGGTGGCCGCGTCCAGCGGATTGTCGCCCAGGTCAATGCCGTTGCTGGCGGAGGCAGGCAAATCGAAAAGCTCGGCGGGCAGTTCGGTCACGCGATTGCCGCTGAGGATGGCGGTTTCCAGCCAGGGAGGATCCAGCAAACTCGATGGCAGCCGGGTAATCCCGGTGTTCGACAGATCGAGAAATTCCAGTTCCGGCAGGCTGCGGATATCCGGCAACCGGCCCAGCGGATTGCTGTAAAGATCGAGTCTGACCAGTTGCTTCAGTGACGCCAGCGTGGCGCTGCCCTTGTCATCCAGTACGACCCCGCAGTTGCTCAGCACCAGTTGCTGAAGATCCGGCATTGCGGTCAGTGCAGGTGGCACTTCGGTCAATGCCAGATCACGCAATTCGAGCGAGTCGAGGCCGGTGAACCCTCGCAGGAAGCCTGTGCTTGCCCGTAGCTGAGCATTGCCGGTGATCGATAATGTTGTCACGTGAGAAAAGTCGGCACTCAAGTCCGGCAGGTCACCGATGAAGGCCGGATTCAGGTTGAGCACCGTGCTTCGCCGCTCGGGGTGTTCGCGAGACCTTTCGCGCCAGAACGATTCGATCTCCTGTCGGAACATTCTGCGACTGGCCTGCTCTGCGGATCGATCACTGGCGGTCAGCTCGATGCTGCTTGCCGGATAACGATCAGGGACGTCTGTCACCCATTTTTCGAGGTCACCTTCAAGCTGCCGCAGTTCGGTCTCCCAGCGCCCGATCTGTAATCGACCGAAGTCGAGAGTTCCCGGCAGCAGGTACAGCACTCGATTGGCGTCATCATCGCTCAGGGATGGAAACAGCTCACGGATCCGCTCGAGGTCTTCTCGAGGCATTGAAACGCCGAAGTGCTGCCTGAACTGCTGGTAACAGAGCTTGATGCGTTCCCGCGTGGTGGATGACAGCGGGTTGTCGGCGAGGCTGAGTTGCTTGGGTGGGCGGGCGGAAATATCGAAAAGGATGTCGGGCAGATCGCGGATCCGGTTGCGTTCGAGCATGGCGATGAGCAGTCGTGGATGACCGAGCAAACCGTCGGGCAGGCTCGAAATCCCGGTATCGATCATGCGCAGTTGCACCAGGGCCGGCAGCGCTTCGAGGGGCGGGTGGGCGCCCAGCGGGTTTCGGCTCAGATTCAAATACCGAAGATTTTCAAGAGACGACAGGGATGCGCGGCTTTGCGGGGTCAGCGTCAATCCACAATGCTCCAGAACCAGGCGCTGCAGTGAAGTCATGCGCATGGACGTCAGCGGGTTCTGGCCCAGGTTGAAATCGTGCAGTTCCAGGTGGCGCAAGGTGTTGAAGGGTTGCAGGAAACCGTCGACGTTGCCGAGAGCGTCATGCCCTGTGAGTGAGACTTCGCGGATGTGGCTGAAGTCGGTCGTCAGGGTGGGCAATTCGCCGATGAATGTCACACGCGCTACCAGTGAATCGCCCCGCTGCCTGGGGTTTTCCGGCATTCGTGAGCGCCACAGGGTTTGCAACTGTTCGGCAAACGCTGTTCGTGCCGAATGTTCGGCGAGGAACTCCCGCGGTGAGAGGGGTTGATGGCTGAAAGGATGCTCGTGGGGCACTGCCATTTTCCATTGCGACAGATCGGCGGTGAGCTGCTCGAGCTCGGCTTTCCAGTGCCTGAGCTGGCGGCGTCCGTGTTCCAGGTCACCGGGTAACCCGTAAAACACCTCGCTGGCCTCTTCGCCGTCCAGGTCGGGAAACAGCGCCTGGGTGGCATCGATGTCAGCCTGTTTGGCGACCACGCCGAAATCCATGCCGGTGTCGCGCGAGTAACGTTTGATCCGTTCCAGTGTGTCGGCGGTCAACGGATTGCCGGAGAAATCGAATCCTGCGCTGGCTTCGGCGGGCAGGTCAAAGAGCGCCTCGGGCAACTCGCTGATCCGGTTATCACTGACAATGGCCGTTTTCAATCTCGGATGGCCGGCCAATCCGGGAGGAACATCGCTGATGCCTGTGCGAGAGAGGTCCAGATACATGAGCGCTGGCAGACTGCCTGCGTCGGGCGCACTGCCCAGCGGGTTGTTGGGCAGTTCGAGTGATTCAAGCTCGCGCATCCCCGCCAGTGCAAGCTGCAGCTCGCCAGTCAAGATCACGCCGCAGTTGTTGAGAACCAGGGTATCGAGCACGGGCAGGGCCGCCAGGGACTGTGGCAGTTGTTCAAGTGCAAAGTCATGCAGGATCAGGCGTTTCAACCGGGGAAAGCTGCGCAGAAAGGTTGAGGTGGCACGTATTTGTTTGTTCCCGTTGAGCGACAGTGCGGTGATGTGGCTGAAATCCGCCGACAGCTCCGGCATGTCACCGATGAAATTGGCTTGCGCCGATAACACATCCGCTCTCGTCAGCGGATGTGCCGTCGATCGGTGACGCCACAGCCGCTCAATTCTTCCGGCGAAAACTTCTCGCTCATAAAACTGATTGAAATGTTCGTTGGGGGTCAGCATTTCACCCGTGGACGGATCACGATTGGGTGTGTCCCGCGCCCATGTGGCCAGCTCGCTGGTCAGCCGGGTTATTTCGCTCTCCCAGCGATCCAGTTGAAGCCGACCCTGTAACAGCGAGCCGGGCAGGCTGTAAATCAGTTCGCTGGATTTACGGTCATTCAGGTCGGGAAACAGTGCCTTGATCCGGTTTATATCCGTTTGCTCGGGACGAACGCCCAGATCGCTGCCGGTCCGGTTGAAGTAGATCTTCACGTTTTCACGGGTCGCAGCAGAAAGCGGGTTGCCGAAAAAATCGTACCCTGCGGTGGAAGCAGCCGGCTGTTCGAACAAGGCATCGGGCAGTGTGGTGATCTGGTTATCGGTAAGCCATGCGCTGGTCAGGCGTGGGTGATCCAGGACGCCGCTGGGGATTTCGGAGAGGCCGGTACTGGAAAGGTTCAGATGCGTCAGGTTCGGCATGAAGGTGAAGTCGAACGTCACACCCAGTGGATTGCCTTCCAGATCCAGTGCGGTCAGCCCGTTGAGGTTCGACAGAATCGATCGGTTTTCCGGTGTCAGGACGACGCCACAGTTTTGCAGCGTCAGCTGTTTCAGACCTGCGAGCGTTGTCAGGCGCGGCGGCAGATTGTGCAGGTCGAAGTCGCGCAGGTCCATGCGTACAAGTCCCGAAAAACTTTCGAGGAAGTGGTCAAGGGCACCGGGCTCGCCGCTGCCGATCAGTTCCAGATTGTCGACGTGGGAAAAGTCGGCCGTCAGGGCAGGAAGGTCACCCACGATCGGCTGTGAAAAACGCATCTGGTAACCATGCGGGCCATGCATCTCTCTGCGCCAGCAACTACGCAGGTCGTTGGCGAACGTCTGGCGATCACGGATGGCGGCCATCTGTTGGTCATCCGTTCGACGGAGGCCATCAGCCGGGTTGATCTCCGGTAGGTCGAACAGCCATTGATTGAGATCGCTGTCGAGTTGCGCGTATTCCAGCTGAAGCCGTGACAGTTCGGCGATCGCGCCGTTCGGATGGTTGGCCAGGCGCTGCGCCATGGCGATTCGTTCGACTTCAGGCATTCTCGGGTAGATCTGCCTGATCCGGTTGTCCAGCGTGCGAGGTGCTCGCAGCGCCGGTGGCGGGTTGCGTGAGTAACCGTCCGTGCCCAGCAACCGCAAGGTATCCATGACGGGGGGCGGCACGGGGTCGGGCGTGATCGCCAGCCGCAGTTCGGTACGTGGCAGCGGATTGTCACTGATGGCTTGTCTGAGTTTTTCCCCCTCGCCGATCTGCAGGTTCAAGGCGTTTCTTTGCGCGTCCGGCAGGGCTTGCAGGACGGCAGTGTAGAAATCGGTGGAGCCGTGCAGTTGCAGTCCCTGCTCGTCGTACGGCTGCCAGAGCCCATCGGATTTGAGCACCAGCACCTTCTGAATGGCGGCATCGACCGGGCCGGTGCTGTCGATCAGCTGTCCCTGGGGATCTTGACCGCGCACTTCAAGGCGTACGTCTGCGGACCAGCCTGGCAATCGTTGCAGGCTGTGCAGCGCCAGCGTATCGGTATCAGGATTGCGCACAGAATCCAGCAACAACCCTTCGAAGGCGCGAGTGACGCGCAGTTCCTGCCTGGCATGTTCTGCCAGCGCCTGTTGCCGTTCGGGCCATTGTCCTTTGCTGATCATCACCAGTTCCGAACCGGTGGCCGTGTTCAGCAACTCTTCAGTCACCCTGGCAGGCAGCTGCGGCTCATGCAGGGCCGCACGCCTGATCAAGGGCTCGTCGCGCTGTTGGAGCGCCTGGTAGCGTTGCTCGAAAAGCGAAGTGCGCTGCTCTCGGGCGATCTGCGCCAGTCTGGCTCTGAGCTTGCGCGTGCGCGCTTCGATAGCGTGCATCTCTGCGAAATCCTCTCCCAGCAGCGTATTGATTTCCGGCTCGCTGAGCGTTTGCAGCAGCGTCTTGAGGACGTCGCCATCGGAGAGGCTGTCCTGTCGAATCTCAGTCACAGGAAGCTGTTCGTCGGCAGAGGATTGCCATGCAATCTCACCTTGAGCGTTGATGAAACGCAATGTCTTGCGCTGCGGCCAGGGCGTTTGCTCTGCGATAAGCCGGAGCTGGAGCAGCGGATCCGCACCTGAATAATCCTCGGGGCGGTCGCTGGCCATCCGGTCGATGAAGTCCTGCAGGTCCTGATCAATCCGGCAGCGCTGAATGCTGTCAGCCAGCAGGGGGGGCAAGCGCTCCTGGTTGACGTGCATTTTGCGCAGTGCGTCTTGCGAATAACCGCTGACCTTGAGGATCTGCTCACGTCGCACCGCAGGGAACGACTCGACGCTGTGACCGATCCGTTGCAATACGGTAGGGGCGTCCCATTCAAGCGGTCGTTCAAGCTCGGTATGAAAGGCGCCTTCGCCGTTATGGCGCACGATGGGACGGTAGGCATCTGCCCGTGCGGGGTGTTCGATGTAGAGTTTGCCGGGATGTTCATGCGGACTGACGAGGTAATGCGTCTGCTCGAGTGGCAGCAGGCTTTCGCCCTGATAGTGATGCAGGCCCTGGCGGTCGGGCCCGGTCCCTTCGGGTGGCTTGACCTGGCGCTCGTAAGGTTTCAGATCCGGTTTCCAGTAGAGGGTTTTGCCATTGCGCAGTTTGACGGGCTGGAACCGGTCAATGAATGACATGACTTCTGCCGGCAGTATTTTTGGAAGTTCTGCCAGGGCAATCCCGCCACCGAGGGCGAAGGCTCCCAGCTGAATCAATGATTCCAATGCGGTGAAAAAATGCTCGGCGGCCTCTGTAATCTGCCCTTCGGCCCAGTCGACAATCCACTCGAAGGCTTCGTCGAGAAATTGGTAGGCCATGTAGGCCATCATGATTTCTCCGAGAAACGGTACGAACGGCATCAGGACGAAGGAGGCGATCTCGAGAATCGATGACGCCACGTTGACGAAGGAGTCCCAGAGCGCCCAGCGGGCGTTAGCGTCCGTCGTGGCCGTTGATACGGCGATAGTCGCTGCGTCATTGAGGATCTTGTTCAGCTTGCCCTGGTAGAGGTGTTCCCATAGTTCTGTGGTGATGGGCGTGACGGCAAGTTGCAGTTTCGGCTTGTTTACAGGGGTGTCTCGCCAGGCAGGCAGCGGGCTTCCCGCCTCAGGCTTGTGCCATGTCACCTTGCTCAGTCGCCGGTTCAGTTCGCTGAAGAAATGACCACGTTGTTCATGGAGTACGAAACGGCTGAAGAAACGCTGATAGTCGGGGGCGCACAATTGGCGGGTCAGTTCTTTCTCCATTTCGACGGGCGAGGCGTATTCCTTGACGGGGTGCTCGGGATCATCGGGTATGTAAGCAACCACCCGGGTCGAGGCCCTGGCCTGTTCCAGATCCGGGGTGAATATCACGATGCCGGTCAGTGTGGCCGACATCATCGTCAAATCGTGACAGCGCAGCGGTTGACGGTCGATCCGCATGCCTTCCAGACCATCGAGCAAGCCGCCGATCAGTCGAAAATATAACTCTCCGATGTCCTGGTTCATCCGTGCCAGTTGGAGGGCGGCCCTCAGTGCGGCTTTCTGACTGTCCTTGACCTCGCGGGATAACACCGCGGCGGCGACCGGACTGGTGAAACCGAGGCTGTCTTCAAGGTAGTTTTTGTAGCGGGCGCCGATGTCCAGCTCCCGGCAAAGGCTGGTGAAGGCCGGGATAGTGATTTTGCCGTTGACCTGCGGCAGCGGCTCGAACTGCCCTGTCGCAGTCGGTCTGGAAATAAAGGACGAGCCACTTTCGTAAGCCCCTTGCCGTGTTTCCTTCTCTTCGAAATTGTGCAGCGCCGCCTCTACCAGCGATACGGTCCAGACCCGGGCGCCGGTTTTGATCGCAAAGCCGGACACGGTCACCGGTATGTAGAGGCGCAGGAAGGTTTCCTTGACGTCCACTTCCACGCCGAACCGGGACTTCAACGCTTGCGCAAGCAGCGGTGTTGCAAACGCGCTGGCGTCCTGCACGCGTTCGAGCCTCTGATCCACGGTGTTCTGAGCTGACATGTGGTTGGCGATCGCGGCTCTCAATTCGTCGTGATCCGCCTGCGGTGCAGTCTTGAGGGTGTCGGGAAGTGTCTTGCGATTGTTCTTCAGTGCCTCGCGCCTTTTGTCCGAGGCATTGCCCAGCCATGAGGGCATGGCGTTGACGAGCGGTTGATAATGAGAGGGCGGGTTGTGTCGGTCGTCGGTGTCGGCCGTGGCGCTGGCCCGATTGATCGGAGATTGCATGGTGATCCTGCCTTCGGCATCCGGAAAAGGAGCCCAGCAAATCAAATTGCTTTCGACAAAGTGCGGTACATAGATATGACATTGGCGGCTGCCGCAATTGATATCCTCTCAGGCCTGCTGCAATTGCTGGCGACGGTTTAAACTGCGCCTTTGCGACGCTATATGTCGCATTGCCGTAAACCCGGGAAAATCCGGGGTTTGCGCTATAAGAAGTTGTCGCTTGGCGGCAAGGCCGGGCACAAAACTGTCCTTACAATCCCCCCATCGCTCGCCAGTTTCAGGCGGGTGGCCCTCATCAGGAGACTCCGATGTCCGTTGAGCACGCTGCGGTACAACGCGCCGATTTCGACCAGGTTATGGTTCCCAACTACGCGCCTGCCGCTTTCATTCCGGTGCGTGGCGCCGGGTCCCGCGTCTGGGATCAGGCCGGCCGCGAGCTGATCGACTTCGCCGGCGGCATCGCCGTCAACGTATTGGGCCATGCGCACCCGGCGCTGGTCGGTGCCTTGACCGAGCAAGCGAACAAGCTGTGGCACGTGTCCAACGTGTTCACCAACGAGCCGGCCCTGCGCCTGGCGCACAAGTTGATCGACGCCACCTTTGCCGAGCGCGTGTTCTTCTGCAACTCCGGCGCCGAAGCCAACGAGGCCGCCTTCAAGCTGGCCCGTCGTGTCGCGTTCGACCGTTTCGGCACCGAGAAATACGAAATCATCGCCGCGCTCAACAGCTTCCACGGCCGTACTCTGTTCACCGTGAACGTCGGTGGCCAGTCGAAGTACTCCGACGGTTTCGGTCCGAAAATCACCGGCATCACCCACGTACCGTACAACGATCTGGCGGCGCTGAAAGCCGCTGTTTCGGACAAGACCTGCGCGGTCGTTCTGGAACCGATCCAGGGCGAGGGCGGCGTGCTGCCGGCCGAGCTGGCTTACCTGCAAGGCGCCCGTGAATTGTGCGACGCCAACAACGCGCTGCTGGTGTTCGACGAAGTGCAGACTGGCATGGGCCGTACCGGCAACCTGTTCGCCTACCAGCATTACGGCGTGACCCCGGACATCCTGACCAGCGCCAAGAGCCTGGGCGGCGGTTTCCCGATCGCGGCTATGCTGACCACCGAAGCGCTGGCCAAGCATCTGGTCGTCGGCACGCACGGCACCACTTATGGCGGCAACCCGCTGGCGTGTGCCGTGGCCGAAGCGGTGATCGACGTGATCAACACCCCTGAGGTGCTGAACGGCGTCCATGCCAAGCACGACAAGTTCAAGACCCGCCTGCAACAGATCGGCGAGAAGTACGGCCTGTTCACCCAGGTGCGTGGTCTCGGTCTGCTGATCGGTTGCGTGCTGAGCGACGCCTGGAAAGGCAAGGCCAAGGACATCTTCAACGCCGCTGAACAAGAAGGCCTGATGATTCTGCAGGCGGGTCCGGACGTGATCCGTTTCGCCCCGAGCCTGGTGGTGGAAGACGCAGACATCGACGCCGGTCTGGATCGCTTCGAGCGTGCTGCGGCGAAATTGACCCAAGCCTGATTCATGCAAGACCGCCCGGCGTCTGTCGTCATCGACAGGTGCCGGGACCATTTTCCTGTGCCGGGCCTGCCCGGCATTTTTTTCCCGAGTCGGCGCTTTCGCCGACCTGAAGTAGAGAAAGGAGTGACACCATGCTGGTGATGCGCCCCGCGCAAATGGCTGATCTGGGCGAGGTACAGCGTCTGGCTGCGGACAGCCCGATTGGTGTCACTTCCTTGCCGGATGACGTTGAACGCCTGAGCGACAAAATCGCTGCGAGCGAAGCCTCGTTTGCCGCCGAAGTGAGCTTCAACGGCGAAGAAAGTTACTTCTTCGTCCTCGAAGACACCGCCACCGGCAAGCTGGTGGGCTGCTCGGCGATCGTCGCTTCGGCCGGTTACTCCGAGCCGTTCTACAGCTTTCGCAACGAGACCTTCGTGCACGCCTCCCGCGAGCTGAAGATCCACAACAAGATCCACGTGCTCTCGCAATGCCACGACCTGACCGGCAACAGCTTGCTGACCAGTTTCTACGTGCAGCGCGAGCTGGTGGGTTCACCGTGGTCTGAGCTCAACTCCCGTGGTCGTCTGCTGTTCGTCGCCAGCCATCCTGAGCGGTTCGCCGATTCGGTGGTGACCGAGATCGTCGGTTACAGCGACGAGAACGGCGACTCGCCATTCTGGGACGCCATCGGTCGCAACTTCTTCGACCTGAACTACGCCGAGGCCGAGCGTCTGTGTGGCCTGAAAAGCCGGACGTTCCTCGCCGAGCTGATGCCGCATTACCCGATCTACGTGCCGCTGCTGCCGGACTCCGCTCAGGAAGCGATGGGCCAGGTACACCCGCGTGCGCAGATCACCTTCGACATCCTGATGCGCGAAGGCTTCGAGACCGATCACTACATCGACATCTTCGACGGTGGCCCGACCCTGCATGCGCGTGTCTCGGGGATCCGTTCGATCGCCCAGAGCCGTGTGGTGCCGGTGAAGCTCGGCGAGCCGGTCAAAGGTGCCGGGCGCCAGTATCTGGTGGCCAATGCCCAGTTGCAGGATTACCGCGCGGTATTGCTTGAGCTGGATTACGCGCCGGGCAAACCGGTGACCCTGGATCTGGAAGCGGCCGAAGCCCTGGGCGTCGGTGAAGGTGCCAGCGTGCGCCTGGTGGCGGTTTAACGCCTTAGCGAGTTTCACGGGTGGCCACGGCGGCCCGTTTGAGGAGATAGCATGATTGTTCGTCCCGTACGCAGCAGCGATTTGTCCGCTCTGATCGACCTGGCCCGCAGCACCGGCACCGGCCTGACCACCTTGCCGGCCAACGAAGAGCGCCTGACCCACCGGGTTGGCTGGGCCGAGAAGACCTTTCGCGGTGAAGCCGGTCGTGGCGACGCGGATTACCTGTTCGTGCTCGAAGACGACAACGGTCGCGTGGTGGGGATTTCCGCCATCGCCGGCGCGGTCGGTCTGCGCGAGCCTTGGTACAACTTCCGCGTCGGCCTGACCGTCAGCGCCTCGCAGGAATTGAACATCTATCGCGAGATCCCGACGCTGTTCCTGGCCAACGACCTGACCGGCAACTCCGAGCTGTGCTCGCTGTTCCTGCACGCTGACTACCGCACCGGCCTCAACGGCCGTATGTTGTCCAAGGCGCGGATGCTGTTCATCGCCGAATTCCCGGAACTGTTCGGCAACAAGATCATCGCCGAGATGCGCGGCGTGTCGGATGACGCCGGCCGTTCGCCGTTCTGGGAAAGCCTGGGCCGTCACTTCTTCAAGATGGAATTCAGCCAGGCCGATTACCTGACCGGTGTCGGCAACAAGGCGTTCATCGCCGAACTGATGCCGAAATTCCCGCTGTACACCTGCTTCCTGTCGCCGGACGCGCGCAACGTTATCGGTCAGGTTCACCCGGACACCGAGCCGGCGCTGGCAATGCTCAAGAGCGAAGGCTTCAGCTATCAGGGTTACGTCGACATCTTCGACGCCGGCCCCGCCATCGAGTGCGAGACCAGCAAGATCCGCGCGGTGCGTGACAGCGAAGCGCTGGTGCTGGCTATCGGCACGCCGGGCGACGACGCCACGCCGTTCATCATCCATAACCGCAAACGCGAAGACTGCCGCATCACGGCTGCGCCGGCCCGTCTGGCCGCCGGCACCCTGGTGGTCGATCCGCTGACCGCCAAACGTCTTCAACTCAACGCTGGCGATCAGGTGCGCGCCGTAGCGTTGTCCGCTGCCCGGGAGTCGAAATAATGAATTCGCTATACATCGCAGGTGAGTGGCTGGCCGGTCAGGGCGAGGCCTTTCAATCGCTGAACCCGGTGACCCAGCAAGTGCTGTGGTCGGGGGAGGGCGCCACCGCCGCTCAGGTCGAGTCGGCCGTGCAGGCTGCGCGTCAGGCGTTCCCGGGCTGGGCCCGGCGTACCCTGGAAGATCGCATCAGCGTGCTCGAAGCATTCGCCGCTGCGCTGAAAAACCATGCTGACGAACTGGCCCGCACCATCGGTGAGGAAACCGGCAAACCGTTGTGGGAAGCCGCGACCGAAGTCACCAGCATGGTCAACAAGATTGCGATCTCGGTGCAGAGCTACCGCGAACGTACCGGCGAGAAGAGCGGCCCGTTGGGCGACGCCACCGCCGTGTTGCGCCACAAGCCCCACGGCGTGGTCGCGGTGTTCGGCCCTTACAACTTCCCCGGCCATTTGCCGAACGGCCACATCGTGCCGGCGCTGCTGGCCGGTAACAGCGTGCTGTTCAAACCAAGCGAGCTGACCCCGAAAGTCGCCGAGTTGACGGTCAAGTGCTGGATTGAAGCCGGTCTGCCGGCCGGCGTGCTGAACCTGCTGCAAGGCGCCCGCGAAACCGGTATCGCTCTGGCGGCGAACCCGGGCATCGACGGTCTGTTCTTTACCGGCTCGAGCCGTACCGGCAATCACCTGCACCAGCAGTTCGCCGGTCGTCCGGACAAGATTCTTGCGCTGGAAATGGGCGGCAACAACCCGCTGGTGGTCGATCAGGTCGCCGATATTGATGCTGCGGTGTACACGATTATTCAATCGGCGTTCATTTCCGCCGGTCAGCGCTGCACCTGTGCCCGTCGTCTGCTGGTGCCGGAAGGCGCGTGGGGCGACAGCCTGCTCAAGCGTCTGGTGGAAGTCAGCTCGACCATCGAGGTCGGTGCGTTCGATCAGCAGCCGGCACCGTTCATGGGTTCGGTGGTTTCCCTTGGCGCGGCGAAAGCGTTGATGGATGCCCAGGCGCATCTGCTGGCCAACGGCGCTGTGTCGTTGCTGGCGATGACTCAGCCACAGGCGCAATCGGCACTGCTGACCCCGGGCATCGTTGATGTGACGGCGGTTGCCGAGCGTTCCGATGAAGAACTGTTCGGCCCGTTGCTGCAGGTGATCCGCTACGCCGATTTCGCGGCGGCGATTGCCGAAGCCAACGACACTGCGTTTGGCCTGGCCGCAGGTCTGCTGTCGGATTCCGAAGAGCGCTACCAGCAGTTCTGGTTGGAAAGCCGTGCCGGGATCGTCAACTGGAACAAGCAACTGACCGGTGCTGCGAGCAGCGCACCGTTCGGCGGTGTCGGCGCTTCGGGCAACCACCGCGCCAGCGCCTACTACGCGGCGGATTACTGCGCGTACCCGGTGGCCTCGCTGGAAACCCCGAGCCTGGTGTTGCCGGCGGCCCTGACGCCTGGCGTGAAGATGGCGTGATGCCCATCGCTGGCAAGCCAGCTCCCACAAGGGCGATGAGATCCCTGTGGGATCTGGCTTGCCAGCGATGGCCGCGCCGCGGTCTCAAAGAATAGTTACTGAAGCCTATAACAACAGATTCTCGTGGAGCCTCGCTGATGAAATCCTATGAAGTCAATTTTGACGGTCTAGTGGGGCCGACCCATAACTACGGTGGTCTGTCCTACGGCAACGTTGCGTCCCAGAGCAACAGCCAGCAATCCTCGAACCCGAAGGAAGCGGCGCTGCAAGGTCTGGCGAAAATGAAAGCGCTGATGGAAATGGGCTTTCAGCAGGGCGTTCTCGCACCGCAGGAGCGTCCGGACGTGGCTGCTCTGCGCCGTCTGGGTTTCAGCGGTACCGACGCTCAGGTGATCGAGCGCGCCGCCAAAGAAGCGATGCCGTTGCTGGTCGCCAGCTGCTCGGCGTCGAGCATGTGGGTGGCCAACGCCGCCACGGTCAGCCCGAGTGCCGACACCGCTGACGGTCGCGTGCATTTCACCGCCGCCAACCTGAACTGCAAATACCACCGCAGCATCGAGCACCCGACCACCAGTCGCGTGCTGGGCGCGATGTTCGCCAACCAGCAACACTTTGCTCACCACGCCGCGTTGCCGGCAGTGGCGCAGTTCGGTGACGAAGGCGCAGCCAACCACACGCGTTTCTGCCGTGAGTACGGCGATGCCGGTGTCGAGTTCTTCGTGTTCGGTCGCAGTGCGTTCGACACCCGCTACCCGGCGCCGCAGAAATACCCGGCGCGTCAGACCCTCGAAGCGTCGCAAGCGGTCGCTCGTTTGCACGGTCTGCGTGACGACGGCGTGGTCTACGCGCAACAGAATCCCGCCGTTATCGATCAGGGCGTGTTCCACAACGACGTGATCGCGGTGGGCAACGGCGAGGTGCTGTTCTATCACGAGGACGCGTTCCTCGACACCGATCAGATGCTGGCTGAACTGCAAGCCAAACTGGCCAAGGTCGGCGGCAAGTTCCAGTCGGTCTGCGTGCCGCGTTCGGCGGTCACCGTGGACGACGCGGTGCGTTCCTACCTGTTCAACAGCCAGTTGCTGTCGCGTCCTGACGGTTCGATGCTGCTGATCGTGCCGGAAGAGTGCCGTGGCAACGAGCGCGTGTGGAATTACCTGCAAGGCCTGACCAGCTCCGGCGGCCTGATCCGCGAAGTGAAAGTCTTCGACCTCAAGCAAAGCATGCAGAACGGTGGTGGCCCGGCGTGCCTGCGACTGCGCGTCGCGCTCAACGAAACCGAGCTGGCGGCCGTCAACCCAGGGGTTATCATGACTGCCCCGTTGTACGGTTCGTTGACCGCATGGGTTGAAAAGCACTACCGCGACCGCCTGACCGAAAGCGATCTGGCGGATCCGCAATTGCTGCTTGAATGCCGGACGGCACTGGATGAACTGACGCAAATCCTTAAACTGGGCGCGGTTTATCCATTCCAGATCAATTGATGACCGATGCGCCGCCTCGTCGCGGCGCACGGTTCCATCTCCCCAAGAGAGCGTAAAACATGAGCGATTCCCTGCAGCTGATCCTTGAAGACACTGACGGCACGCAACTGCAAACTTCCTGCACCCGCGTCGCGGTCATGTGGCAAGGCAAAGAGCTGTGGATCCAGCAGGACGGCCGCGGCCAACTGTTGATCGGCGTGGACGTCGAAGAGGGCGACGAAGAGTACGCCAACCTGCTGTTGCGCCCATTGGCGACTAATCTGGTAAGTCTGCAACTGGAGATGGAACCGGCTGACCTCGGCGACGATGACGGCCACGTGCACGGCCCGGATTGCAATCACGACCACTAAGGAAACCGCTCTATGCTCGCCCTCGGCAAACTGCTTGAACTGACCCTCGCCGGCCGTGAACCGGCGGAGAAGACTCAACTGACTGTCGAAGGCGTGCGCATGCGCTGGTTGAGCGAGGGTGCGCTGGAAGTCCGGCCACCCGAAGCGCGCGACAATGGCCTGGACCTGCTGCTGTCTGCAGGCATCCACGGCAACGAAACGGCACCGATCGAATTGCTCGACCGGTTGCTGCATGACATCGCCCGCGGCGATCTGAAGCCGCGCGCACGCATTCTGTTCCTGTTCGGCAACCCGGAAGCGATTCGCAAGGGCGAGCGTTTCGTCGAGCAGGACGTCAATCGGCTGTTCAACGGCCGTCACGAACAAAGCAGCGGTTCCGAAGCCCTGCGTGCCTGCGAGCTGGAACGTCTGGCGGCGAGTTTCTTCAGTCTTCCTGATCGTCAGCGCCTGCACTACGACCTGCACACCGCGATTCGCGGTTCGAAGATCGAGCAGTTCGCCCTTTATCCGTGGAAGGAAGGTCGCCAGCATTCCCGTCTTGAGCTGGCCCGCCTGCGCGCCGCCGGCATGGAGGCGGTGCTGTTGCAGAACAAGCCGTCGATCGTGTTCAGCTCTTACACCTACGACAAGCTGGGGGCCGAGTCCTTCACGCTGGAACTGGGCAAGGCGCGGCCATTCGGGCAGAACGCCGGGGTCAATGTGTCGCTGTTGGAAACCCGCCTGAAGCAGATCATCGAAGGCACCGAACCAGAGATGGCCGAGCAAGGCCTGGATGGTCTGCAACTGTTCAGCGTGGCTCGGGAAATCATCAAGCACAGCGATGCGTTCCGCCTGAACCTGCCGGCGGACATCGAAAACTTTTCCGAACTGGATGTGGGTTATGTGCTGGCCGAAGACCTGGCCAATACCCGCTGGATCATCGAAGAGCAGGGCGCGCGGATCATCTTCCCCAACCCCAAGGTCAAGAACGGCCTGCGGGCGGGTATTCTGATCGTGCCGACCACTGACGAAAATCTTGCCTGACACTGAAATCTCCCCCACGCAGCGCGCGGGGGAGATCGTTATTGCATCAGACCGCTACAGCACGCGGCTCGGTGCGGCGCAATGCACGCACTTTCTGCAACGTATCGGCGCAGGTCTTCGCCGCTTCCTGACCCTTGTGCACGAAATGCTCGAAGAAGAACTTCTGGTGTTCTTCGCCGGCATGGAAGTGGTGCGGGGTCAGCGACACCGAAAACACCGGCACTTCGGTTTCCAGCTGCACCTGCATCAGGCCGCTGACCACCGACTGGGCGACGAACTCGTGACGGTAGATTCCGCCGTCCACCACCAGGGCGGCGGCAACGATACCGGCATAACGACCGGTCTTGGCCAGCAGCTTGGCGTGCAGGGGCATTTCAAAGGCGCCGCCGACTTCGAAGAAATCGATGTCCGATTCCTGATAACCCTGAGCGATCATTTCGGCGAGGAAGCCTTTACGGCTCTGGTCGACGATTTCCTTGTGCCAGCAGGCCTGGATGAACGCGACGCGCTCGCCGTGGGTGTGTTTGCTTTTGCTGTCGATAGCGGTGGGTTGCATGTTCTGACTCCTGTTTGTGTGAAAAACAGGGCGTTATGAATCGAAAGGGATTCAAGGGTACGCACGCTCGCGCGAACGCGGCGGACGGCCCTTTGGCGTCAATCCCGTTCTCTCTTCATCCGGACTGTGACCGTCGGCCCCGGAATCACACCGGGTCTGCTGACCTTGCTGCCGCTCACGGCTTATGCCGTGTCCGTCACCAAGCGCTCGCGGGCTATGCACATTGCGCGCAATTACCGCCGGTGGGGAATTGCACCCCGCCCTGAGAACGTTTCGCCGCCCTTTATCGGACGGCGCAGCGTTTTTAACACAGATTGCCGGGCTGTGCATTGCGCCTTTGTGATGATTGCCATCGGATTATTCGAAGCGTGAAAACGACTTTTCCTTGCGCAAGGGTTGATTAATCCGCGCCATGCCCGCAGTAATTCCTCTTCGAAAAGGGATTTCCCCTGCTGACTTGAGGCCAGGTTCATGAGCGTTATCGATCTTCGCAGCGACACCGTCACTCAACCGACTCCCGCCATGCTCGACGCGATGACCCGCGCCGACACCGGTGACGACGTGTATGGCGAAGATCCGACGGTCAATCGTCTGGAAGCCGAACTGGCAAAACGGCTCGGTTTTGCTGCCGCGCTGTTCGTCCCGACCGGCACCATGAGCAACCTGCTGGGCTTGATGGCGCACTGCGAGCGCGGTGACGAGTACATCGTCGGTCAACAGGCACACACCTATAAATACGAAGGCGGCGGCGCAGCGGTGCTCGGCTCGATTCAGCCACAGCCGCTGGAAGTGCAGGCCGACGGCTCGCTGGACCTGGATCAGGTGGCCGCGGCGATCAAGCCCGACGATTTCCACTTCGCCCGCACCCGCCTGCTGGCGCTGGAAAACACCATGCAGGGCAAAGTGTTGCCGCTGGACTATCTGGCCCGGGCCCGCCAGTTCACTCGGGACAACGGCCTGCAACTGCATCTGGACGGCGCGCGGCTGTACAACGCGGCGGTCAAGCTGGGGGTCGATGCCCGGGAAATCACCCAATATTTCGATTCGGTCTCGGTGTGCCTGTCCAAAGGCCTCGGCGCGCCGGTCGGTTCGGTGCTGTGCGGTTCGTCGGCGTTGATTGCAAAGGCCCGGCGCCTGCGCAAAATGGTCGGTGGCGGCATGCGTCAGGCCGGACTGCTGGCGGCGGCGGGGCTGTATGCGCTGGATCACAACGTGGAGCGTCTTGCCGATGACCATGCCAACGCACAGTTGCTGGCCGAAGGCTTGCGCGAGGCCGGTTTCAGTGTCGAGCCGGTGCAGACCAACATGGTTTACGTGCAGATGGGCGACCGTGCCGAGGCGATCAAGGCATTTGCCGCCGAACGCGGGATCAAGTTGAGCGCTGCCGCCCGTCTGCGGATGGTCACGCACATGGACGTCAATCGCTCGCAAATCGAGCAAGTGATCGCGACATTCGTCGAGTTTTCGCGCAAGTGACAGCGTTAGCGGCCCAATTGACCGTTTCTATCGTATAAACACGCTGTACCCCGCGCGCAGGGCCGATATAATGCGGCCCTTTGCCGTCGTTTCGTCTGTTGACGTTTCGTACAGGCCTTTGGCCGCAGCCTCCGTGGAAGAACCTAATGAAAAGCGCAGAAATCCGTGAAGCCTTCCTTCGCTTCTTCGAAGAGCAAGGCCACACCCGTGTAGCCTCCAGCTCTTTGATTCCGGGCAACGACCCAACCCTGCTGTTCACCAACGCGGGGATGAACCAGTTCAAGGACTGCTTCCTGGGCCAGGAAAAGCGCGCGTACACCCGCGCCGTCTCCAGCCAGAAATGCGTGCGCGCCGGCGGCAAGCACAATGACCTGGAAAACGTCGGTTACACCGCCCGTCACCACACCTTCTTCGAAATGCTGGGTAACTTCAGCTTTGGCGACTACTTCAAGCGTGATGCCATCACCTACGCCTGGAACTTCCTGACCTCCGAGAAGTGGCTGAACCTGCCGAAGGAAAAACTGTGGGTCACCGTCTACGCCAGCGATGACGAGGCCTACGACATCTGGACCAAGGAGGTCGGTGTGCCGGCCGAGCGCATGGTGCGCATCGGCGACAACAAGGGCGCGCCATACGCCTCCGACAACTTCTGGACCATGGGTGATACCGGCCCGTGCGGTCCTTGCACCGAGATTTTCTACGATCACGGCGCCGACATCTGGGGCGGCCCACCGGGCTCGCCGGAAGAAGACGGCGACCGTTACATCGAAATCTGGAACAACGTATTCATGCAGTTCAACCGCACCGCCGATGGCGTGTTGCACCCGCTGCCAGCCCCGTCGGTGGACACCGGCATGGGTCTTGAGCGGATCAGTGCCGTGCTGCAGCACGTTCACTCGAACTATGAAATCGACCTGTTCCAGAGCCTGCTGGCCGCATCGGCCAAGGCGATCGGCTGCACCAACGACGCTCAGGCATCGCTGAAAGTCGTGGCTGACCACATCCGTTCCTGCGGCTTCCTGATTGCCGACGGCGTGTTGCCGTCCAACGAGGGTCGCGGTTATGTGCTGCGCCGGATCATCCGTCGCGCCTGCCGTCACGGCAACAAGCTGGGCGCCAAGGGCAGCTTCTTCTACCTGATCGTTGCCGCACTCGTGGCCGAGATGGGCGAAGCGTTCCCGGAGCTGAAATCCCAGCAGGCGCACATCGAGCGCGTACTGAAAGCCGAAGAAGAACAGTTCGCCAAGACCCTGGAGCAGGGCCTGAAAATCCTCGAGCAGGATCTGGCCGAGCTCAAAGGCGACGTGGTGCCGGGCGACGTGGTGTTCAAACTCTACGACACCTACGGTTTCCCGATGGACCTGACCGCGGACATCGCCCGCGAGCGTAGCCTGACCATCGACGAAGCCGGTTTCGAGCGTGAAATGGAAGCCCAGCGCGTCCGTGCACGTTCCGCCAGCTCGTTCGGTCTGGACTACAACAGCCTGGTCAAGGTTGACGTCGATACCGAGTTCACCGGTTATCACGCCACCAGCGGTTCGGCGAAAGTCGTTGCTCTCTATAAAGATGGCCAGTCCGTGGACGTCTTGAGTGAAGGGCAGGAAGGCGTTGTGGTTCTGAACCAGACCCCTTTCTACGCCGAATCCGGCGGCCAGGTCGGCGATTGCGGTTACCTGCAGGCCGGCAACAGCCGTTTCGACGTGCGCGACACCACCAAGACCGGTGGCGCGTTCCTGCACCACGGCGTACTGGCGTCGGGCAGCCTGATCGTTGGCGCACCGGTGGAAACCCACGTCGAAGCCGACGTGCGTCACGCTACTTCGCTGAACCACTCGGCCACTCACTTGCTGCACGCTGCATTGCGCAAAGTGCTGGGCGACCACGTTCAACAGAAAGGTTCGTTGGTCGACAGTCAGCGCCTGCGTTTCGACTTCAGCCACTTTGAAGCGATCAAGCCGGAGCAGATCAAGGCACTGGAAGACATCGTCAACGCCGAGATCCGCAAGAACTCCGCCGTTGAAACCGAAGAAACCGACATCGAAACCGCCAAGCAGAAAGGCGCGATGGCGCTGTTCGGCGAGAAGTACGGCGACAACGTGCGCGTGCTGAGCATGGGCGGTGATTTCTCCGTCGAGCTGTGCGGCGGTATCCATGCCAACCGTACCGGTGACATCGGTCTGCTGAAAATCATCAGCGAAGGCGGTGTGGCATCGGGTGTGCGTCGTATCGAAGCGGTCACCGGCGCTGCGGCGCTGGCTTACTTGAACGCTGCTGAAGAACAACTCAAGGAAGCGGCCAGCCTGGTCAAGGGCAGCCGCGACAACCTGATCGACAAGCTGTCGGCGGTGCTGGAGCGCAACCGTGCGCTTGAAAAGCAGCTCGAGCAGTTGCAGGCCAAGGCCGCTGCTGCCGCGGGCGACGATCTGTCGGCCTCGGCCGTGGACGTCAAGGGCGTGAAAGTGCTGGCCGTGCGTCTGGATGGTCAGGACGGCAAGGCGCTGCTGGCGCTGGTCGATCAGCTGAAAAACAAACTCGGCCGCGCAGTGATCCTGCTCGGCAGTGTCCATGAGGAAAAGGTCGTACTGGTCGCAGGCGTGACCAAGGACCTGACTGGCCAACTCAAAGCCGGTGATTTGATGAAGCAGGCTGCTGCGGCAGTGGGCGGGAAGGGCGGTGGTCGTCCGGACATGGCGCAGGGCGGCGGTGTCGACGCCGGCGCACTGGATGGCGCACTGGCGCTGACCGTTCCATTCGTCGAGCAGGGTTTATAAGACGGCCCGTCGGGCCCGCAGTCTAGTGGCGGACCCGGCGGCTGTTCGAGTGATTATTGGGCGCCCTTCATGGGCAGAGGCGGCTTTGAAATGGCTTTGATCGTACAGAAATTTGGAGGCACCTCGGTCGGCACTGTCGAGAGAATCGAGCAGGTCGCCGACAAGGTTAAGAAATTCCGCGATGCCGGCGATGACCTGGTGGTTGTGCTGTCTGCAATGAGCGGCGAAACCAACCGTCTGATCGATCTGGCCAAGCAAATCAGTGGCGAAGATCAACCGGTTCCGCGCGAACTGGATGTGATCGTTTCCACAGGTGAGCAGGTGACGATCGCCCTGTTGGCCATGGCGCTGATCAAGCGCGGTGTGCCGGCGGTGTCGTACACCGGCAACCAGGTGCGGATTCTGACGGACAGTGCGCACAATAAAGCGCGTATCTTGCAGATTGATGACCAGAAGATTCGCGGTGACCTGAAAGCCGGTCGCGTGGTGGTGGTCGCTGGTTTCCAGGGCGTCGACGAGCACGGCAACATCACGACCCTGGGTCGTGGCGGTTCCGACACCACCGGTGTGGCGCTGGCCGCTGCGCTGAAGGCTGACGAGTGCCAGATCTACACCGACGTCGATGGTGTCTACACCACTGACCCGCGTGTGGTATCGGTTGCTCAGCGTCTGGACAAGATCACCTTCGAAGAGATGCTGGAAATGGCCAGCCTCGGTTCCAAGGTGCTGCAGATCCGTGCGGTGGAATTCGCCGGCAAGTACAACGTTCCGCTGCGCGTACTGCACAGCTTCAAGGAGGGTCCGGGCACCCTCATTACTATTGATGAAGAGGAAACCATGGAACAGCCGATCATTTCCGGCATCGCTTTCAACCGCGATGAAGCCAAGCTGACCATCCGTGGCGTGCCAGACACCCCGGGCGTGGCGTTCAAGATTCTCGGCCCGATCAGTGCCGCGAACATCGAAGTCGACATGATCGTGCAGAACGTCGCGCACGATAACACCACCGACTTCACCTTCACCGTGCACCGCAACGACTACCAGTCCGCGCAAACCGTGCTGGAAAACACCGCTCGCGAGATCGGTGCCCGTGAAGTGGTGGGCGATACCAAGATTGCCAAGGTCTCGATCGTCGGCGTCGGCATGCGTTCCCACGCAGGCGTGGCCAGCCGCATGTTTGAATCCCTGGCAAAAGAAAGCATCAACATCCAGATGATCTCGACCTCGGAAATCAAGGTTTCCGTGGTGATCGAAGAGAAGTACCTGGAACTGGCCGTGCGCGCCCTGCACACGGCTTTCGAACTCGACGCTCCGGCCCGTCAGGGCGAGTGATGCGTTGTCTGAAGGGCGCGGTCTGACCGCGCCCTTTATTTTTTGAATGGCGTGAGCCCTGAACTGTTCTTTTGCTCGCGCTGGTCAATACTCAGGCATGTAGGGCTACGATCGCTCCGGTTGTAGGTCGGGTGCCTTTTTTTTGCAGACTGTTGTCCCTGAAATGATTCGCGTGAGGAGAAAGGTATGCTGATTCTGACTCGTCGGTGCGCAGAAAGCCTGATTATCGGTGATGGCGAAATCACCGTGACCGTGCTCGGCGTTAAAGGAAATCAAGTGCGTATCGGCGTCAACGCCCCGAAAGAGGTGGCCGTGCACCGTGAAGAAATCTATCTGCGTATAAAGAAAGAGAAGGACGAAGAACCAAGCCATTAATTTTTATCGATTTTTATGTTTGCAAACGGGGAAGAAGGTGGTTAATATACGCCCCGTGTTGCGGAGAGCTGGCCGAGTGGCCGAAGGCGCTCCCCTGCTAAGGGAGTACACCTCAAAAGGGTGTCGGGGGTTCGAATCCCCCGTTCTCCGCCATTATTTGCTTAGTACGTTGTAATCTGGCTTTTTCTGTAAGTTGTTGAAATTTATAGAAAAAGTGGTTGGAATAGAGATTAGACGGGCTATAATGCGGCGCAACAAATGCACTCGTAGCTCAGCTGGATAGAGTACTCGGCTACGAACCGAGCGGTCAC
>NZ_JBMDJR010000039.1:0-448 GCF_057809295.1 Pseudomonas sp. FG35 | reverse complement strand
TTGTCGTCGACCACGGTCACGGCGAATTGCTCGTTGAGCACGTTGGCGCCGTTGGCGGTTGGATGTGCTTCGTTATCGACCAGGGTGTAGCTGTAGCTGACGACGCCGGTTGCAGCGTTGAAGCCGGTAATCGTCAGCGTGCTGCCCAACGGAGTGACGATGGATTGCGGGAAGCCGGCGGCCACACCGTTGGTGACGACAGCGATGCCGCCGATGGTCAGCGTGGTGACGCCGTCCAGCGCGGTGATGGTGAAGGTGCCGCTTTGGGTCAGGGCTGGAGCGTCAGGGCTGCTGCCGTCGCTGAGGTTTTTCTCGTAGACGGTGAGTTCGCCGCCGTTAACGTCGAGGCCGTTAATGATCACCGGATCGTCGTTGTTGTGGATCTGCAACACGAGGTTGGCGGTGCTGGTGTCGCCGTCGGCATCGGTGATGGTGTAGGTGAAGGTTT
>NZ_JBMDJR010000038.1:0-764 GCF_057809295.1 Pseudomonas sp. FG35 | reverse complement strand
TATGACCTTCAGCAAAGCATCCATGGTCTGTTCGAGGCGCAGGTTTTGCGGTCGCCGCAGGCTGTGGCGGTGCTTTCCGGTGAACAGCGACTGAGTTATGCCGAGCTGAATGCTCGGGCCAATCGTCTGGCCCATCACCTGCGCGGTTTGGGCGTGGGCCCGGAAGCGCGGGTGGCGATCTGTGTCGAGCGTGGGCTGGACATGGTGGTCGGGCTGCTGGCGATCCTGAAGGCCGGCGGCGGTTATGTGCCGCTGGATCCGGCGTATCCGCTGGAGCGTCTGGCTTACATGCTGAAGGACAGCGCGCCGTCGGCGGTGTTGGTGCAGGGCTCGACTCGCGCCTTGCTGGGTGAGGTGGCGGTGCCGGTGGTCAATCTGGATCACGACACCTGGCAAGCGTTGTCGGCCGATAACTTGGCGGTCGATGGGCTGACTCCGCAGCACACGGCTTACGTGATCTACACCTCGGGCTCGACCGGCCAACCGAAAGGCGTGATCAACGAGCACAGCGGGGTGGTCAACCGCTTGCTGTGGATGCAGGACGCCTATCGCCTGACGGCTGAAGATTCAGTGCTGCAAAAGACGCCGTTCAGCTTCGACGTTTCGGTCTGGGAGTTCTTCTGGCCGCTGATGACCGGCGCGCGACTGGTCATGGCTCGTCCGGGCGGGCACAAGGATCCGTTGTACCTGAGCGAAGTGATCGAGCGCGAACGCATCACCACACTGCACTTTGTGCCGTCGATGCTCGACGTGTTCCTCGCCCA
>NZ_JBMDJR010000037.1:0-852 GCF_057809295.1 Pseudomonas sp. FG35 | reverse complement strand
TCAGCGTGATTACACGCGGACCTTTAAATTGTCGGTCGTCGATCAGGTCGAAAAAGGCGAGTTGAGTTATAAAGAGGCTCAAGAGCGTTATGGCATTCAGGGTAAATCGACCGTACTGAACTGGTTACGCAGGCATGGTCGGCAGGACTGGAGTCAAGGCGCGTCCATTCGCTCCAAGAGACCCCGTTCCATGGATGAGCCCGATAAACCACTGACACCCGAACAGCGAATCAAAGAGCTCGAAGAAAAGCTGGCCCAAGCCAACCAGAAAGCTCAGTTTTTCGAAGCTGTCGTTGATGTTTTAAAGAACGACTTCGGTGTTTCTGTCGTAAAAAAGCGATCCGGCAAGTCCTCTCCCAAGGGCAGATCCAAGACCTGAGCATTAGTCGGGCTTGCCAGTTCATGGGGATTTCCCGTCAGGCTTATTACAAGCGCAACCGCGCGTGTGATGCCCGGGCCCGTCATGCCCAGGAAGTGATGGGATTCGTGAGGGAGAAACGACTTAGGCAACCGCGCCTTGGCACCCGAAAACTTCACAATCTGATGCACACTGAGCCAGAGGTGTCCGTAAAGGTCGGTCGAGACCGGTTATTCGATATCTTGCGAGATCGGCGCGAGCTGGTTCCCCGCAGACGGGCCTATCACAAAACGACAGATAGCCATCATCGCTTTCGCCGGCATCCAAACCTGCTCAAAGATGGACCGATTCAGGTAGTTGCCAAGGCGCCAGAGCAAGTATGGGTTGCGGACATCACCTACCTACCGACGCAAACGGGTGTGGCTTATCTGAGTTTGATCACCGATGCGTACTCCCGAAAAATCGTGGGGCACCATGTCCATGAAAGCTTGCAC
>NZ_JBMDJR010000036.1:0-1554 GCF_057809295.1 Pseudomonas sp. FG35 | reverse complement strand
AGGTTTTCCAGGTTGGCGCCCAGCGTCCAGCTGACCGAGGTCTGCACGGTGTCGATTTCGCTGGCGCTGGTGCCGGTTTCAATGACCACGTCCAGAGCGTTGTCGACGACGTAAGTGTCATTGCCGGCTCCGCCGTTCATGACGTCCGTGCCGAGGCCGCCATTGAGTACGTTGTTGCCGGCATTGCCGATCAACACGTTATTCAAGGCGTTGCCAGCGGCGTTGAGGTTGTCGCCACCCAGCAGGGTCAGATTCTCGACGTTAGCGCCCAGGCTGTAATTGATCCAGGAGAGCACGGTGTCGACTTCGCTTGGCGAAGCGTTGTTTTCGATCACCACGTCACCGACGTTATCGACGATGTAAGTGTCGTTGCCCGCGCCGCCGCTCAGGGTGTCCGCACCGCCCAGACCATCGAGCACGTTGTTGCCGGCGTTGCCGATCAGGGTGTTGTTGAGGGCATTGCCGACGGCGCTGAGGCTGTCGCTGCCGAGCATGGTCAGGTTTTCGACGTTGCTGCTCAGGCCATAGCTGATCCAGGACAGGACGGTGTCGATCTCGGTTGGCGAGGCATTGGTTTCGATGATGGTGTCGGCGGCGGTGTCGACGATGTAAGTATCGTTGCCGGCACCGCCATTCATGATGTCCGCGCCACCCAGGCCGTCGAGCACGTTGTCGCCGGCGTTGCCGATCAGGGTGTTGCCGAGGGCATTGCCGACACCGGCCAGGTTGGCGCTGCCGAGCAGGGTGAGGTTTTCCAGGTTGGCGCCCAGTGTCCAGCTGATCGACGACTGCACGGTGTCGATTTCGCTGCTGCTGGTGCCGGTTTCAATAACCACGTCCAGGGCATTGTCGACGACGTAAGTATCGTTGCCGGCGCCGCCGTTCATGATGTCCGTGCCGAGGCCACCATTGAGTACGTTGTTGCCGGCATTGCCGATCAACACGTTATTCAAGGCGTTGCCAGCGGCGTTGAGGTTGTCGCCACCCAGCAGGGTCAGGTTCTCGACGTTAGCGCCCAGGCTGTAATTGATCCAGGAGAGCACGGTGTCGACTTCGCTTGGCGAAGCGTTGTTTTCGATCACCACGTCACCGACGTTATCGACGATGTAAGTGTCGTTGCCCGCGCCGCCGCTCAGGGTGTCGGCGCCGCCCAGACCATCGAGCACGTTGTTGCCGGCGTTGCCGATCAGGATGTTGTTGAGGGCATTGCCGACGGCGCTGAGGCTGTCGCTGCCGAGCATGGTCAGGTTTTCGACGTTGCTGCTCAGGCCATAGCTGATCCAGGACAGGACGGTGTCGATCTCGGTCGGCGAGGCATTGGTTTCGATGATGGTGTCGGCGGCATTGTCGACGATGTAAGTGTCGTTGCCGGCACCACCGTTCATGATGTCCGCACCGCCCAGGCCGTCGAGCACGTTGTCGCCGGCGTTGCCGATCAGGGTGTTGCCGAGGGCATTGCCGACGCCGGCCAGGTTGGCGCTGCCGAGCAGGGTGAGGTTTTCCAGGTTGGCGCCCAGCGTCCAGCTGACCGAGGTCTGCACGGTGTCGATTTCG
>NZ_JBMDJR010000035.1:0-2162 GCF_057809295.1 Pseudomonas sp. FG35 | reverse complement strand
GAGCAGCTCAAGGCCTATGACGCGCAAGGTCGGTTGGTCGCCGAGCAGGATGCGCTGGGGGCGGTCACCGAATACCGCTACGACGATGCCGGACGGCTGATCGCGCTGATTCCGCCGGACGATGCGCCGACGTCCTACGAGTACCGCAACGGTTTCCTGCACAGCCGCTCACGTGGCGATGCCGTGTGGACGTACCGGCGTAATGCCCAAGGGGACATCACCGAGGCGGTCGATCCGGACGGCCATGTCACCCACTACCACCGCGATGCACAGGGGCGGTTGCTGTCGATCCGTTATCCGGACAGCGGCCGGCACGTGTTTGTGTGGAACGACCTGGGTCAGTTGGTCGAGGAAAGTCTGCCGGACGGTGGGGTTCGCAAGTTTTCCTACGACGCGTTGGGGCGGCGGATTACTGCGCAGGACGAACACGGAGCGGTCACTCGCCATGCCTGGGACGCCGTTGGCCGGCTGATCCAAACAACGCTGCCTACCGGGGCCACACGGGCTTTCAGTTACAGCGCCTACGGCCAGATCACCGCCGAGCGCGATGAACTGGGGCGTATCACCCGCTACGAATATGACGACGACCTGCACCTGGTCAGCCGGCGGATCAACCCCGACGGCACGCGACTGCAATACCGCTACGACCATGCGCAACTGCTGCTGACGGAAATCGAGAACGAATCTGGCGAAAAGTACCGGCTGGACTACACGCCGACCGGACTGATCCGACAGGAAACCGGCTTCGATGGCCGGCGTACCGCCTACGCCTACGACCGGAATGGCCACCTGCTGGAAAAGACCGAGTTCGGCGATGACGGCTCGACGCTGGTCACCGGCTATCAACGTGATGCTGCTGGGCGATTGCTGCTCAAGACCCTGCCGGACGGGGTCGAGGTCAGCTACCGGTATGACCGTTTAGGCCGTTTGGTCGGCGTGGATGACGGCCAGGATCACCCGCTGGCTTTCGAATACGACCTGCAGGACCGGCTGGTGCGCGAGCATCAGGGCTGGGGCACCCTGCGTTACACCTACGACGCCTGCGGCCAGCTCAGCCGGATGCGCCTGCCGGACAACAGCAAGCTCGACTACCACTACGCCAAGGGCGGGGCGCTGACCGCGATCGACCTCAACGGCGCCTTGCTCACCCGTCACGTCTACCAGAACGGCCGCGAACAGCAGCGCCAGCAAGGCCTGCTGCGCAGCGAATATGCCTACGATGAACAGGGCCGCTTACGCGCCCACGCCGTAGGCCATCAACGCAGTGCGCTGTACCGTCGCGACTTTGCCTACAGCGCCAACGGCAATCTCGAACACATCGCCGACACCCGCCACGGCCAGCGCAGCTACCAGTACGACGCCCTCGACCGGCTGATCCGCGTACGCCACACCCGCGACGACCTGCCGGAAAACTTCGCCCACGACCCGGCCGGCAACCTGCTGATGCAGGACCGCCCCGGCCCGACACAGATCAAAGGCAATCGCCTGCAAATACAGGGCGACCGGCACTACGACTACGACGCCTTCGGCAACCTGATCCGCGAACGCCGCGGCCGTGCGCAAACACTGGTCACCGACTACCGCTACGACAGCCAGCACCGCCTGATCGGCCTCACCCGTCCCGACGGCACCAGCGCGACCTACCAATACGACGCCTTCGGCCGGCGCATCCGCAAAACCGTCAACGGCCAGACCACCGAGTTCTTCTGGCAAGGCGACCACCTGATCGCCGAAAGCAGCCCGACCCAGCACCGCAGCTTCATCTACGAACCCGGCACCTTCCGCCCCTTGGCGATGCTCGACGGCAAAGGCCCGAAACGCGCCTGCCCGTTCTACTACCAACTCGACCACCTCGGCACCCCGCAGGAACTGACCGACTACAGCGGCGAGATCGTCTGGTCAGCCAAATACAGCGCCTACGGCAAGGTCACCTCGCTGGAGCTCGCGACCGAGGACTACCTGAACCAGCCGCTGCGCTTTCAGGGGCAATATTTCGATGACGAAAGCGGGCTGCATTACAACCGGCACCGGTACTACGACCCGGACGTGGGACGGTACCTGACGCCGGATCCGGTGAAGTTGGCGGGTGGGCTGAATCAGTACCAGTACGTGCCGAATCCGACGGGGTGGGTGGATCCGTTGGGGTTGACGTCCAACTGTCC
>NZ_JBMDJR010000034.1:0-5183 GCF_057809295.1 Pseudomonas sp. FG35 | reverse complement strand
TCATTGCGTCTTCACACACCGCAATCTGGTTGCTCTGGTTTAGAGAGCCGACGCAAATTGCTTGGGTGTTATATGGTCAAGCCTCACGGGCAATTAGTATTGGTTAGCTCAACGCCTCACAGCGCTTACACACCCAACCTATCAACGTCGTAGTCTTCGACGGCCCTTCAGGGAACTCAAGGTTCCAGTGAGATCTCATCTTGAGGCAAGTTTCCCGCTTAGATGCTTTCAGCGGTTATCTTTCCCGAACATAGCTACCCGGCAATGCCACTGGCGTGACAACCGGAACACCAGAGGTTCGTCCACTCCGGTCCTCTCGTACTAGGAGCAGCCCCTCTCAAATCTCAAACGTCCACGGCAGATAGGGACCGAACTGTCTCACGACGTTCTAAACCCAGCTCGCGTACCACTTTAAATGGCGAACAGCCATACCCTTGGGACCGGCTTCAGCCCCAGGATGTGATGAGCCGACATCGAGGTGCCAAACACCGCCGTCGATATGAACTCTTGGGCGGTATCAGCCTGTTATCCCCGGAGTACCTTTTATCCGTTGAGCGATGGCCCTTCCATACAGAACCACCGGATCACTAAGACCTACTTTCGTACCTGCTCGACGTGTCTGTCTCGCAGTCAAGCGCGCTTTTGCCTTTATACTCTACGACCGATTTCCGACCGGTCTGAGCGCACCTTCGTACTCCTCCGTTACTCTTTAGGAGGAGACCGCCCCAGTCAAACTACCCACCATACACTGTCCTCGATCCGGATAACGGACCTGAGTTAGAACCTCAAAGTTGCCAGGGTGGTATTTCAAGGATGGCTCCACGCGAACTGGCGTCCACGCTTCAAAGCCTCCCACCTATCCTACACAAGCAAATTCAAAGTCCAGTGCAAAGCTATAGTAAAGGTTCACGGGGTCTTTCCGTCTAGCCGCGGATACACTGCATCTTCACAGCGATTTCAATTTCACTGAGTCTCGGGTGGAGACAGCGCCGCCATCGTTACGCCATTCGTGCAGGTCGGAACTTACCCGACAAGGAATTTCGCTACCTTAGGACCGTTATAGTTACGGCCGCCGTTTACCGGGGCTTCGATCAAGAGCTTCGCGTTAGCTAACCCCATCAATTAACCTTCCGGCACCGGGCAGGCGTCACACCCTATACGTCCACTTTCGTGTTTGCAGAGTGCTGTGTTTTTAATAAACAGTCGCAGCGGCCTGGTATCTTCGACCGGCGTGGGCTTACGCAGCAAGTGCTTCACCCTCACCGGCGCACCTTCTCCCGAAGTTACGGTGCCATTTTGCCTAGTTCCTTCACCCGAGTTCTCTCAAGCGCCTTGGTATTCTCTACCCAACCACCTGTGTCGGTTTGGGGTACGGTTCCTGGTTATCTGAAGCTTAGAAGCTTTTCTTGGAAGCATGGCATCAACCACTTCGTCGCCTAAAGGCAACTCGTCATCAGCTCTCGGCCTTGAAACCCCGGATTTACCTAAGATTTCAGCCTACCACCTTAAACTTGGACAACCAACGCCAAGCTGGCCTAGCCTTCTCCGTCCCTCCATCGCAATAACCAGAAGTACAGGAATATTAACCTGTTTTCCATCGACTACGCTTTTCAGCCTCGCCTTAGGGACCGACTAACCCTGCGTCGATTAACGTTGCGCAGGAAACCTTGGTCTTTCGGCGTGGGTGTTTTTCACACCCATTGTCGTTACTCATGTCAGCATTCGCACTTCTGATACCTCCAGCAAGCTTCTCAACTCACCTTCACAGGCTTACAGAACGCTCCTCTACCGCATCACTTGCGTGATACCCGTAGCTTCGGTGTATGGTTTGAGCCCCGTTACATCTTCCGCGCAGGCCGACTCGACTAGTGAGCTATTACGCTTTCTTTAAAGGGTGGCTGCTTCTAAGCCAACCTCCTAGCTGTCTAAGCCTTCCCACATCGTTTCCCACTTAACCATAACTTTGGGACCTTAGCTGACGGTCTGGGTTGTTTCCCTTTTCACGACGGACGTTAGCACCCGCCGTGTGTCTCCCATGCTCGGCACTTGTAGGTATTCGGAGTTTGCATCGGTTTGGTAAGTCGGGATGACCCCCTAGCCGAAACAGTGCTCTACCCCCTACAGTGATACATGAGGCGCTACCTAAATAGCTTTCGAGGAGAACCAGCTATCTCCGAGCTTGATTAGCCTTTCACTCCGATCCACAGGTCATCCGCTAACTTTTCAACGGTAGTCGGTTCGGTCCTCCAGTCAGTGTTACCTAACCTTCAACCTGCCCATGGATAGATCGCCCGGTTTCGGGTCTATTCCCAGCGACTAGACGCCCTATTAAGACTCGCTTTCGCTACGCCTCCCCTATTCGGTTAAGCTCGCCACTGAAAATAAGTCGCTGACCCATTATACAAAAGGTACGCAGTCACAGAACAAAGTCTGCTCCCACTGCTTGTACGCATACGGTTTCAGGATCTATTTCACTCCCCTCTCCGGGGTTCTTTTCGCCTTTCCCTCACGGTACTAGTTCACTATCGGTCAGTCAGTAGTATTTAGCCTTGGAGGATGGTCCCCCCATATTCAGACAAAGTTTCTCGTGCTCCGTCCTACTCGATTTCATGACTAAGAGACTTTCGCGTACAGGGCTATCACCCACTATGGCCGCACTTTCCAGAGCGTTCCGCTAATCTCAAAGCCACTTAAGGGCTAGTCCCCGTTCGCTCGCCACTACTAAGGGAATCTCGGTTGATTTCTTTTCCTCAGGGTACTTAGATGTTTCAGTTCCCCTGGTTCGCCTCTTGCACCTATGTATTCAGTACAAGATAACCATCTTGTGATGGCTGGGTTCCCCCATTCAGACATCTCCGGATCAAAGTCTGTTTGCCGACTCCCCGAAGCTTTTCGCAGGCTACCACGTCTTTCATCGCCTCTGACTGCCAAGGCATCCACCGTATGCGCTTCTTCACTTGACCATATAACCCCAAGCAATCTGGTTATACTGTGAAGACGACATTCGCCGAAAATTCGAATTTCTCAACTAAGAGAACTCACAAATTTTACCTTAGCCTGATCACCACCAGTGAAAGTGGCCACCAGTCTATCTTTCTATCACATACCCAAATTTTTAAAGAACGAACTAGTCAAAGACTAGAAATCAACATTCACCATCGCAGCGATGGAATGCTCATTTCTAAGCTCTTACTTCAGAAGCAGTAGTGGTGGAGCCAAGCGGGATCGAACCGCTGACCTCCTGCGTGCAAGGCAGGCGCTCTCCCAGCTGAGCTATGGCCCCGTATTTCTACAGGCGTTTCCCACACAAAATTGGTGGGTCTGGGCAGATTCGAACTGCCGACCTCACCCTTATCAGGGGTGCGCTCTAACCAACTGAGCTACAGACCCAATTTCGGGCTGCTTCTTTCGTCTTCTTCAATGAATCAAGCAATTCGTGTGGGAGCTTATGCAGCAGCTGATGTCGTCGATTAAGGAGGTGATCCAGCCGCAGGTTCCCCTACGGCTACCTTGTTACGACTTCACCCCAGTCATGAATCACACCGTGGTAACCGTCCTCCCGAAGGTTAGACTAGCTACTTCTGGTGCAACCCACTCCCATGGTGTGACGGGCGGTGTGTACAAGGCCCGGGAACGTATTCACCGCGACATTCTGATTCGCGATTACTAGCGATTCCGACTTCACGCAGTCGAGTTGCAGACTGCGATCCGGACTACGATCGGTTTTATGGGATTAGCTCCACCTCGCGGCTTGGCAACCCTTTGTACCGACCATTGTAGCACGTGTGTAGCCCAGGCCGTAAGGGCCATGATGACTTGACGTCATCCCCACCTTCCTCCGGTTTGTCACCGGCAGTCTCCTTAGAGTGCCCACCATTACGTGCTGGTAACTAAGGACAAGGGTTGCGCTCGTTACGGGACTTAACCCAACATCTCACGACACGAGCTGACGACAGCCATGCAGCACCTGTCTCAATGTTCCCGAAGGCACCAATCCATCTCTGGAAAGTTCATTGGATGTCAAGGCCTGGTAAGGTTCTTCGCGTTGCTTCGAATTAAACCACATGCTCCACCGCTTGTGCGGGCCCCCGTCAATTCATTTGAGTTTTAACCTTGCGGCCGTACTCCCCAGGCGGTCAACTTAATGCGTTAGCTGCGCCACTAAGAGCTCAAGGCTCCCAACGGCTAGTTGACATCGTTTACGGCGTGGACTACCAGGGTATCTAATCCTGTTTGCTCCCCACGCTTTCGCACCTCAGTGTCAGTATCAGTCCAGGTGGTCGCCTTCGCCACTGGTGTTCCTTCCTATATCTACGCATTTCACCGCTACACAGGAAATTCCACCACCCTCTACCATACTCTAGCTCGCCAGTTTTGGATGCAGTTCCCAGGTTGAGCCCGGGGATTTCACATCCAACTTAACGAACCACCTACGCGCGCTTTACGCCCAGTAATTCCGATTAACGCTTGCACCCTCTGTATTACCGCGGCTGCTGGCACAGAGTTAGCCGGTGCTTATTCTGTCGGTAACGTCAAAATTGCAGAGTATTAATCTACAACCCTTCCTCCCAACTTAAAGTGCTTTACAATCCGAAGACCTTCTTCACACACGCGGCATGGCTGGATCAGGCTTTCGCCCATTGTCCAATATTCCCCACTGCTGCCTCCCGTAGGAGTCTGGACCGTGTCTCAGTTCCAGTGTGACTGATCATCCTCTCAGACCAGTTACGGATCGTCGCCTTGGTGAGCCATTACCTCACCAACTAGCTAATCCGACCTAGGCTCATCTGATAGCGCAAGGCCCGAAGGTCCCCTGCTTTCTCCCGTAGGACGTATGCGGTATTAGCGTTCCTTTCGAAACGTTGTCCCCCACTACCAGGCAGATTCCTAGGCATTACTCACCCGTCCGCCGCTGAATCCAGGAGCAAGCTCCCTTCATCCGCTCGACTTGCATGTGTTAGGCCTGCCGCCAGCGTTCAATCTGAGCCATGATCAAACTCTTCAGTTCAAACATCTTTGGGTTTTTAAGAAACCCTAAACTTGGCTCAGCAATCGTTGGTTACATCTTTGATTTCTCGCGGAGTAACTTGTGATGCTGATAATCTTGTTGACTATCAGTCTGACTCCACAAGCACCCACACGAATTGCTTGATTCAGTTGTTAAAGAGCGGTTGGTTAAGATC
>NZ_JBMDJR010000033.1:0-7618 GCF_057809295.1 Pseudomonas sp. FG35 | reverse complement strand
CCTGTCACGCCGGGGGTCGCGGGTTCGAGTCCCGTCCGCTGCGCCATATTCGGTACCTGGAACACTGAACGCCAGGTCACCACAGAAAGCCCGCCTGGTGCGGGCTTTTTGCTGTCCGGGATTTGGCTTTTTGCCGCGCCTGAACATGAGAAAGCGACCTTTGATGGTCGCTTTTTTCGTTTCTGGCGCTGCTATTGCGCCGAATTGCGGCTGTGGCGGTAATCGCTGACCGCTTCATACACCGCTTTGCGCAACCGGTTGATCCCGCCAATCGGGCGATGGGCCTCGATACCGAACCAGGGATTGAACGACAGGTTGTCGCATTGCAGATTCATTGCCGGGGTGTCGAAGTCCTGCGGGGGCAGGGTGATCCTCGCCACTGTCTGGAATGGGCTGTCCTGCTCGCGCCATTCGATGCTGGTGTCTTCGATCGGCATGTACTTGTTCGCGTCCTGGCGCTGGATCTGCAACACAAAACACGCCGGAATTCGATCGGTCGACAGCTGTTGATTCAACGCGTTGCGCAGGAAGTTCGGCAGATCCTGGTTCTGTTTCGGCAGGGTGTACGCGGGGCAGCGCTCCGGATCCGGCATCACCCGAAACTTGGCATTGGCCTCGCCGAACTTGTAAGGCGATACCGAGAAATATGTGGTGCGGGTCGGGCTTTCCGGTGGTGGCGAAAGGGTCGCCAGCGCAATGAACAGATGTCGGATCTGCCAGCTGCGCGGATCCCACCCCGGAAAAAACGCCATGACCTTCTTTCCGTCAGCCTGCGCCGCCACATTCTGACGATATTCAGCGACATCACTGACGAAGAAATTCGGATGGCTGAACATCACGAAATCCTGCTCGTGCAGACCCTGACGGTCCCCCAGCAACTGCTTGCCCGGCACATCGAGCAATTTGAGCGCCATGCCCCGGGCGTCGCGGATGCTGTCGAATTGCGGATAGGCGTTGCCGTTGGACAGGCGCATCGTCGCTTTCCACAGCTTGCCCGGTTCGCTGAAGACGCCCTGGCGCAGTTCCTGAGCCAGATCCGCCAACACCTGCACATCGGCCTTCACGCAGCCATGGGCCTTGGCATGGGCGTCGCGCAGATAGCGGGTGCTTTCGCGGTGCTGATCGACGATGCGCACGGCGGTCTGAATTACATCCTGGGTCATGGCGGCTTCGCCATCCGGAATCTGCTCCAGCGCCGACACCGGGCCACGGTGCTGCCAGGCGAACCAGGCGGTCGTCAGGGCCCAGCCGATCAGACCGATCACCAGCAAGATCAGCAGGGTTTTGCCCAGTAACCGTCCCAGCCAGAGCCAGAAACGCGCCAGCATCGAAGGTCTTTTGAAGGAATTGAAGATCATGGCAGTTGCGCCTCCAGCGGGCCGCCCAGCACTTTCAGGTATTCAAGCAGCGCCCAGCGCTCTTCTGGCTGCAGCAGTCGGCCGATGACGCCATTGCCGCGTTCGCCGGCGCGAAATTCGTGGCCGCTGTTGTGGTTGCCGGTGATGCGGGTGTCGAACAGGAAACCGTTGGTGAAAGCTTCGGTGCGATAGCCCAGATGGCGCGGGTCGTATTCGAAGGTGCCTTTATAGAAGGTGGTGGCGCGCTCGTCCTGAGGCGACAGCAACTGATAAAGGCTCGGCACCGAGCCGTTGTGCAGGAATGGGGCCGTGGCCCATACGCCGGCGAGCGGACGCGCTTTGTAGGCGACTTTTTCGCGAACGCCGATCGGCAGACCGAAGCCATCGAGCTGTGGTTTCTCGGCAGCGGTGACGCCCGCTTCACGGTATGCACGGTTTTCCACGAAGGCGGTGACGTAAGCCAGTCCCTTGGCCACCGACAACTGGCTGAGGTCCAGCGGCTCCTTGGGTTTGGGGTGCCACTTCACGTCCATTTGTTCGAGTTCCGCCGGGTTCCATTGCAGAGCGGTCAGGTCGAAACGGTGATTGGCAATGTTGTTGGCGGCGTTCGGGTCGGTGCCGATGACGTCCACCGGTAGCATGTGCAGGTGTTGCACCCAACGCTCGCCTTCCTGGGTTTGACGCGGGACGTGGCATCCGGCGCAATTCTCGGCGAACAGGGCTCGCCCCTTGGCTGCCAAGGGTCTGTCGACGACGCCGAGCAACTCCTCAGGCCATGCCGGCGGTCGCAGTCTTTGCAGGGTTTCTTCGATCTTGTGCAGATCACGCACACGTACGCTGGAGGCATAGCGCTCATCGCCTTGCAGCGGCTGGCCGTTGGCGTCGAAGAAATTCAGCGTGGCACCGACGCCCAAAGCCTCGCCGATATTGCGCGCCATCGGTTGTTGCGCCGAGCCGTTCCACTGCACCCAGTCGAAGGTCCACATGTCCCACAGCTGTGGGTAATCCACCGGGGCATTGGCCACGCGGTAATTGTTTGGGGATATCGCATCGCCGAAGGTCGCGTTGGCGATACGCCCGAAGGCATCGGTGCGGCCCGGGCCTTCTTCGGTGGGGTAGAGGCCACGGTGAGTGTCGTTCCAGGCCACTTTGATGAAGGTGTTCAGTGAGCTTTTGAAGTCTTTGCGCAGTTGTTCGTGGCGTGCGTCGTAGTCATTGCCCAGCACGTGGCGGGCGAAGCGCTCGAATTTCCACGGGTTGTAATAAGTCGAGGTGAGACTGGCGACCAATGCCTGTCCGAAACTGCCGCCGCGCAATGTAGGAACGCTGGAGGGCAACACATGCTGGGCCGAACCGCCGTCGATGCGCACTGCCTGGCCATTGAAGTGCAGTTCCCCGGTGTGGCAGGCCGCGCAAGTGATGTCGAGATATTGCTCGGTGCTGCCGGGATTCTGGTGCCGGGCGAAACCCACCGGCAGATTCCCCGGGTTGTCCGGCGTGGCTTTTTGCTGCGGATCGATCAGAAAGCCGAAGCGCGCGAGGTATTCCGGGGAGGCAAAGCGTTGCTGCGAGAACGGCAGCTCCAGCGCCTGGAACCATTCGTAACGCAAGCCTTTGACCTGCGTTCCCTGTGGGGTGAAGTAGTAGGTCTGGCGCTCTTGCTCAGTCCACTGATCCAGGTAATGCACCTGTTTCGCGGGCGTCGGGAAGGGCAATTTCGGATTGGCGACATAGTAAAGAACCACTGCCAGGACCAGTCCCAGCAGCACCACGATCAGCGTCAGCACACGGTATAAGAGGCGCAAGATGAACATCCTTGTCGATTTGTTGCGCTGTTATGCCTGAGGCGGGTGGTGTGCGGCAAGTGGCCATTACGCCAAGTGTTGTGGGAGGTGACATCAATTGTCGTCAGAGCCAGATGACAGAAGCTTCATCACGGCGTTGGCCAAATGCGTTTTAATCCCTGAACTTATCGGAAGATTCCTGCTCTCATGCCGGTAGCCATTGGTCGTGGCGGCCTGATAAGCTCGCGGCTTTACTCGATTGCCCTTTCGGCGCATGAACAAGGAAATAGCATGAAACAGCATCGGTTGGCGGCGGCGGTTGCCCTGGTTAGCCTGGTACTCGCGGGTTGTGATTCGCAGACCAGCGTAGAGCTGAAAACCCCGGCGCAAAAAGCTTCCTACGGTATCGGCCTGAACATGGGCAAGAGCCTTGCTCAGGAAGGCATGGATGATCTGGACTCCAAAGCGGTAGCCCAGGGCATCGAAGATGCCGTTGGCAAGAAAGAACAGAAGCTGAAAGATGAAGAACTGGTCGAAGCTTTCGCCGCGCTGCAAAAGCGTGCCGAAGAGCGTATGGCCAAGATGAGCGAAGAGTCGGCAGCCGCCGGCAAGAAATTCCTCGAAGAAAACGGCAAGAAGGCTGGCGTGACCACCACCGCTTCCGGTCTGCAGTACGAAGTGGTCAAGAAAGCCGACGGCCCACAACCCAAGCCTACCGATGTCGTGACCGTTCACTACACCGGCAAGCTGACCAACGGCACCGTTTTCGACAGCTCCGTCGAGCGCGGAAGCCCGATCGATCTGCCGGTCAGCGGTGTGATCCCGGGTTGGGTCGAAGGCCTGCAACTGATGCACGTTGGCGAGAAGTACAAGCTGTACATCCCTAGCGATCTGGCTTACGGCGCACAATCGCCAAGCCCGGCAATCCCGGCCAACTCGGTCCTGGTTTTCGACCTGGAACTGCTGGCCATCAAGGACCCAGCCAAAGAAGACGCCGCTGCCGCCAAGCAATAAACTTCGGCACCGGTTTCACCAACAACGCCTCGCTTATGCGGGGCGTTGTTGCATCTGGACGATGGTCGGCGTAAACAGACCGAACCGATGCTGGTCATGGCAGTCCTAGACTTTAAGGTGGCCCGCGTTAGACGCCCGGAGCCGCCAAGTCAATGAAATATTGGGATTTTTTATGTGAGTAAAAAACGCCCGATCTGAGCGCAGCCCTTATGAAACGGGGCTCTCAGCGCTGAAATGCAGCTCTGTTCACAAGGTTATCCACAATTTGTGTGGATAACATTTCAACGGGAGAAATAAATGAAAGCGCCGTGGAATTTCGCCCGATTCCTGCCTTTGGCCGGACGACTGCTGGCTCGAGGCCGCTTGCCGACGTTGTTGTTCGCCGTGGCCAGCAAAGGCGCCGCCCAAGGCAATCGTCTCGGCAAGCTGAAGGACGATTTGCGTCTGTTGCAGGCACTGTGTCTGGCGTACTGGCGCGGCGAGTACCGTGCGATCAGCGCCAAGGCGATCGTTTCGGTAGTGGCCGGTCTGATGTATTTCCTCAGTCCGGTGGATGCGATCCCGGATTTCATTCCCATGTTCGGCATGCTCGATGACATCGCCGTCCTCGCCTGGCTGATGAAAACCCTCGACGATGAACTGAATGCCTTCCGCCTGTGGCGTCAGCGCCAGGCGCCGGAAAAGCTCAGAGTGGTCGAGCGTCTGCCCGATACGCCCGAGCAACTTCAGCTTCAGGGGCCGAAAAAGTCCTGAATCGCGACAGCCTCGTACACAGATAGATACCCCCCACGACCTTGGCCGCTGTTAGGATTACACTTCTAGGGAAAAGTGCCGACTCGCTAAGTGTTGTTGTCCTACGGGGTAGTCATGGATATTCAGATAATTGCACGCGATGGCGAACCCGAATATGCGGTTTTGCCATGGGCTCAGTATCAGGCTCTACTGAAAGCAGCAGGCATCAACGAAGCACCGTCGCAACCGGCTCCGGCGCCGCTTGCGGCAACCCCGGACCCGATTCTTCCAGGTCTGGATCAGTTACGCAGTTTGCGCGAAGGGAAGGGCATCGCCATCGAGGCGCTGGCCCGCACGGTAGGCATCAGCCCGTCTTACCTGGCCATGATCGAAAGTGGCGAGCGTCTGCCCGACGCCGCGATTCGCCGCAGCCTGGCCTGGGAGTTGACGGTGCCAGGGTGGAGGGAACAATCGTGAGCGTACGCATCAGTCGTCAACATTGGGACGGATTGCTGGGGGAGCTGGATCAGGCGCGCAGGCAGCGCCATCTTTTGACTTATCGAGCCTTGCTTGAACGCCTGCAACTGCCCACGCCGGCCATGCAGACATTGACCGCGGCACTGGAGCATCTCGCGGCACTGGACGCGAAAGCCGAACAACCGTTGCGCAGCTCGCTGGTGATCAGCCAGGGCGCCAGCCGCCTGCCACGCACCGGTTTCTTTGAGTGTGTCGAGCGTCTGGGGCGTTTTTCCGGGCCGTCCGACGGTGTTGCCGCCGCCTCCTGGCATGCCTCGGAAGTGGTGCGGGTGTTTGAGTACGAATACCCGGAATCGGCGGAGGCCTGAGTGTTTTTACGACTCAAGGCGCGGGCAAGTTACTGGCTGGCCCGTAGGCTGTTTCACTGGTCGTGGTTTGTCCGTCAGCCCCGCGGCTGGCGCTGGCTCGAAGGACAGTTTGCGCGCATGGCCAACTTGGGCGATGTCGGCGCGCAAAGTTTTTACGGGCACATCCTCACGTTTCGCGGGGTGGGCCTGGGCGCACGTGAAGAAGGTGTGCGGTTGTTGCGACTGGCTGCGCTGGCCGGGGATGGCAAGGCGGCGTATCAGGTGGGTGTCATCAGTCTGGCAGGTACGTCGAGCAAAGCGCCGGATCCTTCGGAAGCCGCTCGCTGGTGGACCATGGCCGCGAAGGTCGGGCATCCGCTGGCCGAGCTCAAGTTGAAAGAGCTGGCCGGCCGAGATGCTTCTCGATAAGCAAATCATCTGTTCCGTGAACGGGGCGTGAGGGAAACCTCCCGCCCCGTTTTTGCGTCTGCAGTTCGATAAAAAACAGTTACAGACTTCTCCTACATCCTCTGCCTACTCGCCTGACTTCTTTTCTGTTTGATCCCCCGCAAAGTCCCTCGCCTGATTTTTGCGCGAGGGAACGCACATGTTTGACCCGGTTTTTCGTTTCGCCATGCGCATGGGAATGCGCTGATGGATGCCGTCACCCGCATCGAGCAAGAACTCGACAGCTTTCCCCGCACCCTCGATCTCTATCGCGAACAGCTCAAGCACTGGCTCAGTCGCTCGGCAGACGGCGTCAGTCATGCGGCTGATCTGCCTTCGCTGATGGGAATGGAGCGGATCATCCGTTTCGGTGAGCACAGCACGGCGGTTGCGATTGACGACAACCGCTTCTCCTCTGCGGTCGTGCAATGCCCGTATTCCGGGCGAATGGAGATCGAGAGCAAGTTCGAGTCGGCGTACGACATTCCGTTGGGCGACATCGTTGTCGATGTGGTGGCGGTGGAAGGCGGTGCAGTCGAGTCCGTCACCCTGGATGTTCAGGGCAAAGGGGTGTTCACCGGTGAAGCGGGCAAGTTTTATCGGGTCGTGGTGCACGGCGGCGCCAGCGAGCAGCAGGTTGATGCGCTTTTCGAATCCTACGATGGCCTGACTCGGCAGCTGGATGGCTGGCTGCGCAGCGAGTGGCAGGGTTTCAAGCCGCAGTGGTCGCAGTCGGTGGCCACGGCAGCCGGGAACGGCATGCTGGCCGGGAGTTGGGCGGCGATCGAGGGGGTGTGGGACAGCATCGGGTTGCTGTCGGAGATTCTCCAGGATCCCGGAAAGTTTGACGAGCGTTTGGGCAGTGGCGCCGCACAGCTGATCGCGTTGGCAGAAACAGCGCCGGAAATGATGGAGAAGCTTCAGTTGCTGGTCAGTGACGAAGCAGCGCTGTGTTTGTTGCTGCGAACTGCCAGCCTCTGGCTGGAGATGCTGCCACCCAGTGAAATTGCCGGGAAAACCGCCGAGGCGGTATCGATGGTAGTGGTGCAACTGCTGATCGATGTGTTGATTGGCGTTGTGTTGACCTTCGTTGGTGCCGGGGCGGGGATTGCGTATCTGACCTTGCGTCTGGCGGAGCGTGGCGCTCAGTTGCTGTCGGCGGTGACGCGCCTGGTGAAGGCGATGTTCGGCATCGTCAGCACCTTCATCGGCTACGTGAACCAGTACAAAACCGTCGCCGCACGGGGCATCGCCGCCGGGGTGAAAAAGGGCCGCATGCAATTGCGCTGGGATGCCCGGCGCAATGCCTCCCTGAAAAAAGACGAGCACCACGACGACACCCCGGATCAGGCGAAAAATCCCAACGGTGACAGCGCCGATTGTGCACCCCGAACCTGCACCAATGGGTGTCCGGTGTCGATGGTCACCGGTGAGGAATTGCTGACCCTCACCGATGGCG
>NZ_JBMDJR010000032.1:0-8347 GCF_057809295.1 Pseudomonas sp. FG35 | reverse complement strand
TGGCCCCCCCCCCCCCCCCCCCCCCCCCCCCTTGTTTGATTTAAGACTTGAAAGGGAAAGTTTCTCCGGATATTGCTATTCCTGTTGTGGTTGTGCTGATGCTATTTATATTATTTATTACTATTTTTAGATTGTTGGTGTTTGGGAATAATGAAAATAATAGATCGAAATACAGGTAGTTTTTTATTAGTTCGGTGGCTTGTTTTGGGTTTTTTTGAATTAGCTCTAAAAAGTCTGGGTATTGCAGCTCTTCAAGTTCAGGTATTTCTGGGTGTCCTTGTTCTGTGTCGTCAATTTTACACTGTTCAATAAATGAGTCGGCGCATTTTATAAAGCTGTCAGGTAATTCGTTGAATTCAACTGTCAATTCGTAATTTTTTGTTTGTAAGTTTGTCGATTCGCCAAATCCTAGACTTCGATATCCGACAGAGCATGGATTGATTACCTCACCTTCTGATGTGAATTTCATGGGGTTGTCCCTGGTGGAAGTAAAGTGATTGTTCCATCTTTTTCCAATGTAATAGATCCAGATGGCTTGTACTCTTGTCCAGCTTTCGGATCAAGACCTGAGCGAGTTCCTGAACGCTGGAAAAATTCTTCTGGTGATTTTATTTCTTCAATATTAGCGGTTTTGTTTCCTGGCACGATTCGAGTTTTCTCAAGAGAAAGGAAACCCTCTCGGCCCTCAAATTTCCCTTCCAGTGCTTTCACATGTTTACCAGCTTGGTTTGCATTGAGGTGGCCGAAACCAACATCTAAATCGCTACCCGGCAAATTGTCACCTCGTACCCTACTTCCTCCAATGACTACTGAGGTTCCCTTTTTATAAGAGTCTTCAAGAATCATTTGAGCTTGTTCCTTGGGCAGGCCGGGAAGGTGTTCCTGTAGGAATGCTGCTTGTTCTTCTGGCCCAGAGGTCTTGATAACTGTTTTTTCAGGGTACTTATTAAATACCGATTTTTCAGTCCATTTCTTAGGCGGTTCTGCATCTGGGCATTGGCCTGGTTTGCAATCCAGACCCAACGGATCCACCCAACCCGTAGGGTTAGGTACGTACTGGTAGCTATTCAACCCACCCGCAAGCTTGATCGGATCCGGTGTCAGAAAACGGCCAGTCCCCGGATTGTAGTAGCGGTGCCGGTTGTAATGTAACCCTGTCTCTGCATCGAAATACTGACCCTGGAACCGCAACGGGTTATCGATTTCGCTGACGTCCAGCGCAGCCAGGTTACCGTAGGCGCGGTACTTCGCTGACCATACGATTTCGCCACTGTAGTCAGTGAGTTCCTGCGGTGTGCCCAGATGATCGAGCTGGTAGTAGAACGGCGTTGCCTTACGCGGGCCTTCCCCGTCGAGCATCGCCAGCGGGCGGAAGCTGCCAGATTCGTAGATGTAGGTGCGATAGCGGTTGTCACCGCTTTCAGCGATCAGGCGTTCGCCTTGCCACAAGAACTCGGTGGTTTGGCCATCGACGGTTTTCTCGATGCGACGACCGAAGGCGTCGTATTTGTAGGATGCAGTGCTGCCGCCCGGCAGGCTGACACCGATCAGTCGATGCTGGGAGTCGTAGCGGTATTCGGTGACAAGTTTCTGTCCGGTGCCGCGACGTTCGCGAATCAGGTTGCCATACGCGTCGTAGTCGTAGTGGCGGTCGCCTTGCATCAGCAGACGGTTGCCTTTTACGTTGGCGAGGTTGGCTGTGCCTTCGTTGTTCTGGCCGAGCAGGTTACCGGCCGGATCATGAGCAAAGCTTTCCGGCGTAGCGCCACGAACGCTGATCAAGCGATCGAGCGGATCGTAGTGGTAGCTGCGGTTGCCTTTGCGGCTGTCGTCGATGCCGGCGAGGTTGCCGTTTGCGTCGTAGTTGTAGCGGCGCTGGAACAGGTTTTTTTCACGTTGGCTGACGCTGTGGGCCTGCAAGCGGCCCTGTTCGTCATATTGATACTGGCTCAGCAGCAGGCCTTGCTGGCGCTGCTGTTCGCGACCACCGCTGAATTGGTGAGACGTCAGGCGTGAGCCGTTGAGGTCGATACCGCTGAGCATACCGCCGGGTTGATGGCGGTAATCGAGTTTGCTGCCATCGGGCAAGCGACAGTGCTTGAGCTGGCCGACGCTGTCGTACTCATAACGCAAGGTGCCCCAGCCCTGGTGTTCGGTGACGAGGCGATCTTGCAGGTCGTATTCGTAGGCGAGCGGCCAGTGTCCGTCGTCGACATTGACCAAGCGACCGAGGGCGTCGTAGCTGTAGTGGATTTCTTCGCCATCGGGAAGAGTTTTCACCAGCAGTCTGCCCGCGGCGTCGCGTTGGTATTCAGTCACCAACTCGCTGCCGTCATCGCCGAATTCGGTTTTCTTCAGCAACTGGCCATTGAGGTCGTATTCGTACGCAGTGCGACGACCGTCGAAGCCGGTTTCCTGCTGGATCAGGCCATTCGGGAAGTAGTCGAGGTGGTAATGCTCGCCACGCTCGTTTTCGATTTCGGTCAGTAGCAGGCGCGAGTTGTCGTAGCGGTAGCGCAGCTGGCTGCCGTCAGGATTGATGCGACGGCTGACAAGGTGCAGGTTGTCGGCATATTCGTAGCGGGTGACGCGGCCGAGTTCGTCGCGTTCGGCAGTGACGCGCCCATATGGGTTATAGGTATAAGCGCGAGTGGCTCCACCTGGCAGGGTAATCTGCGAGAGTCGGTTAGCGGCATCCCACTGATACTGGGTAATCTGGCCGGACTCATCTTGGCGCGTGATTTGCCGACCGAGTGCGTCGTAGCGATATTTACGCTGACCACCGTCAGGGAGGCGCTCCTCCAATAATTGGCCAAGGTTGTTCCAGCCCAATTGATGACGGCCACCGTCGGGGTGACTGATTTCCAGCAGTCGTCCCCGGTTGTCGTAACTGTAGTGGGTCGTGTTGCCATCTGGATCAGTCTGCTGCGTTACATCGCCCTGGTTGTTGCGTTGGTACTTCCAAGTGGCTTTTCCGCGACTGACTTTGCTTACGAATCCGTGGCTGTACTCATAGCCGGTGGGTTCGTCCTCTGGAGGAATAACCGCAATCAGTCGCCCGGTTTCGTTGTAATGGAATTCAGTAATTGCACCTAAAGGATCCTGCTCTGCGACCAAACGACCCTTGTCATCATAGGCTTTGAGATTTTCAGCACCGTCAGGATCAACTTTGGCGACCAGTCGTGCTTTGTCATCGTGGGTGTAGACCTCTTCACTGCCGTCCGCATTGGTGACAGTGACACTACCTTTATCATCCCAAGCGTAGTGCGTGTCCATTTGCGAAAAGTTAGCCCAGTGATGGATGCACCTAGCAGATTTACCTTCCTTTTCCCATTCCCAGTAAAAGATGGCGCCACCAGCCAGGCGCCGTTCTAGGATGACGTTCTGAGCGTTGTATGCGTAGTGCTCCGTTTCACCTGCTGCGTTTTTTGCCGCGATCAGTCGATGTTCTGAGTCGTAGCTGTAAGCAACTATGGTCTGGATTGTGCTCCATGCATCTTCCAGATTGTCTGCTGGGATGAATTGCTGATATTCGATGGCTACGATGTGTTTGCGGTCATACCGCAGAAGCAACGCGCGACCTGCACCGTTATCGACTCGCTTGATGCGGCCATGGATATCGCGAGTGATATGCAGCCTGTTTCCATACGCGTCGCTGACAGCAATCAGTGTTGCGCCGGTACGGTTGTAGCGGAAATGATAAAACTGGGAGCGTTCGCCAGCCTGAGCCAGGATGAGCTCAGAGGGATCATCACCAATAAAAATTGCAGCTTCAGAAAGGCTGTTTGTTATTGCTGGACGTTGCAGGCTCGGCAGCGGGAAAGTGATAACTCGATTTTCGTGGTCAGTCCAGACTACTTCATCATTGTTGACGTCAACCCGTTGTGCCAGCGCATGACTCCAGCCATAGCCAAGGCCACAATCGATTTCTGCTGCGCTAGTGCGATAAAGACGAGTCCAGGAAAATGGCAAAATACCATCCAGTTCCCCATCAGTTAGTGTCAGCAGTTCTTCGCCGGTCACCATCGAAACCGGGCAACCATTCGTGCATGTGTTTTTAGCGCAAGTTGCACTTTTTTCGTCAGGCGTCTTGGATTGTGCAGGCGCGTCGTGATGGGCTTTTGGTGCTTCGACGGTTGTCACTCGCTTACCGTCGAAACGCAACTCCGAGATGCCGTTTCTCACCTTCGCCGTCACCCCACGTGCCGCAACGGCAGTGTATTTGGCAACGTACTCCATAAAGCCATTGATGATCTTGAACAGCGACTTCACGAAGCTGGTGACAGCGTTGATGACAAGCTCACCGTACTTCTTCAGTCGGGCGGCGAGGTAGATAACCCCTGTGCCTTCAGCTGCAATCGTCAGTACCACGCCAATCACGATGTCGATCGCGATGCCGACGACAATGGCCGTGGTCATCTTCGCAACGTCGCCGGCCATCTTCATTGGCGGCAAGCCTGCCAGCCAGATCACGGCACTGCGTACCAGCAGGAACAAAGCGGCTTCGTCGCTGGCCAGCAACATGGCTTTTTTCATGATGTCTGGCGAGCTTTGGGCGACTTTGATCAGGTCCTGGACGCCGGCACCGAGATCATTCGCAAACTTCTTGGGGTCTTGCAGAATGTCGAGCACCAGACTGATGCCATCCCACACGCCTTTGATGGCCTCCCAGCCACCTTCAAGAATGCCGTTGCCGATCGCCATCGCAGTGCCCGAAGCCGACAGGTTCGACCACTGTGGTTTGAACCCGGCCCACTCCTTGCGCAGGAAATCTTCGAGGTCTGCTGTCACGCCGCTGTAGGAGCTGAACAGAGCGTCGATCTGCGCGGGTGTCACTTCGTTGTGAACACGGATCTTGTAGAACTTGCCGGGAATCCCACCGGTCCAGCTGGCTTTACCTTGTTGATCGAGTTTGACCTTGCTGACTGCACCACCTTCCACCGCGACGATCTCGACTTCGATATCGCCTACAGGTATGTCATAAACCGATTCGAACTTGCTCTCGATCAGCAGCGGACCCTTCAAAGGGCACTGAGCCACGTTCGAAGTGAAGTCGCCGTCGGTCATGCTCACCGACTTGCTGGTGTCACCAACCTTGATCACTCGCTCCATGCCCAGCAGGGAAGGGAAATCAGCCGCCCGGCTGGCTTTGTCGGCGACGCTGGCGTACCAGGTTTTGGTCTGTTCCTGATACAGCTTCAGACTGTCCTTGAAGGTGTTCAGTTGGTTGTCAACAAAGGCAACGCGATCCATCAGCCTTGCTCCAGAATCAGGTGGTTTAACAGTGCTTCTTTAAGGTTGTCCGGAGCATCCGGGCGACGTACGAAACGGGTGATTTTCAGTTTCAGGTTGTTCTCGGGCCACGCGCTGTAGAGGTCCGGGCGTGCTTCTTCGAGCCATTGCATCAAGTTGCCGACCAGCGTCGTGTGATCTTCTTTCGCCAACTGATCCAGCAACTTCTTCGGCACCTCCCACCACGGCCAATCCTTCGCCTTCGGCACCACCCTCGGCCCGACTTCCAGGCTCCGCCCATTAATCAGATACCGCTCAAACACCGGCAGCACTTCCCCAGCCGTCTCACCCAACCCTTCAAGAATCGGATAGATATGCCGCCCATCCCAGAACCGGAAAAACACCTCGGTCCCGTCCGGCATCTTCACTTGGGTCAGGCTGCGCAGGTGTTCGAAGACTTCGTTGGGTTCCGAGCGGGAGACCGCTAGCCAGCCCCAGTCGAGGGCGTCGGTTTCGGTGATCCAGGGCAGGAAGGCCGAGTTGGCCTTGAGTTCGGCGACGTATGGCATCACCGGTTGCCAGGTGGAGTAGGGCGTTCCACCCCAGACGGGAATGGCCTGCACGGACGGTTCGCTCTGATACAAGGCTTTGAGCGCTTCGGCATCGCTCGCGGCGCTGATGACCAGATACAGACGCTCATCTTTTTGCAGCGGCTGTTGTGCCAGCCAATCCTTGGGTGTCATTCGATTAGATGGCACAGGCACCTGCCTTGCATTTTTCACACTCTTCGCAGAACGGCGCATTACGTTTGAGGGTGTTGATTTGCGCCGGGGTCAGTACGGCGCCCGCCTTGTCGGCATCTGCTTGTTTCAGCACGCCCGGCATCAACGGGGCGGCGCCGGTGCCGCTCCCCGGTCCACCACCGGAGTTGATGTTGATCGCCGGCCCGCTCATGGTCACGCCGCCGCCATCGATCTTGATGAAGCTGCCACCACCGACCAACGTCAGTTCAGCCCCGGCCTCCAGCACCACTTTCATGCCGCTGCTCAGGTGAATTTCCTGCCCCGCGTCGATGAATTGCCCGGTACCGATCTTGATGTGCTGGTTCACGCCCACGGTCAGGTGGTCGTTGGCGCGGGCTTCGACTTTGCGGTCTTCGTAGACGGTGTGGTGTTCTTCGGCCTTGAATTCCGTGTAGCTGTTCTTTTCCACGACGTCGTGGCGTTCGTTGCCCACGCGGATTTTCTGGTCGTGTTCGATGTTTTCGTCCCAGTCGCGCTGGGCGTGCAGGAAGATCTGTTCCTGGCCTTTCTTGTCTTCGATGCGCAGTTCGTTGAAGCCGCCGCCACCCATCGAACTCAGGGTTTTGAAGGTGGTGCGCGTCTTGTTCGCCGGCAGGGCGTAGGGGACGGTGTTTTCCTTGTGGTACAGGCAGCCGCTGATCAGCGGCTGGTCGGGGTCGCCTTCGAGGAAGGTCACCAGCACTTCCATGCCGATGCGCGGAATGGCGATGCCGCCGTACTGGGCGCCGGCCCAGGCGCTGGAGACGCGCAGCCAGCAGCTGGTCTTGTCGTCGGCCTGACCTTCACGATCCCAATGGAACTGGACTTTCACGCGGCCGTATTCGTCGCAGTGGATTTCTTCACCTTTAGGGCCGGTGACCACGGCGCTCTGGCTGCCGAGGATGCGCGGTTTCGGGTGGCGCAGGGGCGGGCGGTTCGGCACGTCCCAGGGGGTGGCCTGGAAGCGGTTGCGGTAGCCCTGATGGAAATCGTCTTTGAGCGCGGTGGTGTCGCTGGTCACCGACTCTTCCAGCACCTGCGGCTGCTTGCCTTCGTGGTGGACTTCGGTGAGCAGCCACAGGTCATTCCACTTGGCCTTCGGGTGTTCTTTCAGCGCGAGGAAATGGCCGCTGACCAGCAACGGCTGGTCGCTCTTGCCTTCGGCGAGCTGGAAGTCGCTGCGGTGGCGTTCGAGGGCGCGTTTGGCCAGGTGCTTGCCGCGCTCGCGGTCGACGAAACGGCCCGGGTAATCGTAGTCCTCGAGGTCGGGCAGGGCGTCGCCGCGGTTTTCGCTTTCCAGCGTCAGGCGCGGTTTTTCGAAGTCGTAGTCGCGGCGGGTGGTGCGGCTGGTGCGGGTTTCCAGGCGCAGGTCGAAGCGTTTGATCACCGGGTCGCTGGCGACCATGCCGGAGTCCTGCTGATAGGCCACCGGCGCCAGTTTCTTGAACACCGTCTGGTCATCGCCGAACACCAGTTTGTGGCCCGTGGCGCTGTGCTGGAAGTGGTAGTGAATGCCTTCTTCTTCGCACAGGCGCTGGATGAAATGCAGGTCCGATTCGTCGTATTGCACGCAGTAGATGCGCTCGGGGTAGATCGAGCCGGTCTGGAAGGCATAGGCGTTGCCTTGGATGCCGTGTTCTTCGAGGACCTTGCCGATGATTTTCGGCACGCTGAGGTTCTGGAAGATCCGCTGGTTGATTCGGTGTGCGAGGTACGCCAGTTGCGGGCGCAGGGTCACGGAGTAGCGCGTCAGGCGCTTGCCGGAATCGCCTTGCGCGGCGCGGTAGATCAGGCCGTGGATGCCGCTGCCGTCGGGCGACAGCTGCAGGAAGGCCGGTTTGTGCAGCAGGGTTTCGAGGTCCAGCGACGGCTGCTCACTGACCAGCTCCACCTCGAATACGAAAGGCTGGCTGATGGCTTCCCGGCCGGTCAGGGTAAACACCTGAAAGTCGGCGGAAAGACCTTCGATGGTCAGGGCAAAATGGGTTTCATTGGCCGGCGCGAACATCCCTTGTTCCTCGTGCTGTACAGCGGCGCTCGTCGACGCCCGCAAAGCGGGTCAACGTACGCGAAATTCTGGAGGGGCGTAAACAACATCGACCAGCAGAGCTGGCCGATGCTTGAAACGATCAGCCGTAATTAAACGACTGGAGCACGCCAGTCATCGGAACCCGAAGTACCGGATACTTCGTGGGTCCAGGTGATTTTGCGGTAGGTGAACTGCACTTCTTCCAGGTGGGTGAAGTGCGAGTTGCCTGGATCCTGGCAGTTGTGCATTTTGTTGTTGATGGCGACGATGATCGCGTCTTCCAGTTTGGTGGTGTAGTAGTGCT
>NZ_JBMDJR010000031.1:0-8453 GCF_057809295.1 Pseudomonas sp. FG35 | reverse complement strand
GCGACCGCAAAACCTGCGCCTCGAACAGACCATGGATGCTTTGCTGAAGGTCATAGCCGACTTCGGTCGCATTGAAGTGATGCAACAAATACCGACGCTCATCCTCGGCCAGCACGTCCACCTGCTCCAGCAGCGCCTGATCATTGGCGACCATGGCCTGCAACAGCTGCTGCAAGTAACCGGCATAACGCTGAACCGTCGATTGATCGAACAGCGCCGTGGCGTATTCCAGCGAACCCCGGATCACGCCTTGCGCCTCGCCCAAGGTCAGCGACAGATCAAACTTGGCAAAGTGACTCGGCTCGGCCACGCCTTCGAGCGTCAGGTCACCGAGGGCCAGCGTCGCGCCGCTGCCGCTGTCCCAGCTCAGCAGCGTCTGGAACAACGGGCTGTGGGACAGGCTGCGCACCGGCCGGGTGATTTCCACCACCTGCTCGAACGGCAGATCCTGATGGGCCTGCGCTTGCAGCGTGCACGCCTTGACCCGCGCCAGCAACGCCTCGACGCTCAGCGCGCCCGAGGTGTCGATGCGCACGGCCAACGTGTTGACGAACAGCCCGATCAGCCCTTCGATTTCCGCCCGGTTACGGTTGGCGACCGGCGAGCCGATCACCACGTCCGATTGCCCGGACAAGCGTCCGAGCAACATCGCCCACGCGCTCATCACCGCCATATACGGCGTCACGCCATGCCGCTGACACAGCGTCTTGAGACCTGCGCTCAAACGTTCATCCAGCCGGATGTCGACACTGCTGCCGGCGTAGTCCTGCCGGGCCGGGCGTGGACGGTCGGTCGGCAGCATCAACAGCGCCGGCGCACCGGCCAGGGTCTGCTGCCAGTAATCGCTCTGCCGTTGCAAGACTTCACCGCTCAACCAGCGGCGCTGCCACACGGCGTAATCGGTGTACTGCAACGCCAGCGGCGGCAGCGGATCGGCCTCGTCATGGCTGAACGCCTGATACAGCGCCATCAATTCGCGGGTCAGCACCCCCATCGACCAGCCATCGGAGACGATGTGGTGCAGGGTCAGCAACAGCACATGATGATCATCGGCGAGTCGCACCAGACGCCCGCGAATCAGCGGATCGTCCTGTAAATCGAACGGCCCCGACGCTTCGCCCTGAATCAGCGCCTGCAAGGTTTCGTCGGCCTGCGGGTGCTGGCGCAAGTCCTCGACCCGCAACAGCACACCGCTGTCGAGGGGCGCGATCAGCACCTGGGCTTCTTCGTTGAACTGGGCGAAACGGCTGCGCAGGGTTTCGTGACGCTCGACGATCCGCGCCAGTGCCCGTTGCAGGGCCGCTTCGTCGAGCCGACCGCGCAGGCGCAGGCCGAGGGGAATGTTGTAGGCGGTATTGGCGCCCTCCAGTTGCGCCATGAACCACAAGCGTTGCTGGGCGAACGACAACGGCAGCGCGCCCTCGCGTGGCACCGGCCTGATCGCCGGTTGCGTGCAGCGTCCGGACTCGGCCAGCACCTCGGCCAAGGCGGCGAGCTCAGCATTGGCGAACAGCTCGGCGAGGGTCAGTTCCACGCCCAGTCGCTGGCGTACCTGAGACAGCATGCGCATCGCCAGCAGCGAGTGACCGCCCAATTCGAAGAAGTGATCCTGACGCCCGACCTGTTCGACTTGCAGCACTTCGGCCCAGATCTGCGCCAACGTGGTTTCCAGTTCACCTTGCGGCGCCTGATAGTCGCGGGCGAACAAGGCGCTGCGATCCGGCGCGGGCAACGCCTTGCGATCGACTTTGCCGTTGGCAGTCAGTGGCAAGGCGTCGAGTCTGACAAAGGCTGCCGGCACCATGTATTCCGGCAACTGGCTCAGCAGATGCGCCCGCAGCTCCGCCACGGCCAGCGGTTCGACCTGTGGCTGTTCGGTGAAATACGCCACCAGCCGCACTTGGCCAGGTTCGTCTTCGCGGGCTAGCAACACCGCTTCCTGGATGCCGGGCAACTGGTTGAGGCGGGTTTCGATTTCGCCCAGCTCGACACGCACACCACGGATCTTCACCTGATCGTCGTTGCGCCCCAGGTACTCGATGGAACCGTCGGCGCGCCATCGGGCCAGGTCGCCTGTGCGATACATGCGCCCATGATTGAACGGGTCGTTTACAAAACGTTCTTCGGTCAGGTCCGGACGATTCAGGTAACCCCGAGCCACACCGGCGCCGCCTGCATAAAGCTCCCCGGCCACGCCGACCGGTACCGGACGCAGTTGCTCATCGAGCAGGTACACCGTCGCGTTGGCAATCGGTTTGCCAATGTGCAACGCCTGCCCCGCTTCGACGATGCCCGAGGTGGCAACCACCGTGGCCTCGGTCGGGCCGTAGTTGTTCACCACATCGAACGACTGCTGGCGGTTGAACTGACGCAAGCGGTCGCCGCCGATCAGCAGCGTGCGCAAGGTCGGGTGTTCGAGGTTCTGGCTGAAGGCGTATTCGGCCACCGGTGTCGGCAGGAAGCTCACGTCCAGCGGCTGCGCGCGCCACCAGTCGAGCAGCGCGTCCACGTCTTCGCTGCCATCGCGGGCCGGCGCAAGGTGCAGGGTCGCACCGGCACACAGGGCCGGCCAGACTTCCCAGGCCATGGCGTCGAAGCCGAACCCGGCAAGGCTTGAAGTGTGGCGGCCCGCACACAGGTCGAACGCCCGGCAGTGCCAGTCGACGAGGTTGCTCAGGGTGTGGTGTTCGACCATCACGCCTTTGGGCAGACCGGTGGAGCCCGAGGTGTAGATGACGTAGGCCAGGTGCTCGCTGGTCAGGCCCGGCACCTGCGGATTGCCGGGTTCGGTGTCCGGCCAGCCCTGCAAATCGAGGTCGATCACCGGTACATCGAGCGCCGGCAGGCGTTCACGCAAATCACTCAGGCACAACACGGCCACTGGCGCACTGTCGCTCAGCAGATAGTTCAAACGCTCCGCCGGGTGCGCTGGATCCACCGGCACGTAACCGGCCCCCGCCTTGAGAATGGCCACCAGCCCGATCAGCGTGTCGAGCCCGCGCCGGGCAACGATGGCCACCCGATCATCGGCGCGAACACCCAGCCCGATCAGGTGATGGGCCAGGGTATTGGCCTGTCGGTTCAGCTCGGCAAAGGTCAACGCCTGCCCCTGGCAGACTGCCGCAACCGCTTCGGGTCGCTCGATCACTTGCGCTTCGAATCGCTGCGCAATCGTCAGCCCCGACACAAATTCCGCGTGCGTATCGTTGAACGCAACCAGCAACTGTTCACGCTCGTGAGCCGGAACCATGTCCAGTTGTTCCAGCGCCGCCTGATCGTTGGCAACCATCCCGCGCAGCAATTGCTCGAAGTAGCCGGCGTAACGCTGGATCGTCGACTCATCGAACAACGCCGTGGCGTATTCCAGCACGCCGCGAATGCCCTCGCGGGTTTCGCCCAGGGTCAGCGACAGGTCGAACTTGGCGAAGCGAGTCGGACCGGCCACGCTTTCCAGCGCCAGTTCACCCAGCTCCAGCGCCGGCCCGACGCTGTTCTCCCAGCTCAGGGTGTTCTGGAACAACGGACTGTGGGAAAGACTGCGCGCCGGTCGGGTGACTTCCACCACCTGCTCGAACGGCAGGTCCTGATGGGCCTGTGCCTCAAGCGTGCACGCCTTGACCCGGGCCAGCAGCGCCTCGACGCTGATCCCGCCGGAGGTGTCGATGCGCAGGGCCAGGGTATTGATGAACAGCCCGATCAAGCCTTCGATTTCCGCCCGGCCACGGTTGGCAATCGGCGAGCCAATCACCACGTCCGATTGCCCGGACAAGCGACCGAGCAACAGCGCCCAGGCGCTCACCATCGTCATGTACATCGTCACGCCGTGCCGCTGGCTCAACACCTTGAGCCCGGCGCTCAGTGGCCCGTCCAGCCGGAACTCGACACTGCTGCCGGTGTAATCCTGTTGCGCCGGACGCGGACGATCGGTCGGCAGCACCAGCAAGGTCGGGACCCCGGCCAGATTCTGCTGCCAGTAATCGCTCTGCCGTTGCAGCACTTCGCCGCTCAACCAGCGGCGTTGCCAGATCGCGTAATCGGCATATTGCAGCGCCAGTGGCGGTAGCGGATCGGCCTCGCCATGACTGAACGCCTGATACAGCGCCATCAGTTCACGGGTCAGCACGCCCATCGACCAGCCATCGGAGATGATGTGGTGCAGGGTCAACAGCAATACATGGTGATCGTCGGCCAGCCGCACCAGTCGCCCCCGAATCAACGGATCGTTCTGCAACTCGAACGGTGTCGAAGCCTGTTCACGGATCAATGCCTGCATGGCTTCGTCGGCGCGTGAATGCTGACGCAGATCCTCGACCCGCAGCAGCAGGCCGCTGTCGACCGCCGCAATCATCACCTGCACCTCATCGTCATGCGGAACAAAACGGCTGCGCAGGGTTTCGTGACGCTCGACGATCCGCGCCAATGCCTGTTGCAGCGCCACCTCGTCGAGATGGCCGTGCAAACGCAGACCCAGCGGAATGTTGTAGGCGGTGTTGACCCCTTCCATGCGCGCCAGAAACCACAGCCGTTGCTGGGCGAACGACAACGGCAGCGCGCCGTCGCGAGGCACTGGGACAATCGCCGGTTGCGAGCTGCGCCCGGCCTGGTCCAGCACCTCGGCGACCGCCGCCAGTTCGGCATTGGCGAACAACTCGCTCAGGGCCAGTTCAACGCCCAGGCGCTGGCGAACCTGGGACACCATGCGCATCGCCAGCAGCGAATGCCCCCCCAGTTCGAAGAAGTGATCCCGGCGCCCGACCCGCTCGACCTGCAGCATTTCGCCCCAGATTCGCGCCAGCGTAGTTTCCAACTCGCCTTGCGGTGCTTCGTACTCGCGAGTGAACAGCGCCGCGCGATCCGGCGCCGGCAAGGCTTTGCGGTCAACCTTGCCGTTGGCGGTCAGCGGCAATGCGTCCAGTCGCACGAATGCCGCCGGCACCATGTACTCGGGCAACTGCGCCAGCAGGCAAGCACGCAGCTCAGCCACCGGTTGCGGTTCGACCTGAGCCTGTTCGGTGTAATAGGCGACGAGACGCGGCTGGCCGGGTTCGTCTTCGCGGGCCAGCAATACCGCTTCCTGAATACCGGGGAGCTGGTTGAGGCGGGTTTCAATCTCGCCCAGCTCGATGCGCACGCCGCGAATCTTCACCTGGTCGTCGTTGCGTCCCAGGTACTCGAGAGTCCCGTCGCTCTGCCAGCGCGCCAGGTCACCCGTGCGGTACATGCGCCCGCTGTTGAACGGATCGTCGAGAAAGCGCTCGGCCGTCAGTTCCGGACGATTCAGATAACCCCGGGCAACCCCGGCGCCCCCGACATACAACTCCCCCGCCACCCCGATGGGCACCGGACGTTGCTGTTCATCCAGCAAATAGACCGTGGCATTGCTCACCGGCCGACCGATGTGCAGCGCCTGCCCGGCGTCGACCTTGCCCGAGGTCGCCACCACCGTGGCTTCGGTGGGACCGTAGTTGTTGATCACATCGAAGTGCTGGTGACGGCTGAACTGCCGCAGGCGATCTCCGCCGATCAGCAGCGTGCGCAAGGTCGGGTGTTCGAGGTTTTGACTGAAAGCGTATTCGGCCACCGGAGTGGGCAGGAAGCTCACGTCCAGCGGCTGCGCGCGCCACCAGTCGAGCAAGGCGTCGATGTCTTCGTTGCCGTCGCGGGTCGGCGCCAGGTGCAGGGTCGCACCGGCACACAGGGCCGGCCAGACTTCCCAGGCCATGGCGTCGAAGCCGAATCCGGCAAGGCTTGAAGTGTGGCGGCCGGCACACAGATCGAACGCGCCACAGTGCCAGTCGATGAGGTTGGACAGGGTGCGGTGTTCGACCATCACGCCCTTGGGCAACCCGGTCGAGCCCGAGGTGTAGATCACGTAGGCCAGATGCTCGTTGGTCAATCCCGGCACCCGCGGGTCGAGGGCCAGGCTCAGCGGCCAGGAATGGCGGTCGAGGTCGATCACCGGGACGTCCAGTGTCGGCAACCGATCACGCAGATCACTCTGGGTCAGCACCACCACCGGGGCGCTGTCGCTGAGCAGGTAGCTCAGGCGCTCGGCCGGATGCGCCGGGTCGAGCGGCACGTAACCGGCCCCGGCCTTGAGAATCGCCAGCAGTCCGGCCAGCGTGTCGAGCCCGCGTCGAGCGACGATGGCCACGCGATCATCGGGGCGAACGCCCAGGCTGATCAGATGATGGGCCAGGGCGTTGGCGTGCAGGTTCAGCTCGGCATAGGTCACGTGTTCACCGAGGAACACTGCCGCCACCGCTTCCGGCCGTTCGATGACTTGCGCCTCGAAACGTTGGTGAATGGTCAGCCCTTGCGGGTAGTCGGCCCGGGTCGCATTGAAGCCGCGCAAAATCTGCTCGCGCTCCGCCTCCGGCAGGATCGGCACCTGGCTGATCGGCGAATCCGGTGCCTGTTCCAGCGCGGACACCAGGCCGTTCAGGGCACCGCGCATGTAATCGCACACCCGCTGCGGATCGACCTCAGTGGTGGCGAGCAAGGTCAGGCTGAAGGCGTCGCCGAGGTCATCGATACTCAGGGTCAGCGGGTAATTGGTGCGCTCTTCCGAGTGCAGAGTAGTGATGCCTTCCCACGCGGAAAGGGTTTGCGCGCTGGCCGACCCGGCGCCGTGGCTGTGACGGTAATTGAGCAAGGCGCTGAACAGCGGCGTCGGCGCAGCCACACTGCTGCAGCGCTGGGCCAGCGCCAGCGGCGCGTGTTCATGGCGCATCAAGGTGGTCAGGCGCGCGTGGGTCGCCTGCACGGCGATGCGTACGCTCTGGGTGTCGACATCGACCCGCACCGGCAAGGTGTTGATGAAAATGCCCAGCGCCCGGTCAGTCGCTTCGGCCCCTTGCAGTCGCCCCATCAACACTGTGCCGAACACCACGCGTTGCTTGCTGGCGAGCGTGGCCAGCACCTGCGCCCAGGCCAGGTGGAACAGACTGGCCGCGCTCACCCCGAGCTGCCGCGCCTGCCCCCGCAGGCGTTGGCCCAAGGCCGCTTCCACCGGCACGCTCAGCTCGGTGATGCCGTGCCCGTCGCCCTGCACATCCTGCAAGCCGAACGGTAAGGTCGGCTCGTCGATATCGCCGAGCATGTCGCGGAAGAACGCCTCGTGCTCGCTCTCGCTGACACCCAGTCGCGCCTGCGCCACGTAGTCACGAAACGCGACCGGCCGGCCCAGCAGATTGCCCTGCCCCGTGAGGAACGCGCGCATCTCATGGCGCACCACATCGAGGGCCGAGTGATCCAGCGCCATGTGATGGAACAGCAGCGTCGCAACGACTCGTTGCCCGGCTTCGTCCCACGCATGGGCCAGACGCATCATCGGTGCCCGGCCCACATCCATGCGAAATTCCCGGGCATCGAAACGCTCGTGCAAATACGCCAGCGCATCGCCTTCGGCATCGATCTCTTCCACCGGCAATTCAGCGTGACGCCAGACCACTTGCTGCGGTGTATCCAGTCCATCCCAGACCACCGCCGTACGGAGAATGTCATGGCGATCGATCACGGCCTGCAAAGCCTCAACGAACGCGTCCAAGCGCCCGCGATCGGCAAAGGCGAAATGCGCTTGCATCACGTATGGGTCGCCCTGCGTGGCGCTGACATGGTGATAAAGAATGCCTTCCTGCAACGGCGCCAGCGGGTAGATGTCCTGCACATTGGCGGCGCCACCCGGCACGTCGGCAACCAGACGGTCGATGGTCACCTGATCAAGTTCGGCCAGGGTCAGCATCGCCGGGCTGATGCGCGTGGTTCCGGGGGCAATGCCATTGGCCGGCACGTCGACCTGGCCGCTCTTGGTCGCTGAATATTGCCCGGCCTTGATCAGCTCGATCAGCGCCGGTTTGTGCTCGCGCAGCAACGCCAGCACCGCCGGATCACTCAGCGCCTGTTTGTTGCCCTGGACGCGCAACTGGTCGTCGGTGACCGCCAACTGGATGTCTTTAGCCTTGAGTGTTGCCAACAGTTCGATCACGTTCACAGGACGATCTCCATTCTTTCCGTAATTGCGGCGTAACCGGCCAGGGTCGGTTGTTCGAACAACGCCCTGACCTCCGCTTCCATGCCTTCCTGACGTAACCGGCCGATCAGACTGACCGCCAGCAATGAGTGCCCGCCCAGTTCAAAAAAGTTGTCGTGGCGTCCTACCCGTTCCACGTTGAGCAATTCGGCCCAGAGTCCGGCGAGGAGAATTTCCACCTCGCCGACCGGGGCTTCGTATTCGCGGGTGATGGCAGCACTCTGATCCGGCGCCGGCAAGGCCTTGCGGTCGAGCTTGCCGTTGGGGCTCAGTGGCAGCGCACCCAGGTGCACGAATACCGCCGGCACCATGTAATCCGGCAAATGTTCCAGCAGGTGACCGCGCAACACGTCGATTACCAGTCGTGCGCCGGTGTAATAGGCGACCAGACGCTTGTCCCCCGGCACATCTTCGCGGGCCA
>NZ_JBMDJR010000030.1:0-20346 GCF_057809295.1 Pseudomonas sp. FG35 | reverse complement strand
ACTGCGCCGGAAGTGGGGCGAATTATAGAGACTCAGAATCTGCCGTCAACCCTTAATTTGCTTTTTCTATCAAGAAATGAAAAAGGCCGCTTCTATGTTAGACGCGAACGAATTGCTGTCAGTGAATGCCAAGCCCGCCAACCAGCACATCAGCAATCAACCAATCACCTTTGCATACACCGATCGGTCAATATTCCCTCCGGACAGAACCACCCCGACCTTTTTCCCCTCCATCCTCCCCCGATCCTGCATCAACGCCGCCAACGCTGCGGCACCCGCGCCCTCCGCAAGATTGTGGGTGTCGGTGTAATACACGCGCATGGCTTCGGCAATCTCAACTTCGCTGACCGAGAGAATCCTCGCCGCCCCTTCTTTATAGATATCGAACGCCTGCGCAATCGGCTTGCGAACAGCCAAACCATCCGCGAACGTATTCGCCGAAGCGGTTTCGCAAATCGCGTTCGCTTCAAACGACAGCTTGGCGGCCGCGGCCTCTGTCGACACCACCCCCACCACTTCGGTATTCAGTCCTAGGGCGTCGCGGGCAGCGATCACACCACAGATCCCCGATCCGCAACCAATGGGCACGTAAACCGTATCCAGATCCGGCGCCGCACCGAACAGCTCCAGCGCATAGGTCGCTACGCCCTTGACCAGTTCAACGTGAAACGGTGGCACCAGAAAAAGGTCGTGCTTCTGTGCCAGGCGCGCCGCCTCTTCACGAGCCTCGTCAAAATCGCGCCCGTATTCGACCACTTCACCACCAAAGCCACGCATGGCGTTGTTCTTCTCCAGCGAGTTGCCCTGCGGCACCACGATCAACGCTTTCAGTCCCACGGCCCGCGCCGCCAGCGCCAGACTCTGACCGTGATTGCCACGTGTCGCAGAAACGATGCCTTTGACAGTCGGATGCTCACGACGCAGCCAGTGCATAAAGGTAATACCGCCACGCACTTTGAAGGCGCCGGTCGGCGTGTGGTTTTCATGCTTGACCCAAACGGTGCAGCCCAACCGCTCGGCGAGCAATGGCCAACGGTATTGGGCGGTGGCCGACATCACCTGATAAACCTGGCGGGCGGCGTTTTCGATGTCGTCGCGAGTGAATACGTGCATATAAGTGGCTCCTTGGACGTTGGCCCAGTCTAGGCACGGACGCATCACGTCGGCTTTCAAAAAACCGACCTGACTTTTACCCGCCCCCTTCACTACTATTGCGTTCATGAGCCCTCGAAACCGTCGCCATCCCATAACCGTTGATGAACCGATACGTCGTGTCGAAGCCGGCCCGTGGGCGATCGAGCTGCTGCCGGGCGCAGCCTACTCGGTGCGGTACGTGGCGACCCAATCAGCGATCGGCTTTGCCTTCGACAGCCAGCGCGGCGTGCACGCCATTGGTACTGACCGGATACGCCCCTTCGATGCGATGCCCAATGGCCTGGCGTTTGTTCCGGCTGGATGTGACGTGTTGTCCGAGTCACCCACGGGCGGCGAGTACCTGCGAGTGATACGCACGGACGGCACGGCACTGGCGGGAGACAGTGCGTTCAACAATCGCATCGACCCGCAGGCCATTCACCTCGCGTCGCGAATGCGCAATGCGCTGTTGCAAGCCTCTCTGGATGATGACTGGGAAAGCTGGGCGCTCAACCTGGCTGAACGGGTTGAGGGCCATGAGGCGGCAATGCATCAAGGCTCGATCACCGGCAGCCGAATGCGCCTGCTGGATGAATTCATTGACGCCGGTCTCGGCAGCCCGCTCGCCGTCCCGGCGATGGCGCAATTGCTGGAGTTGTCCGAAGGTTATTTCATGCGCGCCTTCAAGCAGGCGACCGGCAAAAGCCCTCACAGTTACCTGATCGACAGACGCCTGGCCAAAGCCCGAGCGTCAATGCGCGATACAACGGCCAGCCTCTCGCAGATAGCCCTCGCTTGCGGTTTCAACTCGCAGGCGCATATGACCACAGCCTTCAAACAGCGCCTCGGCGTGAGTCCGGCGCAATTGCGCACAGATTCGCGCCATAGCTCAGCTACCGACAAACAACATTCTTCTATATAGAAGAAGCGGCCAGAAACCCGGCACCTGCCGGGCTTGTTTTTTACCCAAACCATTTCAGCGAACAACCAGTGGCATTCAAACGCCCTTGTATGGTGTCCTGTTCGACAAGAGCCAGACACACTCCCGGTCCGGCTCACGTCATCCAGCATACAACCGATGAGGTCCGTTTCATGAGTAAGGCGCCCTACGCTCCACCCAAGGTCTGGAAACACATCGCTCCGTCCGGCGGCCAGTTCGCCAGCATCAATCGCCCGATTGCCGGGCCGACGCACGACAAGACGCTGCCAGTCGGCAAACATCCGTTGCAGTTGTATTCACTGGCCACGCCCAACGGCGTGAAAGTGACCATCCTGCTCGAGGAGCTGCTGGCGCTCGGACACACCGGCGCCGAGTACGACGCCTGGCTGATCCGCATCAATGAGGGCGATCAGTTCTCCAGCGGCTTTGTCGAGATCAACCCCAATTCGAAAATTCCGGCGTTGCTGGATCGCAGCGTAGAACCGGCCATTCGCGTCTTCGAATCCGGCTCGATCCTGCTCTATCTGGCGGAAAAATTTGGCGCTTTCCTGCCCACCGACCTGGCGGGACGCACCGAAACCCTGAACTGGTTGTTCTGGCAGATGGGCTCGGCGCCGTATCTGGGCGGTGGCTTCGGGCATTTCTATGCGTATGCGCCGGACAAGCTCGAATACCCGATCAACCGGTTCACCATGGAAACCAAGCGGCAGTTGGACGTGCTTGATCGACGTCTGAGTGAAAGCCCTTTCCTCGCCGGCAACGACTACACCATCGCCGACATCGCGGTCTGGCCTTGGTACGGGCAATTGGTGCGCAACAACGTGTACTCCGCCGCCGAGTTCCTTTCTGCTCACGAATACACCCACGTGCAACGCTGGGCGCAAGAGATTGCCGAACGGCCTGCGGTGATTCGTGGCCAGCGCGTCAACCGGACGTGGGGCGATGAAGCGAGCCAGGTTGCGGAGCGGCATCAGGCGAGCGATCTGGATTAAGCTTCACCTGATACGACGCGACGTCCGGTGCGGGTGTATCGGGCGTTGCGTTCGCTACACCAACAGGTCGGCCCACTGCCCCGGCGTCATCTTCGTCACCATCAGCAGCACGATCACGAACATCCCCAGAAAACCGGCAACACCCATCCAGAACCACTTTCGATACACGCAGCGGTAGTCATCAGCGAGCCCTGCCCCAGTCTCGACTGCGCTTGAAGCCATCACGTACAAACGCTTCTGAAGCACTAAAACCGGCAACCAGAGCGAGCCGACGCACAGGAAAATGATCAAGGACGTCAGTACCCACTCCGTGGTCAAAGGCATTCCGGCAAGCCTGGTCAACCCGTATCCCGTAGCGACCTGAATAAAGCCCGCCGGTGTGGTGATCCAGGCGTCGAACCGTACGACCATTCTCGCCACGTGCGCGATCACCAGAGGGTTGGCTGTACGGCATCAGGTAGAGGTACGACCCCATGCCGAATCCGAACAGAAAAACCGCGGCGATGATGTGAATGTATTTGAGGCATAGATAGAGCACGGTCAGTTCTGCCCGTCAGAGAAATGCATCGACAGGCTCAGATTCTGCGGATCGTTGATGGCCGCCATGTACTCGTCAACGCTGATCTCTCCTACACAAGGACGTGCGCCAGCCTCGGGCTGGTATCCCTGCGCGATTTTCGCGGCCAGGGCAACGGCTGCGCAGCTGGGAATTTCCGGTCCCTTGTCATTCCGGGCGGTGAGCTGCACCGTCATGGCCAGCGGTTTTCCGTCGATACCGAGTCCTGTCACGTCGATATACATTGCGCTTTTGCCATCACCGAATCGCTCGAACCAGGTACCCCAACGATGAAGCCGCGCGGCCCAGGGAAGATGATCACGAAACGCACCAAACCTGCGCGCCAGCGCGAACAGACCGTTGGCCACACCACCCAGCTTCAGGCCCGCACCCGCCTTGAAACTCAAGGTTCCTGCGCCATAGCGTTTAGCGAAGATATCCATGTCCGGCACGTCGACGTTCGCCAGCACCCGAACGCCCAGGTGAGGCATCTTGCGCAACGTCAGGTCCAGCCAGCCTGCCACCTCATGAACCTGACCATTCCTGAGTTGCCTGATCGGCTTGCCGGCGTAGGCCAGAACACCTTCAACCGTCGACAGGCCCGGCATTTTCGCCGACGAGGAAATACCATGTTCGATCGAATCGATGCGGGAGAAGCGATGCCGCTGTTCATCGATAAGGGCCGATGAAAGTGTCGGCACTGAACTGCAACCGCTGAGGATCGCCACGCCGGCCTGTTTCGAGCGGGCATCGAGGATTCCGATGCCGTTGACGAAAGTTCGGCAGTCGGACAAGTCGCAATAATGCACACCCGCGCCGATGCAGCGCTCGGCAACCGCATAGGATTGCCCTTGAAACGGGCCGCCGGTGTGGATGACCAGTTGAATGTTCATCGATTTCAGAGCTGCGTCAAACCCGTCCCCCATCGCGTTGCCGCACCAACTCTCGCAGACAACGCCCGACCGGGCTTTCAGCTCGTCGACTTTGTGCGCCAATTTCTGCGGGTCGCGGCCTGAGATCACCAACTCGATGTCAGGCATCTCAATCAAATGCCGACTGACAATGCTGCCGAAATTTCCATAACCGCCGACCACTAAAACCCTGAGTGCCACGCAATACTTCCTTGAATGGATGACTGATTTCAGTCGGACAGCTTTTACTTACGCGGCCTGCCGACGCATCGTCAGAATCGCAGCCCCGAAACCGATAAACGTAGTTCCGACAACCCGACTGACCCAGCGGGACAGCGCAGGCCGGGTCAGCACGCCCTTGGCCCGCGAGGCGAGCGCTGCATAAAGCGTCAGCGACGTCACCGACAACGCCATGAAAATCGAGGTGAGGATCAGAAACTGCGGCAGCAATGTCGCGCCCTGATCGATGAACTGCGGAAACAGTGCGGTGAAGAACATTGTCGCCTTGGGATTGGTCACGGCCGTCAGGAACGCTGACTTGTACAGTTTGCTGCGAGTAGGCCGGACCTTTTTCGACTCATCTTCAACGTGCTCCGGTAGCATCGAACCCTTTTTGAACAACTGCCGGATCCCGAGGTAGAACAGATAACCGGCACCGATGATTTTCACCGCGTTGAACAGCATTTCGGAGCTGGCCAGCAAGGCCCCAAGTCCCAGCATCGCTGCAGCCGAGAGGCAGAACAGGCCACTGGCATTGCCGAGGGATGACCAGATCGCACTGCGTTGACCATGGGCCAGGCTGTTGTTGATCGCCATCAGGGTCGCGGGCCCCGGGCTGGCAATCGCAATCGCGGCAACCAGGGTAAAGGCCAGAATCGAGTGAGAATCCATTTTCCATGCTCGTTGGGGTGAGGTGGCCGCATATTACAGGAGCGCGGGAGCCAATGGACCTACGGCCGCTACGCTTTACTTCTCGGTGTCAGCAGCCCAATGATGGAAACCGGCACCGACCTCGAATAACGACAACGGAGGGTCGTCCAGCGATCATGAACATTCTCTACGACGAACAGGTCGACGGCGTTTTGCCCGACGTCGACAAGACTGCACTTCTGCAAGCCCTGCTGCACCAATGGCCAGACCTGGAAGTGCTGCATCAGCGCGAAGAATTGAAGCCGTATGAATGCGATGGGCTGTCCGCCTATCGCACCACGCCGCTGCTGGTGGTACTGCCACGACATATCGATGAAGTTCAGGGCGTGTTGCGAATCTGCCACGAACGACGTGTGCCGGTGGTGGCCCGAGGCGCCGGGACCGGTTTGTCCGGCGGCGCCCTGCCGTTGGAAAAAGGCGTGTTGCTGGTGATGGCGCGCTTCAACAATATCCTGCAGATCGACCCCGAAGCCCGCACCGCGCGGGTTCAACCCGGTGTGCGCAATCTGGCGATCTCCCAGGCCGCGGCGCCGTTCGGGTTGTATTACGCGCCTGATCCTTCCTCGCAAATCGCCTGCTCCATCGGCGGCAATGTGGCGGAAAACGCCGGTGGCGTGCACTGCCTCAAATACGGACTGACCGTGCACAACCTGCTCAAGGTCGAGATCCTCAGTGTCGATGGCGAACGCCTAACGCTGGGGTTGGAGGCGCTGGACTCCCCCGGTTTCGACCTGCTGGCACTGTTCACCGGTTCCGAAGGCCTGCTCGGGGTGATTACCGAAGTCACGGTCAAGCTCTTGCCCAAACCGCAGACGGCCAAAGTGCTGCTGGCGGCATTCGACTCCGTGGAAAAGGCCGGCCGCGCAGTGGCCGACATCATCGCGGCCGGCATCATCCCCGGCGGCCTGGAAATGATGGATAACCTGGCGATTCGCGCGGCCGAAGACTTCATCCACGCCGGTTATCCGGTGGACGCCGAGGCGATTCTGCTCTGCGAGCTCGATGGCGTTGAAGCCGATGTCCACGATGATTGCACGCGGGTCCGGCAAGTGCTCGAGCACGCCGGCGCCACCGAGCTGCGCCAGGCCCGGGACGAGGCCGAGCGCGCGCGATTCTGGGCCGGACGCAAGAATGCCTTCCCCGCCGTAGGACGATTGTCGCCGGACTATTACTGCATGGACGGCACCATCCCGCGCCGCGAGCTACCCGGCGTACTGCATGCGATTGCTCAGCTTTCAGCTGAATATGGCTTGCGGGTTGCCAACGTCTTCCATGCCGGCGATGGCAACATGCATCCACTGATTCTGTTCGACGCCAATCAGCCCGGCGAACTCGAACGTGCCGAAGCGCTGGGTGGCAAGATCCTCGAACTGTGCGTGAAGGTCGGCGGCAGCATCACCGGCGAACACGGCGTGGGCCGGGAAAAAATCAACCAGATGTGCGCGCAGTTCAACCGTGATGAGCTGAACCTGTTCCACGCCGTGAAAGCAGCCTTCGACCCCGGAGGCCTGCTCAATCCCGGCAAAAACATTCCGACCCTGCATCGCTGCGCCGAATTCGGTGCCCTGCACGTACACCATGGGCAATTGCCCTTCCCCGAACTGGAGCGGTTCTGATGGGCGATACCAAGGATTTCGATGACAGCGCCGCGCTGCTCGAACAGGTCAACCGAGCACTGGAAAACGCTACGCCACTGTGCATCCAGGGCGCCAACAGCAAGGCGTTTCTCGGACGCATCGTCGGTGGCGAGATTCTCGACACCCGCGCCCATCGCGGCATCGTCAGCTACGACCCGACCGAACTGGTAATCACCGCACGTTGCGGTACTCCGCTAACAGAACTGCTGGCCGTGCTGGACGCTTCGCAACAGATGCTGGCGTGCGAACCACCCGCCTTCGCCGACGACGCCACGGTCGGCGGCATGATCGCCACGGGCCTGTCCGGGCCGCGTCGGCCGTGGTCAGGATCGGTGCGCGATTTCGTGTTGGGCACGCGGATCATCACGGGTCATGGCAAGCATCTGCGCTTCGGCGGCGAGGTCATGAAGAACGTCGCCGGCTACGACTTGTCGCGCCTGATGACCGGCAGTTACGGCTCGCTGGGAGTCATCACCGAAGTCTCGCTCAAGGTGCTGCCCAAACCGCGCGCGTGCCTGAGCCTCAGCCTCGAAATGACCAGCGAACAAGCCCTGCAGCGCCTGGCCGAATGGGGCCAGCAACCGTTGCCGATCAGCGCCGCGTGTCACGATGGCCAGCAATTGCGCTTGCGTCTGGAGGGTGGCGAAGGTTCAGTGGCGGCCGCCCATGATCGCCTTGGCGGCGAGTTGATCGACAGTTCGTTCTGGGCCGACCTCAACGAACAACGCCTGGGCTTCTTCGATGAAGACCAACCGCTCTGGCGCCTGTCCGTGCCGCTCAACACACCGCCGCTGAACCTGCCCGGCGAGCAGTGGCTTGACTGGGGCGGCGCGCAACGCTGGCTCAAATCGACAGCCGAAGCGACGGTCATTCGCAAAGTGGTCGGCGAAGCTGGCGGGCATGCGACCTGCTACAGCCACGGTCTGATCGATGAACCATTCCATCCTCTGGCGCCCGCCCTGCTGCACTATCACCGCCAACTCAAACGACAACTCGACCCCCGGGGCATTTTCAACCCCGGGCGACTGTACGCGGAGCTTTGAGCCATGCAGACCACCCTCAGCCCGCAAGCCCGACAACTGCCCCGCGCCGAAGAGGCCGAAAGCATCCTGCGCACGTGCGTTCATTGCGGATTCTGCAACGCGACCTGCCCGACTTATCAATTGCTCGGCGATGAACTGGACGGCCCGCGGGGACGCATCTATTTGATCAAACAGGTGCTTGAAGGCAACAAAGTCACGGCGAAAACCCAGCAACACCTGGATCGCTGCCTGTCGTGCCGTAACTGTGAAACCACCTGCCCTTCCGGCGTGGATTATCACAACCTGCTCGACATCGGTCGGGCAGTAGTCGACGCCGCCGTCCCGCGCCCGCTCGGGCAACGACTATTGCGTGAAGGGTTGCGAAACATCGTGCCCAATCCACGATTGTTCAAAGGGTTGGTCATTGGCGGTCAGATGTTCCGGGCGCTACTGCCCGATGCCCTGCAAGACAAACTGCCACGCGACGCGGTGATGCCCGCATCACGTCCCGTCATCCGCCATGCACGGCACGTGCTGATGCTGGAGGGGTGCGTGCAGCCGGGTTTGTCACCCAACACCAATGCAGCAGCGGCAAGGGTGCTGGATCGTCTGGGCATCAGCGTGATCCCGGCCCGCGAGGCTGGTTGTTGTGGCGCGGTGGATTATCACCTCGACGCCCAGGCCTCCGGCCTTGACCGCGCCCGTCACAATATTGATGCGTGGTGGCCGGCCATCGAACAGGGTGCCGAAGCGATCGTGCAGACCGCCAGCGGTTGCGGTGCGTTCATCAAGGATTACGGGCATTTGCTTCGCGCCGATCCGGTCTACGCCGAGAAGGCAAGACGTGTCACCACGCTCGCCCGGGATCTGGTGGAAGTGCTAAGAGACGAACCGCTTGAATCCCTCGGCATCCACGCTGTTCAGCGCCTGGCCTTTCACTGCCCCTGCACCCTGCAGCACGCGCAGAAACTTGGCGGCGCGGTGGAGTCGGTGCTGACTCGACTGGGCTTTAGCCTCACGTCTGTGCCGGACGCACATCTGTGCTGTGGCTCGGCGGGCACCTACTCGCTGACCCAGCCAACACTGGCCCGGCAGTTGCGCGAACAAAAACTCAATGCCCTGGAAAGCGGCCATCCGGACGTCATCGTCACCGCCAATATCGGCTGTCAGACACACCTCGACGGTGCGGGGCGCACGCCGGTCCGGCACTGGATCGAGTTGGTGGATGCCGCGTTGCCTTCGGTTACCGAGGCGTAGGATCGCTGTCGAGGGCCAAACGATGGGCGAAAAAAAACCGCCTTTGCGGGGCGGTTTTTTCGACAAGCCTCAGTTTGCGGCTGGGGCTTGATGGCTCACGGACAACACTGACGTGCGGGAATACTATTAATCTTTGGTTTTCGTTGCAACGTTATTTTGCGTGTATTTAACGATGATCTGCTCATACAAAGGCAGACCTGCAGGCCCTTTAACACACCAGATCATGCTGGCAGAAATAACGAATTACAAAACACACAGAGTCTTTTTCCAGGAACCTCAAAATCACGCCATGAGACCGGTTAATATGCCCGAGCTCACTCGACAGTGTATCTGTGAGGCTTGGCTGGAACCATAACGGTTTCATGCCCTTCGACACGGTTTTGCACCCGTGCCGGAATGATGGCTCGGAGGGATCACAACCGGCCGCCTCATGGATAACACTGACGTGCTTGTCCGAAGGCAAACATGATCCGGTAAGTGCGCTGGAGGTTTGGCCCCCGACCTGGAGGCCAAAACGTATGAAGCTGTTGCTGCGTACGCTGAGCCTCGTATGGAGATCGTTTCAAGCGTTCCGCTTTTACGAATTCCTGCGAGACCATTTCAACGACCTGAAGTAACCGGTCGTTGATACGGGAAGAAGCCCGTTTCAGTTTCGGCTGAAACGGGCTTTTTTACGCCTATAAATAGCTGTCATAAGTAGGATTCCTCTTAAAGTCTCTGTAGGACATTTCATTGATCACTTCGAAGACCTACGAACTAATTACCGCGATACAGGCAGCACCCTTCGCGCCACGCCACTCAGGCTGGTTATGAGCTAATAGCCCCTTCATTAAACCGTCGCTCAAACGTTGTACTAGGATAGGATCCAATTTCCCGTTTTGTTGTCGCCGGCCAAGGACATCAGCCGGAGAATCGGGAAAGCGCAATTCCCCCATTGCTACTCATGGATGAAACACATGAACTCACATCTGTTCCCTCAAATCGGCAAGGTCATCGCCAGCACCGGCAGCCGGCATTTTCCGCGGATGCTGCATGACCTGATTCTCACCCAACTGGCCGTGGATGCCACACATATCCGGCAGATGCGCGTGGAGCCGGTCGGACGTGCGCAACCGCGCAGCGAGCCTGAATGCCCCAAAGAGGCGACGCTGACGGCCGAGACGGTGTATTCCGAACTGAGCACCGATCCCGGCAACAGTGACGTGCCCGCCCCCGAACCCTCCACGGTCACCGATGCGTCGCAGCTGCACCTGACCCGGCGCAAGGACGGTTACAGTTATGTGATTTCCGTGTACCGCTGCGGGCCGTCGAAGCGATTTTCCGCCCGGGAGCGCAGCCTGTTGCAGGACATCTCCCCGGTGTTGCTGCCGATGGTGGAAAAGCACATCCACGCGCTGCAACCGGCGAATGCGGATCCCGAGGCGCAAGCCGCGGCGACCGAAGCCTCGCTGCAAGGCTTGGAAACCCTGCGATTGCGCTTTTGCGAGCGCGTGCAGCAACTGGGCCTGAGCCTGTCGAACCGTGAGATGGAAGTGTGCGTCGGCCTGCTTGCCGGCCGCACCGCGCCTGAACTGGCCGAGCGACTGCAACTGAAGGTCAACACCGTCGAGAGCTACCTCAAGCGTGCCGCCATCAAACTGGGGATCAGCGGTCGCCATTCGCTGATGCGCTGGATGTATTCACCTGAAGACTGCCCGGCCGCCTGCGACCCGTCCAACGCGGCCTGATCGTTCGCACGCCTGTAAGGAAACCGCCATCCTGCCAGGAACGGCGGTTTTTTCATGCCCGCCGGTCAGTCCCGCGCCAACGCCTCGATCGGGTCGAGCCGCGACGCATTGCGTGCCGGCACAAAGCCGAACACGATGCCGATCAGCGTCGAGCAGATCACCGCCGTGAGCACCGAGGTCAGCGAGAACACCATTTCCCACTCCTTGATGAACAACGAGAACAAATGGCCGATGGCGTAACTCAGCGAAATACCGATGGCCCCACCGAGCAGACAGACCATCACCGCCTCCACCAGAAACTGCTGACGGATGTCCGACTGTCGCGCCCCCACCGCCATGCGAATACCGATTTCACGAGTACGCTCGGTGACCGACACCAGCATGATGTTCATCACCCCGATGCCCCCGACCACCAGCGAAATCACCGCAATCAGCGATAACAACAGTGCCAGCGAGCGGCTGGTTTTCTGCACGGTCTGCATCACGCTGTCGAGGTTGTTGGTAAAGAAATCCTTGGTGCCGTGACGCTGCAGCATCAGTTTGTTGACGTTGTCTTCCACCACTTTGCTCGGCTGGCCGTCTTTGATCCGCACACTGATGCTGTCCAGATAACGCTGGCCCAACAGCCGCCCGGCCGCGGTTTCATAAGGCACCCAGACATTCAAAGACTTGCTTGAGGAGAAGATGTTCTTGTTCTCCGCCGCCACACCGATCACGGTGCACGGCAGATTGCCGATCAGGATCACCTGCCCCAACGGATCGACGCCCTCGCCGAACAACCGATGGCGGGTGTTGTGATCGATCACCACCACCTGCGCCTGGCGTCGGGCATCACTTTCGCTGAATGCAATGCCCGACTCCATCTTGATTCCGCGCACCTGAAAGTAAAGATCGCTGACCCCGTTGACCTGGGCATCGAGGTCGATGTTGCGATAGCGCAGCAACAGATTGCGCCCGACCACCGGCGTGGCGCTGTCGACGTAGTACAGCTGGTTGAGCGCCGTCACATCCGCCGGCACCAGGGTTTCGATGGCCGCAGAGCGGCTGTCGCCGAAACTGGTGCCGGAGTAGATATCGATGGTGTTGCTGCCGATGGCCTGGATGTCCTTCAGCACATAGCGCTTGGCCCCTTCGCCGATGGCCGAGATCGACACCACCGAAGTGATGCCGATGACGATCCCGAGCATGGTCAGCAAGGTACGCATTCGATGGGAAATCAGCGCGACCCAGGCCATGTTGAAGGCTTCCTTGAACAACCCGAGGCTGGCCACCAGACGCCGCGCTGCCGTGGATTTGGGCACCGCGTCCTCATTGCTAAATGCCGCGGTGTCGCGCTCGTTGCGGCGGTCGCTGAGGATTTCGCCGTCGCTGACTTCGATGATGCGCTCGGCGTTGGCCGCGACCTTGGGGTCGTGAGTCACCAGAATCACCGTGTGCCCGGCCGCGTGCAGCTCCAGCAGGATGCGCATCACCTCCTTGCCGCTGGTGGTATCGAGGGCGCCGGTGGGCTCATCCGCGAGGATCACTTCCCCGCCGTTCATCAGCGCACGGGCGATACTGACCCGCTGCTGCTGACCGCCCGATAGCTGGCTCGGGCGGTGCGTCAGGTGCCCTTCCAGCCCAAGGCGCGCCAACAATTCACGGGCCCGGGCATGACGCTGCGGTTCCGGCGTGCCGGCGTAGATCGCCGGCATCTCGACGTTGTGCACCGCGCTCAAGTGCGGCAGCAAGTGGTAGCGCTGAAAGATAAAGCCGAAATAGTCGCGACGCAGTTCCGCCAGCGCCTGATTGTCCAGATCACGGGTTTCCCGACCGTTGATCCTGTAGCTGCCGGCGGTGGCGTAATCGAGGCAGCCGAGGATGTTCATCAGGGTCGATTTGCCGGAGCCCGAGGCGCCGATGATCGCGACCATTTCCCCGGCATGGATCGTCAGGTCGATATTCTTCAGCGCCAGAAATTCACGGTCGCCGGCAGTGAAACTGCGGCTGATGCCGGTCAGTTGCAGCAGAGGTTCGCTCATGCTCATGCCCCTGCCACTTTCGTCACCGGATCACCGATCACCACCCGGTCGCCTTCGGCCAGGCCGTCGTTGACCTGCACCTTGACGTTGTTGTTGATCCCGGTCTGGACATTGCGCGACTGCGCCTGGCCTTTGGCATCCAGCACTCGCACCGGGAAACTGCCATCGTTGTTGCGCGGGCCCAGCGCCGCTACCGGAATCGTCAGCACCGATTTGGCGGTGTCGAGCACCACCCGCACCTGGGCCGTCATGGAGATGCGCAAGCGGTGATCAGGATTGGGCACGTCGAACAGCGCGTTGTAGAACACCGCCGTGTTCTGCTTCGGTGTCCCGGCTGGCGGCGCTTCAAGGAAGTTCTGCGGCGCAGGGTCGGTGCCGCGCAGCTTGCCGTAATAACGCTTGTCCTCGCCCAGAATGGTGAAATACACCTCTTGCCCCGGTGCGATATGAATGACGTCGGCCTCCGACACCTGAGCCTTGACGGTCATGGTGTCCAGATCCGCCAGTTTCAGCAGAACCGGCGCCAGTTGGCTGGCAATCACGGTCTGGCCTTCCTGGGTGACGATGCCCACCACGTCGCCATCGATGGGCGCGACGATCCGCGTGTAGGCCAGATTGACCTTGGCCGTGTCGATCTGGATGTGCGCACTCTTGATCTGTGCATCCAGCGACATCAGGTTGGCCTGCTGCACTTCATAGTTCGATTGCGCGGTTTCGAAATCCTGCCGCGAGATCGAGGCGTCCTCCTGCAGATTCTGATAGCGCTCGTAAATCGCCTTGGTCTGGCGTAACTGAGCCTGAGTCGCCCGTCGCTGGGCTTGCAGGTTTTCCTCATCGACCTGAGCCTGGCGCAGCGTGTTCTGCAGCACCAGCGGGTCGATTTCCGCCAGCCACTGACCCTTCTTGACCTTGTCGCCAACCTTGACCTTGAGCGACTTCAACTGCCCCGAGACCTGGGCACCGACGTCCACCTGCTTGATGCCCTCCAGCAAACCGGTGGCGAGCACCGCGTTTTCAATGTCGCCACGTTCGACCGTGGCGGTCAGGTATTGCGGTGCTTCGGCCGGCGCCTGCACCGTGTAGAACACCAACCCGGCCACCAGCGTCAACGCGACTCCCAGACCGACTTTGCGCAACTTCGACTGTTCCATAAATGACCACAATTCCGTTCAGGGTTGAGCCCGGCCAGCGGCCGGGTTCCAGGATAAAAACTTCAATCAGGACAACACTTGACCCGCCGCCACCGTCAACCCGTCATGCCACCACGCCGCAAGACTGAAGACGTTGGGCGCCTTGAGAATCGTGAAGTGGTTGCCGGGGCCGTACCACACCGCCAGATCCCTGGCCTCGCGCTGCCAGCCTTCGAGCATCGCCGCCTGCTCGCGCTGATTGCCCGATGCGTCCAGCGTCGGGTCATCCACCAGCGCCAGACGCACCGGCCCGGTGTAGGCCAGAGCCGGTCGATAAACCGTGCGCAGCGCGGTGGCGAAGGTGCGCACCGGGCCGTGCATCGCATCGGCTGATGCACGTTCGGACAGCACACCCGCGCGCACCATCCCCTCGTGCAGCAGGCGCATTTGCGTGCTGTCGTCGGCTTCGGCGAAGGACAGCGCATCGATGCCCAGAGACTTGCCGCTGGACAGTTGCAGCGACTCGATCAGGCGTAACGACGCCGCCGTCGTGGTGTACGGCTTGCCCACCACGCTGTTGCCGCCTGGCGATTCACTGTCGATCAGGGTCAGGGACGCCACCTCGCGCCCCGCCGCCTGCAACTGCGCCGCCATGGCGTAAGCCACCCAGCCACCGAACGAATGCCCGATCAGATGCACCGGTCCTTGCGGATACAACTGCTCAAGTGCCCGCAGGTAGAACGTGGCGGCGCTTTCGACCCGGCTGTGCGGCACCGTCGCGCCGTCGAGGCCTCGGGGTTGCAGCCCGTAAATCGGCCACTCCGGCCCCAGCGCTTCGGTCAGATGGATGAACCCGGTAACACTGTCGCCAGCCCCCGGCACACAGAAAATCGGCGCATGCCCGGCGTGACCGGTCTGGATTGTCAGCAACGGCTGATAGGCTCGGGATTCGATGGCAGTCGAAGCCTGCAATGCCTGACTGAGTGCCTGACCGAGCACGTGCACATGCGGCGCCTGCATCATGCTCTGGTGATCGCCCGGCACGTCGATGCAATGCAGGAGCGTGGCCGGAACTTCATCCGACCAACCCAGGGTCGGGTGACGACGAGACAGCTCCGTCGGATGCTCCTGCGCCCGGAACAGGTGCAGCGGCAAGCCCAATGGATTGATCCGGTAATGCGCCAGCGCATGACCGTGGGCGACCTCACGATCAAGGTAGTGCCAGAGGTCTTGCGGCGCGGCGGCCGCCATATCCGGATGCAGCAGTTGCTCTTCCCGGCAACGGCTCAACAGCGGCTGGAAGTCGATCTGTTCCAGCTCGGTCTGCAACAGCGCCAGATGCGCCAGCGCGGTTTGCCCCGCCTCGCCGCAGGTGGCCCAGTACATCGTGCAATGCTGCAGCAACTGGCGCTTGTGCGCGTGCTCGTCGCTCCAGCGCGCCTTGCCCTGATCGGTCAGGCGCGGCACGAAACTGTCGATCAGACCCACGAACGCCACCGTCTCATCCATGCCGAGCAACTGCATCGCCACTTCATAGGCCAATACCCCGCCGAACGACCAGCCGGCCAGGCGATAAGGCCCTTGCGGCTGCACCGACCGGATGATGTCCACCATGCGTGCGGCGAGGCATTCCATGGTGCGCAGCGGTGCCTTGCCGAACGGAATACCCGGTAGACCGTAGACCGGGAAATCACCGTCGATGTGCAAACCCAGCGCCGGGAAGTAGGCGTCCAGTCCGCTGAACTCATGGACCAGGAACAACGGTGCGCCGGTGCCACCGGCACGCACCACGACCAGCCCATCGTTCTGTTGCTCTGCGCCTGTGCGCTGGCTGAGCACCGTGCCGAGCGACTCGATGCTGGCATGCTGGAACAGCTCGGCCAGCGTCACTTCCAGCCCGCTCTGCTGCATCAGGTTGACCAGACGAATCGCCAGCAGCGAGTGCCCGCCCAGTTCGAAGAAATTGTCGTGACGACCAACCTGTTCGACCTGCAACACCTCGGCCCACAGCTGCGCCAGGGTTTCCTCCAGCGGATTGGCCGGAGCCTCATAGACGCGGCTGAGCAGTGCGTCCTGCGCCGGTACCGGCAAGACTTTGCGGTCGACCTTGCCGTTGTTGTTCAGCGGCAACACGTCGAGTTGCACCCAGGCCGAGGGCACCATGTATTCCGGCAGGCGTGCTTGCAGTTGCCCCCGCAAACTGGCGCTGTCGACGCCCTCTTCGGCAGTGAAATAGGCTACGAGGCGCAATGGTTCCTGGCCGTCCTGCCGCGCCAGCACGATGGCTTCCTTCACACCGTCGCAGTTCAGCAGGCGATTTTCGATTTCCCCCAGTTCGATGCGGAAGCCGCGAATCTTCACCTGATCGTCGTTACGACCGATGCACTCCAGCTGACCCGGTGCCAGCCAGCGTGCGAGGTCGCCGGTGCGGTACAGGAGCGCTCCCGGTTGATCGCCGAACGGGTCTTGCAGGAATTTTTCGGCGGTCAGGTCCGGGCGATTCAGATAGCCCAGCGCTACGCCCTGGCCGCCGATGTACAACTCGCCGATCACGCCCATCGGCACCGGTTGCTGACGGGCGTCGAGCACATAGACCTGGGTGTTGGAGATCGGCCCGCCAATCGGCACGCTTTCGGCGGTTTCCGACACTTCGCGCACTTCAAACGTCGTGGCGTAGGTGGTGGTTTCGGTTGGGCCATAGCAGTGGATGATGCGCAGGTCCGATGCCTCGGCGAGCAAACGGCGGAAGGCCGCCGGGTCGGCGCGTTCACCGCCGCAGAGCACAATGCGCAGGCCTTTCAGTGCCTCGGGGATCAGTTGAACGTACTGGTTGAACAGCGCGGTGGTGACGAACAGGATCGTGGCGCCGGTGTTCGCCAGTTCACGTCCGAAGGCTTGCGGATCAAGCAAGGTCGCGTGATCGATCACCACTACTCGCCCACCGTTGAGCAGCGGCCCCCATACGTCCATGGTGCTGGCGTCAAATGCCGGGTTGGAGGCGAACGCCACACGATCCTGCGGATTGAAATCGGCGTAGCCGTTGTTGATCACCAGTCGCCCGATGGCCCGGTGCGGCACCATCACCCCTTTCGGCGTGCCGGTGGAACCGGAGGTGTACATGATGTAGGCCACGGATTCCGAAGACTGCGGCAGGTCCGGATTGTGCGGCGGTTGCGCATCGAGTTTCAGCGCATCGAGGTCGATCCGGCGCACGGCGTAATCAACCGTCTCAGTGCTGAAGGTCAGCAGCGCTTTCGCCCCACAGTCCTCGACCATGAACGCCTGACGCTCGGCCGGGGCGTTGATGTCCAGCGGCACGTAAGCCGCCGCACATTTTCCGATGGCCAGTTGCGCGATCAGCAGATCCAGCGAACGCGGCAGAAGAATCGCCACATGATCGCCCGGTTGAACACCTTGGCCGATCAAGTGATGGGCCAGACGATTGGCCCGCTCATTCAACTCAAAGTAACTCAGCGATTGCGCACCATGCACCGCTGACACCGCTTGCGGATGCTTCGTCACCTGCTGTTCGAACAGACGATGAACCGTCAACGTCGCCGGGTAATCCCGTTGAGTGGCGTTGAAATCGACGAGCAATTGCCGCCGCTCATCCCGCGGCAGGATCGACAACTGATCGATGCCCAGTTGCGGCGTCCGCTCCAATGCCTGTAACAAGCTGCCGACCGCAAGATCCATGTAGTCGCAGATCCGCCCGGCATCGATCCCGGACGTGGTTAACGCGGTCAGGCTGAAGTCTTCGCCCAGGTCATCGACGCTCAGGCTCAGGCGGTAGTTGCTGCGCTCTTCGGCATCGAGCAACTGCATGCCCTGCCATGCCGCCACGACCTCAGCGGACGGCGTGCCTCCGGCACCACTGTGGCGGTAATTGAACAACGCATTGAACAGTGACGCCCCCGGCGCCATGGCGCTGCAACGCTGCACCAATGCCAGCGGCGCGTGTTCGTGATGCAGCAAGCGGTTCAAGCGCTGATGGGTCGCCAGCACGGCCTCCCTCACCGATTGCCCGCCCAGATCGATGCGCAGCGGCAAGGTATTGATGAACACCCCCAGCGCCCGTTCGGCCCCTTCACCGCCATGCAACCGGCCGAGCAACACCGTGCCGAACACCACGTTTTCACGCCCCGACAGTTGCCCCAGCACGTTGGCCCAGGCCAGGTGCATCAAGCTCGCGGCACTGACGCCCAGACGCCTGGCCCTGGCCCTGACCCGCTGGCTCAACGCGGTGTCCAGCAACCGTTGCGCATGCCCGTTGCCGCTCTCCGCAACAGAGCCCTGGCCATACGGCAGGGTCGGTTCGTCAATGTCGCCAAGCATGTCACGGAAGAACGTCTCATGTTCCTCTTCGCTCAGCCCCGAGCGAGTACGAGCGACATAGGTGCGATAAGGCACCGGTTCGGCCAGTTGTCGCACCTGGCCGAGCAGGACCGCCTGCATCTCGTGGCGCAACACTTCCAGCGCAATGTGATCCATGACCAGGTGATGGAACAGCAACAGCGCCACCACGCGCCGATTGACCGCATCCCAGCCGTGCACCACGCGCATCAGTGGCGCCTGCGTGACGGCCATGCGGTATTGCCGGGCATCGAAGCGGTTGCGCAACTGGCTCAGCGCATCCACTTCAGCGGCGTCCAGTTCGACCGTTTCACACACCAGCGATGCCTGACGCCAGACCACTTGCACCGGCTCTTGCAGACCGTCCCAGAACAGCGACGTACGCAAAATGTCATGGCGCTCGATCACGGCCTGCAAGGCCTCGGCGAACACCCGCAGACGTGACTCATCGGCAAAGGCGAACTGCGCCTGCAACACATACGGATCGCCCTGTGGCGCCGACAAGTGATGGAACAGAATGCCGGCCTGCAACGGTGCCAACGGATAAATGTCCTGCACATTGGCCGCACCGCCGGGAATGCTGGCGACGATGCGGTCGATGGCGGGCTGATCCAGCGCAACCAGGGGCAGCATGTCCGGAGTGATGTGTTTGCAGTCCGGCGCGATACGGTTGGCCGGGACTTCGGTCTCTGTCTCATCGCCGACCGCGGCAGCCAGTGCAGCAAGCGTCGGTTGACTGAACAGCACGCGCACATCGGCGGCCAGACCGACATGGCGCATCCGCGCCACCAGATTGACAGCCATCAGCGAGTGCCCGCCCAACTCGAAGAAGTTGTCGTGGCGCCCTACTCGCTCCACGTTGAGCAGTTCGGCCCAGAGTCCGGCGAGGAGGATTTCCACCTCGCCGACCGGGGCTTCGTATTCGCGGGTGATGAGCGAGGCTTGATCCGGTGCCGGCAGGGCTTTGCGGTCGAGCTTGCCGTTCGGACTGAGCGGCAGAGCATCCAGATGCACAAATACCGCCGGCACCATGTAGTCCGGCAGGTGCTCCAGCAGGTGACCGCGCAACACGTCGATTTCCAGCCGGGCGCCGGTGTAATAGGCGACCAGACGCTTGTCCCCCGGCACATCTTCGCGGGCCAGCACCACGGCTTCCTGCACGCCGCTGATATCGGTCAGGCGTGACTGGATTTCCCCGAGTTCGATGCGCAGGCCTCGGATTTTCACCTGATCGTCGTTACGGCCCAGGTATTCGATGTTGCCATCGGCCAGATAACGGGCGACGTCGCCGGTGCGGTACATCCTGCCGTTCGGCTTGAATGGATCGTTGAGGAAACGCTCGGCGCTCAGCTCTGGGCGATTCAGGTAACCGCGCGCCACTTGAACGCCACCGATGTACAACTCGCCGACCACGCCTTGCGGGACCGGTTGTTGCTGGGCATCAAGGATGTACAGGCGGGTGTTGGCGATCGGTTTGCCGATGGGCGTGTTGTCCGGCGTGGTTTCGATTGGTCCGGCGCAATCCCAGGCCGTAACGTCCACTGCTGCTTCGGTCGGGCCGTAGAGGTTATGCAATCCGCTACCCGGCAATTGCTGTTTGAAGCGCCGCACCAGACTGCCCGGCAACGCTTCACCGCTGCACATCACCTGACGCAGACCGTTGCAGCGCGCGGTGTCGCCATGGGCGAGGAACACGTCGAGCATCGACGGCACAAAGTGCAGTGTGGTGATGCGTT